>NZ_DATCRU010000114.1:0-14353 GCF_036568825.1 Mucilaginibacter sp. | reverse complement strand
TTTTCCAACCTGAGTTCTATCATCAGGCTACATTTGATGAGCTATATTAACCTGACAGACTTCCTGAACAACCCTGAAAAGCTGTCCACCAACCTCCCATCTACCATTCAACTTAAAATAAGCGGCTTAGAGTCAGGGTTTATAACGTAAACCACCATTCCAAGCTATAAGCGCATCTTTATTGACCTTCATCGATTTTTACCGGACAACAGTGAAACAAGTCCGGCACCTCACAGGACATTCACGCCTGCTTGGTCTGCGATTTGCCGGTAGCAGACTTGCTTCTTGTAGACCTTTCTGATGGGGTGCTGAAACAAGTTCAGCATGACCCTTTTATTTTATACTCGCAATTTTTAATCCCTATCCCTGCTCAGTTTGGTAATCGTCAACGGATTTTCCGTCAGCACTGCTGTCTCCTTACGATGTTTCACTACATGGATGGCTGTAAAGATCGCCTCGCGGAAGGAAATTTCAGAAGCCTGATTTTTGCCCGCGATATCATAAGCGGTGCCGTGATCTGGTGAAGTGCGGACGAAACTCAGTCCAGCAGTAAAGTTCACGCCTGACTCAAATGATATTTGTTTGAATGGAATTAAACCCTGGTCGTGATACATGGCCAGCACGGCATCAAACTGCATGTAGGTGCCATTTGCAAAAAATCCGTCTGCCGAATATGGGCCGAATGCCAATATATCATTAGCACGCGCTTCTTCTATGGCTGGTATGATAATGTCTTTTTCTTCGTTGCCAATTAAACCGTTATCGCCAGCGTGGGGGTTTAATCCCAAAACTGCAATTCTCGGTTTTTGTATCCAAAAGTCCTGGCGCAGGCTGGCGTCCATCAGCTTCAACTTGGCCAATATTTTATCAACCGTAATGGAGCTTGCAACTTTGCTTAAAGGAATATGCCCGGTTACCACACCAACACGCAGGGTATCACTCACCAAAAACATCAGCGATTCAGCGGCGCCAGCTTTTTCCTGTAAGTATTCGGTATGGCCGGGGAATTTGAACTCTTCGTTCTGAATATTGTCCTTATTAATAGGTGCAGTTACCAGTGCATCGATCTCTCCATTTACTAAATCTGCCGTAGCACGCTGTAATGATAATAGTGCGTATTTACCGCCTGTTTCATTGATCGTACCCAGATCGATCTTCACATCTTCTTCCCAACAGTTGATCATATTGGGTTTTCTATGTTGAGCCTGTGATGGATTGTTGATCACATTAAAATTCAACTCTCCGGCATTGATGGTACGACGGTGGAACGAAGCCACTTTGGTATGCCCATAAACTATCGGAGTGAAATAGTCATAAATATGGTTGTCAACAAGGGTTTTGATGATCACCTCGAGCCCGATCCCGTTAACATCACCTATACTGATACCTATTTTTAGTTTTTCTGACACGATTACTCCGATTTATTTATGATTACACTGATTTCATTTGTGATTGTACCGATTGCGCAATCCGCACCCACAAACATACAAATAAAAGATTTTAGACTTATAATTCCGGATTAAAGGACAAATATGACGTAATTTGCGGAAATAATTGAATGAATAATGTCGTTAGTAAGAGCAAAAAAGCATCTTGGTCAGCATTTTCTTACTGATAAAAATATAGCCGCCAAGATAGTTGACAGTTTGCAGTTGGCGGTTGGCTATCATGAGGTGCTTGAAGTTGGGCCGGGTATGGGTATCCTGTCTGATTTCCTTTTACAGCGTACTGATCTGCAAACTTACCTGATTGATATCGATACTGAATCTTACGAATTCCTTCAAAAAAAATACCCGCAGCTGGGTGAGCGGCTGATCAATGATGATTTCCTGGAGATGGATTTTGGAAAGATATTTCAGAAGCCTTTCGGGATCATCGGAAACTTTCCTTATAACATCTCCTCGCAAATATTATTTAAGGTGCTGGATAATCGTCAGCAGGTGGTTCAGGTGGTGGGCATGTTTCAAAAGGAAGTTGCTGAACGCTGCGCCGCCAAAGCCGGGAGTAAAGAATATGGTATTCTGAGTGTTTTTCTGCAAGCCTATTATAAGGTGGAGTATTTGTTTACTGTAAAAGCCGGGGTATTTAATCCACCACCTAAGGTGTTATCAGCTGTTATCCGCCTTACCCGAAACGATGCTGAAAAACTGGATTGTGACGAAAAGCTCTTCTGGCAGGTGGTAAAAGCCGGATTTAATCAACGTCGCAAAACGTTGAGGAATGCGCTATCATCCCTGATCAATAAAGAAAAAATGGCTGATGAGCCTATGCTTGATTTGCGTGCTGAACGGCTGACAGTAGCAGATTTTGTTAATTTGACGAATAAGATTGTTGAGAATAAATGAACCGTTTTTTACTCTCATCGATACTCATTCTGATTTTTTGCAACAGTTACGCGCAAAAACAACAATTTGATTATAGCAATATCATTACGACAAAAAAGCTTGCGGTAAGAAGTAAAAAGCATCCAACGGATAACCCATCCATTTACCTGATTCCTGTTGTGTCAAAAAAGTATCCTAAGCTAAGAGACGCTTTATGTGATACTAATTTATTTAATGGTGAAAAGCTTGATTCTGTAGTAAAGGAATATCAAAATGAAGGCGTGGGTATTTCGTCCTTTTCTTATACGATAACCTACGCAAATAAGAATATCATATCACTCAAACTTGATTATGAGACAATGGGGGCTCATCCTGATGAGTATCAGCGATGGCTTACCTTAGATATCCATACAGGCAAATACTATTCTTTAAGCAACGAAATTGATTCAAGAGGCTTAAATTGGACATTTACTAAATATAAGGCTACACTCAGGAAAAGAATATCAGGAAATAAAGAAGATAAGGATTGCGGTAATACTTATGATGATTTGAAAGCAGCTGTTGATAGTTTGAAAGCCAATGACCTATTTAAAGGATACATCTTTACTAAAGAAGGGGTAATGCTTTCAATGGAAAAAATATTACCGCATGTTGTACAAAGTTGTGAGCCTGATAGAGAGCTACTAATACCTTTCAGTAAGCTAAAACCATTTAAAGCTACCACCGCCATTGTTATTAAATAAATGAAAAAGAGCATATTAATTGTCGACGACATCCACCCCATATTTATAGAACAAGCCGAAGCGATGGGCTACCATTGCAATTATCAGCCAACCATAAAGGCCGAGCAGGCTTATGAGATTCTTGGCGGATATGAAGGGCTAGTAATTCGTTCTAAATTTTTAGTCGACCGCAAGGTGCTTGATCTGAGCAAAAAACTGCAATTTATTTGCCGTGCAGGTGCGGGGATGGATAATATCGATGAGAACTATGCGATAGAAAAAGGCATCACGCTGATCAATGCGCCCGAAGGGAATATGGATGCCGTTGGCGAGCATACGGTAGGTATGCTGCTGAGCCTGATGAACAATTTTAACCGCGCCGATGCCGAAATACGTGAAGGTCTTTGGAAACGTGAAGCCAATCGTGGTTATGAGCTAAAAGGCAAAACTGTTGGCATTATCGGTTACGGCTTTATGGGCGGAAGTTTTGCAAGGAAACTTGCAGGGTTCAGCGTGAATGTGATCGCCTATGATAAATATAAAACCGGCTTTAGCGATCAATATGTTCGCGAGGTGAGTATGGAAGAAATGGTTAAGCAAGCTGATGTGGTGAGTTTCCATATCCCACTTACGCCTGAAACCAACGGAATGGTGGATGATGAATACCTGTTTCATTTCAGAAAGCCGATCTTCCTGCTGAATACATCCCGCGGAAAAGTAGTAAAAGTGCAAGCTGTTTTAAATGCAATAAAACAAGGAAAGATATTAGGTGCCGGGCTGGATGTGCTTGAAGTAGAGAAATTTCCTGCACTGGGCGAGCAGGCATGGTATGAGGAATTGAAGCAGTCGGGTAAGGTATTATTGACGCCACATGTTGCTGGTTGGACGTTTGATTCGTACCGACGAATCAGCGAGGTGATGGCTGAGAAATTAGCTAAATTAAGTGCCTGATTTTGATCGGTTGAGCGAATTAATCACTTAAAAAAATTTGGATATTAAAACTTAAATCACTTATCTTCGTTTTACTTGAAAGCAAGACTATAAAGGCGGCGCCGATATAGTCTTGTTTGTTTTTATAAGCAACCGCGTCCTTCGCAAAAATGGGGGACGGTTTTTTTTGGTATCAATTATTAAACTAAAATATTAATACAGCGAGTTATGGCAGAGGTAGCATATTACACCAGGGATGGCCTGGATAAATTAAAAGAAGAATTACAGCAGTTAAAAACTACCGGCAGGGCAGCTATTGCCAAAGCTATTGCTGAAGCAAGAGATAAAGGCGACCTTTCTGAAAATGCAGAATATGATGCCGCTAAGGAAGCACAGGGCCATCATGAATCAAAAATTGCCAAAATGGAAGAACTGCTTTCAACAGCCCGCTTGCTCGACGAAAGCAAACTGGATACTTCCAAAGTACTGGCATTGTCTATAGTGAAGATAAAGAACGTAAAGAACGGCGCTACCATGAGCTATCAGCTCGTATCGGAAAGTGAAGCCGACCTGAAATCAGGTAAAATATCTGTTAGCTCGCCCATTGCAAAGGGCTTGTTAGGTAAAAAAGTAGGCGAAAAAACCGAAATTACTGTACCGGCAGGTAAGATTGAATTTGAAATTCTTGAGATTAGTCGTTAGTTAAATGGTTTATTGGTTAAGTAGTTGATATTTTGAAAACCACTTAACCAATCAACATAATCAACCACCCACATGTCCACCATCTTCTCAAAAATAGTAGCCGGTGAAATTCCCGCTTATAAAGTGGCCGAAACGGTAGATTATTTAGCATTCCTGGATATCAGTCCGCTGGCTGAAGGGCACGTTTTGGTGATCCCTAAAAAAGAGGTCGATTACCTGTTCGACCTGGATGACGAGCTTTATACCGGTCTGCAAATATTTGCGAAGATTGTGGCAACAGGTTTGAGGAAAGCTATTCCGTGCAAAAGAATAGGTGTCGCGGTGATTGGTTTGGAAGTGCCTCACGCACATATCCACCTGATTCCAATGAATAGTGTGAGCGATCTTAACTTTGCACGGCCAAAACTAAGCTTTACAGCTGAACAGCTTCAGGCTACCGCGGAGAAAATAAAAGATGCTCTTCGAGCCGAGTAAATTCCACATGTCTCAAATATCTATTGGCGACTATACGGTCGAACTTTCAGTGTATCCTTTTAAAGAATATACTGCTGTCGATAGTGAAGAAAAATATGATCGGCTTTATTTAGAAGAAGGTGAATATTCTTTCATGACGATGGTCGCTATCAAAGTCAGCCTAGCAGGTGAGCCCCTTAAAGGTGCTCTAATCGGAGCCACCGGCGGCGGGGCAGGTGTCTTGGAAAACAGTTTCGTTACTGAACCTGACAGAATTGTTATCTGCTGTTCTGATAGTGTATTTAGTTTGTCAATACCTGACCTATCTCTAATTTGGAAAACAAAAGCCGATTGGGCGACCTGTTTTGAAATCTTTAAATATCAATCAGACTATATTGTACATGGTGAAATGGACATAACCCGTTTAGGACGGGATGGTCAAATAATCTGGCAACAAAGCGGGGCAGATATTTTTGTGTGCTTAGATCCAAACGAAGCCGGGTTTATACTTACCGATCAATATATCCTGGCAACGGACTTTGAAAACAGAAAATACAAATTTGATTACAAAGGTAATATAATCGACTAACGGAGACGCGATGCATCGCGTCTCTACTTTTTTTTGGATACCACGCGATCTGCGTTGTCTTTAATAAAAGTCTCCCAACCTGAATATGTTTTCTTTTTAGCGGCTTTTCCTGTAGATGTACTAATCCTCTGGAAGGAATGGCAAACCGCTACGGCAAGGCCGTCCGTCGCGTCTAAAAACTCCGGCGTTTCTTTAAATTTTAACAGGTTTTGCAGCATAGCGGCTACCTGCTCTTTGGTGGCACTACCGTTGCCGGTTATAGATTGTTTTATTTTACGTGGCGAGTATTCTGTGATATCAATATTCCTTGATAATGCCGCTGCTATGCACACGCCCTGGGCGCGACCAAGTTTTAGCATTACCTGTATGTTTTTACCATAAAAGGGCGCTTCAATGGCGAGGCAATCCGGATGATAATTATCTATCAGGGCTACTGTCTTTTCAAATATCCGCTGGAGCTTCAGCATATGATCGTCCATATTCTCCATCTTCACCACGCCGAGGCTTATGAGCTCTATTTTTGAGCCGGCTTCTTTTAACAAGCCATAGCCCATCACCGCGGTGCCGGGGTCTATTCCTAATATGATGCGTTCTTTGTTGTTGGGTTGCTCCATTATTTACGACTCAGACTTACGAAGTTTTAAAAACTTCGTAAGTCTTGTATACAGAGCAAAACTAAATTTATCCGGCGTTATTTTGCAGTATTTCCAAATATTCCTGGCGACTTATCATCCTTGCACCCATTGATTCCAAATGTTCAGTATAAACCTGACAGTCGATCAGTTTATATTTATTGGTACTGCATAAGCTGATCAATGCTATCTTGGAAGCATTGCTTACCTTGCTAAACATACTTTCACCACAAAAAACCTCTCCAACCTGCACACCATATAGTCCGCCAACTAATTGCTCATCTTTCCAAACTTCAACGGAATGAGCATAACCTTCTTTGTGCAATCGGATATAAGCTTCCATCATATCTGCAGTTATCCATGTACCGGGTTGATCTTTACGATTGACAGTGGAACAGGCATCTATCACCTCGGCAAAATTTTTGTCATAAGTAACCTTGAAACGCCCTGATTTCAAGATCTGCCGCATGCTTTTGGATATCTTTAATTCATCCGGGAATAAAACAAAACGTTCGTGAGGAGAGTACCATAATATTGGCGTATCATCATTGTACCAGGGGAAGATACCATTTTGATACGCCAATAAAAGGCGGTCGGTTGATAAGTCGCCCCCAACTGCCAGCAGACCATCTTCTTCGGCCAAAGAAGGGTTGGGGAATAGAATACGCTTATCGAGCCTGAATATCATCAGGCAAATTTATGCCTTCTTTTTTATCACCAGTTTTTTATTCTGCGCTTAGCTTGGTCGCACTAATGCAATTACGAAATAATTTCAAATCGGGTTTAAGTTGTTTAAACCCTTGCTGAAAACAAGAGTCTTACTGATGCATATGGATAACCTGAAGCTGATAAAACACTTATATGCCAGGGCCGGCTTCGGCCTTTGTTTTTCGGACAAAAAATCCGCGGAACACCTTTCTGTTAAGAAAGAAGTAAAGGAATTATTTAAAGCTTCAGAGACTAACGTACCCCTTAATGTGGTTCAGGAAAATATTGATTATATGAAGCTGCTGACCGGCGATATGCTGGCAAAAAAACAGGTCATGCAGCAGCAACGCCAGCAGGAGAAGGATCTGAACCTGGCATGGATCACCAGGATGAGCACCACCAATGCCCAATTGCGGGAGACGATGACCCTGTTTTGGCACAATCATTTTGCCTGTCGCACCAATAACGCGCTATATGCGCAACAACTAAATAATATTCAGCGGACTTATGCATTGGGTAATTTCCGCGATCTGTTGTTAGCTGTATCCAAATCGCCGGCGATGCTGCAGTTTCTGAATAACCAGCAAAATCATAAAGGTCATCCCAACGAGAATTTCGCCCGTGAGCTGATGGAACTTTTCACCATTGGCCGGGGAAACTACGCCGAGCAGGATATTAAAGAATCGGCCCGGGCATTTACCGGCTGGGGCTTTGATAAAAACGGTGAGTTTAAAGTAAGGCCTTTTCAGCATGACGACGGCGAAAAGACTTTTATGGGAAAAACCGGCAATTTAAATGGCGAGGACGTTATCAATCGCCTGCTCGAACAAAAGCAAACTGCTGTGTTTATCAGCAACAAACTTTATAAATACCTGGTAAACGAGATCCCCGACCCTGTACACGTAAATGAAATGGCCGATGTATTTTACAAAGCCAATTACGAAATAAAGCCATTGCTGGAATATGTTTTTACTGCCGATTGGTTTTATGATGATAAGAATATGGGCAACATGATCAAATCGCCTGTAAGCTTTTTGGTGGGATTGAACCGTCAGTTTTATATTACTTACCAGCGACCTGAGGTAATGCTCGAATTTCAAAGGGCTTTGGGCCAGGTGTTATTTTATCCGCCTAATGTAGCAGGATGGCCGGGTGGAAGGAATTGGATCGACAGTTCATCATTGATGTATCGACTCAAAATACCTTCAATGGTGTTGGACGGGGGATTGATTGATTTTGCAGGCAAGACCGATCCTGACGATGAGGCATACCTGGCTACCATGCGTAACCGGCAATCTGCAATAAGTGCCAAAGTACAGGCGCAGCCTGATTGGGATAAGTTTTTACAGGGTATACCAAAGAACTTATCCAAAAAAGATGTCGCTGAGTTTATGCTCGAACCCAAACTAAGTGCAGCCATACAAAATACAGCCGCGCAATCGGCAGATATAAAAACATTGGCAATTGAGTTGGCTTCGACACCGGAATATCAACTGTGTTAATTAATTTTAATTAGTGAATTAGCGAGTGAGTGAATGAGTGAGTAAATAATCTCAAATGTTCATCAAAACAATCGCTCATTCACTAATTCACTCATTCACTAATTGTATATGAAAAGACGTGAATTTCTAAAGAACTCCGCATTGGCCTCAGGGGCCTTTCTGATACCGGCTTTTTTGAAGCCATTGGAGGGCATTGCCCATGAGCAGATCAGCGGATATAAAAACCTGGTGATCATTCAGCTTTCGGGTGGTAATGACGGTCTGAATACTATCGTTCCTTTTGGAAATGATATTTATTATCAAAAGCGAACCTCGATCGCCATCAATCAGAATGAGGTGATCAAACTGAATGACATGCAAGGGTTAAATCCTAATCTTAGCGCTTTAAAAGAAATTTACGATCAGGGATGGATGAGCATTATTAATTCTGTGGGTTATCCAAATCCCGATCGTTCACACTTCCGGTCGATGGATATTTGGCAAACTGCAAGTGATTCGAACCAGTTTCTGACTACCGGGTGGATAGGCCGCTACCTGGATTCCAATTGTCAAAATGGTAATAAAAATCCGTATATGGCTATCGAAGTGGATGACACTTTATCGTTGGCTATGAAAGGAATCAGTATGAAAGGCATTGCAGTACAGGACCCAAATAAATTATACCAAACAACACGTGAACCCTTTTTTAAAGATCTGGTACACGAACATGATAACGAGCACCTGAGTGAGGATAACCTGGGTTATCTGTATAAAACTATGATCGAAACTTACTCCTCGGCTGATTATATCCAGAAAACATCAAAAACTTATACGGTTAGTGCCGAATACCCCGCAACACCGCTTGGTAATCAATTGAAGACTGTTTCAAAATTCATCAACTCCGGTTTGCAAACAAGGATATACTATGTTTCTCTTAGTGGGTTTGATACACACGTCGGTCAGCAAAACCAGCAGGGCAGGCAATTAAAAATTTATGGTGATGCCGTCGCTGCTTTTGTCAAAGATTTAAAACAAACCGGCAAACTGGATGATACTTTGGTAATGACCTTCTCGGAATTTGGGCGCCGGGTGGAGCAAAATGCCAGCAACGGGACCGATCACGGCACAGCAAACAATGTGTTTATTTTTGGCGGAAAACTTAAAAAGGCCGGGATATTTAATGAGGCACCCAACCTGGCCCAGTTAGATAACGGCGACCTGAAATACCAGGTCGATTTCAGGGACGTGTATGCTACTTTACTCGATAAATGGCTTGATGTAAACAACAGGCTCATCCTGAATAAGAATTTTAATGGGTTGGATTTTATTTAGAATTCACCACAAATTTGTATGCTTTTATATACAAAAAAAGCCCCGGAATTGATACTCCGGGACTTCGTTTTTTTAGTTATCCAGCTTAAAAGAACTTAAATCCGACACTCAAAGCCCAAAGGTTTTGACGCTGCCCAAAGTCGGGGTTGATCTTCGTTAAACCGCCTTCATAGCGTAAGTCGGCTGTGATCGGGCCGATATCCACACCACCGCCTGCCTGGAAGCCAAGGGTACTGTTATTGTAATGACCAAAATCAGCTATAGCAGCATTGGCATTATCCGAGAAGTCCTCCTTCTTATCGAGCGCGTAAGTATAAACCGGGCCAACCATCAACCTGAAATTCAAATCCTTAGAGCCGAAAGAGTGCCCCAGTAACAGCGGAACACTCAGGTTGGTAAAGTTCACATTCGCATGAAAATCGCCGTCGGTAGAAGTAAATTTACCGCCGGTGCTACTCAGGTAAACTTCTGGCTGCAAATAGAATGCGCTGCCTACACGGGCAAAAATACCAGCCTGGTAGCCTGTCCTTGTAGATTCGTTAAAATTATCCATATTAATCTTAGAGAAGTTGACCCCGCCTTTAATACCGAGGCTAACCTGTGCCCTTGCACTGATGCAAACCGCTATCAGCAACGCGACACTTAATAGTAACTTTTTCATTTATTGTTAAATTTAGTTTTACAAATAGGTTAGATGTATTATTTAACTTAGAGTTTAACAATTAACGAGCCAAAATATTGCACAGGTCATCAGCAGATTTTTTCTATTTTTGCTCAAACATATTTTTTGAAATGGCAGAGATCAGTATCAGCAACAAAGACTGGGCACGTGTAAAGATCAAATTACAACGTAAATACAATCACCTCACCGACGAAGAATTGCAGTATAACGAAGGCCAGGAAGACAGCCTGATCAGCCGGATAATGGAATTGGTAAACCGCGACCGTAAGTATGTGGTTTTCACCCTGAAAAAGGCGCTGGCCAATATCGACAATAACCGCCTCTAACCAGCGTTAAATCACGGAACCGGAATTTTTTCGATTTGATGTAAAACTTTACCGCCTGCATCATTTTTTAATATCAAAGTCGTAATTTTATATTCTGGTAATGAGAAATTTAGATTCCATATCTGAATGTCTCTCTTTTATTCGTAACCAACAGGTGCTGTGATGAAAAGTATTTATAAAAAGTGGAGTTTTTTAGCCGGTATAACAGTACTTGCTGTCGCGATCTTTGGCTTCCAGGACGATCTGTTCCAGATCGCCAAAAACCTGGATGTTTTCTCATCTGTTTACAAAGAGGTTAATATCAATTATGTCGATGATATTAACTCGGCAAAAATGATCAAAACGGGTGTCGATGCCATGCTGGATGGCCTTGACCCGTATACCGAATTCGTTCCTGAATCAGAAATCGAAGATTATAAACTTCATTACGTAAGCACCCAATACGGCGGCATAGGCGCCGGTATCTTCGCCCGCGAAGGAAAAGTATACGTTTCTGACGTTTTTGAAGGCTTTCCTGCACAAAAAGCTGATATCAGGGCTGGTGACCGCTTAGTTAAAATCAACAACGTTGACCTGACCGGCAAAACCAACGACCAGGTGAGCCAATTGCTGAAAGGCTCAAAAGGCGCGGCAATCAAGCTGTTGATCAGACGAGGCGATGCAGAAGCTGTTGAGAAAAACCTGGTTCGTGATGAGATAAAACAACCCAACGTAACCTACTCCGGTATGGTTGACGGCAACATGGGTTATATCAAACTCGATAAGTTCCTGGAAAATTCAGCGGATGAGGTAACCACAGCACTTACCAATATTAAAAAGAATAACCCAAGCGGTATCATCCTCGATCTGAGATCAAATGGCGGTGGTATTTTACAGGAAGCTGTGAAGATCGTTAACCTGTTTGTACCAAAGGGTGTTGAGGTAGTATCGCAAAAGGGCAAGATAAAAGATAAAAACTTTACTTACAGCACCCAGAATACACCATTGGAGCCAAACCTGCCTTTGGTAGTTCTGGTAAATGGACGTTCGGCTTCTGCCTCTGAGATTGTGGCAGGTTCCTTGCAAGACCTGGACCGTGCAGTAATTATAGGACAGCGCAGCTATGGAAAGGGATTGGTGCAGCAAACATTCAACCTGCCTTATAATAGCTTGGTGAAGATCACCATTGCTAAATATTATATCCCTTCCGGCCGTTGTGTGCAGGCGTTGGATTACACCCACCGTAAAGATGATGGCAGCGTTGTAAAGGTTGCTGACTCGCTGATGCATGAGTTTAAAACCAAAGACGGTCGCTCGGTTTATGACGGTGGTGGCGTTTACCCTGATATTTTTGTAAAACAGGAGCATTTCGCGAACATCACCCAAACACTGGTTTCAAAGCTTTTGATATTTGATTACGCTACCCAGTTCCGCAATGCACATAACAGCATTGGCGATGTAAGGACTTTCCACCTGACTGATAACGAATACAATGATTTTGTAAAATTCCTTAGTACTAAAAACTACAGCTATACTACCGGAACCGAGAAACTGATAACTAACCTGAAAGCTGAGGCCACCAAAGAGAAACAATTTACCGACATCCAGCCTGAATTTGATGCATTAAAAGCAAAATTAATGGCGAGCAAAAAGAACGACCTTCAGCAAAATAAGGATGAAATAAAGCAAGTATTGGAAAACGAAATCGCATCGCGATACTTCTATGAAAAAGGTCGTTATGAAACCAATTTTAAATATGACAAAGAATTGGCTCAAGCTATAAAAACCATGTCTGACCGGGTTCAGGTTGCATCCATTCTAAAAGGCGACGGCAATTACAAGGTGATCGGCAAACCGCAGTTAGCCATGATCTCCAAAAAGGTTGAAGACAAAGAAAACAATACCGACGAGCAGTAATTCTTCTCAAAATATACAGAACCGGGAGTAGCAATATTCCCGGTTTTTTTTATTGTGTAACCACAGGCGTTTGGAGCATCCAAAAGGGTGTCATGCTGAGGCACTCTAAGCATGTGAGTTGGGTATCGTTAACTATGTATTGGCGATTATGCAAAGTGTAAAGGCCTTTGCCCGCCATACTTCGAGTGCCTCAGCATGACACCCTACACAATATTTATACTCAGCTGTAAAATTTTTGTTATAACACAACAACTTAACACCTTACTTGTATAATTGAAAAAAATCTCGACTATGAAAAAGATCATTTTTGCAGCTGCTATCATTTTAGGTTGTTTTTCAATTAAAGCAGCAAATGCACAAGTACATTTAAGCGTGGGTATTAATATTGGCAGTCAGCCGGATTGGGGGCCTACCGGTTATGACCATGCAGATTATTATTACATGCCCGATATTGATGCTTATTATGATGTAAACGCACATCAGTATGTGTATTCTAATAATAATGTATGGGTACATACAGCATCATTGCCGCCGCGCTATGCTAACTACGATGTGTATCATGGCTATAAAGTAGTAGTAAACGAACGTACGCCATGGGTACATAATGATGTATACAGAAAAAAATATGCATCCTACAAAGGCAGACACGACCAGGCTGTGATACGCGATAGCCACGAAGCGAAATACAAAAATCACTGGAAAGGCGACCATGGCCGCGGTCATGATCATGACGATCATCACAGGCACTAAAAAATTTACTTTGACTAACAAATACAATGCCCTCTGAATCAGGGGGCATTGTTATTTTATAGGTATCATAATACTTTAGACCATATCAATATTTAAACTTTTTCCGTTTAATATTGTCATACATACCAAACAATAATATTTTACTATGAAGAAGTTAGTTTTTACAGCAGCGATATTAATAAGCTGCTTATCATTTAAGTTAGCCGATGCCCAGGTACATTTAAGCGTAGGAGTAAACATTGGCGCTCAGCCTGAATGGGGCCCCGTTGGCTATGACCGCGCCGATTATTATTATATGCCAGATATAGGTGTTTATTACGATGTTCCTGTTCACCAATATGTTTATTTGGATAATGGTGTGTGGGTGCACAGGGCTTACTTACCGGCCAGATGGCATAATTACGATGTTTATCATGGCTATAAAGTAGTTGTAAACCGCCCTAACCCATGGCGTTATGATGCCGACTACAGGGTACGATATGCCGGCTATCGTGGCCGTCACGACCAGGTGATTATCCGCGACAGTCATGACGAAAGGTACCGCAATCACTGGCATGATAACGGTCGTCACGAAGGCTGGGACCGGGGCCGTGGGCATGGTGAAGGCCGCGGGCATGGCGAAGGTCATGGACACGACCGTCACTAAGAGTCAAATCAACAATAATAAGAAAGGCTTCTCTTTTACTGAAGTGCACCCCAAAAGTTGGACAAACTTAATTATTATTATCATAATGAGCTCGGTATTTAGCCGGGCTCATTCCTTTTAGATTGAGCTTGATTCTGTCGTTGTTATAATACGTGATATAGTCCTGAATGTCGCTTTTAA
>NZ_DATCRU010000113.1:0-53237 GCF_036568825.1 Mucilaginibacter sp. | reverse complement strand
CAGTGAGGCCTGCTTGCCAAATTGTGGTTTGATGTTCGGGTCGCTCAGCTTATAGGTGTCCGTCGGTGATATCGCCGTGGTGTTTGACAGCAGGTGGATGTATTGCCGCAGTGTATTGTACGATGCTTTTATAGAAGTGTTATCGCCTACCTGGTATCTTGCCGATAGCCTGATCTCCGGTCCCTGGTAAGTGTTGATCACCTTGTTTTTGCCATAGGTGGTGCTGTCGGTAATGTTCACTGCTTCTTTGGGCAGGTTGGGGGCATAATGGTCCACCGTCTGAGGGCCAAGGTAGGCGTATAATGAATACCGGATGCCTGCGCTGATGGACAGCTTGGGGGTGATATCATATTTGTCGCCCAAATACAATGCGCTCTCCAGTGCCTGTTCCAGCGGTACCTGGTCCGGCGCTACCAGTGATTTTTCGCCGTTCGGTTCATTGTCTCCCGGGTTCAGTTTATAGTAGATCGAGCTTAATCCGAAGTTCAGCGTGTTCTTCGGGTTCAGGTAATAGTTAAAGTCGGTTTTAAAATCATATTGCCTTACTGAAAAGTTAAGCTTATAGGCATTTACCGGGTTGGCTGAGCTCGATACATCATACTGGTAATCGTCTATACCGGTCATGATCACACTGTACAGTTTATTTGTATAGCTGTGCTTCCATTTAATGTTGGCGTTTTTGTTGCTGTAGCTGTAGGCGGTATCGCTGTTCAATCTAAACTTGTCCTGGCTCAAATAGGTGGTCAGGTACAGGCTGTTTTTATCGTCGATCTGGTGGGTGATATCAAGATTACCGTCATAGAACGAGGCTGAGCTGTGTTTATAAGCTTCCGGCAGCATGCTAAGCAGCCAGTCGGAATAAGTGGTTCTTGCTCCGAAGATGAACGAGGTTTTATCTTTTACTATCGGGCCTTCCAGGTTCAGCCTGCTGGTGAGCAAGCCTATACCTGCTGTTCCTGTAAATTTCTTCTTGTTGCCTTCCCGGTCGGTTACATCCAGTACCGAGGACAGCCTGCCTCCGTATTTCTCCGGGATGGTGCTTTTATACAGTTCGATGTTCTTTACGATATCCGGGTTAAAGGCTGAAAAGAAGCCGAAAAAGTGCGATGGGTTATAGATCGTGGCATCATTCAGCAATATCAGGTTCTGGTCGGCTGAGCCGCCCCGTACGTTAAAGCCTGTGGTGGCTTCACCTACGGATTGTACGCCAGGAAGGGTCAGCACTACCCTGAGCACATCCGCTTCGCCAAAGGCCGTAGGGATCTGCTTGATGCTTTTAATGTCCAGTTTATTTACTCCCATTTCTACGCTTCTTACATTGGCTACTTTTTCTGCCGAGATCTTTACTTCTTTCAGCGAGGTCACCTGTTCCTGCATTTCGATGTTCAGCTTGCCATCTGAATACAGCACGATCTTTCTTCTTGTATCTTTCATCCCAAGGCCCTTGATCACCAGCGTCTGCCGTCCTTTTGGCAGGGTCAATGAATAGTAGCCGAACTGGTCCGTGGCAATGCCGATCTTCGTATCCGGGTTATAGACACTTGCTCCGATGATCCCTTCGCCCGATTTGGCATTCTTCACATAGCCCGCCAGGTTGGCTGTGCCTTTCAGGTTACTCGTCCGCAGGCCTATCTCATACAGCTTGTTCTCTGTCGTTGCCTCCGGTATCTTCGCCGTTCTCTCTTCTGAATAATCCACCACCGTCGCAGGGGCCTGCGTCGCGGATGATGAAGCGGGAGCAAAAAAACCAGCCGCAAGAGTAGACCGCATCTCACGCCCTTTGGTTAGGAATACATTCTGGCCGGCAATAGCAAAGTGATAATCCGTTTTGTCAAAAACCATAAATAAGACAGCAGAAAGGGTTCTGTCGGTGGCCGTTACGGTAACTTTTAAGCTATCAAACTGTGCCTGCTCGTAATAAAAATGACAGCCGGTTTTTGCCTGCAGGTCATCAACAAACTGTTGGATCTTAGCCGCGTGAAAGTCGACACTGATCAGTTTTTCCGTTTTATCCTGAGCGCCTGCCAGTTGGACAAAAGCAAAAAGAGACAGGACCAAAAAGTAAATTTTCTTCATTAGGATAACGATTCAATAATGGCTTTAATGACTTTTAAGCTCTGCTGCTTATCACGTCGGTTATAGTTGGTTCCCTGCGCACAATCCCCGAAACATTAAATTTTATTAATTAGTTATCTGGTCATAATAGGTTACCATTTTGACCATTGCAAGCTCAGGATTATCTCCGTACCTGATATTATTTTGCTTAAGATACTTCTGAAGATCATTTTTTTTGTCTTTCAATAATTTCAAAATGGAACCTTTACTTCCTATTTTATAATAGACATTTCCTTTTTTTAGATAATAATCATTAGTCTCCGAAAAAAATATTTCGGGGGCTGCTACAGCATTTGAGGAGTTCTGGATTGTTTTTCTTCTTTTTGCCAGTATTTCCAGCTTTCCGGTATAGAGTTGGTCATAAAAACCGGTGGTGAGCTCCGCTTTATTATCTGTGATCTGATCCGCATTAACCCTTATAAAGTGATGACCGGAGAAACTAAAATCGCGCACCCGTTCGCTTAGCAGGGTAAACATTGAAAAGCGATTGTATAACTGTACAACAACAGCATCCTTATAAATATCGTACATCATAGGCACGCCCATGTAAGCTATATTGTCATAATTAACCTCTCCGGTTGCCCAGGTTTTTGCATCATCAGGAAAAAGTGCACTATTCTTTATCCGGCGATCATAGGGCTGGTATTCGTGACCGTTGTACAATCTGGACTCCTGGCCAATAGCTTTATAAAAATTGGCTGATGCTATTTGCAGGTTGGCGCTATCGGGCGCGACGGTCTGGGCAAAAGACCTGCTTATAAAAAAAGCACTTGAAAAACATAGTAGACTTATTCGCAGGATATGTTTTTTCATTAAAGTATAGGTTTATAATTTAGATCAGGTAATGTGGATGGAATTTACTAACTCTTTAGTTATAAACCAAAATTTTAGTTGAAAAACGACAAATTAGTCATTTTTGTACTAATCTTGTTACAACAAGTTCTTCGTATAATAACGACCAAGGCCTATTTCGTTAATATAAATTACATATCTTGCATTAAGACTTTTGATATAAAAAGATTTAAACCCCACTATTATGAAAACTTTAAAAGTACTAGCCATCGTTCTGTTAGCAACATTTAGCTTTCAGGCAGTAAATGCACAAACAAAGCATCACCACAAAAGACATCATCCGGTAAAACGCCATCACCACAGAATCGTCAAAAAACATCACTAAATAAAAAAGGCTCTCTGATTGTCAGAGAGCCTTTAATTTTTATAAGAAAAGCTATTAAAGCTTACGCTTAACTTCTACAATTTCATAAGCTTCCACAATATCGCCAATTTCGATATTATTGAAATTCTGGATGTTCAAACCACATTCGTAACCGGCGTTCACTTCCTTCACATCATCTTTAAAGCGCTTTAACGAAGCCAACTCACCGGTGTAGATAACCACACCTTCGCGAATGATACGGATTTTGCTGTTACGTGTGATCTTACCATCCAGCACCATACAACCTGCAATGGTACCCACCTTGCTGATCTTGAAGGTTTCGCGAATCTCAACATTCGCAACAATCTTCTCTTCAAAGGTTGGAGCAAGCATGCCTTCCATCGCGGCTTTGATCTCGTTGATCGCGTCGTAGATGATCGAGTAAAGCCTGATATCGATCTGTTCCTGCTCAGCCAGTTTACGCGCACCCGGTGAAGGGCGTACCTGGAAACCGATGATGATCGCATCGGATGCCGAAGCCAGCAATACGTCGGATTCGGAAATCTGACCAACTGCTTTTGATATAATATTTACCTGGATCTGCTCAGTAGAAAGTTTCAGTAAAGAGTCAGACAACGCTTCGATTGAACCGTCCACGTCACCTTTAACTATAATGTTCAACTCCTTAAAGTTACCTACAGCCAAACGACGGCCGATTTCATCCAGTGTAATGTGTTTCTGTGTCCGCAAGCCCTGTTCACGCTGCAATTGCAGACGTTTATTGGCGATTTCGCGTGCTTCAACTTCGCTTTCCAAAGCATTGAACTTATCGCCTGCTGTTGGTGCGCCTTGCATACCCAATACCTGTACCGGTGTTGACGGGCCCGCAGATTCTACACGCTGGCCACGTTCGTTGGTCAATGCTTTTACACGACCACTGTAGCAACCCGCCAAAATAGGATCACCCACTTTCAGCATACCTGCCTGTACCAATACAGTAGTCACAATACCGCGACCTTTATCCAAAGCTGCTTCGATAACTGTACCTACAGCACGTTTGTTCGGGTTAGCTGTTAACTCAAGCAATTCTGCTTCAAGCAGTACCTTTTCCAGCAACTTGTCTACATTCAGACCGGTTTTGGCCGATATTTCCTGTGATTGATATTTACCGCCCCATTCTTCAACCAAAATATTCATGGTCGATAACTGTTCGCGTATCTTATCAGCGTTAGCACCCGGGCGGTCCATTTTGTTAAATGCGAAAATAATGGGTGCACCTGCAGCCTGAGCGTGGTTTATGGCCTCGCGTGTTTGCGGCATCACACTATCATCAGCAGCAATAACTATAATTACAATATCTGTTACCTGGGCGCCCCTGGCACGCATCGCGGTAAACGCTTCGTGACCTGGTGTATCCAGGAATGTTATTTTCCCTTTGTCATCCGGCAATGTCACCTCATAAGCACCGATGTGTTGTGTAATACCACCAGCCTCGCCTGCAATTACATTGGTTTTGCGGATAAAGTCGAGCAAAGATGTTTTACCGTGGTCAACGTGCCCCATAATGGTTACGATTGGCGCGCGCGGTAATAAATCTCCCGGTTCGTCCGGAGTATCCAGGTTAGCTTCTTCGTCTTCTGGTTTTACAAACTCAACCTGGTAGCCAAATTCATCAGCCACGATAGTTAAGGTTTCCGCATCCAAACGTTGGTTGATGGATACGAACATACCCAGGCTCATACAGGTAGAGATGATCTGCGTAACCGGCACATCCATCATGGATGCCAATTCGTTTGCGGTAACAAATTCCGTTACCTTCAATACCTTCGACTGCGCTTCCTGTTCTAATGCCAGCTCTTCGGCGCTTGCTGCCACATCATCACGTTTTTGACGGCGGAACTTAGCACGCTGAGCAAATTTGCCTGATTTACCTGCACCGCTTAAACGGGCAAGTGTTGCCTTGATCTGGTCTTGTATTTCTTTTTCTGAAGGCTCTTCTTTAGGAGTACTTGGTGCTCCTCTTCTGAAATCCGGGCGGTTACCACCACCTTGTTGATTCCTGTTACGGAAATCTCCCTGGCGGTTCTGGTTAGGAGTGCCATTACCCTGCTGCGGATGTTGATTGCCTTGTCCGCCTTGTTGCGGGCCGCCACCTTCTTTGCGTTTTCTTTTACGCTTATGATCGGCTGCACTATTAGCATTCGATGAAGAAGCTACAGGCTGATTACGCTTTGGCTCGTTCACCGGCAATTGGATCTTACCAACTACGTTCGGACCGCTTAAACGCTGTGCTCTTGCACGGATCACTTCGGTTTCCGGTTCAGCTGTCTCTTCCGGCTGCTCTGACGCAGGTTTTTCAACCGCCGGCTTTACAGGTTCTTTTTCCTTTACCGGTTCCGGTTCGGTTTTAGCAACAGGTGCTTTTACCTCTTCTTTTTGAGGTTCCGGTTTTACTTCCGGTGCCGGTTCCTTTTTAGCAACTACCGGCTCTTCTTTTTTCTCCGGACGGTATGGCGCATTCAGATCGATCTTACCCACCACCTTCACACCCGGAAGGCTCGTATCATTACGCTCTTCAGCCTTTGCAGGCTCTTGCTTCGGTTTCTCAACCGGAGTTGAGAAGTGGCCCGTATTTTTGATCAGTATTTCTTCGTTCTCAAAATCTCTCGAACGGCGCTGTTCGGCAGGTTTTTCAGGAACCGGAACGGTCTCTTCCTTTCTGATCTTGCCTATGCTGATCTGCTTGGCCTCTTCTTTAATAATTTTGTCCGCAGCAAACTCTTTCAACAGGGTATTGTACATATCACCACTAAGCATAGCCATAGGCTGCTTATCGACTTTATACCCTTTTGCGGATAAAAAATCGACGATGGTACCCATACCAATGTTGAGTTCCTTTACTGCTTTTATTAATTTTATTCCTTTGTCTTCTGACATTTAATATTACTTTCTCTGCTTAGATAATGCAAAAATACGATTTTAATTTTGCTTATTTAGTTTATTCAAACTCAGCCTGCAGAATAGACAACACTTCTTTAACCGTTTCTTCTTCTAAATCGGTACGTTTAACCAGTTCGCCAACGCTCAATGCCAATACTGATTTTGCAGTATCCAGGCCAATGCGTTTGAACTCGTCGAGTATCCAGCTATCTATTTCATCTGAGAATTCTTCAATATCCACGTCCTCATCCTGTTCATCAGCTTCACGGTAAACATCTATCTCATAGCCGGTTAACTTACCCGCCAGTTTGATGTTATGCCCGCCGCGACCAATCGCTAATGACACCTGGTCAGGCTTCAAATACACTGCTGCTGTCTTTTTCTCATCATCCAATTTAATGGAGGTGATCTTCGCAGGAGACAATGCACGCTGTATGTATAACTGTAAATTATTCGTATAGTTTATAACGTCGATATTTTCGTTTTTCAATTCGCGAACGATACCGTGAATACGTGATCCTTTCATACCTACGCAGGCACCTACCGGATCGATACGGTCGTCGTAAGATTCTACCGCAACTTTTGCTCTTTCGCCCGGTTCACGTACAATTTTCTTAATGGTGATCAAACCGTCGAAAATTTCAGGTACTTCCAACTCAAACAAACGTTGTAAAAACTCAGGAGCGGTACGCGAGATGATGATCTTCGGGTTGCTGTTCATCATATCCACCTTGCTTACCACGGCTTTCACGTTATCGCCTTTTTTGAAGTAATCGGCAGGGATCTGTTCTGATTTTGGCAGCAATAATTCGTTGCCTTCATCATCCAATACCAAAGTTTCTTTTTTCCAAACCTGGTATACTTCACCGGTCACGATCTCACCTACACGGTCTTTATATTTTTTGAAAATTTCGTCTTTTTCCAACTCCAGGATCTTTGAAACCAGCGTCTGGCGAGCAGCCAGAATAGCACGGCGGCCAAAGCTTTCCAGGGTGATCTGCTCCACATATTCATCACCTACTTTCAGGTCCTCATCATATTTGTGGGCTTCTGCTAATTCAATCTCCAGGTCGTCGTCTTCAGAAAAACCATCTTCCATTACCGTACGCGTACGCCAGATCTCCAGGTCACCGTTGTCGGTGTTTACGATCACGTCACAATTCTCATCGGTACCATACTTTTTCCTGATCATGCTTCTGAAAACGTCTTCCAGAACACTCATCATAGTTGGGCGGTCAATGTTTTTGAAGTCTTTAAACTCCTGAAAAGACTCAATTAAATTAATATTGCTCATTTTTCATTGAAATTATTTATTCATTAAGGTAATGAAGCTATCATGGGCTTTGATTTTTATTTAGCTGCCCATGATGGTTTTTACTTAAATGATATTAAAACTTTTGTTTCTGTTATCTGTGCCAAAGGGACAGCGCTTTCAACAATTTCAGCCTTTTTCCCTTTTTCTTTTTTTGTTTCTTCTATTACCACGGCATCCTCGGTCATCCCGGTTAGTTTGCCTTCTCTTTTGCTGCCATCAGCCATTTTAATGGCCAATTGCCTGCCTACATTTTTTATATACTGGCGGGGCAAAACCAGGGGTGCATCAATGCCCGGTGAAGATACTTCCAGGTTGTAGGCGTTCTCGATCACATTCTCCTCTTCCAAATGAAAACCCACATGCCTGCTAATCACCGCGCAATCTGCAATGCCTATGCCTTTTTCGCCGTCTACCAAAATCACCAGCTTACCGTTTGAATGCATTTTTACACTCACTATAAACAGGTCGGGCCTGTCGGCGATCTTCTCCTCAACCAGTTGTGTCACCCTCTTTTCAATATCCATTATCCGTAGTTTTTAGGCTGATGATTACACAGGTAAAATAAAAGAGGGGACTACTGCCCCCTCTGATTCTTTTAATTACGATGCAAATATACGAATTATTATTTAAAATTCAACACCCAAGCGCATTTAATAGCTAAAAACCAAATCTTTATAGCTGATACTTCCAGGTCTTTTCTTTCCCCTGATCAATTGCCAGGCGCTGGTACCTTCATCATGCCTGAAATATCTTAAAAAATAGGCCTGACCTTTCCTGAAAGCGGTATCGGGAGTGAAGATCACCAGGCTATCCCGAACCACATATTTTCCTGGCTGAACGTTTTGATAATCCTTCATATCGGTATCGGCAGGCATTTTATAAATGGGTAACAGGCTTTCCCAGGCTTCAT
Organism: Mucilaginibacter sp.; assembly: GCF_036568825.1. Lineage (GTDB taxonomy): Bacteria > Bacteroidota > Bacteroidia > Sphingobacteriales > Sphingobacteriaceae > Mucilaginibacter. Next base: position 44,801 of record NZ_DATCRU010000113.1, on the reverse strand, counting down.
TATTCGTATCACGACCGATGTCTGCTATGATGAGCTTATCAAACCCGGCAATTTTTAGTGAGCGGTTACTGTCGATCAGGCTGATTTTTACTTTGACTTGTTTGGGATGATTGGAGCATCCGACACAAATAATTATCGCCAGTAGTAGGATTAGCACTTTCATCGTATTGCTAAGATACCCAAAAGAACCTGCTTAATTAACCTTTATTAGTATATCTGGCTGACTTATTTTCCATTTTGTTACTTATTTTCATAACCTAAAGTTATGAGAGATTAAATTATACGATTTGATGCAGGAGCGCCAACTATCCAATTTTGTGCCATCAAAAACACAAAAAAGATGGAAGCCGCAGAGATCAAAAATCATCGTTTTTCAATTCATTTAAGCGAGAATACACGTAGAATAATCTTTTTAGGCGCATTAGTAGTTTGCCTCTTCCCGGTAATGTCACCGCCACTGGCCTTATTACTTGGTTTGATAGTGGCACAACTAATAGATAATCCTTTCGCCCAATTAACTCATAAAGCTACACATTGGCTATTGCAGGCATCGGTAGTCGGGCTGGGTTTCGGGATGAACATTGTGAGTGCTTTGCAGGCAGGCAAAGAAGGTATTTTATTTACGATAGTATCTATCTTAACTGTACTAACCGTTGGCATATTAGCCGGTCGATTTTTAAAAATAGATAAGGTAACTTCTTTCCTAATTTCAGCAGGAACGGCTATTTGTGGCGGAAGTGCGATAGCGGCATTATCGCCGGTGGTAAAAGCACAGGAAAAGCAAATCTCAGTTTCTTTGGGAGTGATCTTTATACTTAACTCAATAGCATTATTCCTTTTCCCTGTAATTGGTCATCATTTGCACTTATCGCAAACGCAATTCGGCTTATGGTGCGCTATTGCCATTCATGATACCAGTTCGGTGGTTGGGGCAGCTTCGCATTATGGCGCTCAGGCACTACAAGTGGCCACGACCGTTAAACTGGCAAGGGCTTTATGGATCATTCCATTAGCATTTATCAGCACTATTGCTTTTAAAACTGACAGCAAAAACGTAAAGATCCCATATTTTATAGGTCTTTTCATTCTGGCGATGCTCATAAACACTTATGTACCATTTATAAAACCAATGGTGCCTTATCTAACAAGCATCGCGAAAACAGGTCTAACCTTAACACTGTTTCTGATAGGCTCAGGATTATCTTTCAAAAAGCTTAAGTCGGTGGGCGTAGTTCCATTATTTCAGGGTGTAATGCTTTGGGTATTGATCTCCGCTCTGTCGTTATTTGCAATTTTAAGGCTGGGTTGATTGCCGGCAAGCGTTATTATGGTATTTTAGCGATTATGGAATTACAAGGAAACGGTTTTATTATCCGCGGATGGAAAAAAGGCGACGAAGTATCACTTCAGAAAAATGCGAATAATCCAAAGATCTCCGCCTGCCTGATGGACCGCTTTCCATCCCCATACACCATAGAAGCTGCCAAGAGCTGGGTCGATTATTTGATTGACCAGGACCCGGTGATCAACTTTGCAATTACTATTAATGATGAAGTGATCGGTGGCATAGGTATCGAACCTCGCGAGGATGTTTACCGCAAAACAGCCATCATCGGTTATTGGCTCAGCGAAGAACTTTGGGGTCATGGCATTATGCCCGAAGCCGTAAAGCTGGTTACAGAATATGCTTTTACCCATCTGGACTTTATTCGCATCCAGGCAAGTGTTTATAGTAAAAACCCTGCGTCTATGCGGGTGTTGGAAAAAGCAGGTTATCTAAAAGAAGGTATCATGAGAAATGCTGTCATCAAAAGCGGTGAGATTTTAGATGAGCATTTGTATGCAATATTAAAATAACCGTTCCCCTTTATTTCTTTCTTTAATGGGAATTAAAGATTAATAAACCAGCAATCAATCCATTCTTTAGCGTAGAAACACTGTATTAAGTTGCGTATATGTACTATAGGCTCCACTTTGCAATATTCCTAATTTTATGATAATCAAATCATTATAACAAGTCAAATCTAAATCTTATCAGGGAAGAAAGCTGAAAATCCTCAACAGAGTAAGCACCCGATAAGCCGAAAACGGGAATTGCAGAGTAGGCGGCAAATTAAGTCATCATGTTTAAATCAAATGAAAGATTTATGAATGATTGGAGCGCCACAAAGGCCTCTCTGATCGCGCATTATTTCCCCAATTACGAGGATCCAAATTGGGGGCGCTTTAGCGAAGTTGCATTAGCCGGCACCATTGGCAAATTCAGCACATTGATTACTGATAAAGCTTTATCAATGAAAACTTTTGAGTTATCAAAGCAAATGGCAGAGGTTGCTGTTGGTGGCTTGATATCAGGTTGGGACGATGATGACTTATGTCCTCCTTTCCACCCGCATTGGTGGGGCTTTGAACAAATTGCAGGTCCGCACCCTGAACCCTGGAAACCTAAAGTACCACGTCCTGAATGGGAAACAATCGGTGCAGCAGAGCAGATAGAAATTGCATATCTTTTTACGAAGTTTTCGGCCCTCACCACAAGCGAACACTTTAATAAAGCACTTAAGTCGCTTGCAACCGAAATTGTCGGAAGCGTTACCGGGCAACTTGCTGATGAATTTGAAAAATGCGGAACACCACCACGTCCCCGTCACCTCGAGTTAGTGGATGCATGATCATAAAATTCAAAGTGCATAAACGAAATGCAGCAGGTTTTAAGCCTGCCGCATTTTATATTTTATTATAGTATTGGTAAAGGGTTTATTCTAATTTACCACGCGTCCACTCAAATCAATCGTTTTTGCAAAAGGATTCAAATATTTATTGGTCAGCACTGCAAACTCCATGCGGGTTACCGGGCGGTTCGGATCAAAAGTGCCTGTCAGCTTAAACTGCGGTGCCCATGCTTTTTGCAGGTGTAGTTGCAAAGTTTTGGGATCAGTCAAAGTATAATCACTGATGAGTGAAAGCAGATTGCCTAAAGTAAATTTGTCGCCAGGCTTTTCTTTGTTGAACCACAAAAAGGCGCGGGTATAAAGCTCCAGTAAAAACGGCTTTATTTCTTCAGTGCTTACTACATCATCTGGTTCAAAATGCAGGTCACCATTCGTTTTTTGAACGCCTTTTAACAGACCCGTTGCGCAAACTTGTTGTACGGCCCGCCAATGCGGGTCTTTTTGAGTGACATCAGTAATCGGCAATAAATAACCTTTATAATCCAATATTTCACCTTGAATTATTCGTACACGTAAATGCTTCGTGGTTGTTTTAAAGAAGGCGCAATACGCAGCGGTTGCACCTACACCCTGGCCTAAAGTCATTTGAACAGAAGGGCACATTGTACTGTTGTTTACTTCATTGGTTACTGACAGTGCTTTTTCGGTTACTAAAACATTATCCAGATCACTTACCACAACCGAACCCAATGGAACAGTGTAAGATGGAAATTTATCAGCCTGAACGCCTGCCGGAATTGCATCACTTACTGCAATAGTTGTCCGGTATAATTTCGATTCCCGGTCATATGGTTTGGTGATATCGTCCATTATCATTCGCACTACACCTTTCACGTGCCTGCTTTCCAGTACCAATGGAGCAGGCGGCAAATTATCCGGGGTACCAAATTGACCATCCAAACCCAGGTTCTTATATTTCAATTCTGTCTGCAAATAATACACCAGACCCAAAGTGCGTAATTTGGCCTTTTTATAAAGCTCTTCCTTATTGCTTATCGCGCCAGAGTTACTGTTATTGTACTTATCCCAATCGATCATGTATTTATCATTTGGGATACTTACAGCTCGCAGCATTTGCCTGATATCCTTTCCCTTTAACCATGAGTAGGCTGCTGCGTCATAACCTTCCGGCTTGGGAATGGTTTTATCAGCATTACGCCCGAAATCCTTTAAAATAGCTATCCAGGTAATTCGTTCTGCATTTGTATCTTCTTCAAACTTTGCTCCGGCTTTTACAGCAACTTCGCCAGTTTCAGTGCCATCAACAAGTACTTTAGTTTCTACTTTCACCGCTTCACCATTTACCATAATGGTTACTTCCCATCCCGTGCCATCCTTTTTGATGGCTGTCCAGGGTGTTTTTAGTTTGACAGTAAGGTTTTTGACGGTGTCACATATCTTTTTTAAGATATCTGCACCAGTATAAGGTTCAAAACGAAGTATGGAATTATGCGTGGTATCGTAACCCAGACGCGGGCGGTAATAATCGGTAACCTTTCTGTGAAATTCGCCCCAGATACCCGATGGTAAATTACGGTTGGCTTCCAATACGCACATGCCGCTCATGGTCATGCTGCCGCCAAGCCAGGGACCAGGTTCAACCAGCAGTGTTTTTACTTTGCTGCGTGCGCTTTGTATAGCTGCCGCTACGCCGCTGGCTCCGCCACCGATCACCAAAACATCCGTCCTGATTGTCTCAGCACGGGAAAAAGTAAATGCAAAACACAGTAGAAGTATTAGTAATTTTTTGATCATCGGTTTAAATAAACACAGTGTAAACGCTAAAATATAGGAAAGCTTGCATCGTACAAACACAATGCATTGCTAAAATTGCTATTTTTACGCGAATACCTGTTCCCCAAGCAGGCTATTCGCCACATCAATCCAACACTCAACCAGTTAAAACTATGACAGACGAAGAACTAAGATACCCCACCGGCAAGTTTAAACCACCCGTTTCGTATACGCAACACGCCATAAATGGTTGGATAAATGATATCAAAACCCTTCCGGGCAGGATGCGCAATGCTGTACTGGGACTCACTGAGCAGCAACTAGATACACAATACCGCACGGGCGGCTGGACTATCCGTCAGGTAGTACATCATGTTGCTGATAGCCATATGAACTCGATCATCCGCTTTAAATGGGCGCTGACCGAGGAGAATCCAACCATCAAAGCTTATGAAGAAGCGGATTGGGCATTATTACCAGATTACCGTCTGCCGATCGAACCGTCACTTAAAATGCTGGATGGCATCCATCAGCACCTGGTGGCTTTGTTTGAAAGTTTTACCGAAGAACAATGGAACCGTACCTTTATTCATCCCGAATCTGGTGATACTATACCTTTAAAACGTAACCTTGCCTTATATTCATGGCATGGCAAACACCACCTGGCTCACATTACCGAAACCATCAAAAGATTTCAAAATTGAAGCTCGATGGACTGATCTTTGACCTGGATGGTACGCTTTGGGACGCCTCCGAGTCTTGTGTAAGAGCCTGGAACAGTGTCTTACAAAATAAAGGTATAACCGATTTCGTGATTACGCAGCAACATGCCCATGCATTTGCCGGTAAGCTTCTGGATGACATTTTCGCGCAATATTTTACTTTTTTGGCAAAAGAAGAATATCAAAATATGGCCGACGCTTATGCGCAACAGGAAAAATTTCATATGAGGGAATATGGTGGCAGACTGTATCCTGAAGTGAGAGAATTACTAACTGATCTTGCTGAAAAATATCCGCTTTTTATTGTGAGCAATTGTCTTTCAGGCTATATCGAAAACTTTTTGAAGCAGCATCAGCTTGAACATTTATTTACCGACTATGAATGCTCAGGCAATACCGGCAGACCCAAAGCCGAAAATATTGGGATGATCATTAGCCGCAATCAATTGAAGAATCCGGTGTATGTTGGTGACACAATAGGTGATTATGAGGCTGCAAAGAAGAATGGGATACCGTTTATTTATGCAGAGTATGGGTTTGGTAAGGTGGAAGTTCATGATTATGCCGCGAACAGCTTTGCGGATATCCCAGTTATCTTAGAAGATTAATTGTCATGCTTAAGAAGACTTACGAAGTTTTAAAAACTTCGTAAGTCTATTGCATCAATTACCTCGGTGTAATCCTCAAATACACCTCAAACCCCACTGGTGTACTACCATAAAGCGTCTTTAACTCAGATGGTGATACATTTAAAGTAGATTGAATACCTGCAGTTAAGTTTGTTTTAGCTACCGTTGCCAATATCCTGTTTATCCCCAGTGTAAAAGCATTTATAGTAAAATTTGGATTGAGTGGGTAAGTATCCGTCAGATCCAATTCATCGGCATCCTTTTGCACATGTTCATACCGGCTATAAACAGCTGTTTTATGCATTTGCCAGCTGCTTTCCAGTAATACTGATGGCAGCGTTTTGTGATTATCTGAGAAGTGATTCTGTCCGTAAACCAATGTCGTAGCTATATAGCTGTCATCGTCCAGCATTTTGGTGTAAATGGCTGAGGCGGTAAATCTGTCCACGTTCTGTTGTGGTTCGGCACTTTCCGGACTGTGTATCCAGCCGTTTGATACCTGCAATGCCCACTGTTTTGAGGGATTATAGGATAAACGTAAAGAGTAAGAATCAAACCGCATCGCATCAAAATTATATCGGTACTCATCCGGCTCTCGACCGGTAAAAATCGATCCTTCTAGCTTGATATCTTTGTAACGGAAACCTAAGGTCGAAGTACCGAAAGTAATATGCGTAGCATCCGAGTAGTGATGACTCAGTGGTGCATCCGGATCATTCATGGCTGATAAACGGTGCATAAATACCGGTGGGCCCAAAGCTGGTTCGCCAGGATATCCGAAAGAAAGTGAAATGTCTGCGTCCTTTGCAACACGTTGGGTGTAATTGACGCTCAACTCAGCAAAAAGATCATGCGGGTGTTGCATATCTACTAACTTTTTGCCCTTGTATGATTCACCGGTCTGGAACAACAAAGGATATCCACCGGGTCCAACAAGAAACGGATCGAAAGAGAACATGGTATTTATAGAAAACAAACCATTTTTCCCAATTTGCCTCTGCGTCAACGCCATCAGCCAGTTTGGAGCATCAAACTTTTTACCGCCGCGACTGCCGGAGTTGAACAGGTCCTGTTTATTATATCTCAGGAAAAAGCTGCCATGGATCATGGTCATCCACTTTTTACCATGGATCATGTAAGCATACATCGGCGTTTCATCAGGCACCCATGATGTTCCGGAGCCATCACGGCTCATCGGTAAATCAAGCGAGTATTGGCTATTCATTTTCATGGACATCATAGAGCCGGAGTCCATTTTCATATCGCCCATGTCCATGCCTTTCATCGAGGTATCGCTTTTCATGGGCATTTTTTGGGCAAATGCCTGGCTTAAAAATAGAATTGCAATTATAGATAGGGTGATTTTTTTCATAGCGGATACTAAAAAACATTAAATAAATTGTATTCCAACCTGACCAGGTAAGTATTCTGACTTGTCCTGGTCATATTGTTATATAAAGGAGTTCGATAAGAAAAATCGACCCTGAAAAAACTGTTAAATATAAGTTGCACAGCCGGAGCAATATCCAGGTAACTTTGTCCATAGCCGGGATTTGCTTTTCCTAATAACTCTGCATAAACATTAAGGTTTACCTGGTCATAGTTCTCATATTTTCTTGGGAATAACAAGTACCCTGCGGATAGTGTATATCCGACTGCATCATGTGCATAAGTTGCAGGTATATCATAATCTTGGTTGTTAAAACCGTGCAGATAACTTGTTGAAGCGGATAAAGCCAGTTTATGTATCAGTTTGGTAAAAACTACTCCAGTTTGAAAACCGCTGTTATCACCTTCAAGCGCTATTTCCTGATTGTGTATAGGATTGCTTATTGACGCTGCTTTTACAAATACCGCCCCCCTGAAATGACTCTGTACCGAATCTATCGAAAGGAAACGATACTTGGCATACACACTTCCGCCTTCCAAATGCTGCTGATTTTGGTAATAATCGAAAGCGTATAAAGTGCCGTGCACCATCAGGCTTTTGCTTGCGCCATACATCACTTCCAGACTGGTTCGGTTCTTATATTCCGGGTTGAAATAGCCTTGGTTTTCCAGTCGGATACCAAGAGAATGAGTAGCCATATTACTAGCGGGTTCGGTATTCACATATAATTCCTGCGAAAAGGCAGAAAGGGTCATCCCCGAAAGGATGACAGACAATAATATAATCTTCATGATCTTGAGGATTATATCGAAATATGGTAAATATGGCCACCGGCTTCGGCCTTATCGGATTGGTATTTCTTATAAACCGAAGCCGGCGCAAAGCCTTTATCAACCACCGTTACTTTAGTTGGCCCTGTTAACGTTCTGCCATCGCCATTGACAACACGGTATGAGTCACCGCCATAACTGAAGGTATTATTGTTGATTTTGACGTTGTCGAAATCGAAAGTTGCTTTCAGGCTATTGACAAAAAATCCGGCGCCTTCAACTTTTTTGCTGATCTGGTCCAGCTCTACCGGAACATCTTTTTTAAAGGTAATCACAAATACATTGCGGTTCAGATCGGCTTTGATATCGCCTATGAAATTCAGGGTTCGCAATGATTTCTCTGTAGCTTTTGAACACATGGAGCAGGTGAGGCCGCTTACCTGTAATTCGGCTTTGGTGAATTGTGCTTTTGCAGCAGTTATTGAGGTAATAAATATTACCAGGAATATTTTAAGAGTTTTCATTTTGATCAAAAATTAAGCTGGATTAAAAAATCTCTAAGTTCTAAAACCTAAACTCTAAAATTGCTTTAGAACATTAATACTTAGGATTTAGAAATTAGAATTTAGTGTTTGAGCACATGGGTGTGCTGTGGCAGAATGAGGGCCGATTAATTAAGATCAGATAAGAAAAGTACAGTATTTAAGAAAGAGAGGAACATCTGGTGCCTTGGGCGGACCACGATCGGTTACATTGGCAACTACCGGATTTTGAACAGCCGGAGTAAAGATCACAAAAGCTGATACCGGTAATGCTATCGGGAAAAATTTGGACCAGTGTAAAGGGGAGTTGTTTTGATGCGCATCCTTAACCTTTATCTCGATCTTTTGATCCTTACAGCATTTCATTTTGCTGTTTTGCAGCTTGGCGCAAGAGTTGGCTGGGGCATCTACCTGAACAGAGGCCAACCTGTTGAAGCAATAATGCAGGTTCAGTGCAAAGCCGGACACTGTAGTTAAATACAGCATCGCTAATACAATTATCACCGACCTTTTGAGCATAATACAAACTTAGGCTTTTACATTGTCATTACCAACAGTCTAATGTATCGTAACAATAATTAATATCTTAGTAGCATAAAACCAAAAAAATGAAACGCATTTATTTCTATCTGGCAGCCATGCTGATCGCATGTGTGTCGCAAAACAGCTATGCCCAAGCATTAAAGACTCCACAGTTGAGTTCAACTCAAACTGTTACGCAGGATCTTGGTTTAGGGCAAATCACATTAACCTATTCCCGCCCAAATGTGAGAGGGCGGAAAATATTTGGCGGTCTTGAACCTTATGGCGTTGTGTGGCGCACCGGGGCAAACGCTGCTACCATCATTAAATTTTCTGACGATGTAACCATTGACGGCAATAAAGTTCCTGCCGGTGAATATGGATTATTTTCTATCCCCGGAAAGGATGAATGGACTGTTATCCTGAACAAAACCGCACACCAATGGGGTGCTTATACCTATAAACAGGCAGAGGATTTTCTGCGTTTCAAAGTAAAGACGGTAACCCATTCTGAACCAACTGAAACCATGACCATCCAGTTTAACAATGTAGATCAAACCAAATGCGAGCTGGAAGTTAAATGGGAGAATACATCATTCTCATTCCCTATCAGCACCGAAGTTGATAGTAAGATCATGGCTAATATTGATGAGATCATGAACCATGATAAAAAACCATATTTTGAAGCCGCCATGTATTACTATGAGAACAATAAGGACCTGAGCAAGGCACTGGAATGGATAAGCACTGCTGAAAAAATGGAGCCTAAAGCGCCTTTCTATAAAGTATGGAAAGCACGTATCCAGTTAAAAATGGGTGATAAAGCTGGCGCACTTGCTACTGCGCAAGAGGGTGTTAAGTTGGCTAAAGAACAAAAAGATGACGAATATCAACGCCTGAACCAGGCCGTTGTTGATCAGGCAAAATAATTTTTTTTGATTTTTTCTGCCATTACAAAAACTGTCTCAGCTGTTTGTAATGGCAGTTTTTGTACTATTTTCTCACCTGCCCTTTTGAAGTGCCTGATGGTGAGGGCAATTTATCTTAAAAGCCGGCGTTCCTATTAAGTAATAATTAATTAGAAAACTTTCCAATAAGGCAAAAAAATAGCCAGACCTCGCGCCCAGCTATTTTCCCTAATTAATTTAATGCTATTATTTAACTAAAGGTAAATAAAAAAACGATCAGATTGGTAGTGTAACCACAATGTTACAATAGGTTTCTTATTGTCTTAAAACATAGTGACTTATACAATTGTATCTCAAGCCGAAATTTTCCCCTGACTTTCAGTCTCTTCTCTAATTACCAGGTTGATCAGCCATGCAATGATGATCACCAGGAAACAACCGATGGCATTTAACCATAAATAAGCAATTACATTATAAAAGCCCATTATACAAATAATGATCTCGCTTATTATTGCTGCTATAAATACAGATGTGCCTTTTATTTTTTTGAGATAGAAAGCAACCACAAAAACGCCCAGAATCGTTCCGTAAATAAATGAACCCAGCTTGTTGACCGCCTCAAGTAAGTTGCCCAATTTGGCGGCGTATAAAGCCATCGCTATGCATACCAATCCCCAGAAAACTGTAGCCAGACGGGAAGCATTGAGGTAGATTTTATCAGACGCATTGCGATTAATGACACGTTTATAAATATCCACCACGGTAGTAGAAGCAAGCGAGTTGAGCGCACTTGCCGTTGATCCCATTGATGCTAAAAACACGATCGCTATCAGCAGCCCTATCAATCCATTTGGCAAAAAATGGATCACAAAATTCAGGAAGACGTAATTGGTGTCATCAGTGTCGGCCTTACTATTGTTTTTCTTCATCAGGCTGATGGCATTTTTCCGAATCGCTACCTCTGCCGCATCTGCCTGTTTCAAATTATCGCTTGCCTTGTTTATCTGCTCTTCGTTTTTGCTGTCAAATGCTTTTAATAATTCATCAGCGCTCGCTTTTTTCTGCTGAAATGCAATAGCATATTGTATTCTCAGATCGTTGAATTCATGAGCGTGTTTCCCTTTTTTAACCTGGGTTACCTCGTATTTGTTAAAGAATAAAGGGGGCTGGTTAAACTGATAAAAGGCAAATACCAAAATACCGATAAGCAAGATCAGGAACTGCATCGGTATTTTGATCAGTCCGTTCATGATCAAACCCATACGGCTTTGGCCTACTGAACTTCCTGTTAAATAACGCCCCACCTGGCTCTGATCGGTACCGAAATAGGATAACTGCAAAAAGAAGCCGCCGATCAAACCGCTCCAAACGTTGTACTGGTTGGCAGGATCAAACTTCCAATCGATCACATTCATCTTTCCTAATTTCCCTGCCAAATGAAGCGCTTTCGTGAAGCCAACTCCTGATGGCAGCAGTTTAACCACCACTACTCCCGCAAGAAACATCCCTAAAAATATGATGCTCATTTGGAGCAGTTGGGTATAGCTTACAGCTTTGGTACCGCCGTAAACGGTGTAGAAAATTACCAGTCCGCCGATGAAGAGCGTAGTATAAACGGTATTAATACCTAATATAGTCGATAGAATGATAGACGGCGCATAAATGGTGATCCCGGTAGACAAGCCACGTTGTATCAAAAACAGCAGCGAGGTCAACGCACGGGTTTTCAGGTCGAAACGATTTTCCAGGAATTCATAGGCAGTATAAACTTTAAGCCGGTGAAAAATCGGAACAAAAGTGATACACAGCACGATCATGGCCAGCGGCAAACCGAAATAAAACTGTACAAAACGCATCCCGTCTGAATATGCCTGACCGGGTGCTGATAAAAAAGTGATCGCGCTGGCTTGCGTGGCCATTACTGACAAGCCCACAGTATACCAGGGCATGGAACGGTTACCAACAAGAAACTGATCTATATTTTGATTGCGGCCGCTTTTCCAAACACCGTAAACTACGATGGTAAGGATGGTAAGGGTTAAGACGGTCCAATCAATCAGGCTCATTTAAAGAAGATGGTGATGAGCCAAAATACGAAAATTAAAAAAACCAGCCATACGATAACGATACCGTAAAACTGGTTCCAGTTTTTTATGAATGAGGGTAATTCAGGATCAGCGTTGTTCACGGCCTCTTACAAATACCGTTACGTATAAAAGCGCTGTCAATAAACCTAAGATACCACCAACAATAACCCATTTAATACCCACTTCCAATACCGCGCCGGTCATCAGGCCAAATACCAGTCCAACCAGGTAATATAAATTGGTTACGTTAAATTCTTTTTTCTCTTCTTGATGATGTGCCATGTTATGCTTATTTACAACAGTGCAAAAGTAATTGTTTCTGTAAGGATTACAATAAAAATTTTTGTGTTATAAATGCCCCCTTATTTTAAGAAAATAAACTTTGTCATTTCGAACGAACGGAAAGGAGCAGAGCGTCGGGGTGAGGAGAAACCTTATACTAGATGCTTGCGAACTATTCAAATCGTATAAGTTTTCTCACCTGCACCCACGCAAGTCCACTTCTGCAGGTTCGAAATGACATTAGTTTTATAACTTTTATTAATCTTAGAAATCCCTCAAATCCCAAAATCGTGTCACGGATTCGCTTTCGGCTTATTTATCATATTAATAAACAACCGATAAGCACCCGGAACCCCCGCAGGCAATTGCCTGAAAAATGCCAATGACGTATAAATAAAACGCCCTTTGCCGTATTGGGTAGTGATAAGCGCACCATCTTTGGGTGATTCACCTGGATCAGCCATTTGCAACACTTTTTGGTATTGCGGATCGGAATCTTTTGTAAAATATAAGCCACGCTCTTGAACCCAGCCATCAAAATCGGCAGGAGTGATCTTGTTGGGATAGTTTAATACCGGGTTATTCGGGTCGAGGATGGTGATTTTCGCGTTCTCGTCGGTCACGCGTTCGTTTACTACTTTGAATGGATATGGACCAATATCTTTAGTTACCAAACCGTTGCTGTTATTGTATTGCACCAGTAGGTTGCCACCATTTTTCACGTATTCCATCAACTTAGGTTGCTCGATAACCAATCGTGGGTCAACGTTATAAGCACGCACACCTACTATAATGGCATCATAGCCTGACAGATCACCGTTCAATATTTCATTTTCTGAAAGCTGGTGAACTTCATAACCAACCTGTTTCAGTGCTTCGGGCACCAGGTCTCCGGCGCCATTAATATAGCCGATCTTCTTTCCTGCAATTTTCAGATCAAGCTGAACCAGTTTGGCCTGTGCTGGAGGGAACAGTGTAATGTTTGGGATATGATTATAATGGATTGACAGGATACCATCTTTATAAACAGTATTATCGTGATCATGTGTTACCGAAGCTTCCAACACGCCGGTTTGCGATTTATTACCCGATGGTGTAATGGTAAAATCCTGATCCCATTCATCACCTTTATTTTTATTGGTGAATTGAACCCGCTCCGGACTGATCTTCCATCCCGGAGGCGCATCCAGGCTAATACTGCCTGAACCTATTTTTTCAAAAGCCTCTAATTTTACCTGCACCGTTTGCGGCTGCTGGGAATTGAAGATGTAGACTTTATCCTGAATATTGGCGGTTACTGGCGGTGTGATTTCAACTGGCTGGTAAATTTCGCCCTGGGCAGGATTTACATATTTATATTCAAGCTTTCTATTTACGCTTATAACCCGATCATCAATTAAAAATTTAAATACAACCTTCGGTGCGTCAGTATTTTCAGGACTACCAACATCACCCTCGTTTTCAATTGTGTAGCTACCGATAGGGTGCGGAGACATTAACCAATAAGGTTGCGATATTCTGCCGACAACGCATTCGTTAGTGAAAGTTTGAAGCTCGTTTGCAGGAAGCGTTTTATCTTTATCAGCCACAGGTAATTCATAATGTGCTAAAGGATGAAGGAAATCTGAAGTAATTGATGGCACATTATCGGGATGTTGGATTACAGTTAATCCATGCAATGCCGCTTTGAGTCCATAACGGTTTATCACTTGCGAACGAATATTCATTTGCTCGCCTTTAGCATAGGTTAGTTCATTGGTATAAGCCTCGCACCATAGTCCTCCGCAAGCGGCAATCAATTCGCTCAATTCCTTTGTCTTTTCCTCACGCCAATAGGTATCATCTATTTTCTGAACCTGGTCATACACTTTCAATAATGCCGGAACAGATTTATCCGGATGATTAACATCAAACTCTTTAGTGATCTTTTCAATATCATTTCCTATCTCGCTTCCACCCTTTATTCGCCCCCATGTGGTATTCACACCATCCATCAGATCAGTTTTGGGGGCGTCGCCCAATATCGTTTTAAAATATTCATAAGCATCACCGCGTTGCCTTGCCGAACCGAAGCCTTGTGTTTTGTGGTTCGAGCGGCTTTCGGCAGCTAACTCACCGTAACCTTTACCTAATAGCGGGTTATACACCCCAACATTCACCTTAAACTGATCGGGCGCTATGGTATTGGTATTGCCAAAGTTAAATGTGTTCCACATGATACGCTTTGGCTGCCAGGTTTGCACGTATTTTAATTGTTCCGGAAAGCGTTTCGGATCAGCTGCTGCGGTGAATGCTTCCTGCGCCAAAATAGCTGAGGCAGTGTGGTTCCCATGCCCGCCCTCTCCGGTAGTCGGGAAGCGGCAAATAATCACATCCGGCCTGAATTTGCGGATCACCCAAACTACATCGCTTAATATTTTTTCCTTACCCCAAAAATCGAGTGTTTCCTCTGGACCTTTTGAGAAGCCAAAGTCAAGTGCACGAGTAAAAAACTGCTCGGCACCATCCACTTTACGCGCCGCTAAAAGCTCTTGTGTACGGATCAATCCCAATAATTCACCCTGCTCATTACCGATCAGGTTTTGACCGCCATCACCACGTGTCATTGATAAATAACCAGTTCGATAATGCTTTTCCTGCGCCAGGTAGGCCAGCAGACGGGTATTCTCATCATCCGGGTGTGCGGCAATATATAATACACTGCCTACAACATCCAGCTTTTTTAGATTTTGTTCGATGGTAACTATGTCAGTTGGGGGAGCGGTTTGTGCAAATGCAAGCCCGCCAATCAGTAAAAATACAGGCAGAAAAAGGAATCGTCTCATAAGTAAAAAACAAGCGGTAAGATAGATGGATATTTCGAATACGTCAAATGTAAAACAAAACTGTTACGTAGCTAAATTGTTAAAAACTAATCAGTTGATTGGATTTCTAAAGTCTCTTAATCAAATGATTACATTAAGATAACAAAACCCTTCTTGACATAATCAATCGATTGATTAATTTTGTGCCGCTGAAAAGAAATGGATAAAGATAAGATCGATAAAAAAGAACACATCCTTGACGTTGCTGAAAAGGTTTTTTCAGAACTCGGATTTGATGGCGCTTCTACCCGGACAATTTCGGGTGAGGCCGGTGTAAATATGGCGATGCTGAATTATTATTTCGGTTCAAAAGAGGGATTGTTCCTGGCAGTTTTCAACCGGAAGATCAAATCGTTCCAGAACTTATTGCAAAACATCGGCAGTGATGATACCACTACATCGTGGAACAAGATGGAACAATACATAGACCTGTATGTGCAGCGTGTGGTAAGCAACAACTGTTTCCAAAAAATGCTTTATCAGGAATTGGCCATGCAGCGCCGGGGACAATTAAGTGATGAGATAGCAGGAATATTGATGACCAACGTCCTGGAGCTGAAAAAGATCATACAGGATGGCATAGATAAAGGCGAATTTAAAAAGGATATAGATAGCGACCTGGTGATAGCTACCATTTATGGCACCAAAAACTTTATAATAAATGCTCCCCAGTTGACTACAACTATGCTGGGATATGATATACAGGACGAAAAAATACTGGAGGGAACATTTAAACCCCGTATTGAAGCCTACATGAAAAAACTTTTAAGAGCTTACTTAGTGAATGAACATGATAACACAAATAAATAACCCCCTTAATCACCCATTTAAAAAAATGGTGAAACCCCTATACCGTTTCGCTATTGCGATTTTGGTTCCGGGTTTGATGCTAAGTGCAACCGCTTCTGCCCAGGACAGAACCCTGACCCTCGACGAAGCAATTAAACTGGGCATCCAGAACAGCAAAGTACTTAAGCTGTCACAGTCAAAAATCGATCAGGCTGTATCCAAGTACAAACAGGCTAAAGACCAGGTTTTACCTACAGGCAGTGCAAGCTTTACTTATGATCGCGCACAGATACCTGCCAATCGCCTTGCTTTTGGACCAAGCAGTTTTAACTTGCCAAGCAGCGCAAATGCTTATTTAGGCATAGTTTCATTGAACGAAACCATTTGGGCCGGCGGCAAATTGAAATTGGCACAGGAATCGACCGATTTACTTACCAGGGTATCACGACTGGATGCAGACAAGGATAAAGACGAGATCGTTTACGATGTGGTTAATTCCTTTTACAATCTGTATAAAGTGCTGCAAAGCAAAAAGGTTGTTGAGCAGAACCTGAAATCGATAGACGAGCAGATCCACCAATCTCAACGTTTCTTCGATCAGGGTTTGGTAACTAAGAATGACGTATTACGTTTCCAGCTGCAACGTTCAAATGTTGAGCTGAACGGCATTGACCTGGAAGCTAACCGCAAGATCATCAATTATGATCTGAACATCCTGTTAGGCTTGCCCGAAACAACCCAAATCACTATTGACCAGATCAACGAAACAGACCGCCAGATTGGTTCGGTAGGAAGCTATATCGATACTGCAATGGCCAACCGCCAGGAAGTACAGCAATTGGTGTTGCAATCAAAGGT
Organism: Mucilaginibacter sp.; assembly: GCF_036568825.1. Classification (GTDB taxonomy): domain Bacteria; phylum Bacteroidota; class Bacteroidia; order Sphingobacteriales; family Sphingobacteriaceae; genus Mucilaginibacter. Next base: position 27,972 of record NZ_DATCRU010000113.1, on the reverse strand, counting down.
TGCTGATAACAACATAAAGAGCATTCATGCCAATCAGTTGCCAACTTTGGCAGCATCGGCAGCAGGTTATTATGTTGACGTTGCAGCTAACCCGATACCGAAATCAGGAAACTTCATTACACCGTTGACTGTAGGCTTAACCTTCTCATGGAACTTCTCATCACTCTGGACCAACAAAAACAAAGTGACCGAGGCTAAGATCGAACGTGATCAGGTTACCATTAACCAGGGTATTACTGCCGATAACATCCGCAAAGATGTAAACCGCAGCTACGAAGGTTATATGGAAGCAGTTAACAAGATTAAATTGCTGCAAACATCAATAGATCAGGCAGGTGAGAATGATAAGATCCTGCAATCGAAATACAAAAGCAATGTAGCTTCTGCTACCGACAGGGCTGATGCTGAAACATTATTGTATCAGGCTCAGATCAACCTGGAACTGGCTAAAGCTGATGCAGGACTTGCTTACTATACATTATTAAAATCAACCGGAAAACTTAACAAATAATAAAAATTTAACTACACCATAAAATGGCACAGGAACACGAACCCAAAAAGAAACCGAACAGGGTTATCCCTATAATCCTTGGAGTGATACTTATCGCTGGTATCATATTCGGAATAAAAGAATACATCTACTACGGTAAACACATCGATACCGATGACGCCCAGATCGACGGCGACGTAAGCCCGGTAGTAGCCCGCGTAGGCGGCTATGTGGATAGCATCTTCTTTGAAGAAAACACCCACGTAAACGCTGGTCAGGTTTTGGTAAAGATCGATGACCGCGATTATAAAGTAAAATTAGAACAAGCCCTGGCTGCACAAAAAGGTGCCAGCGCAGGTGTAAATGTTGGTCAGTCACAAATCACTGCGACTGCAGCTAACTCATCAAGCGCACGTGCACAGGCCGAATCTGCTGCAGCACGATTAGAGAAAGCTAACAAGGACTATGCACGTTACGCTAACCTTGTAAAAGACGGATCAATCACCCAGCAACAATTTGACCAGGCAAAATCAGACCGCGATGTAGCTGCTGCTACTTACCGTGCTGCACAAGATCAATATAAAGCTGCTTTAGAGCAGGTTGGAACAACCCGTAATCAGTTGACTGTAACCAATGTAGGTGTTACCCAACGCCAGGCTGATGTTGACTATGCAAAACTGCAATTGTCATACACTACTGTTACTGCACCATCAAGCGGTATTACTTCTAAAAAGAATATCCAGCTGGGTCAGTTGGTACAGGCAGGTCAAACTTTATTCAATATCGTAAATGATAACAGCTTATACATCACTGCGAACTTTAAAGAAACACAGCTGACCAACCTGAAGAACGGTCAAAAGGTGAACATTGAAGTTGACGCCTTCCCTGATTTGGAATTGCATGGCGAGGTTTACAATTTCTCACCTGCTACAGGTGCTAAATTCTCGCTGTTACCGCCGGATAACGCTACCGGTAACTTTGTTAAAGTTGTACAACGCGTACCTGTTAAGATAAAGATCAATGCTGATAAAGAAATCATGGCGAAGCTGCGTCCGGGTATGAGTGTAAATGTTTCTGTAATCTATAAAGACTAAATACCATGGCCGAAACCGGTTTTAAAAAATGGATCATTACTATTACGGTAATAACAGCCTCACTTTTGGAGCTGATAGATACCACGATAGTAAACGTGGCCCTGCCGCAAATACAAGGTAACCTTGGTGCAACGCTGGAGAACGTTGCCTGGGTAGTTACCGGATATGCGGTGGCCAACGTAATTATACTACCCATGTCCGGGTGGCTGGGCAGTTTTTTTGGCCGTAAGAGCTATTTCATAGGTTCGATTGTACTATTTACCATTACCTCATTCCTTTGCGGTAATGCGCACAGTTTAAACGAGCTGGTTATATTCCGTATCATACAAGGCGTTGCCGGGGGTGGCTTGATATCAACCTCACAAGCTATTTTGGTGGAAACCTGGCCCCGTGAACAGATAGGAACAGCTACAGCCTTATTTGGTTTAGGCGCTGTGGTAGGCCCAACGGTAGGGCCAACCATTGGCGGATATATTACTGATCACTATACATGGCAATGGATATTTTATGTGAATATTCCGGTGGGCACAATTGCTGCCTTCTTTGCTTATACGTTTATTAATAAAACGCCCAAAGAGGCCAAAGGAAAGCCCATCGATTGGTGGGGTATACTCCTATTAGCAATTGCTGTAGGCAGCCTGCAGGTGATATTGGAAAAAGGTGAGTCTGAAGACTGGTTTGCAAAAACCTATATATTGGTGCTTACCATAACCGCTATTTTAGGTACCATTTTATTCATCTGGCGCGAGACCACCTACGAGTTTCCGATCGTGAATTTCGGTATTATGCGGCACCGCAGTTTTGCCGTAGGTATGTTTACCTCATTTATATTGGGCTTTGGTTTATATGGTTCGGTATTCGTGTTCCCTGTGTTTTGTCAAAACCTGCTTGGGTTCACGGCGCAGCAAACAGGCGAGCTTTTGTTCCCGGGCGGCTTGTGTACTATTGTAATGATGCCGTTTATTGGCAAAATGCTGAACAAAGGCATACCGGCACAATTTATGGCGACGGCAGGCATGTTCCTGTTCTTTGTATTTACCTTCATGCTTAGCGGTTCAACTTTAGAAACCGGCGAGGTGAACGTGTTGATACCACTATTGATCAGGGGTGTAGGTATGGCATTATTGTTTGTACCATTAACTACTTTGGCTATAGCCGATTTGAAAGGACCGGAAATGGGACAGGGAACCGGCTTGAATAATATGATGCGCCAGCTTGGCGGCTCATTCGGCATAGCTGCCCTTACCACCATCATTCACATTCGCCAGGGTGTACACCGAAACAATTTGCTGACTAACATTAACCCGTATAACAATGCGTTTTTACAGCGTATGCATATGATGGAACAGGCTTTTATGGCTAAAGGCAAATCGGCTATCGATGCGACACAAATGGCTTACAGGGCTATTGAAGGTGCGGTTGTAAGGCAATCATTACTATTAACTTATAATGATGCTTACCTGCTATCGGGTCTGATTATGCTATTTTCAATCCCGCTGATATACTTGCAGCCATTTAAAAAGGGCAAGGTAAGTATACCAACAGATGCTCACTAAATGATAAAAGCCGTTCGGTCTTGCAACTGAACGGCTTTCCCCAAAAAAAATTTAACAATTAAAGTTTTGATATCAAACCCCAACGCCGGATCATTCCTAAAAATCACGCTTTGGAATTGAGTAATCTTATGGTATAAAATTATGAGTTTTAGAACCATAATATCAAGGAATTAAATAAAATATTATTAACAAATTTAAATCCTTTCACACCTCAAAACGCTCCTGCCTCAATCCTGACGCTATTATCTGACAATTTAGGATGATTTCTAAATGCTTAACCTTTAAGCGCCTCCAAATATTTTTCTAAACAAAAAAGCTTAAAATTGGCTTATTATCGTGGTACAGAGCCATGATCATAAAAAGACGGTTCATCCTGATGAGAATTTTAAGCAAACGATATCTTAAAACACTTTGGAAAGTTATCGTGGCCACTTTTATGGGTTTTATAAACGATAACGGCTTAAAACTAAGCGCATCGCTGGCCTATTATACCGTATTTTCAATCGCCCCGCTTATCATATTGGTTATTTCCATATCCAGCCTGGTGTTGCGGCATTATTCCTTTAACGATGCTTTGTATGGGCAGATGTCGCAATTTATAGGGCAGGATGCCACCCATCAACTTCAGGAGGTGGTTAAGAACCTGGCGCTTTCCGGCAAAACAGGCGTCGCTTTGTTGTCGGGTATTATCATTCTATTACTAGGCGCGAGTAGTATGTTTGTTGAGATACAAGATTCACTCAATATTATTTGGAGGGTAAAATCTAAACCCAAAAAAGGCTGGCTAAAATGGCTGCAAAACCGGTTCCTTTCATTTTCACTGATCATAGGCCTGGGCTTTTTGTTGTTGGTGAGTCTTATCATTAACCTTGTGGTAAAGGCTCTCAGCACCCGTTTGGAGCATTTTTTGCCCTATGTAACGGTAACCATTTTCGATCTGATCAACCTGGCTATTACGCTACTGGTGATTTCAGCTTTGTTTGCTATCATATTTAAATTCCTCCCCGATGTAAAGATCAAGTGGAAAGATGTCCGCTCAGGCGCTATCTTTACAGCCCTGTTGTTTATGCTTGGGCAATACCTTATAGGGTTATATATACAATACACCGCCCAGGGCTCAGCTTATGGTGCTGCCGGTTCTATCATCGTCATTTTAGTTTGGATATATTACACCTCTACCATCCTGTACATTGGCGCTGAGTTTACGCAGGTATACGCCGAAGCATCCGGAAGCAGGATAGAACCCGCCGAATATGCAGTGCATGTGTTGCAAACCGAAGTAGAACATGAGGTAGACGACTTGCCTCCGCAAAACCCAGAGCTACAGGGGAACCTAAAAGAAGCAAAAAAGCCATCCAATCAATAGTTATCGTGTATGTAGGTGATGATGCGGACCATCTCATCACGGATCTCGCCCGTTGGCCTGGTGAAGTTGTTATTCATAAATGAAAAAGCAAGGCGTTTGCCCTTCCTTGTTACCAGGTAGCCGCTTTGATTATGGTTGTTGGATAACGACCCGGTTTTGGCCCAAACAAAAGGTACGCCGTTGTCGGTTTTGTATGCTTTGCGTATCGTCCCGGCAACGCCGCCAATCGGCATCAGGCTGTGCAGTAAACTATCGTTTTTCATTTGGTCCGATATCTTGCATAACAATGCGACTATACTTCTTGGCGTAAACAAGTTAAATCTTGAGAGCCCTGAACCATCTACCCATTGGGGTACATCGGGCAAATCATTCAGGTAATGCATCTTTGAGTAGGCAATGACCGAGTCGGCATTCATTATTTTAAACTTTGTAGATGAGCAAACCAGCAATAACTGTTCGGCAATAAAATTATCGCTTGGTTGCAGCATACGTTTGTAGACGCTATCAGCATTGGCATCATAAATAGTTTTGGCGCTGTCAGCCAATGGGACATGCATTTCGCCTACCTCCTTTTTTAATGTATCCTGCAACAATGCAAGGGTAAGAGCGGTACTGGTTTTCCAGGGAATTTCTTTATGGTAACCGGCAGGTGCTTTCATCGCCGGATATACAAAACTATTGGTCAAAAAATCGCGCTGCACCCTGAATGCTGCCGGTTTATAATTGCTGTCGCATTTTAAATATTGGGTAAGGTAAGATGGGGTAATTTTCAATTGCCCGCTGCTATCAGCCGACAGGACAGCCACATTATCTTCAACAGGCAATTCGGTTATTTCGGCCTGGTAATAATCGTTATAATCGTCCCATGCCCATCCTGAACCAAAAAATTCATTTTGATACTGGCCCGATGAAAAATAGAGCTGCTTATCTGAGTTTTTTAGAAGGTCATATCCTCTCAGCCCCTTCAGATCGGTATGCAGAAAAGCCGGATCACCCGTTCCCCAGAATATCAGTGAATCATTGTGGTTGACATATTTTAAAGCTGGTATGGAATCGCCCAGCATCTTCAGACAGGTGTAAAAGGTGAAGAGCTTGGTGTTGGATGCAGGTGTAAAGTATTTATCCGAATTAAGCTCATAGATCATCTTCTTCGCATCCATGTCGTACAATGCAAAACCCGTAAAATGATCCTTTACTATTGCTGAATGCTTAAAAAGCTTTCTGATTTTTCGCTTCCTGATTTTACCGGCATCGGCTGTGGTATTTATCAGCAAAAATATTGCTGCTATCAGTAACATTACCAGGCTTCTTCGTATCATATAATTTTAGAGAACTAAACTATTTATCGTAAATTTATTAATCCAATTATAATCAAATTGTTACTTAAACTACCTCATAAGACTAAGCTTCTGCCTGTTTTGGGTTTGATTTGTTTACTGTGCTTCTGTCATACACCGGCCCGGGCCCAATATTTTGATATTGATAATGGCTATAAATCGGTACGGATCCCTTTTAAACTGATAAGAAACCTGGTAGTGATAAAATTAAAAATAAATGGAAAAGGCCCATTTAATTTTATCCTGGATACCGGGGTCGGGCTTATGGTTATTACTGAACCCAAATTAGTCGACTCCATCAACCTTCAGAATAAGCGGACCATCAAAATGGCAGGACTTGGAGAAGGAGACGCTTATGAGGCTTATGTAACTCCGCCATTAAAAATAGAAATACCTAATCTGACCAGTTATGATGTCGCGGCGGCTATACTCAAAACAGATCATTTTAACCTGTCAAATTTTGTGGGCATCCCTATTCATGGGCTTTTGGGCTATGAGTTTTTTAACAACCTTGCTGTAAAACTAAGTTTTATTGATAGTGCAATAACCGTTTACAAGCCAAAAGAAGTACGCAAATTCAGAACGGGCGAGAAGTTACCAATTACTGTAGAATATCATAAACCATACTTACAGGCCAAGGTGATATTACCCAACGGCAAGGAGCAGATGAGCAAGCTGGTGATTGACCTGGGCGCAGGTCACCCCGTTTCGCTCGAGAATATGATCAAAAAGAATGGCTTGCCTCAAAAATTTATTATTGCCAACCTGGGGGTAGGTCTTGCAGGTCCAATCTCCGGGTTTTTAAGCCGGATAGATGAACTAGATCTGGGTAAATACCGGCTTAAAAAGGTGATCACCTCTTTCCCGAATGACTATGACGAGGCCACGTTGAAAAGCTTATCTACTCCCAGAGACGGGAACCTTGGCGTGGGTATACTGAAAAGGTTTACTGTTGTATTTGATTACCCTGATAATGCGATCTACTTAAAGCCTAATGCAAACTTTGGCAATCCTTTTGAGCACGACATGAGCGGCATAGAATACTATGCTGCGGGCGAGGGGTTTAAGCACCTCGTAATAAGCAGGGTCGAACCTGGCTCGGCAGCCGATGAAGTGGGCCTTGAAAAAGATGATGAGATCACCTCTATCAATTTCAAACCGGTGGGCGATATGACACTTGAAGAAATAGATAACCTCCTCAAATCAAAAAACGACCGTAACCTGCTGATCGAAGTTTATCATGACCATCGGTTTGACAGGGTCATCCTCACACTTAGACGCAGGATCTGATCTTATTTTAACTGGCTGATATTTTCAAAAAAGGCGCTTTGCAAATCAAGCAGTGATTTCACTTTTATGGTTTCGCCGTAAGTATCAAAACATAAAAACTCAACTTTTTCAGGATGTTTGGTGTCAATCTTCTCAAAAAAATTGAAGGTCTGGAAAAAATAATGGCGGGTAATAATGCTTTTTCTTTTGTTTGACCTGGAAGAGTTTAGCCTGAACCCAAACGCATCAATCCATTGATGGATCCGGGTGTGGAGTGAGGATGCGATTTTTTTCATAGATAACCTTTTCATTTCTAACGAAAAACATTTGGCCTTGTTTTAATTTATAACGGAATTGTTTCCCAACAGCCGTTCATAAATTATACTTAAATCCAGCGGAAAATTTAACTGGATTTTTTTCTCAAAATGAAATGTAACTTATTGAAACAGTTAGCGTACAAAGCTTTAATTAATTTATTTTAACGTACCCTATATGAGACGAATTAGACACATATTACCATTAATATTACTAGCATGCTTAATTAGTATTAATGGTTGTAAAAAAGACAAAACACCCGGACCTGCCGGTCAAACAGGTGCTACCGGTGCTACCGGTGCACAAGGCGACATAGGTGCTACCGGACCACAGGGACCGCAAGGGCCTGCCGGAGGCCCTCAGGGAGCAACCGGTGCTACGGGCGCCACAGGTGCAACCGGAGCTACTGGTTCAAACGGAACTAATGGATCCAATGGCGTAAACGGTTCAACAGGTGCTACCGGCGCAACAGGCGCTACCGGTTCAAATGGAACTAACGGCACAAACGGATCGACAGGCGCAACCGGAACTGCCGGCGCAACCGGCGCTACCGGAGTTAAAGGTGCAACCGGAGCTACCGGTGCTAATGGCGTGACTGGTGCAACCGGAACTGCTGGCGCAACCGGCGCTACCGGAGTTAAAGGTGCAACCGGAGCAACCGGAACTGCTGGTGCAACCGGCGCAACTGGAACTGCTGGCGCAACTGGCGCAACCGGGGCTACAGGTGCCGCAAACGTAAATACATATTTATTACGTAACGAATCCATATCAATTACCGGAACATCTTTCGCTGTTCCTGCTATTACACAACAGATTGTTGACCAGGGCCTCGTGTTGGTTTACATGAGTACAAGTCAAACCGGTCCATGGTATCCGCTTCCGTATACTCAGGGCGGCACAACAATCAGCTTGTTAAGCTACGGCGTAGGTACTATAAATGTGATAGCAAGCCCGAATCAAACCGGCATCTATCTTAAGGTTGTCGTAATACCTGGTAATTCACTTACTCAGCTGAATGTTACCAACCCGCACTTGAATTTCAATAATTATAACTCAGTTGCTTCAGCACTGCATTTGAAATAACTTTATAAGTTCAAATAAAAACTCACCCTCTGATTTGATGATCAGGGGGTTTTTTGTTTTATAATGTAACAATGATATGATTTTTAGGCTTTTGATATTTTTAAGTTGAACCTTTGCGTTTTGTTATAGTCTTTATGACTTTGACAGTAGTATCCAAAGAAAAGTTATGAAACCCTTATTACTAATTTTTATTTTCTCTTTACTAACCACGATTTATGTCCATGCACAAACCGGAAGGGAAGTTCATGGCACTGTAACAGATTCTACCAAATTGGGTGTACCCGGAGCCAACGTCAAACTGATATCAGACAAAGGAGACAGCACTGTAACTATTACTGACCCAAACGGAAAATTTGTTTTCCCTGCAGTTAATGGCACAAAGCTCATACTTACCATAACATCAATTGGCTATCAAAGCATTAAAAAGCATTTCGCACTGGATAATGATACCAAGCCCGCCACTTTAGGCACAGTAATTTTAAAGCCGGAAAATAATACGCTGCAAGGAGTTACCATTGTTGGCGTAAACCCGGTCACCCTGAAAGAGGATACTGTTGAATATAAAGCCAGCGCTTATAAAGTACGCGAAAATGCACCGGTTGAAGACCTGATAAAAAAGCTGCCCGGTGTTGACGTAGATGTGAACGGCAATATTACCACGCAAGGCAAGCAGGTGACTAAAGTAAGAATCAACGGTAAAGACTTCATGGGCGGCGACGTGCAAAGCGCTACCAAGAACCTTCCTGCCGATGTGGTAGAAAACATCCAGATGATCGATGACTATGGCGACCAGGCAAACCTGACCGGTGTAAAAACAGGCGAGCCGGATAAGATCATGAACATCACTATCCGCAAGGATAAAAACTATGGCTATTTTGGCCAGGCAACAGCCGGTGATGGTGAAGATGCCCTACCAAAAAGCCAGGGACTGCCTGATGATAACCGTTATCTTTTCAGCTTAAATGCTTTCCGTTTTAATGGCGACCAGCAGATGGCTTTGCTGGGAAGCATTAACAATACAAATGTTAATACTTTCTCATTCAACTCCAACAATGGTGGAGGTGGCGGAGGTGGTGGCTTTGGCGGAGGTTTCGGCGGAGGAGGCGGCGGCCGTGGGAATGCCTCGCGCGGGGCGCAAAATTCAGGCAGCCTGATCACTACGCAAAATGGTATTACCGATGCTCATTCAATAGGCGCGAATTTCCGTGATCAATGGGGAAAAGCTTTGTCGGTATACGGCAGTTACAGCGTTGCCGATAATACCGTGTCTACCAACAGTACTAACTTCCAGCAAAATACAAACGCACAAAACCCAAGTACAAACAATCAAAACAGTGCCGAAAAGGATAAAAACTTTAATGAGCGTTTTACCTGGAATATGGAATATAAACCTGATACAATAAACTATTTAAAGGTAACTCCGACGTTCACTTATGCAACTACACGCTCTGTTGATAACGAGCAGAACAATTTTAATTATCCAAACAGCCCGGATCAGAATAACAGATATAATTCATACACAAGCAGTACTTCCAATGCGCCTTCATATGGTATTACAGCCTTGTATAATCACCGGTTTCACCATAAACGCAATTTTAGCTTAAATGTTAATATAAGCTCTTCTCCGAGCACACAATACCAGCATGTGGTAAACGTATACACCGAAGGCCAGCCTAATACTCCGCCAAACCAGGTGCTTAATACCAATAGCCGGACCACTACATTTGGTACTACCTTGTCATTCCTGGAACCAATAGGAAAACGTGATTATCTTGAGCTTAATTACGCGCTCAGTCATTCACATACAACAAATGATAAAGCAACAGAGGTTTCTGATACGGTTACTATTTTCCCTATGCAATATGACAGCGCATTGAGCACCCGCTATAATTATAATTTCACCACCAACCGTTTTGGTTTGAATTACCGGTTCATTGAAAAGAAGTATAACTACACCCTGGGTATTGCGGCGCAACCTGCTACGTTAGACGGCTATTCGCCTCTTACAGGAATACAAACCCACATCAATACATTCAATATTATTCCTACAGCCAGGTACATTTATAACTTTTCAAGAAGCCAGGCATTTAGTGTCAATTACAACGGATCAAGCAGTTCGCCAAGTTTTACGCAACTGCAGCCTGTTACCGATTTCTCTAACGCTACATACCCGGTACAAGGTAACCCCGATTTGAAGCCTCAGTTTACCAACAACTTTTCGATACGGTATAATGCTTTCAGCTTCGCTACAGGGAATATATTTTTCATCAATTTCGCCTTCCAGGATATAAGCAATGATATTACTACCAATACCATCACTTATCCGCATACATACTCGCGCGATCCGAGACTTTCCAATGCGATCCTGACGCAATATCTTAATGCGGATGGCTATTATAATCTTAGCGGAAGTTTTACCTATGCCAAGCCATGGGATAACCGTAAATACTCATTGATTTTCACAAACACATTGAACTATACCAATAGTGTTAGCTATTTAACCAATGTAAGCGCAGCAGGTGACTCTGTCGCAAATAAAAATATTGCCAAAAACCTCCAGTTAACACCAGGTGTTCGTTTCAGGGTAGATTTTACAGATATAATCGATGCGCAGGTATTGACTAATTATGCAATTAATCATACCAACAATTCGGTGAGCAGTCCATTGAATAACAATACTTTTACCCGTACCTGGAATATCGGTGTTAACGGTAAAAATTATTTTAAGGACTGGACAGTAAGCTATGATTTTAGCAAGGCGGTCAATTATGGGTATAGTTCGTCTTTAGGAAAAGTAACCAACCCGAATATATTGAATATGTATGTTGAACGCAGGTTTTTGAAAGATCATCGCGCAACTATCCGTTTATCGGCTTTCGACTTGTTTAATCAGAATACCGGGTTTTCATCAGCTTCAACGCCCAGCTCATTTACCGAGACCCATGTTAACAGGTTATCACGATACTACCTGGCAACCTTTACGCTCCGTCTGCAAAAGTTTGCGGGTAAAACACCAACCCAAAATCCTGAAAGACAATTCAGAAGAAATAACAGGGGTGATGGCGGCGGAGGTCTTCCGGGCGGACCAAGCGCTTCAGCAGAATAATTTCATGTTTATTTAATGGAAAAGGCCGATGTAATTTTTTACATCGGTCTTTTCTCTTCACCAAATTTATAATAATTGCTAATTATTATTTACCAGTACGCTATTAATAACCTGTTCCAATTGATGCAGATCGAATGGTTTAGCCAGGTAGCTTTCTGCCCCGGCATTACTTGCAAGCAATTGAATATCGCTGTTTGCCGAGAAATATATTACGGGTATATTCTTTAGTTTATCATCATGCTTCAATGCCTGCGTAGCAACAATTCCGCCCGCATCCGGAATCCAGTTATCCATCAGGATCACATCCGGGCAAATTGACGAAACTTTTTCCGTTACGTTATTACAATCAGTAAAAGCATGAACCTCCCAGCCCTGTTCCTCTAAAACATAACTGCAAATTGAAAGTATATCCTCATCGTCATCAAAAATGACGATCTTTTTTGTAGAGGTTTTGTCCATCCTTTGGGATCAATCTATACTGTATTTATACCAAAACAGGTAACAAATGTTTTAGTTTTTTTAATTTGATCTAATATGTATATTTAACACTAATTAGTCAAACAAATATCTTAATACCCCTTATAAAAATCACTATTCTTTTAAATTGAATCCCATTAATATTAAGTCGTCCTACGTTCAAATTTTAATTACCAGCTTGCTATAGCATTTTTAATTTAAATGCAGATAAAAAGTAAAGAAGGAAGCCATGAGCGAACGGGATATAAATAACCAATTACTAACTGAAAGCAACGACTTGCAGGATGGAAATCTGCGTGCAATTTTTGAAAATACAGATACGGCATATGTACTGTTCAATGCGGACTTTGTTATCATGTCTTTCAATTACCTTGCTCAAAAATACTCACAGGAGCAGAATGATCAGACTTTGATTGCGGGTAATTCGATAAGGGATTATTTCTCGCCCGAGCGCTGGCCAATTATCAAAAATACGCTTGAAAAAGTTGCCAAAGGCGAAATCATATCTTATGAGATAAGCAATACCGATCCGGGAGGTTTGGTGAAGTGGTTTGATGTACGGTGGCTCAATGTAAAAGATGGAGACGGGCAAAACAGGGGGTTCATTTTGGCCAACAAAGAAATAACTGCAGCCAAAAATGCAGAATTGGAGCGGGGCAAAATAACGGCCGACCTGATTCAGCATGATAAGGACCTGGAGCAGTTTACCTATATCATTTCGCATAATCTGCGTGCCCCGGTAGCCAATATTCTCGGCCTCGCAGATATGCTGCGAGATCATGATCTGGACAATCAAGCAAAGGCGGAAGTATTTGACCGGGTGGTGCAATCCATCGAAAATATTGACATGGTTATAAAGGATCTTAACCAGGTTCTGCAAGCCCGCGAAATGCTGAATGCTAAACAGGAGACTATTTATTTTGATAATATCATCGAGTCATTTAAAGCCAGTATTCATGACGTCGTTTTAAATGAAAAGGTTCAGATTGAGTATAATTTTGACGAGGTCGAATCGGTTTTTTGTATCCCCAGCTATATCAACAGCATTTTTTATAACCTGCTTTCCAATAGTATCAAGTACCGCAAGCCGGGTGTATCACCAATGATTTCTGTAAAAAGCCGCAAACTCGCTGACAAAATAGAGCTTCACTTTAAAGACAACGGCAAAGGCATCGACCTGGAAAAACATGGGCGGCATGTATTTGGTATGTACAAACGCTTTGACCCCAGCATGGCCGGTAAAGGACTGGGGTTATTCATGGTAAAAACGCAGGTCGAAGCTTTGGGTGGGACTATCGAAATAAAAAGCAAACCCGGTGTGGGTACGGAATTTATCATACAGTCACCGATCAAGCAGTTTTAATTTGCATTCATCATATTAAAATAATTCCTCAGCTCCTCCTGGCTTGCATTGGCCCTGGTTTCGCTGGTTCCAAAAGTCACTTCTGTTTTTCCGTCCTTCAGCTGCTCAAATACAGATTGGACGAAATCACTTACCGGAGGAGCTGCATTATGCAGGCCTTCGCCACCCAGATCGGTATTTAATGCCGGCGGGATCAATTCTATTACTTCGATATTTCTCTTCTTTAAGAGATGGCGTGCCGAAAGCGTAAATGAACGGAAGAACGCCTTTGTTGCCGAATAGATAGACACTTTTGCAAAGGGCGCAAAAGACAAACCTGAGGTTACGTTCATAATCGTATCCAGGGATTTCAGGTTGATGAAGAGCGACATTAAATGAACCGGAGCTTCAATGTTGGTGACAATCTCAGACTTTGCATGCTGAAAAAAGTCCGGATCGCTGATGTCTATCCAGTTCTGGATGCCTGCATTGTTTACCAGCACATTCAGGTCGGGATGATTTTCGGTAACCCAGTTGAAGAGTTCTATTCGTTGTCCCTCGTCCGACAGATCGCACACTTTGGTAATTACAGACGGATATTGAGCGGCGACCTTTGCTAAAACCGACTCCCGTCTGCCGCAAATAATAACCGTATTATTTTCCTGTATAAATCGTTCGGTAAGTCCCAGGCCAATGCCGGTTGCTCCGCCGGTGATTAAAATTTTATTGTTGCTTAATTTCATTTTGTTATGTTTTTGATAGCATAACAAAGATGCGGCGAAAACGGATCAATCTGTTTGCGAACATCAATCTATTGTTTGTAAAATTCAAACTTACTACATTTTTGCTGTCACCACTTTTGCCAGAGGCCTTCCGTAAATTTGTATATAGTTGTTTGTGAAAACGCTAATGCAGTTCTTTGACATATGATTTTAAACCCCAAATGCTAGCGCACGCGTGTCGCGTGTGCTATATTATAGCTATTGATGAGGTAAAGGATATTTTTTACATGCTATATCCCAAGCATCATTTGGGGTTTCACCACTTGCACGAAGTTGTGCAGTATATGTAGCTCTCTCACTTCCATGGTCATCAAAGGGGTGTTTTATTAGTATCGCCTGATGTTTTTTGTTCAATTCTAATTCCCAATTCTCATTCAGGATACCGATCAATCTTTCTTGCTCTTTAAAAAGCATTCTTCTGAAATCCTGTCCTGCAATTCTATTTTTAAGTTCATATTCCCCCGCAATAACCCAAGCTGCATTTTCGAATACTTTATAAAGAAGCTCGTCCATGGATTGAGGTTCAAATCTATAAACTTCTTGCCCTCTTTCGATTGCTACGTAATAAACTCTGTTACCATTGTTGATTTCGATATGTGCATGTCCGCCGTCTCTTGTATATCCAAAAGTTGGAAGAATATCTTCCGGAGCATCAATTTTTAAAGCTAATTGCATAATTGACGCTCTGATTTCAGCTAAGCTTGAATTCATATAATTCTCCTCTCATATCTAATAAATGCTATAAAACTACCCCGCCCATCCTTCTCTATCCAAACTCCTGAAATGAATAGCCTCAGCCAAATGTTCTAGTTTTATTTCTTCACTGCCGGCCAGATCGGCGATAGTGCGTGACACTTTCAGGATACGATCATATGCCCGTGCACTCAGGCCCAGCTTTTCCATTGCTTTTTGTAAAAGAGTTTGCCCGGCGGTATTTATCTTGCAGATATCCCTCACCATCTGGGGGCTCATTTGCGCATTGGCATGCAAGTCGGGTTTGTTGCCGAAGCGTTCGGTTTGTATATCGCGGGCTTTGATCACACGCTCTCGGATGTCTTCGCTCTTTTCTGCTAACCGATCTGATGATAGTTCAGAAAAATTAACAGGCGTTACTTCCACATGCAGGTCTATACGGTCAAGCAGTGGTCCGGATATTTTATTCAAATATTTTTGAACAGCGCCCGGCGGACAGGTACACTCCTTTTCAGGGTGGTTATAAAAACCGCAAAGGCACGGGTTCATACTGGCGATCAGCATTACATTCGCAGGGTAATCAACTGAAAATTTGGCTCTTGAAACTGTTATTCTGCGCTCTTCGAGTGGCTGCCTCATTACTTCAAGCACTGTACGCTTAAATTCAGGCAATTCATCTAAAAATAACACGCCGTTATGCGCCAATGAAATTTCACCAGGCTGAGGGTTACTTCCGCCGCCAACAAGGGCGACGTCACTAATCGTATGGTGGGGCGAACGAAACGGCCTCACCGTTACCAACGCATCCGTAGCGGCCATCTTACCCGCTACCGAATGTATCTTGGTGGTTTCCAGCGATTCGTTCAGGCTCAATGGTGGTAGTATGGATGGTAAACGCCTTGCAAGCATGGTCTTTCCCGCACCCGGAGGACCGATCAGGATCACATTATGCCCGCCTGCGGCGGATATTTCCAATGCACGCTTGATATTCTCCTGTCCTTTTACATCGCTGAAATCGCTGTCGTAGTTGTTCAGGCTGTTAAAGAATTCCTCGCGGGTATTTACTATTTCGGGAGCTAGCTGTATATCTCCATTTAAAAAACCGGCTACTTCGCTGATGCTTTCTACACCGTATACTTCCAGGTCATTTACGATGGCAGCTTCACGGGCATTTTGTTTTGGCAGGATAAATCCTTTAAACCCTTCTTTTCTTGCCTGAATAGCTATAGGTAAAGCTCCTTTTATCGGCTGCAAACTTCCGTCGAGCGAAAGCTCGCCCATGATAATGTATTTCTCCAGATTTTCACTAATTACCTGACCGGAACCAGCTAATATACCGAGGGCTATGGGAAGATCATATGCCGAGCCTTCCTTGCGGATATCTGCCGGGGCCATGTTTACTATTATTTTTTGCCGGGGCATCCGGAAATTATTGGTTTGCAGGGCGGCTTCGATACGCTGCATAGATTCGCGCACAGCATTATCAGGCAGGCCAACAATCAAATAGAATGGTTTGGCTCCGCCACTTATATTTACTTCAACGGTTATTGTACTGGCCTCTATGCCATAAACCGCGCTCCCGAAAGTTTTGACTAACACAATGGATAAAGTTTATTCTATGCGAAAGATATAGAATTTTTGCGAGGGAAGGAAAAATTAGATGTTCGAGGCTAAGAAGTCGCCATCGATGATGAGCAGCTTCACCCCGTTTTTAGAAACTGAGCGATGGCTGCTCAGGCCGTCAGAAACAATATAGGTCATACCGGCAGTTAAAGTGAATTCCTCGCCGCTCTCCAACTCGCTTACAAATTCACCTTCTAAACAATGCACGATATGACCTTTTTGACACCAATGGTCGGCCAGATAACCTGCCGAATAGTTTACTATCCTGATGCGCAGCCCGGGGAATTGCATGGTTTGCCATGTGGCTTCTCCGGTTTCGCCGGGATGGATGGTCTTTACAATTTCGGACCAATTAATGGTTTGAAAATCAATATTCGATAGGCTCATTTATACTGCTGTGAACAGCATAAAGCTACAAATTATGATCACGTTTACGAGTACGATAACCGATATCCTGTTCATATTATGACCGCTGATATGAGCCAGGCTGGTATTCAACCGGGTTAACCAGCGGTTATTTAAAAGCACCATGTAGTTAAACAGCATAAAAAACGCCGCCCCAAACAAAATAACCAGATCTATACCAAGACCCGCCGCTATCCACTGCGATCGTAATATTAACTGACCCAAAAGCATAGCTGTTGTCAGCGCGATGATCAACAAAAAGCTCACATTAAACAATGATTTGATTTGGGATAATTTGCCCTGGCCGAAATTCCTGAATATCCACCTGTAAGACGATACATAAATGGATTGATAAGTCCTGATCATAGCTATAAATGATTAAAGGTTAACGGCTTACAAATACCTATAGGGGAAGATATTTGCTTGTGATTTATTTGGTTTAGTGTTATAACGCCTATATTTAAATAAAAGTATATTATTTTGAAATATTTTATTTAACAAAACAATATTTAAAAATACTGTCACAATACAGAACTAAATTACATCGGACTTTGGTTTTCTAGAGCAATTTGAACATAGTTGGCTTGTTTAAATTGTGCCAATAAATTAACATTGGGATCAATCAAAACTTGCTTTGGTTTTAAAGCAATTGGTATCTCAAAATGAGAGATTTTATTTTTTAATTCAAGTGTTTGCGTTTTACTGCCTATCCCAATTTGAAGCGGAAGCTCGGAAGGGTGAATTTGCTCTTGAACTATAGTTATATTCAAGATTTTCTTTTTCTCATCATACAACCATCCATATTTCAAGTGAGGAGCACCCGCAGTATAAATCCATTGTTTAAAAAATTGCTGCAGATTTTGTCCGCTTGCAGCTTCCAGTTCGGCGCGCAGGTTTTCGGTATTGGTGTTTTTACCGTCGTATTTTTTATAGTAAGCACGGATGCCTTTCCAATAAGCCTCGTCGCCCAATTTACGACGGAGCATGTGCAGTATCCAGCCACCTTTCTGATAGCTATTGGCATTCAGCAGCACCATGTAATTATTGTGAACGGTGGTATCCACCACAGGCGTTTTTCTTTTCCTCTCAAAATCAAAAACAGTTTCGCGGTCGGCTTTTAAGCGCTGCTTTAAAGTATCTACGCCGTATTTATGTTCCAGGTAAACGTTGGTCATATAGGTGGCAAAACCTTCACTCAGCCATAATTGACTGAAGTCGGTCTCGCTCGCTGCATCACCAAACCATTGGTGAGCTATCTCGTGCGCCATTAACTCTTCAATACCTCTGTCACCAACTGATCCTTCGAAATAAAAAATACAGCTTGAATTCTCCATACCGCCGAATATGGTTTTTGATTGCACATTGGCCAGTTTTTCAAAAGCATACGGACCAACTTTATCCATATAATAAGCCAGTATCTCTTTAGCTACAGCATAACTCTCAAAGCCTTTGTCTTTATTCTCCGGGAAGACATAGGTATAAACCGGGATACCATTTACATCGCCGGTATGATCTATGGCAAAATCGGCAACGCCAATCACCATCACTTTAGTAGGGCACTCGGCTTTTTCGCTCCAATGGGTCAATTTCATGTTATCCGGCAACGCCTTTTCATCAACCTTTAACCCGTTCGATACAACCTGGTAATGATCAGGAGCAGTTACCATAAAATCTACGGTCGCCTTATCAGCGGGCTCGTCCACACATGGGAGCCAATTGTGGGCGCGGTTGGGCCAGTTGTCCCCAAAAAATGTGCGGTGTCCGAATTTATTGGTGGAAATAATCAACCCATCAGCGGGGATGCCGCTATAAGTAATAATATAAGTATGCTCTGATCCTGTTTTTGCCTGATCAATAATAACTACATCGTCAGAATTTTGCTGGAAGGATATGGACTTGCCATTTTCCGTTATCTCGCTAACCAGCATTCCTTTTCCGTTCGTTTTTTGCTTTACCAGGTTGATCCGGAACGATCCGGCATCTTTCAGATAACGCAGGCTAATTTCTGCCTGCCCTTTGATGGTATCGTTTTTATCATTCAGTTGGATGTTGAAGCCATAATGCTGTACGTCGATAACTGAACCCGGAGACTGACCCCATACATTAAATATTAAAAAAAATGATCCTAATGAAAATAGAAGTTTTAACATATTTGATCTATTCGGGCTTTCCGGCGAAGATTACTTGAAGTTCATATTCGACAGCAATAGGTTTCTTTTTTTCAACAGCTGGCAGCCACTCGGTATCAAATAATTTGATCACGCGTAATACTTCAGCGTCTACCTTGCTATTTATTCCCTTTTTAATTTTGTAATTAATTACCTTACCAATCGTATCTATTGTAAATGAGGCTATTACTTTACCTTTTGCTTCTCTAATAAAGTCCTTTGTATATCTACGATTATTAAAATTTCTCTGCAATATTTCTCCATAATCATATTCCCCATTTAAATTAATAGGCGGATCTCTTAACAAGGTTACGATTGTATCTTTACCAGTAATCACTCTCCAAGTTTCATCTTCAGGCGAAAATAACTTATGCAATAACAGTCTATTGTTATCGTAGTCATATTCTGTTTCGACATCGCCATTCTCATGATAGGTGGTCCAAATACCTATCTTTTTGCCATTCTTGTAATTCCCAATTCTACGAATGTGAGAATAGTAATAAAATTTCCATAAACTATCTTTTAAATTGTTTTTATAAAACCCTTTACATATTGTATCGCCAAATATCATTTTTTTAACATACAGGCCTTCCTTGATAGTTTTGTCCGATTTTAAAACATAGTATATTTCTCTGGTATCATCTTCATCTTTTAATCTTCTGACAGTTTGTCCAAAAGCATTTCCTGAAATAATTATTAATCCAATTAGTGATAAGATTAGTTTCATGTTCTAAATATAAACAGTATTTAAACAAAAAAGCGGCCCAGGCCGCTCTTAAGTTATTTTAGTATATAATTCCGAAATCGAACTTCCGACTTCCGAAATCACCTCGGCATTCTTCTCATCATACTTGCCATTGCCGCCGGGTTGCTCATCTGCTTCATCACTTTACGCATGTCTTCAAACTGCTTGATAAGGCGGTTTACTTCCTGCAGATTGGTACCTGAACCTTTGGCAATACGCATACGGCGGCTTTGGTTGATAGAATCCGGATTTTCTTTTTCAAATGGTGTCATCGATAGGATGATCGACTCGATATTTTTGAAAGCGTTATCATCCACCTCCACATCCTTCATCATCTTGCCAACGCCGGGTATCATGCCCATCAGGTCCTTCATGTTACCCATCTTCTTGATCTGCTGTATCTGGCTGTAGAAGTCGTTAAAGTCGAACTTGTTTTTGCGGATCTTCTTTTGTAGTTCGGCAGCTTCTTTCTCGTCGAACTGCTGTTGCGCGCGTTCAACCAGCGAAACCACGTCGCCCATGCCCAGGATACGCGAAGCCATACGGTCAGGGTGGAACACATCCAGCGCTTCCATCTTCTCACCTGTACCGATGAACTTGATCGGCTTATTCACTACCGATTTGATCGATAGCGCCGCACCACCACGGGTATCGCCATCCAGTTTGGTTAAAACAACGCCCGAAAAGTCGAGGCGATCGTTGAACACTTTGGCCGTATTCACCGCATCCTGGCCGGTCATGGAATCCACCACGAACAAAATCTCGTGTGGATTTACAGCAGCTTTTACCTGCTCAATTTCCTTCATCATGGCCTCGTCGATCGACAAACGCCCGGCGGTATCCACAATCACTACGTTATTGCCGTTTTGCTTGGCCTGAGCAACACCTTCTTTGGCAATTGCAATAGGGTCTTTTGATTCCAGGTTGGCATAAACCGGGATACCGATCTGCTCGCCTAAAACTTTCAATTGCTCAATAGCCGCAGGGCGGTACACGTCGCCGGCTACCAGCAAAGGCTTTTTATTTTTTTGTGATTTTAGAAAGTTTGCCAACTTACCGCTGAAGGTGGTTTTACCGGCACCGTTCAAACCAGCAATTAATATCACAGTCGGCGTAGCCGGGAAATTCAGATCAGAAGTGCTGCCACCCATCAGTTCGGTCAGCTCATCATTCATGATCTTGGTGAGCAACTGACCTGGGGAAATAGAGGTCAATACATTCTGACCGATGGCTTTTTGCCTTACCTCATCGGTAAAGGTTTTGGCAGTTTTATAGTTAACGTCGGCGTCCAGAAGGGCCTTGCGGATCTCCTTCATGGTTTCGGCCACGTTGATCTCGGTAATAGTTCCTTGACCCTTCAGGACTTTGAACGCCCTGTCGAGTTTATCCGAAAGATTTTCAAACATGAGTATAAAATACTTTAATCTTTAAATTGAGGATGCAAAGTTAAGATTTTGAAGCAATTCCTACTCCGTTGAAAGTCAAAAAGAGGTATTCTGATTTATTTAGCCGATTTGATGAGCTCCAACATCGATGCATTAAAATTGGCCTTCGATATTCCGCTTATTTTTTCTAAGGCTTTAAAGTAGTTGTCGTCCCCTTTTTCACGTTTGCCGCAAGCCAGCAATTCCATCACCGGCGAAAACCCTTTTTCCTTTTCAATTTTCCGGGCGATCAGCGCGTTCAGCATGTACGGTATGCGAAGTGGTTTTTCACCTTCTTCAAAATTTTTGCTGTCGATGTATAAATTCAGCCAATCAGCATTTGGGTTTTCTGTCGCATATTTTTTGAATTTAGCTATGATCTCCGGCCAGTCATATCCCCAGCTGCCACCATATAAGTAGGCGCAGCCTTCGTCAACCGGGCGGTTGATCACATCATTATTCATCACCATTCTCAACTTATCGTGCCACATGTCATGCGGATCAAAACGATGCTTTTCTGAATTCCATCCATTAATAACCAGGTGAATGCCATTTTCGTCAGTAGTAAGCAGATCATCTTTTATTCCGTTGTAGAGCGCATAGTAGTCAATCCCTATTATTTGCAGAACCTCGGGGAAATTATCACAATAATAGATCAGAGTAGGCAAAACAGGTATATTTAGCTTCTTGTCATAAAACTCCGATTTTTCGACACAGGCTTTAATATCCTCATCATTAAGCATGTCCTTGTAAAAGCAGGTGATGTTTTTGCTCTTCTTTGATTTCCATGAAATCGTATTTCGCTTTAGAGTAGAAGAAAAATAGAACTTGTCTGCTTGTTTTTCAGCAATCAGTTTAAAGCTGGCCTGTAAGACGGGCATATTATCATTAACCCCCTGGTAGGATAACTGAATTATAAAATGATCATCATCGAGCTTTACGGCGCTCAATAAATACGGTTTATAGAAATCGTTTGCTTTGGGGCTGTGTTCTATACCTTTCATTTCATCCAACAGGGCGGCAGTTTCTGATAGATGTTCTTTTAAAACAAATTGATTCTCCTTAGCGGGTCGTTCTTTTTGGGCGAGGAATCCGTTTAGCGAATTGATCAGCTGGTTTTTGACGATGGTATCTCCAGGCAGCCTCGTTCCATTGGGTACAATAACAGATTGAGCGGAACACAACGCCGTTGAAAATAAAAAGATCAGGGTAGCAGCAAATTTGGTTGGATGGGCTAGCATAGGTTTAAGATTTATACTACAAGATAAGGGTTTTATCTATCTAAACATATCCTGATCAGGCTGTTAAATTAACTACGGAAACGTATACGTCACCCCCATAGCCAAGCCCTCCGTCCCCTGTGCCCGGTTGGATGTGTTTTTATCATAAAGGAAAGTGCCGTTCATGGTCACATTGATGAGGCGATTTACTTTAGCTGTCAGGGTAGCGTCTAAACGATGTGTGGTATAAGCCAATGCCTGTTGGTAAGGTATAAACAGGGCGTAACGTGCATTTATATGCAGATTCGGCATCAGGTCCTTATCAATAGCCGCTACCATTTGGAATGCTAACTGGTTAAGGAAGGTATGATCAACTAACACCCCATAGTTGTCGGGTTGGTTGCGGTGGATAGTCGTATCAACCACAAAAGTTTGCTTTGCTGTTCCTGTTCCTAGCCGCAGATCAAAATATTTTACAGGCTTGTACTCAAAACCCAACGACTCAGTAAAATAACCCGGCGACATGAAATTTGATATCAACAGGCCATTGTCAACTTCATTACCTGCCGCATCGGTGTAAGTGTACCCCGGCGCAAACTGAGATTCAAAACTTACTGAACCAAATAAATACCAGTGTTTGGATAATTGGGATGCGATCTTATTATCCAAAAATATACGGTCGTTGGTTTTACGTTGTGTTTGACCTTTATTTTTTGCTACACCATATTGCAAGTTCAATTCGGTGGTATAATCTAGCGGAGATTTGTTGTATTCTGTCTTAAAGTCAAAATTGGTTCCAAGCGCTAATGAACTCACACCACCCGCGCTCCAGTTGCTGGTAAATGCCGATTGGTTAAAGTTCAACCCAAAAACAACGGTCTTACGCCAGTAGCTTACTTTATAATCCAGTAATTGCACGGGAATTTGTTCCTGACTTATCTGCAATGGCCTTACACGAATCGGCAGTGCATTTTGGCGAGGCTCCAGGCGGTATTTATTGAGCAAATTGGTGTCTACTTTTAGGGTGTCGGTGTTTTGCGCGAAAGCGATAGAGAACGGAAACAGAAGCAGAAGTAACCCAAGACCTATTTTTGACATAGTGACGCAAATTAAAGCAAAAACAACTTTGTTTTAAAATGGATTCGGATATATAACAATAAATCTCAAATGTTTATTGCCATACATCAACATCGTGACACCGTTTTACTCGGGTTTGGTAGCAGGCTTATTTACATTTAAAGGCTGTTGCGGGTAGTAAAGCCTTTTATTGCGCAGATACCTTTTCAGGCTGTTGCGGATATAAGTAATGAATTCGTACTCAGTTGCAGTTGTAACTATAAAGTATCCTGGACGGTAATGCCTCATAAAATCTGTCAGATCGGGATCCTTCAGTTTGGTAATATTGGCAACATAGGAATGGTTGAAACGATAGTCGATCACATTTTGCTGGTAATCCTCCTCTATAATTCCCTGCAAATGTTTAGCATTTCTTCCGGAACGGCTCAGTGAATTCCATAAAGCGTCAATACTTATACCAGCACCGCCACCTGGAGGTGTACTGAGAATGCCATCATAAGCGCTTGACCCATATGCTTTATTAAAGCTTTTCCTGGTTGCCTGCAGGCGTTGTAATGGTGTAACCAATGTATCCTTTATATCCACTTGTCTTAATGGGATGGCTATGCGTTTTAATGAGATAATCAGGTTAGAGTTATCCTTAACGGTAAGCGTATCGGCCAGGTAATCAAGTTTTAGAAAAACTAATTTGTCGCCGGGTTTGGCATCGATCTTAAATTCACCTTTCAGGTTATTATAGAAGGATTCTCCTGAAGTAAGGTTCATGATGTTAGTGCGGGCGATGCGCTCCTTGGTATCATTATCATAAACCACCCCTTCAAGCGGATTTTTATAATTGACTACCGGTTGCTTATCCTGGGCATTGGCCCTGAAAAACAATCCGCAAAAAATTAATAGCAGCCAAAATTTCATTCCAGGTTTAAAATTAAGCTTCTGGCTGTGCTTCATGCCACAATTTAACAAAAATTAACATCACTATTTCACTACAACCAGCTTCTGGCCAATCTTAATGTTGTTGTCCTGAAGGCTGTTTAACGCTTTCAGATCTTCAACAGTTATGCCAAAACGCCGCGAAATAGAATATAGTGTGTCGCCGGTAACTACCGTGTACAATTTATTGGTCGTATCGGTTTGTACGGCCGAATCCTGCTTTGCAACAATTGTGTTATCTTGTATTTGGGTCAACACACGGTTTTCACGATTCTCTTTTTGTGGCTCGGTTTCAGGACTATCGTATTGGGTCAGGTTATACTTCTGAATGATATTGATGAGCAGATTCGGATAATTTGGATTGGTTGCATAGCCTGCGTCTTTTAAACCTTTGGCCCAACCCACATAATCGTTTTTATCCAGTTGGAAAAGCTTGGCATAACGCGGGCGCTTTAAAAATTCAGAGTGATCGCGGAAAGAATCCTCGGGCTTATCATACACCCTGAAGCAATCGTTATGCGCATCATCATCCTTATAATAGCTTTTACCTTTCCAGTCGCTGGTGCATTTGATTCCGAAATGGTTGTTTGCTACTCTCGCTAGTTCGCCATTCCCGCTTCCTGATTCAAACAAGCCCTGAGCGAGTGTGATACTTGCCGGGATGCCGTACAGGTTCATCTCTTGTATGGCGATTGTTTTAAAATGATCGATATAAGTTAGCGAAGTATAGGGTGTATAATTTTTAATTCCTTCTCGGTTGTCTCTTTGGACGATGGCGTTGTTCCGTCGCGCCTCGTGGTTGCTGATAAGGCCATTATGAACAGAGCAGGAGCTAAATATTACTGCAGAAAGAACTATAGAAATGAAAAGTGTGGTTTTTCGCATAAGCAACAAATCTTAACCAATGGTATAAAATAATCTATGCCAAACTTAAGATTTTAAAATAAAATTATTGCTTAGTTTCTGCTAATTGCTTCTGATCCTCAGGATTTTCATCATAAGCGTTCAGATTGTACTTGCGAATAATAGCCAATACCTGGGCCGACCACTTGTGGCTGCTGCAATAGCCGCTTCTTTGGATGCCTTTTGCCCAAGAGGTATAATCGTAATGAGTAAGCGTTTCGGCCAGGTGGCTGAATTGCTTACGCTCTGTCATGATACGGGCAAAATCCTGGAAGGACTCCATCACCGAAGTATACTTTTTATAGTAGGTACGTACTTTCTTATTGTCGTAAGTATACGTGTGTGCGTCATAGCCTTTTACACCGAACTGGTTGTTCAGGTTCCTGGCTATTTTGCTGTTGCCACAACCTGACTCGTGCATGGCTACAGCCAATACAATGCTTGCCGGAACGCCGGTTTCATGCATAATACGCACGGCATTATCCTTAAATTTCTCGATATAGGATTGTGAAGTGTTTTGGGCCGAAGCAACCAAAGTTGACACAATTAGGGCTGTAATCAGTAATAGTTTCTTCATAATCTACTTTTTTCTAATGAGCATGATTCCATCACGAACCGGGAGAATTAGTTTTTCAACCCGTGTATCGCCGGCAATCACATCATTAAGCTCGCGGATCGATCTGGTATCGGCATCGTCTTCGTTGCCGTAAACCTTCCCTTTCCACAGAACATTATCAATTATAATTAGTCCGCCTGACCTTACTTTGTCAAATATTAACTGAAAATAGTTTAAATTATTCTTTTTATCTGCATCAATAAAAACAATATCAAAATTATTTTCTTCCATTTCTACGATAATCTCGGCCGCCTGGCCGAAGTGTAGCTGTATTTTTTTATCCACATCTGTGGATTTAAAGTGTTGGGCGAGCATCTCTTCCAGCTCACGGTTCACTTCAATGGTGTGGATGATACCGTCTTCTGTTAGTCCTTCAGCAAGACAAATAGTGGCATAGCCTGTAA
The DNA here is from genome assembly GCF_036568825.1 of Mucilaginibacter sp. Lineage (GTDB taxonomy): Bacteria > Bacteroidota > Bacteroidia > Sphingobacteriales > Sphingobacteriaceae > Mucilaginibacter. Next base: position 1,547 of record NZ_DATCRU010000113.1, on the reverse strand, counting down.
ACGTTCCTATTTCTAAGATACGCTTCGGCTGCATCATTTTGCTCAGCATGCTTAACAGTCTGCCCTGGTAATGGCCCGACAACATATGGGGCCGCAACACCTTTAAATAGGTATCACGGTTGATCTTTTGCAAAGCCGCGGGTTCCGCGTCGCAATGATCTTCCAGGTAGAGCTGAAGGTCATGAGGTAGGATCTCCATTGCGGCAAAGGTAAGAAAATTTAATTTAATGGAAATTTTGCGCTTATCCTGGTAGGAAAATCGCTTTTAAAGAGGAGGCGCCTACGGAGCCGATTGCTATCTGCATTATTGCTATAAACAGGGTACTCCTACGGAGTTTTATAAATCATGGCCATGTTTGCTCCGTTAGGAGCTTCCTGTTTATAGAAAAAGCAAACAGATGAAACGGGCTCCATGGGAGCCTCCTTTATCCGTCTACTAAAATAGTTTCCTCTCCATCCAGGATTGGAGTAATATCACTGCAGACACAGCATCCACCAATTCCTTACTTTGCCTCGCTTTTTTTCTCATGCCGCTTTGAGCAATAGCAGCCGATGCCATCTTCGAAGTAAAACGTTCATCCAGCATTTCAATAGGGATATCAGGAAAAGTTTTTTTGAGAAGATTTACGAAACCTTTTACATGGATAGCTGATTGCGAAGGGGTATTATCCATCTGCTTTGGCTCGCCTACTACGAAACGCTCAACCTGTTCGGTTTGGAGATATTTTTTCAGGTAATCGATAATATCTTTCGGATGTATAGTATCTAATCCCGTTGCGATGATCTGCATGGGGTCAGTCACCGCGATGCCGATGCGCTTGGTACCGTAATCGAAGGCCATTACTCTCATTGGAGATGTGAGATATGAGATGTGAGATATGAGAGCATGTTCAAAGATAATAGTTATAGAGTCTGCAGGAACTACTTAGTGTAAAAATGCTAAAGAAATTGCAGGCTGTCTCACATCTCATATCTCACATCTCATATCTAATTATTACCTTGCACCAAATGCAGTTTAAACACATAGCGGGGCAACAGGCTGTTAAGCAAAGGCTTATTAACACGGTGAAAGATAACCGGGTGAGCCATGCACAGTTATTCCTAGGACCAGAAGGTTCCGGGAGCCTGGCGCTTGCTGTTGCTTATGCACAATATTTATCCTGCGAGGACCGTCAGCCGGATGATTCCTGCGGAGTTTGCGCTTCCTGCCGCAAGTATCAGAAACTGATGCACCCCGATCTGCATTTTTCATATCCGTTCTTCGCGAAGGACAAGAATGATACGGCGCTCACTTTTATCGAACAATGGCGCGAAGCTCTTTTGGCTAATCCCTATCTGAGCCTGGATATCTGGCGCAGTTACCTGGATGCCGAAAATAAGCAGGCCAACATTAACATTGCCGAGTGCCACCAGATCATCAAGAAATTAAGCTTTAAGCCATTTGAATCGGAATATAAAATATTGATTCTTTGGCTGCCTGAATATTTGGATAAGGAAGGTAACTCACTACTCAAAATTATTGAGGAGCCTCAGCCAAATACCTTGTT
>NZ_DATCRU010000112.1:0-15777 GCF_036568825.1 Mucilaginibacter sp. | reverse complement strand
TATAAAACCGCCAAAAGGCGCTTTGCAATGGAAGTAAGAGATTTGGCAATAGCCCTTATCGTTGTACAATGTGGCGGCGATCCAGGCTTGCTCTTTAAAACATAATAAATGGCCGGAATATTCTTCCGACCATCACTGGATTAAATCTGGCCCTTTTTCTTTAAATCAATGATCGAAATCTAAACAATCCCACAAATCCCTTAATCGTGTCTTTATATTTTCTTAAAAACCAAATCTGCAACTTGCGTTTGCTATATTTATAGCAAAGCAGGTACATTATGAATTCATACTCATTACAAGGACAAATAGCATTAGTTACAGGTGCCGACAGCGGAATCGGCCAAGGCGTATCATTAGAACTGGCTAAAGCCGGAGCAAAAGTGATTATTAATCATGTTGACGCGCATGAGGTAGCCCAGTTAACTGTCGATGAAATAAAAGCTGCCGGTGGTGAAGCCTATGCTATTCATGCCGATGTGAGTAAAGAGGACGAAGTAAAAGCTATGTTTGCCGAAACGTTTCAACAATATGGCACTGTTGATATACTGGTAAATAATGCCGGGTTGCAGCGCGATTCAAAGTTTGTGGATATGACGCTGGAACAATGGAATACAGTGATCAGCATCAACCTAACCGGCCAATTCCTTTGTGCTCGTGAAGCGGCTAAAGAGTTTATCAGAAGAGGAGTAGTTGAAGGCAGGAGCAAGGCAGCGGGTAAGATCATTTGTATGAGCAGTGTGCACGAAGTGATCCCTTGGGGAGGCCATGTGAATTATGCTGCCAGCAAAGGAGGCGTAATGATGCTGATGAAAAGCATGGCCCAGGAACTGGCTCCGCATAAAATACGGGTGGTAAGCATCGGGCCGGGGGCTATTGAGACACATATTAACCAGGCTGCATGGAGCTCTCCGGAAGCTTTGAAAAAGCTACTTACTCTAATACCTTATAATCGACCAGGGGTGACAGAAGACATCGGTAAGCTGGCCGCCTGGCTGGCATCTGACGAAGCCGATTATATTACCGGCACTACCATATTTATGGATGGAGGAATGACATTGTATCCGGGTTTTGCGGATAATGGTTGAGCAGTTTGTAATGCTCTATTATCAAAACTCCCGCTTTTGTTGTGCTCTTTCCGCCTTTGTCGGTGTTGTCACCAACAAACCGCGAATCACTTTTTGGAGCAGAAATGCCCGTAAACCAATTTTTGCTGGTGACAACACCAACAAGAGACGCTGGTAAATAAGCTTTAAAAAGGGACTGATTTATTATCTATATCATATTTTTGGCAATATATTGCGTGTTTGTCCTCAATTTGCCGATAATAGATAAGTGCTTTTGTAAATTATTTATTATCAAAAACTGCTGTTTGTCATCAAATTGCAAGGAAATTGTTAAAAAATTTACTTATTGTATAAAATACACTAAGTATTCTCAAAAATCTTTGCCATAATGTAAAAAACACACTAAGTATTCGCTTCTATTTTACGAAAAAACAAAAAACACCCCTAACTTTATAAAATAATTATAAAAGTTACCTAATATTTTAAAATTTAGCAACTACAGTGTATTTTTGTTGCGGATTTAAAATTTAAGACAATGAAAAAATTATTTATAACCGCTGCAATCGCTACTTTGTTTAGCGCAAGCGTATTTGCCGATGGCACCAAAAAAGATAAAGCTGATGTGAATGTTTCTTACACAGTTTTAAACCAGTTCAATGCTGATTTTGCTGATGCTACTAATGTAGTTTGGACTGTTAATGGTTCTTTCCAGAAAGCTGACTTCGTTGCTGATAACGTTAAGAAAACTGCTTTCTACAACCTGAGTGGCGAATTCGTTGCTTTAACCCAGGATGTTGATGCTAAAGCTATTCCTGCTAAAGCTTTGAAAGAAATCAACGAAAACTACAAAGGTTACAATGTTAATGAAGTGATCGTTATCCAAAACAACACTGAGTTAAACCCTGATGCTGATGAAACTGCATACTTTGTTGACCTAAAAAACGACACTAAAGAAGTATTAGTAAAAATTACTTCTGACGCACACATTGCATTTTACAAACAAGTTAAGTAATTGTAAAATTGTTGCTAAAAAAGCCGCCCGATACCTCGGAGCGGCTTTTTTTATGCTTTTTACGCAGAATAATTAAAACAACTTATACCCCTCAGGCATTTATAAAGGATAAAAAAACTCTTGATATGCCTAAAACCATAATTGTTTCAAACCGGCTGCCGGTAAAGATCCAGGAAAATAATGGCGAATACGCGCTGTTACCAAGTGAGGGTGGATTAGCAACCGGCCTGGGATCTATCTATAAACAAGGTGACAATATATGGATAGGATGGCCCGGACTTGAAATTACTGATGATGCCGTTCAGAAAAAGATCACCAAACAGTTAAAGGAGCAAAGCTTACTACCTGTATTTCTGTCACAGGAAGAAATCAGCGAATATTACGAAGGCTTTTCAAATGAAGTGCTTTGGCCTGTTTTTCACTATTATGCCTCAACCTATGCCAACTATAAAGAATCGAACTGGGAGTTTTACCAGCAGGTAAACGACAAATTTAAGCAGGCTGTATTGAATATCGCAAAGCCCGGAGATACCATTTGGGTTCATGATTACCAGTTAATGCTATTACCAAGCCTTATAAGAAAGGAAAGCCCCGATCTTTCAATAGGTTTCTTTCTGCATATCCCATTCCCATCTTATGAGATGTTCAGACTGATACCCTGGCGTGCTGAATTGATGAACGGCCTTTTAGGTGCCGACCTGGTTGGCTTCCACACTTTTGACGATGTACGCCATTTTATCAACGCATCTACCAGGATATTACCGGTGACATCATCGGCCAATATCATCACCGATGGTGAACGCTCTGTGGTTGCCGAATCGTTCCCGATGGGTATTGATGATAAAAAATATGCCGCATTAACCCACGATCCTGAAGTAAAAAAAGATATCAAGCTAATTCATGATACTTTTAAAAATACTAAGCTTATTGTTACTATCGACAGGCTTGATTACAGTAAAGGTATCCTGCAACGGCTCCAGGTGTTTGAATACATTTTAGAACATTACCCCCAATACCGTGAAAAGATTGCGTTATACATGGTTGTCGTACCATCCCGCGATACTGTCCCGCAATATGCACAGCTGCGAGACCAGATAGATAAGAGAGTAGGCACAATCAATTCTGTATATCGTACAATGGATTGGGTGCCCATCCATTATTATTATCGTTCAATGCCAATAGAAATGCTGTCGGCTTTGTATTTTAGTGCGGATGTCTGCCTCGTAACGCCAATGCGTGACGGTATGAATTTGGTGAGCAAGGAATACGTGGCCAGTCGCGTAAACAATGATGGCGTACTTGTTTTGAGCGAAATGGCAGGAGCGTCAAAAGAATTGATAGACGCACTTATTGTTAATCCTAATAACACCGTCGAGGTAGCGCAAACGCTTATACAGGCCATCAATATGCCTGTTGAGGAGCAGAGAAAACGTATGGTGCAGATGCGGCAAATGGTTTCCAAATTCAATGTGTCGCATTGGGTAAAAATATTTATGGATAAGCTGAATGAAGTGAAGCAATTACAGCGCTCCATGTTGACACGTTACATAGGTTCGGCTACCGAACAATCTATTATTAGTCGTTACACCAAAACGCAAAAGCGGATCATATTCTTAGATTATGATGGTACATTAGTCGATTTTAAACCGGTTATCGATCAGGCAGTTCCAGACGAAGACCTGTATACCATAATCAACCAATTGACAGAAGACCCGGCAAATCATGTTGTGTTGATCAGCGGCCGTAAACACGATATCCTGGGCGAATGGTTTGCCGACCATAACATAGACCTGATAGCTGAACATGGCGCCTGGTTTAAAAAACAGCATTCCGGCTGGCATAAACTTCCGGGGCTTTCGGCACAATGGAAACATGATATTTTCCCGGTACTGGAAACCTATGTTGACCGCACACCAGGTACATTTATTGAAGAAAAATCATATTCATTGGTTTGGCACTATCGTAAAGCACAAAAAGGTTTGGGCGAATTAAGGGCGAATGAATTAATGAATACCCTTAAGTATATCACCAATGATAAAGGCCTGCAGCTATTGCCTGGCGACAAGGTAGTCGAAGTAAAGAATATGGAGATCAACAAAGGCAAGGCAGCTTTAACTATGGTGGATGGCGATAAATATGATTTCGTCATGGCTTTGGGGGATGATTATACCGACGAAGATATATTCAAAGCATTACCCGATAGTGCCATCACTATAAAAATAGGAAGTAACGTTTCTGCGGCGAAGTTCTACCTGCGCACACCATTTGAAGCGCGCAGATTATTGAAAACACTTGCCGAAAATAGCTTTGTAAAACATGGATAGACTTTTTTGGTCATTGGTCATTAGTTTTAAGAGTGTTAAATTGCATAATCGAATGACTAGTGACTAATGACATGCAATATGGCCAGCCTTAACTTCATTGCGCCTTTTTTTATCATCGAAAACCTGCAAACTTCAGTTACATTTTATGTAGATAAGTTGGGTTTTGATATCCAATTTATAGGCCCCGAAGGTGATCCTTATTTTGCCATCGTGGGTCGCGACGGCGTTTGGATCAATCTTAAAGCAATTACTCCGGAAATAAAACCTATTCCGAATCATACCCGCCACGAATGGGCTCGTTGGGATGCCTATATTTCTGTGGATGACCCGCAAGCTTTATTTGAGGAATATAGCTCAAAAGATATTGCTTTTCATCAATCACTTATGGTTAATAGCGATAATTTACTCGGCTTTGAAATTGATGACGCAGATGGATATAGATTGTTCTTTGGGCGACCAAATGCAAATTAAGACAACACCACGCCTTCATCCTTAAAGAAAAATCGGCCTGTCCAGTTTCATCGCTATGCGGTAAGCCGCATTCATCAACCCCACATGGCTATACGCCTGCGGAAAATTACCCCATTGGCTGCCGTCATTTTCATCTACATCTTCGCTAAAAAGTAACAGGTGATTAGAAAATTGCAATAGGTTTTCAAATTCTTTCAATGCATCATCAATGCGTCCAACTGTTGCCAAGGCCTCTACATACCAAAAGGCGCAGATTAGGAAAGTAGCTTGCGGTTTACCAAAATCATCTTTGTATAAATACCTGTAGAATAATCCATTAGATGCTTTTAACTCTTTCTCTAGTGCAGCCAGATGATCCTTTGCCCGTTTTGACGCAGGATCCAGGTAATTCATCATGATAAGCTGCAATGTACTGGCATCAAGGTTAGGGTTGCCCGCCGAATTGGTATATACTTTTCTTTTCGCATCATAACAGCTTTCGATGTGTTTTGCAGCACGTTTTTTTAATGAAATGGCCTTTTTTGTCAAAGCTTTATGCTCGATAGTACGCGCCATCTTCTCCGCTGCATTGGCCCCGGCCCACTGGAAAAGGTTGCTGTAACAGTGAATGTTGGCCATATTACGGAACTCCCATATCCCGGCGTCTTTCTCATCAATCGTCTTTTCTATTTTGGTAAGCAGGTAATCGACCCAGCGTGCGGAATCCTTTCTTTCCGAAAAAATAAAACGGTGATCAGTATATAAGGGAAGGACTGAAATAAGCACCTGTCCGTAAATATCATTCTGGATGTGCTCATATGCCTGGTTACCTACACGCACCGGCTGATTACCCATATAGCCATCCAGGTCGTCCAGTATTCTTTCTGTTAAGCGTTTTTGACCTGTGATACCGTATAAAGGTTGATATCTAAAATCCTCGGAAAAAGAAATATCCGTAACATAATTAAAGTATTTCTCCATCTCCTCAAAATGGCCAATGTGGTTCAGTGAGGTGATGACATAATAGGTATCACGCAGCCAGCAATAACGGTAATCCCACGTACGTCCGCTACCAGGCGACTCAGGCAAACTGGTGGTACTGGCAGCGATAATGGCACCTGTATCCTCGAACTGGTGTATCTTAAGAGCCAGCGCCGAACGGATCACATAAGGCTGATAAAAGGTAGCGATAGAGGAGTGCTTGATCCAGGTTTGCCAGTAACGGGTAGTTTCATGAAGAAAACGGTCTGCGGTGGTAATTAACGGTGCTTCCAGAGGCTCTCCGTAGGTCATCACCAGGTATTTGCATTCATTCAGCACAAAGGCGTGTTCGTCAAAAATATAACTGATCGGAATATTGGTAGTCAGCCGGATATTTTCATCACCACCTAAATATTGGATGTGATTGCTGCCGCGATTTACTTGCAATTTAATCTCACCATACTCCGAAACAGGCTGGCATTTCACCTTGATACGTGGAGAGCCATCTATTGCCTCAATTTTTCTTATAAGCATCAAAGGTTTATAATAACGCTGGTTCTGGTAAAAACGGGGGGCGAAATCTGTTATGCGGTACATGCCACCGCTTTTTACAGTTATTTCTGTCACCAATATATTAGTATTCTCCTGGTAGTATTGATGAGACGTAAAATCTCCCTCAGGTAAAATCGAGAATTCGCCGCCTTTTTTCTTATCGAGCAGTCCTCCGAAAATAAAGGTGCTGTCAAAACGGGGCCAGCAAAGCCAATCGATATTGGTATTCTTATTTACATGTGCCAGAAATGCGCAATTGCCTATTATTCCTGTTTCATAAGTGTGTCGTGCCATCGGGTGTGTATCAGCTTTAAGGTTTCTAACTAGCTTCAACAATAATTTCTGTATAATGTTGATGTAAATTTTATTCTACAATGTATATATGTTTGATAGATATTTTGCAATTTGCATTGACAATGTCGGCAACGGCAGTAATTTTATAACTTTAAATAAAACTTATAAACCATTAAATTTTAATTCATATGAGCTTACGACTAGGCGATGTGGCCCCAAACTTTAAGGCCAAAACCTCACAGGGAGAAATAGATTTTTATGAATACCTTGGCGACAGCTGGGGTGTATTATTTTCGCACCCGGCAGATTATACACCGGTATGTACTACTGAATTAGGCAAAACGGCTTCATTAAAAGATGAATTCGATAAGCGTAATGTGAAAGTAGTTGCACTAAGTGTCGATTCGGTGGAATCCCACAAAGGCTGGATCAATGACATCAACGAAACGCAGGATGTAGAAGTGAATTTCCCGTTAATAGGGGATGAGAACCGCGAAATTGCCCTGGCTTATGATATGATCCACCCAAACGCATCACTAACTGCTACTGTGCGTTCATTGTTTGTTATTGCGCCGGATAAGACCGTAAAACTGACTATTACTTACCCGGCATCAACAGGCAGAAACTTCCAGGAAATATTGCGCGTGATAGATTCTTTGCAGCTTACAGCCAAATACAGTGTTGCTACACCAGCCGACTGGAAAGATGGCGAAGACGTAATTGTGGTGCCTGCAATTAAAACTGAAGATATACCTGCTAAATTCCCTAAGGGACACAAGGTTATCAAATCTTATCTGCGCACAACGCCTCAACCAAATAAATAATTTTTATTTTTTAAATAATTTTATATATTTGAAAAACGGGTTAATATTATAATGCTTTCTGCGAGTTAAAACCAATTTTATTCCAGTTTGCCTTTAGTTTTTAATCTTATTACAAATTTTTTTTTAACAGTATTAATAATTATGAAAACTGGAAAAGTAAAATGGTTTAACACACAAAAAGGCTACGGTTTTATCATTACCGATGAAGGCAAAGATCTTTTTGTACATTTTAAAGATGTACAGGGAGGAGTAAATGCCATTAAGGATAATGACAGCGTAGAGTATGATGTGGAAGAAGGCAGAAAAGGATTACAGGCGGTAAAAGTGAAAAAGATATAGATTAAACTTATTCTGATTTTTAGAACCTCTGCAATAGTTTGCAGGGGTTTTTTTATGTGAGAATGAATAATTATTTAAATTAGCCCGGCCAACTATTACAATTTATGTCTGAAACTGCTTCCCTAAAACTTACCCGCAACGCTGTTTTACTGGTATTGGTAGCCTCATTAGGTTACTTTGTTGACATCTATGACCTTGTAATTTTCTCTATCGTCCGTGTTAAAAGCCTGCATGATATCGGTGTAGCCGATGGCGATGCAAACCGACTAATGGGTGTGCATATCATCAATATGCAAATGCTGGGACTATTATTGGGTGGAATATTCTGGGGCATACTTGGTGATAAGTTGGGCCGCATTAAAGTTTTATTCGGATCGATATTATTATACTCTATAGCAAATTTCGCCAATGGCATGGTACATGACGTAAATATGTACGCCATTATCAGATTTATAGCGGGCGTTGGCCTTGCTGGAGAATTGGGAGCTGGTATTACATTGGTTAGCGAAACCCTAAGCAAGGAAAACAGGGGATACGGAACCATGTTGGTTGCAGTTATTGGTCTTTTAGGCGCTGTAGCGGCAGCAATGGTGAGTAAATATGATTGGCGTACTGCTTATTATGTCGGAGGCATCTTAGGCATTGTTCTGCTTTTGTTGCGGTTGGGGACTTTTGAATCCGGAATGTATAAGACGGTTGCCAAAGCTTCCGAAGTATCTAAAGGGAATATGCTGATGCTGTTCACCAACTGGAAGCGTTTCTATAAATACCTATGCTGCATATTTATCGGGGCGCCGTTATGGTATGTGGTGGGTATTTTGATTACGCAATCGCCTGAAATTGGAAAAGCTTTGGGAGCAAAGGAAACGCTAAGCGCCGGCACAGGTATACTTTACAGCTATGTGGGGATTTCTGTAGGGGGAATCTTTGCTGCAATATTGGCTCAACTTACCAAATCAAGAAAACTGACAATGCTCATTTACCTGATATTATCCGCACTGAGTGTTGTAGCCTATTTAAGTGCTAAAGGCATTACCAACAGCCAATTTATCTGGCTTTGTTTCTTTATGGGTTTTGCTGTAGGGTATTGGGCCACATTTGTGACGATTGCTGCAGAGCAATTTGGCACCAACATTCGTTCGACCGTTACCACAACAGTTCCCAATTTCATCCGTGGATCATTAATACCGATTAATGCCCTTTTTAATGTGTTCGTATTGCATTATGGGATGATCAATAGTGCTTACATCATGATGGCTATTCTTACCGTTCTGGCGTTATTCTGCCTGAGCCAATTAAAAGAGAGCTTCCATAAGGATCTGGATTATGTTGAGGTTAGTTAATTTGACAACCACTTAACCTAATCAACCATTCAACCCAATCAACTAATTAACTACCTTTGCCCCGATGATCAGTAAGGAACAAGTAGCTGAAGATTATCGGCTAATACAGGATGAAATATGCTCGGCCCTTGAGCAATGCGATGGTAAAGCACGCTTTGAAGAAGAATTATGGGACAGGGAAGGTGGGGGCGGCGGTCGTACCAGGATCATTCAAAACGGAAATATTTTTGAAAAAGGCGGGGTGAATTTTTCAGCCGTTTATGGTCAGCTGCCTCAGACTATGAAAAAAGCCTTGAATGTAGATCAGGAAGATTTTTTTGCAACGGGCGTTTCCATAGTTATTCATCCAAATCACCCAATGGTGCCGATTATTCATATGAATATCAGGTATTTCGAAATGCCGGGTTCGGAAGTAAGGTGGTTTGGCGGCGGAATTGATCTGACACCTCATTATGTTTTCGAGGATGATGCTAAGTATTTCCACAATAAACTAAAAACTGCCTGCGACAGTTATCATTATGATTTCTATCATCGTTTCAAACTTTGGGCGGATGATTACTTCTTTATCAAACATCGAAATGAGACACGTGGCATAGGCGGCATATTTTATGATCGACTGACGGCAACTGACGAATTAAGCTGGGAGCAGGTATTCGAATTCTCAAAAGCAGTAGGGCGATCTTTCGCACCTGTGTATACCGAATTGGTTAATCGTAACCGCAATAAAAATTTCACTGAGCAAAATCAGCTATGGCAATATCAGCGTCGCAGCCGCTACGTGGAATTTAACCTGGTATATGATGCAGGAACGAAATTCGGACTTGAAACCAACGGGCGCATTGAATCTATTTTGATGAGTCTACCGCCAACAGCTAACTGGGTATATAATTTTCATCCTGAACCCAATAGCGAAGAAGAAAAAACGTTAAATTTATTAAAGAAGGGGATTAATTGGGCATGATGAGGAAACCTGGATTTGTCGTATTGTTGTTTGTTTTAACAATTACCGCGTCGTCATTTATTGCGAAGCGATCATTGCAAGGAGCATGGGAGTATGCCGGCGGTATCTATAACGGCAAAAAGGAGGGAGCGCCGACTGATTATAGGCTTCAACGCAAATATGATAAAGAGCATTTTGAGTCATATTCCATCGATAGCGCCGCCGCACCTGAAAAATATGAAGCCGGTGATTATGTACTTCATGGCGATACCTGCATAGAAACGCAAACCTTCAGCGGACCGCCGACAAAAGTATTGAATATACCCATCCCATATCTCTATACCATTCGGAATGATACACTTACGCTGAAGGCCACTTTGCCCAGCGGAATGGTAATTGAAGAGTATTGGAAACGCATGAAATAATCAAGCCTCCTGCCACGTTATCTATATTCAAGTTGTTACCTGATTTACTCACATTTCGCCCCGAATGTGTATAAAAAAGCTGCCTCAAAACGAAGTATTTTTTTAACTTCGCAGGTCGGTAAAAAAGCATTTTAAACCCGCAACTAAAACCAGAAGATTCTACATAAAAGAAAATGGCTGACGAAACAGGAAACGGAAACAATCCGGGAGAAGACAGAATAATTCCAATAAATATTGATGAACAAATGCGATCAGCCTACATTGACTATTCAATGTCGGTTATCGTATCCAGGGCATTACCCGATGTCCGCGACGGCTTAAAACCCGTTCACAGGCGTGTGTTATTTGGCATGCTTGATCTTGGGCTAAACAACAATAAACCCACAAAAAAATCTGCACGTATTGTCGGTGAGGTGATGGGTAAGTACCACCCGCACGGCGACTCGTCGGTTTACGATACTATGGTGCGTATGGCGCAGGATTTCAGCTTACGATACCCGCTGGTGGAAGGCCAGGGTAACTTCGGTACCATAGATGGTGACAACCCTGCGGCAATGCGTTATACAGAGGCAAGGCTGCAAAAGCTGGCCGAAGAAATGCTGGCCGATATCAACAAGGACACGATCGACTTCCAGCTCAACTTTGACGACTCGCTGGAAGAACCTACTGTATTGCCATCAAAATTTCCTAACCTGCTGGTTAACGGTGCATCCGGTATCGCGGTAGGTATGGCTACCAATATGGCGCCGCATAATTTAACAGAAGTTATCAACGCCACTATGGCCTTTTTAGATGACCGCAACATCGAAATATCGGAATTGATGAAACACGTCAAGGCCCCCGATTTCCCTACAGGTGGTATTATTTATGGGTATGAAGGCGTGCGCGACGCCTTTGAAACCGGTCGCGGACGTGTGGTATTGAGAGCCCGTGCCGAGATTGAAACTTATAATAACGATCGTGAGCGTATTGTTGTAACCGAAATACCTTACCAGGTAAATAAAGCGATCATGATTGAGCGTACTGCCGATCTGGTCAACGAGAAAAAGGTCGATGGTATCACCGCTATCCGAGATGAATCTAACCGCGAAGGTATCCGTATCGTTTACGAGATCAGGAGAGATACTAATGCAGCCATCGTACTGAACAACCTGTATAAGTACACTTCGCTGCAAACATCATTCAGCGTAAATAATATCGCACTAGTGCACGGCAGGCCAATGATGCTCAACCTGAAAGATCTGATCCATCACTTTGTGGATCACAGGTTGGATGTTATCGTTCGCCGTACCAAGTTTGAACTTGCTGAAGCTGAAAAACGTGCGCATATCCTCGAAGGTTTACTGATCGCACTGGATCATCTGGATGAAGTTATCGCCCTGATCCGCGCTTCAGATACGCCGGAATCAGCCCGTGACGGACTGATGAGCAAATTCGGCCTGAGCGAGATACAGGCGCGTGCCATCCTGGATATGACCCTAAGAAGGTTGACAGGTCTGGAACGTGACAAGATCAAAGCTGAATATGCCGAACTGATGAAGCAAATAGAATACTTAAAATCTGTTTTGGCTGATCAGGGTTTGCAAATACAGATCATCAAAGACGAGCTTACTGAGATAAGAGAAAAATATGGCGATGAGCGCAAAACAGAAATTGTGCATTCATCTGCCGAAATGATGACCGAAGACTTCATCGAGGATGAAGATGTGGTGATCACTATCTCTCATGAAGGATATATCAAACGTACCCCGCTGACTGAATACCGCAGACAGGGCAGAGGCGGTAAAGGCGCTATCGGCAGCAACAGCCGCGATGAAGACTTTATCGAGCACCTGTTAGTGGCATCGAACCACAACTATATGTTGTTCTTCACAGAAGCCGGTCGTTGCTTCTGGTTGAGGGTATTTGAAATTCCGGAAGGCACACGCACATCAAAAGGTCGTGCAATCCAGAACATTATCAATATTCCGAAAGAAGAAAACATCAAAGCCTTTATCAAGCTTACAAGCCTGAAAGACCAGGAATATTTAGAGAATAACTTCATTATTATGTGTACCCGCAAAGGTACCATTAAGAAAACCTCATTAGAGGCTTATTCCCGTCCGCGTGCTAACGGTATCAACGCCATCAATATCAATGAAGGCGATATGCTGCTGGAAGCCAACCTGACCAGCGGAAGCAGCGAAATTGTAATGGCGCTGAAATCGGGTAGGGCGATTCGCTTTAATGAGTCAACTGTTCGTCCGATGGGCCGCACTGCAACAGGTGTTCGCGGTATCAGCCTTGAAGATGAAAACGATGAAGTAGTAGGTATGATCAGTATCGATAACCCTGAAACGACTGTGCTGGTGGTTTCTGAAAAGGGCTATGGTAAACGTACCGATATTGACGACTACCGTGTTACCAATCGGGGCGGTAAAGGTGTTAAAACGCTTAACATTACTGATAAAACAGGAAAACTTGTTGCCATAAAAGGTGTTACAGATAAGGAAGATCTGATGATCATTAATAAATCAGGTATCATTATCCGTATCGCTGTAAGTGAATTGAGAACCATGGGACGTGCTACGCAAGGAGTGAGGCTGATCACTTTTAAAGGAGATGATGAGATCGCTTCAGTAGCAAAGATCGAGCATGACGAAGACGAGGAAGCACAAGACAACGTTGAAGGAACTGAAAACCCGGATACTGATACCGAATCTTCAACTGGCGAAGAAACTGAATAAAAATATGGCTGGCCGCAAGGTAATTTTACTGCTTTTCATATCGTTATTTTCTGCTTCCATAGCTTTTGGTCAAACAGAAGTATTTAAAAGTGTGGTCAATAACCTGGCTTTTTATAAGCAGAAGAAGGACCTGAAATACTTAACCAGTGCTAAAAAATCGGTCGATAGCTTGATCAAAACGCATTCTGACTCAGTCGATCTGCAGAAGAATATGTATAAAGCAGTTGTTTATTGTAGTATCGTTTATATCGACTCGACCAATAAAACAAAACAGCCGGCAAATTTCTTTGATCAGACACGCCGTCATCTGGATAAGCTGCTGGCTAATAAGAAGAGCTACAAATATCAGCCCGAGCTCGATTATTGCAAAAACTGTATAGCCAATGTTTATTTGCGCCAGGGTTTTGAATACATGCGGATGTCGGATTTTAACAACGCCATCGCAACATTTCAAAAAGCCAAGAAATATGCACCCGACTACAAAAATCTGAACGCATATATCGCCTACGCCAATAACAGGCTGGGAAACTTACTCGATGCCGGTAAATATTATACCGATCTGCTAAAGACCGACAGCACAAAAGCCGAATATATCGAAGCTGCTTCAAATACGTTTAAAGCGATAGGGGATACTTCCAAAGCATTACAGATATTACAAAAAGGGAGAAAGCACGTGCCCGATGATAAATTTTTACTGCTTGATGAGGCTAATATTTATAATAATAAGCGCGATTATCATGCTTTAGAGCCTTTATTGCCGAAATTATTGGATGAAAATCCAAATAATGAAGAGGTTGTTTATATCAGTGCTAATTGTTATGATCATTTAAATAAATTTGATAAAGCAGAATCACTATATTTACATGCCATTGAATTGAACAGTTCTTTATATGAACCGGTGTATAGTCTTGGTGTTCTGTACTTTAAGATGGGTGTCTTGAAACACAATAATGATAGTGTGAAAGATATTTCCAGGGCAGGGCAGTGGCTCGAGAAGGCATCTGAAATGAACCCCAATGATGTTAAAAGCCTGCAATTACTGCAAATGGTTTATCAAAAAACAGGCAACCAGGACCAACTGGACCGGGTAAGCGAAAAACTTAAATTAGTAACCAATCAATAACACATGAAAATCAAATTTTTATTGACAGGCCTTTTAGGGGTGATCACCATAAGTGCATTTGCTCAAAAAGGTGAGTTAAGTAATGCTCAATCGGCATATGAAAAATACGATCCGCTATCAAGAGCAAATTTTACTCTTGCGAAGCCATCATTAATGGATGCAAAAACAGCTATTGATAAAGCCGCAGCAAATACTAAAACAGCTACATTGCCACAAACTTACGCTTTAAAAGCAGCAATTTATGCATCACTGGCTGCTCATGAGGCCGACGCATCTGCTGCAGCAACCGAAACTTCAACTTCAGAAGAAGCGATTGCCAAAGCGAAAGAAGCCGATACCAAAGGTGAATTTAAAGGTCTTATTGATCACGCCAGCCGTGAATTGGCTCAGATACAACTAGATAAAGGTGTGAAGGCTTACCAGGCGAAGAATTATGATGAGGCTTACAACGCTTTTGTGGCTGAACAAAAACTAATACCGGGCGATACTACTGCAATGCTTTATGCCGGGGTATCAGCAGCCAATGCTAAAAATTATCCTAATGCTATAGAAAACTACAAAAAGTTACTAGCTACAGATTATAAGGATAAGGAAAAAATATATATGGATATGCCAATCCTTTACATGTTAAATAAGGATACTGCTAATGCAGTAAAGGTTGCAAGTGAAGCTACTTCAAAATATCCAAATAATGGTGATCTGCGTAAAGCTGAAATCGAAACAAGCCTACAGGCTGGTCAGCAGGGTGATCTTGTTACCAAAATTGAAGCCGCTATTAAAGCTGACCCGAACAACAAGAAGCTGTATTATTATGCAGGTTTGACATACTCACAAATAGCTGAAGGTCAACAAAAAGAAGTAACAAAATTGCAAAAAGCTGATAAAGCTGCTCAGGCTAAGGTGAAGGCTGGAGCGAAATTTACACCAAATCCACAGATTGCAAAGATACAGGCAGATCGTGCAACAAACTTTGCAAAGGCAGCAGAAGCTTACAAAAAGGCTGTAGATATGGATCCTAATTATTTTGAAGCTGTATTGAATCTGGGTTATGTAACCATGGCGCCGGCTATCGATCAATATAATGCTGCTCAGTTCCTGAACGATCAGAAATCATACGATGCAGCGATGAAAAAAGCTGCCGATCAATTTAACCAGGCTAAACCATATTTGTTAAAGGCTGTTGAATTGAAACCGGATTCCAGAGACGCATTGACAAATTTGAAATCTTATTATCTGGGTGTTAAGGATACCAACAACGCCAACGATATCCAAAAGAAAATTGATGCTTTGCCTGCAGGCAAGTAATCGGTAAGGGAAGATATTTAGAAGGGCCTGTAAACAAGCGGCCCTTTTAAATTCAGCTATTACTTAACATAATAT
>NZ_DATCRU010000111.1:0-33561 GCF_036568825.1 Mucilaginibacter sp. | reverse complement strand
AAGGTCCCGGCGGTCTTGCCTTCGGCGATAATATGAAAAGCCGGTTTGTTATCAAACTGGATAGGGCTTTCCTCTACCCGAATATTAGCCTCGGCTGCTGTAAAAAAACCATACTTCATCTTATAGCTCAGCTTTTCGCCTGCTTTAAAAGTGACTTCATTTATTCTATTAAGTTCCTGGGCAAAAAGATTTTGAAGGCAGCAGCATGCCAGAATTAACAATAAGTATTTCCTCATTCGCTGCTTTTAAAAAAAAATGTCATTTAGTCTTTGCGTTTATAAATCGGCACGGTGGAGCATGGCTCGCCAAACATAATGCTTTTTGCAACCGGCGTTAGCTTCTTTGTCAGCTCAACATACGCTGATACAGGCACATCCGTGTCTCCGCACCCCTTAATAACGACACGCTGGTCGCGATATTGCTCAACGTCGAAACCGGACATTGCTTTTTCAAATAGTACTGTTTCCAACACAACAGCATCGCCAAAAACAACCTCACGGGCATAAGGCGCCATACGGTTTGCGATGAGCATATAGGCCCAGGCAGGCACAATCGCATCGGCAGTACAGGTAATCGCTACGTTCTTGCCTGTGTATTGTGTCCAGTCATGGTTTTTCACAAACTCCCTGAAGTCTTTTTCTTTCAGGATCAGTTCCATATACAGGTTATCTTTTATATCATACACCACCCTGTCGCCCTGCGGATAAAAAGAAGCGGGGTCAAGGGTTACTAAACCACTCTGTGCTACTTTATTCACTATGTTTTCCTGGATACCCATCGCTTTAAAAATAAAAAACCGGAATAGCTAAGCCATCCCGGTTACAAATTTACTTTAAAATATCTTACATGAACTTAGAGCGGTAATCTTTTACATTCGCCTTATCTTTCAGGGCCTCGAAGAGCTGGCCTTGAGAACGCTGCATCAGCGCCTGTGCAATTTGCTCTCTCTGCCTGATCGCGTTGGCAAGCGGTGCAGGATTAATGAAATTATCCAGTACCACTACATATACGCCATGCGCACCTTCTATCGGTTTCGATAATTTATTTGGCTGCGAACCGAATACAGTACCTACTACTTTATATTCCAATGATAAACCAGGGATCACAGGGTTAGCAAATACCACGTTCTGAACCGGAACTACTTTAGTACCTGCTTTTTGAGCAACCTGGTCAATAGATGAACCGCCGCTTAATTTTTCAATCAGTTGTTTTGCTTTTACGTGGATGCGCACCGCAGGCTCTATTTGTTTCTTAACGGCATCAAGCGACAATTTGCCTTTTGGCTTAATGGCAGTCAGGATAGGGATCACATACTGATCGCCGATTACATATACCTGGTCGCCGAAGTCACCATTGTTAGCTTTAAATGCCCATCTTACCAGTTCGCGGGTGTTGTCCAATCCTGGCAAAGCTGAAGTTAATGCATTTACATCAGGTGCTGTTTTCTTGGCAAGGCCTGCTTTTTTGGCCTCTGCATCAAAGTTATCTTTTGTCAGGGAGCTTAGGAATGACTGGGCTTTTGCATAAGCCGCCTGCTGTGTTTTTGCACTTGCAGTTACAGGTTTATCAACTACAGCTACTTTAACAACCGGTGATGAACCTTTTAAATCCTGTATCTCAACCAGGTGAACACCATATTGAGAGGTTACGATTTTCAATTCGCCTTTTCTTCCGCTGAAAACTGCATCCTCAAATGCAGGCACCATTGCACCGCGACCGAATGTGCCTAAGTCGCCGCCTTTTTCACCCGAAGATTTGTCAATTGAATACATTTTAGCCAGATCGGCAAATGACTTACCACCTTCGATCAATTTTTTCAAAGAGTCGGCTGTTGCAAGGGCCCTTTTCTCGCCAACTTTGCTTGCATCGATCAGGATATGACGTGCTTTTACCGAGTCAGGGCTCACACGTGAATCAACCAACTTGGCAATTTTGTAGCTGCCCTGAGAGAAATATGGACCATATACAAATCCTTTTGCGGCACCAAACATAACCGTATCCAGTTTAGGGTCGCCTAGCTGACCCTTGCGTTTGAAGGCAATCGGAGTTTTTGTTTCTGAGTTTACCTGAACAAAAAGAGAATCGTTTGTGCTCGCTTTAAATGAAGGCAGCAATTTCTCTACCTGGTCTTTTACAGCTGTAGAATCTTCTTTTGTAGGAGCAGCATTGAAGCTTACATAATCAAAGCTTCTTAGTTCCTGTTTATTATCAAATTCCGACAAATGCTCGTCGTAATAGTTTTTATAATCTTCGTCAGTAAGGGTTACTTTATTGTCAGGGATTGAGGCATAATCCAAAGTTGCGTATTTAAAGTTCGACAACTTGTTTTTCGCTTCGTAGTCATCCTTGGCATCCAGGTCATTTACAAAAAGACCGTTGTTTACCAGGCTCATGTATTTCTGACCTAATTTATTTTCGCGTAACTGCTGGATAAACTGCGCCCATTGTACACGTATCGGATCATCCTTTTTAGCTGCGTTAAGGTTGGCTTTGAAATTATTCAATTTGGCCTGATCAACTTTACCTGTAGCCGGGTCGCCAAAATACTGTACCACCTGCGGATCGGGATTATTTCCATTGATCATTGCGGCACCTTCGTCGCTGCTAACAACCAGACCTAATTTTTCGATCTCTTTATTCAGGATAATCTGGCTTACTTCCTGGTTCCACACGTTCTCCTGTATGTAAGAAGTAAACTGTGCGTTCAGATTTGCCTGACCAGATTGTTGTTTAAATTGTGCTTCGCTTTGTTCAACGCGTTTAGAATAGTCATCATACGCTATTTTCTCTCCGGCAACCTCGCCCAGCGTATTACGGTCACTGCCGAAAATAGAACTGCCTGATCGAACCGCCTCTTCACCTACGAACGCCAATAGTGAGAAACCGATGCCGAAAGCAACGATCTTGCCCATGCGCTCGCGCAAATAAGTCATTACACCCATATATTCTTATCTATATAATATTTCTAATTATTCAAAAGAGCGCGCAAGATACAACTTTTAGCAAAAAAATAAACACAAAAATTTAGCCTCACCTACCCTTTCCAAAGGAGAGGGTTAAAAATGGCAAATTAAATCTCAAACAAAATTAAAGTTCTCTCCTTTGGAGAGGATTTAGGTGAGGCTATTGACCAATATCCTGACTGTTAACATGAATAATGCCTTTGCCCTGTTCCATGGTCCAGTGGTTAAAGTTTTCGTCGCTTACAAAGCTGGTACCATCGGTGATACTGCCGTCAGCCAGTTTCACATGTACGGGCTGATTTGAGTGTATTTGCTTGCTATTTTGATCCCATATCAATTCGTCCGAACTGAATGTGTCCCCTTTGGCATTTGTACCCACTACATTTTTATGCAGCTCTATCACTTTTTCCTTTTCACGGTATACTCCCTGATTGGCAGTTATCGTACTCTTCGGCTGCAGATCATTATCGTAAAAAATGACTTTTACCCCTTTAGGCATCTCGGTGTAAGGATTCTTCACCTTGTAGTTGATCATTACAGGTGCCGTCATATGTGCTTTTACCTTAGCGGAGTCGCTGTAGATCACATCGACATCGGTATATTTCTCGATTGGTTTGTTTACTTCGGCAGCTGATATTTTTTGAATATCCTTCAGGTCATTCTCGCAACCCGTTAAAAGAGCAAGGCCGGCAATTACAATAACCGGCAAAAATAAGTTCACTATCTGTTTTGCCCTTATCATGGCAGGCTTATTCAAATTTAAACCGCTGGAACCATCTGTCGTTCAGCAAAAAGCCCAGGTGTAAATTGATATAGTTTTCTTTTACCAGGCCATTGGCCAATTGCCCGCGCTGACCAATTTCTGCAGAGAAGTTTATTTTATAAAATGCTGTTGATGCACGGTCATGTGGTAATGGGATACCCAAACCAAAAGTTACCGCATATCTTTTTAAATTTGCGCCGTTCACGTCCAATGCATTTTGCCCCAGATAGGTTTGTTCATAAATAAATCCTAAACGATAATCTATCAATGCAAAGAAATTATTCAGTGCGTTTACATTAGGGGTCCATTGCCCACCCACGTTAAACAATTTGCTGTCCTGCAAACCGGCATTTACCCCCGATATAGAAAGACTGGACCACTTTCCCATCGTATAATCGGCGCCTACCAAAAATTTCCCTTCGTTCGCAAACGAGATACCAAACCGGTTGATTTGCGGAAGCTGGATTTTGCCGCTTTCGTTTTGTTGATTAACCAAACTATCGGCCGCATTATTCTCATTTCCTGTAGCGTCGCGGGTGTATTGACTCACGATGTAATTGGTTGTTACATTAAGCTTGCTCCCGGCAGATCCCGAATATCCTAAAACCAGGTGTTTGGTTTCAGAGAAATCGATGGTATACTGCGCTCCGTAATCAAAATTCACTCCTTTAACATGATCATCTAATTCGCTGCGGGAGTTAAGCACGCCGTATAAACCTGGTATTTCGGTAGATTGGTCATTCTTTATACTTCCAAAAAGATAGGAGAAGTTTGCACCGATTGATAAATGTTTAAAAAGAGTAACACCATAACCCACGTATGCTTTTGATAAGCCACCTTCACCAGATGAAGTCACAGTAACAGCATTGGTATCGGCAGGCGAAGTCGGATTTGGATTAGGGCGATTATAAGTCTGTTTGTAGCTATACCCAACCTGGCTGTAAGGTAATAAACCAAAGCTTAATGCTGAGCTCTTGCTAACCGGGAATGCAAACAAAAGATGGCTCAGCCTGGCGCTGGTATTGCGTGCATCAGGATACCCAAGCTTGCTTAGCGTCAATATATCAGCGGCACCACCTATGTCGATTGTGGTTAAATTGATCTTTCCGTATGCTGCGGGGTTCAAAACGTTAATGCTATTATATCCCCCGATAACGTTGGTTGCGGTTGATATCCCCCCCATACCTATATTTTGCGGCAACAACTGGTCGCTGACATCGCCTATTCCATAGCGTGAATAAGGAGAACTTGTGGTTGCGGTTGACTGTGCGCTTGCATTCAATACAATAACAGCAAATAGAAATGTAAAAAGTAGCCTGGTAAATTTAATCATTGTTGTTTTGTATAGCTGCATTTAATCCTTCAAGAACCAGGTATGGCTCGTTTTTAATATAGGGGGCAAAGATGCTATTTTTCAATACAGTATCAAAAAAATAACTATCGCCTCCGGTTAGTATTATGTTCAGTTCCGGTTCTATTTTTCTGTAGCTTTCAATAAAGCCCGTCAATTCATATTTTAATCCGTTCTGCACCCCTGATTTTATAGCTGACATTGTATCGTCACCATAGTAACTTGCAAATTCAGCGTCCGTTTCAACCAGGGGCAGCTTACCGGTATAATAATTCAATGCTTTATAACGCATATTCAACCCCGGTGATATACTGCCGCCAAAATAATTCCCTTCAGTGTCTACCCAGTCGTAAGTAATGGTTGTTCCCGCATCGATCACAAGGCTTCCTTTACCCGGATACAATTTTTTAGCACCAATAACGGCTGCCAATCGGTCAGGACCAAGTGTTTGAGGGGTTTTATATTGGTTGTGTATGCCCGCCGTCATTCCCACATTGAAATACTGCACAGTAATCCTCTTCTCTAATGCGGCACTCCAGCTTTCGGCTTCTTTTCTTACCGATGAGATGATGGCTTTGTTTACCTGGTATTGATCAGTTATATTAAAAAGAGCATCGGCATCAAGGGATGAGTATCCTGTGGTATACAACAACTCATCCTGTGCGAAGACTGCAATTTTTATCAGGGTATTCCCAATATCAATAACCAGGTTGGCCATCAGGCTTTAACCAATGATAATATCGATTCAAAAATGGCAAGTCCGTCCTGGTTAGCTAATACTGTATCAGCTGCACGCTCAGGATGCGGCATTATACCAAATACATTACGACCAGCATTACATACGCCCGCAATATTTTCTAATGAACCATTAGGATTAGCTTCCGGAACGATATTACCCGACTCATCTGTATATCTGAATAATACCTGGTCATTATCGTTCAATGCCTTCAATACATCCGGCTCTGCAAAATAATTACCCTCGCCGTGTGCAATAGGTATTTTTAATGCACACTGCGGATCAATATTAGCTGTAAGCAATGAATTATTGGTTTGCGCCACCATATGAATATTGCTGCAATTGAACTTCCTGTTGGTATTGTGCAGCAATGCGCCTGGTAACATACCTGCCTCAGTTAATATCTGGAAACCATTGCAAACACCCCACACATAACCACCCTTAGCTGCAAACTGGATCACTTCCTGCATAATTGGAGAAAAGCGTGCGATAGCGCCTGAACGCAGGTAATCGCCAAATGAGAAACCACCCGGCAGCACGATAAAATCGCAACCCTGCAAATCGTGGTCTTTGTGCCACAGGCGTACAACCTGCTGACCCATAATTTTTTCTAATACGTAGATGATATCCTCATCACAATTAGAACCCGGAAATATAACAACTCCAAACTTCATGGTACAAAACTAATATAACCTGAGAAATTTGAACGAATGTAAAAGTTAAAAAGTGTTAAACTGAAAGTAAATAATGCTGGCAAGCAGCAAAATATACAGGCTTTCGTAGAACCAGCGGGTGCTGGCATACAAAAAATAATAGGCCACAAAGATGCATCCAGGCACGGCGCACATCAGGAAATGATCGACGTGAAAATCGGCACGGATATAAAAACAGAGAGCAACTATCAGGAAAACGAAGAACAGCAATTGAATAGATTTGCGAATATGCACATAGCTTTTATAAAAGTTCTGCTGCAGCCTTAATGCTGATAACACCAGTACAACTATAACCGGTATAAGCACCAGGTAGTTATAATAATTGATATCGAAATGAACCTGGAATTTGTTACCAAGCGGTTTCCATATTTCGAAAAAATTTGTCAGCTTATCATTCAGGTAATAAAATACAGCCAGGAAGAAGAAAATAGTAATAAACCCAATTACTCCGGCTATCCATTCGCGCCAGTCGAAAGGCCTGAAAATAGCCAAGCCGATCCAGATTATCAGAAAAGTATAAATAAATGGCAGGTAGATCATAGTGCCTACCGCTACAATCATCCCCAGGTCATAGCATATAGATTTTGCGGCTTCGCCTTTATAAAGGTTCAGTAGCTTATACAGCATCCATATCAGCAGGAAATTGCAAACCAATGGTGGACTGAGCATCAGGAATGGAACCAGCAAGCTCGACACCGTGATATACATGAACGCCGGTAAAAAGGTTGATTTTCCTAACAGGTTGTGCTCGTTCGCCAACAGGTTGATCAGTATAGCCTGGATAAATACCATTACACTTGCTGCAAACAGATTGATAACCGGCGGTATGGTAGTTTGATAAGACACAGGCAATAACAGCCTCGAAAACAACTCGCTAAATGGAAATCCTGTCTTTTCAGGAAGCTGAAAAGCAAACCCAACACGCATAAAAAACAGGAAAACTGCCAGCCAGACAATATTTACCGGACTAAAAGATCTGAACAGCCTGATCATGCATTTGGGGATTTCTCAGCAATAATAACAGAAAAACTCTTTACGTTTATTATCAGACCGATAAAAGATGTAATTTCGGACGCGGGCATATTTTGAGAATATTAAAACAGTATACTCAACCGAGTGTTAATCCAACAGTTCACTAATTAATTTAATCAAATATTTATACAATTTAACCTTTAGGTAAAGTATAGATAGTTTAAAATACCCCTAAGCTATAACCTATGAAAAGTCCGCTCAACATTTACGTGGTCATTGTTACCTACAATGGCATGAAATGGATCGATAAGTGCCTCCGTGATGTTCTTCAATCCGATATCAAGATCAATATAATAGTTGTCGATAATTGTTCAACTGATGAAACTGCGACCTTCATCAGAAGTAACTATCCCAACATCGACTTGATACAAACTAACGAAAACCTTGGTTTTGGCAGAGCAAATAACATCGGCATAAAAAAGGCGCTCAAAAACAATGCGGATTATGTTTTTTTACTAAACCAGGATGGATATGTTGAACAGGATACGATCAGCAAGTTGGTTTCGTTCCACATCGATCATCCGGAATATGGCGTACTAAGTCCTCAGCAGAAGAACGGCAGTGGCACGGGGCTGGATAAAAAATTTAAAGACATTGTACTGGGACAATGCGTCACAGACACCTACCTTGAATCGGGGAAGACGATTCATGATGTATCTTTTGTAATGGCGGCTTTCTGGCTGATTTCTTTAGATTGCCTGATGAAAGTGGGTGTATTTGATCCGATCTTTTTTCACTATGGCGAAGATGGCGACTATCTAAGCCGCGTCCGTTTTCACGGATTTAAAATCGGCGTAATGATGGATTCAATAGCTTATCATGACCGCCAGGAAAGAGTAGTACCCGAAATGCAGCAGTTAAAATCTTTTTATGCTTCGCAACTGGCATCGTTAACAAACATTAACCGCTCATTGGCATTTTGCGTTGCAAAAGTATCTTACTTCTTCCTGAAGTTCTCCTTAAATCAGATCAAGAGGTTAAAGTTCGACCTCCTAAAAGAAAATATGCGTTTATTCTTCAACCTTCTTTCCAAAACAGGAGAGGTACAAAAATCGAGAGACAACAATAAACGGGCAGAATCCTACGAATACCTGGACGCCTGATTAGTGTTTTGCATAACGCTTTATCATATTATCAATAATATGAGCAGTTTCATCAGGGAAGTTAACATCAACCGCTTTGCCATTTTGTATCCATTGGTTGAGTTGAGGAACAAAATCATCATCAATCGTATGAATAACAGGCACGCCTAATTTAGACGCAGACAAGGCGTTGCATCGCTGCTCATATTGCCCGCTCATCGGTATCATCATTACCTTTTTTTTCAGAAACATTGCTTCAGCTGGGCCTTCAAAGCCGCCGCCAGTGAGCAGTCCTTCACAACTGGCCATGCTTTTATTGAAGGCTTCATTGTTCACCGGCGATATCAGTACGTTCCCTTCCTGCTGTTGTGTTTTCTGGCGTTTGGAGAATACCTGCCATTGCACATCTTTTACCTGGCCCAGGTACTTTACCAGCGTCTTATCATCATAAGCAGGCAGATAAACGGTATAATGGCCAAGGTTCGTCGGTTCCAGTTTCCTGATATCGCTCCTGATTACCGGCGTATGAATAAAATCATCATATCTTTCAAAATGAAACCCGATATGATGCGTGGTTGGCGAATAATATTTGAAGAGCCATTCAGCATAGTTCCATTTATCTGGTCGAGGAGTGTTCTTTGAGACGAAAGAACACTGGTGACTTAGCGAAACCGATTCTAACTTCTGCACGCGGCATGCCCAGGCGCTTACTGGCTCAAAATCATTGATGATCAGATCATATTGTGCTAACGGCAGGTGATGCACATCATGCCACAATTGACGCAGGTTCATTAGTTTATAGGTGGCCCATTTATCAACTCCTCCCCTTGTGCCAAACACGAAGCTAAAACCATGTAAACGGTATTTTAACGGCTGAGATAAGGACACCTCAGCTTCGGTACCGCTCACGAGCAGATCAAGCTCGCCATATTGCTGTAATAAGGGAACAATTTCACGTGCGCGACTGATATGCCCGTTGCCGGTTCCCTGGATAGCGTAGAGGATTTTCATTCTGATAGTTGGAATGTTGGAAAGCTGAAATGTTACAAGGTTAAACTTGCACACCCTTAACTTCCGGGAGCAAATTAATAAAGAAAGGTTGAAATGAACTTTTCAACCTTACAACTTTTCAACTTTACAACAAACATTAATGAACTTCCTGCCTAAAGCGCTCTAATAAAACACGGACATCCAGCTTCGCGTCTAAGTCTTCTGAATCATGTTTATCGTCCTCGTCGTGGTCGCTTTTAAAGTCAGCGGGATCATATTTAAATATCTTCCACTCGCGATTGTTATATTCAAGTGCGGTTAAGCTTTCCACCCAATCACCTGAGTTTAGGTAGATTACTGAGCCCGGTTTATCTGAAGATTTGATCTCCCTGATCTCCGAGTGGTGAATATGGCCGCAGATAACATATTGATAGCCTTTTTCAACAGCCAGGTCGGCAGCAGTTTGTTCAAATTGATTGATGAACTTAACGGCATCCTTAAATTTGGCTTTCACTTTCTGCGAAAAGCTCATTTTCTCACGGCCAAGTTTGGTTAGCATCCAATTGGTAAAACTGTTGAGCAGGATCAATGAATCATACCCTACTGCACCCAGTTTGGCCAGCCATTTGGAATGCTGCATGGTTACGTCGAATACGTCGCCATGGAATATCCAGGCCTTTTTACCGTCAATAGTTAAAACGACTTTATTTTTCAGGGCTAATGATCCCAGGTTAAAATCGGCAAATTTGCGCAGCATTTCATCATGATTGCCAGTGAGATAGTATACGGGCACCCCGTCAGTCACAAATTTTAAAATCCGGCGGATCACCTTCATATGCGCCTCTGGCCAATACGATTTGGTGAACTGCCAGATATCAATAATATCCCCGTTCAGGATCAGCATTTTGGGCTTTATACTCTTTAAATACTTCAGGAGTTCTTTAGCGTGGCAGCCATAAGTGCCCAAATGCACATCGGATATAACTACTATATCTACTTCGCGTTTTGCCATTAAAATTGAGGGGATAATTTGCCGTCCGGTCGTTTTCGCCGGTGAATGATTGATTGGATTTTGTGACGATTATTCGTCGTCATCATCTTCATTAACTCTTAACTCGTAGGGGCTTACGTAGAACATACCTACCAATAAAAGCAACCCTACAACAATCAGATATGCATACTCGAAATTCATACTGGTGTTATTTAACAAATGTCAGCAATTCAAATTATCTGAACGTTAAGACTCTGTTAAATAAAAAAGGTTTCATTGAGATTGCAACTTTTTTTCCACACGATCAAGTTGCTTTAAATGATGTTCGGAGTGGATCAGGATAAATTTCAACCATTGTTTGGCATTCAGCATACCCATACGTGGATGCCTGATGCGTTTATTTTTGGAAGCATCGCGGATAAGCGGCATAATGGTTTCCAGGCGCTTGCGACATTTGATAATTAGGTTTCTTGCTTCCTCCTTAGTAATGTTTCGTACCGAGTTCCTTTCAGCAAGTTCTTTCGGCGTTTTCACTCTGAACGGCGGAAATCTGTTAAATGATAGCACCATTAGTCCTATAAATGTCCGCCCCTTCCTGTTAGGGACACAACTATTCATCGTGCATTTTTCAACAGCAATGGTAGGGCTGAGATTGGCCTGCAAAATATGGCAATAAACCTCCGAGTACGACCAGCCCCCACCGGGAGGCCTCACCATAAAAAGATCGTCGGGAATGGTATCCAGCCTGCTGCGGTAGATATCCAATACTTCTTCTATCTTTTTACGGGTTTCTCCGATATTCATATAAAAGCTTACAGCAATAAAGTTAGTTCTTTCAGATGATTAATCTGCACCGGCACATCTTCCGGTTTGTCCAACCCGGCAGGATTAAAATAGATGGCGTCCATCCCAAAATTCAGCGCACCATACACATCAGCCTCAAGGCTATCACCGATCATCAGGCTCTCTTCTTTTGTTGTTTGCGCAAGATTGATGGCATGCTCAAAAATCACCTTATCGGGTTTATTCGCGCCTACTATTTCCGATATGACCACATATTGAAAATATCCCCCTAAATTGGTATTGCTGATCTTTATCCCTTGCGATTCGTTGAAACCGTTCGAGATCAGATGCAAAGTATACTTCGCCTGCAAATATTGCAGCGTTTCATGTGCATCAGGGAAAAGATTGGTTTTGGTTGGACAAGTCTTCACGTAATCATCCTCGAAACCTACAGGAATCACATCCGGGTGCATACCTAAATCCAAAAATGTTTTCTTGAAACGTGCCTCACGCAGTTGATCCTTAGTGATTTTACCTGTATGATATTCGGCCCAAAGTTGGTGGTTATTGCGGGTATAAGTTTCGATGAAAAGATCAGCTGAATGCAGGCCTAATTCCTTTAATCCGTAAATGCCATATAACTCGTGCAAGGTTTCCTCGGCATTCTTATCAAAATCCCAGATGGTATGATCAAGGTCAAAGAAGATGTGTTTGTACTTATTCATTGTGGAATGCAAAAGTACTATTGCTGAGTTACATTAAACTCATGGAAGAGTTTTATATTGTTTTTTAAAGGAGAATAAAGGCACCGCAATTGATTTATGGCTACCGTCGTTATAAAGAATAAGAAATAAAACATGATCGTATTCAAAAAAGTCTTTTAATACATCTACTTGCTTATTATCCTCTTTGTCATTCCAATAGCCATTAATTATCCTCGCCGTGCAATCTTTGTCATCACATCTTTCAAAATTTAATCTCAGGGAGGTGCCTTTTACAAGTTCCAACTTAGGCTCACCTGATGCTGATTTAACACTATTTGCAAAAGCCATAAAGATGCCATTGGATTGATTGAGACCGCTGGGAACAATTACCGAAATAAATGCAGGTCTGTCTTTTAGTTTGTCTTTTGCAACAGTAAGTGAGAGATATTCGGTCTTGCCATCATGATCATAAGGAATATCCAAAAACATCATTGCCCCTTTTGCTTCTTTTTGAATATCCCAGGTGAATGATTTAACAGCGGAATCGGCCAGCGCCTTTATATCTGTTTGCTGCGCGTAAGTTATTTTTATAGAGCAGGATATGATAAGAATGCAAAGAAGTATTTTTTTCATACTGTAAGGTTTAGAATTTAAGTGACGGCTCTAAATTAATGGAATTAGATGTATTCTCAGCCAACTTTTTCACCAAAGGACAAATCCCCTGCATCACCAAGCCCCGGAACGATATAGGCCTTTGAGGTCATTTCCTCGTCAATAGCGCCTAGCCATAAATGTGCTTTTGGTAGATTGGCACGTACATGCTCCACGCCTTCGGTGCTAGCTATTACTGCGGCTATGTGCAGTTCTTTAATATTATATTGAGCGATGAGTTCCTTACATACCATTACGATACTTTGTCCGGTGGCCAGCATGGTGTCGCAGATGATCACTGTTTTGTCCTCCAGATCGGGTGCTGAGATATGATCGATATTAATAACAAAAGCCCCAGTCTTTTTCACCTTCCGGTAAGCGGTGATAAATGCTGAAGCAGATTTATCAAAAAAGTTCATAAATCCCTGGTGAAAGGGTAGGCCAGCTCTAAGAATAGTGCCTAGTACCGGATAATTTTCCGGCACCTCAACTGTTGCTATTCCCAACGGCGTTTGCACTTCAACCTGAACATATTTCAGCTTTTTGCTGATCTCATAGGCCAGTATTTCGCCCATCCGTTCCTGGTTTTTTCGGAAACGCAGACGGTCCTGCTGGGTGACAGCATCCCGCATTTCGGCTAAGAACTGGTTGCCTATGGTGTTGGTTTTGTTGAGTACAAAGAGCATGGGGTTAGTGATTAGAGATTGGTGATCAGCGATTAGTTGGCCTGACAATAATAACTAAATGCTTCTTTAAATTTATTAATCTTTATCTGCTTCTAATACTACAATAAATAAATGCATTGCATGTTTTAATTCATTTAAGTTTTTACCCTTTCCAGCCTCCCCTGAATTCAGGTGAGGGGCTTTTACTGGCTTCATTTATTGGTCCTCTCCCTAAACTTAGCTATCGTGTAATCACAATTTAAAAAGCAGAAATGCAATGGCCCATAGGGCCTACCGCTTTGTAGTAAAGAATAATGAATGTAATTTGTGCCGCATAGCGGCTACCCTCCATCAGACCGGTAAACGCATTGCATTGTTCTACACCGAGAATGCGGTAAAGGGTAACCCCTAACGGGGCAAAAAACTATTTTCTTGAATTGGCTACAAAGCGGTAGACCCTATGGGTCAAAGAAACAATCTTGCCAAAAATACGGCTACACGGTAGCTACACTTAGGGAGAGATGTCCATCCGCTAGCTAGCGGAGCCGACAGCGTCGGTGAAACTTTAGGCAGTTAAATAACTTGCAAAATACTGCTGACATAAGGCTGTCATTGGCGCATAATAGTTTTGAGTAAACATTCAGAAACTATGAAAACGCTTAAAAGATTTTTAACCGATGATTTGCTTGCCGTGCGACTGCCGATGTTTTACACGCAAACCATACACACTATTATTCGTATTTTTGTAATAATCTATGGATTTTAAATTAACCTCTCAATACCAGCCCACCGGCGATCAGCCCGAAGCCATCAGGCAACTGGTGGAAGGTGTACAAAATGGCGAAACTTACCAAACCCTGCTTGGTGTTACAGGGTCGGGCAAAACGTTTACGGTTGCCAATGTGATTGAGCAAACGCAAAGACCGACGCTTATCCTGAGCCATAATAAAACATTGGCGGCCCAGCTTTATGGCGAATTCAAACAGTTCTTCCCGGAAAATGCGGTGAATTACTTTGTGTCTTACTACGATTATTACCAGCCGGAAGCATTTATTCCGACCACTAATACTTATATAGAAAAAGATCTGCAGATAAATGATGAGATAGAAAAGCTGCGCTTGCGCACCACCTCGGCTTTGATGTCGGGCCGCAGGGATGTCATCGTTGTATCATCCATTTCCTGCATCTACGGTATGGGTAACCCGGATGACTTTAAAGATTCGGTTTTCAAATTCGCCGTCGGCACCCGCATTAGTCGCAATGCATTCCTGCACCGTTTAGTGGAAATATTATACGCCCGTACAACTGCCGATTTTAAACGCGGAACTTTCCGTGTAAAAGGTGATGTGGTTGATATTTACCCTGCCTACCTGGATTATGCTTACCGTATTTCCTTTTTTGGTGATGATATCGAAGAATTAAGTTCTTTCGATCCCTCAACAGGGAAAACGATGGAGAAAATGACGCACATGGTACTTTTCCCTGCCAATTTGTATGTGGCGCCGCGCGAGCGTTTCACCCAATCCATCTGGGCCATTCAGGAAGAACTGGAAATGCGTAAGCAGCAGTTTATCGACGAGAAACGTTTCCTTGAAGCAAAGCGACTGGAGGAGCGGGTGAATTACGACTTGGAAATGATCCGCGAGTTGGGCTATTGCTCGGGTATCGAGAACTACTCACGCTTTTTTGATGGCCGTAAACCGGGCGCAAGACCATTCTGTTTGCTGGATTACTTCCCGGATGATTACTTGATGGTGATTGACGAAAGTCACGTAACTGTACCCCAGATCAGGGCTATGTATGGCGGCGACCGTTCACGGAAAATATCACTGGTTGAATATGGTTTCCGTTTACCGGCAGCATTAGATAACCGCCCACTTAACTTCCAGGAATTTGAAAGATTAGCACCTCAGACCCTTTACGTGAGCGCCACTCCAGGCGATTTTGAACTAGAAAAATCTGGCGGTGTTGTGGTTGAACAGGTAATTCGTCCAACAGGCTTACTTGACCCGGTGATTGATGTGCGACCTGTAATTAACCAGGTAGATGATTTACTCGAAGAAGTGGACAAAACCGTAAAAATGGGCGACCGCGTTTTGGTAACAACCCTCACCAAGCGTATGGCCGAGGAATTGGCCAAATACATGGATCGCCTGGGTATCAAATGCCGTTACATCCATAGCGAAGTAAAAACCTTGCAGCGTGTAGAAATATTAAGAGGATTACGTCTGGGCGAATTTGATGTTCTGATCGGTATTAACCTGCTGCGTGAAGGTCTGGATTTACCCGAAGTATCTTTAGTAGCGATTTTGGACGCCGATAAAGAAGGGTTCCTGCGTTCAGAACGTTCCCTGATACAAACCATCGGTCGTGCTGCGCGTAACGACCGCGGGCGGGTAATTATGTATGCCGATACCATTACGGATTCGATGCAAATCACTATTGAAGAAACTAACCGCCGCCGCGAAAAGCAGATCAATTATAATACTGAACACGGCATCGTCCCTAAAACCGTTGGCAAATCAAGAGAGGCGATCATTGAACAAACATCAGTTGTTGACTTTGTTGGCGGGGTACAAAAAGCATATATTGAAGCAGACAGCGTTTCCTTAGCTGCCGATCCGATAGTTCAATACATGACCAAGCCCGATCTGAAAAAAGCCATCGAGAATACCAAAAAAGAAATGGTGGCTGCAGCAAAAGATATGGACTTCCTTCTCGCAGCCAAACTCCGTGACGAAATGTTTGCATTGGAAAAGATGATGGAAGAGCGGTTTTGATGTGCAAATGCGTAGATGTGCAGATGTGCAAATGGTTAAAAATAAAGATAAATCATTTGCACATTTGTATATCTACACCTTCACACAATTGTCAAAAACATCTGCACATCAGCACATTTGCATATCCGCACATCATACACAAACATTTTAGCCGTTATTAGCTTATATTTGTAATCCAAAATTGTAATTCAATGTATTTCATTCGCTTCCTGCTAATAGCTATACTTGTTCTATATATCATACGCAGCCTTGTTCGTATCTTGTTACCTATGCTTTTTCAGAGCGTGGTAAATAAAGCGCAGCAGCAGGGTCAGCAGCAACAACAATACCGTCGTCAGCAAAACCAGCCTGATGGAAAAGTGAAAGTGGATTATATCCCGCAAAACAAACAACAGGTGCCCGATTCGGAAGGCGACTTTGTAGATTTTGAAGAAATAAAATGAAAGACCCCAACGAGCTTCCCACCGTATTTAAACGCAGGCACTTTGGTACACCTGCGTCGTTTACTATCATAACTACCAATTATGTGGTTGTAGCGGGTGGTTTAGCTATTTTTACTTCCTCTACTCATCATATTCATTGGTTCTTTTGGGTGATCCTGGGTTTGCTGGCTGTTTATAATGCCTACAGTATATACCGCAATTGGGAAGACTATGATAAAGTTTCCCTCATAGCCTACATCATTGGTATTGCGGGACTGCCGCTATTATTCCTGATGTTCTAATATCCCAGTTTAATTTAGCAATTGCTAAACAACGTCTTAGCAGAAACCTTCTTTCTGACTTTCCGACTTACACGGACTTCCCGGCTAATTAATTATAATTCCTTTTCTCAGTCAAATTTCTATTTTTGGGGATTATATTATCACATTCAAAAAAATAAATGAATAACTGGTTCAAGAAAAATGGCGTCCATTTTGTCATCACAGCGATATTTTTAGCAGCATGCTTCTTCTTCTTTACGCCGGCTTTCCAGGGAAAAACCCTCGGGCAGGGAGACGTGATGCGGGCCCAATCTACCCAAAAAGAAATCAACGATTATAAAAAGAGGGATACCACAATCCTCTGGACCAACCAGATTTTAGGTGGTATGCCCGCATACCAGATTTGGGCACCGTGGCCAAATAATATTGCCAACCAGGCCATTAATGTCCTCGATCATGTATTTCCTTCGCCTATTTATATCGTATTTTTACTTCTTTTTGGTGGATATTTCTTGTTCTCTGTATTAAAACTGAACCCGTGGCTCGCGGCAGCCGGGGCATTGGCGTTTACCTTTTCATCGTATAATATCATTTATATAGCGGCAGGGCACGTCAACCAGGAACTCGCGATTGCTCTTTTTGCGCCGATTGTAGCTTCTATTATACTTGTAATGAATGGCCGGTTCATATTAGGGTCATCTCTATTGGCACTTTTTCTTTCATTAGAGATTAAGGCCAACCACATACAAATGACCTATTATTTACTGCTCGCCCTGCTGATCCTGCTTATAATAGAGTTAGTTAATGCCATCAGAAACAAGACTCTGCCGTTCTTCGGAAAAGCATTAACTTATATTGCTTGTGCTACCTTACTTGCAGTTGCCGTTAACGCATCCACTTTATGGAGTACTGCCGAATATGCAGGTGACTCGATTCGTGGAAAATCAAATCTGACCAAAAACACGACTGAAGCCAAGTCTGGCGTAGCTCGTGACTATGCCTATGAGTTTAGTGAAGGAGTAGGTGAGACATTGACATTTCTAATACCAAATGCTTACGGCGGCGCTACCAATGGACAGGCAAGCGATGATTCCAAAGTCGCAAAACTCTTGATTGAAAAAGGTGCAGACGCTTCTCAGGCACAAAACATCGCACAAAGTTTACCGCTTTATTGGGGCGATAAAAGGTTCACAGAAGGCCCCTGGTATTTTGGTGCGATAGTAGTATTCCTGTTTATCTTTGGACTATTTATTATCAAAAACCGCATTAAATGGTGGTTGCTGGCAACAGTTATATTAACCATGCTGCTTTCGTTTGGCGGTAATTTTCCGTTAATTTCAGACTTGTTCTTTAACTATTTCCCATTGTACAACAAGTTCAGGGCGGTTGAATCCATACTGGCTGTCGCATCATTGTGCTTCCCCATCATGGCATTCCTCGCTATCAAAGAAGCTATAGATAACCCGGATAAAAAAGCTCTCTTTTCAAAGGCTAAAATTGCATTATATATCACAGGTGGTCTAACGCTGATCATCGCCATTGTGCCTGACCTGCTGCTTTCTTTCAAATCAGCTAATCATCAGCAATTGATTGACAGCCTTACTCAGATGGCCCGGGGCGACAGCGGTTTGGGCAATGCTTTAGCAAGCGCTTTGGTACAGGACCGTATATCAGCAGCCCGCGCAGATGCGGTGAGAACTCTGATATTCCTTGCAATAGGCTTTGGTATTCTTTGGGCATATTTCAAGGGAAAGATCAATGTGCTGGTGCTATCGATTTTATTACTTGCGGTAACCCTGGTTGATTTGTGGACTGTAGATAAACGCTACTTAAAAGACGAATACTATACCGAAAGACAAGAAAACCCTACCCCGCAACCACGTGAGGTAGATACTTTTATTGCAAAAGACACTGACCCTGATTTTAAAGTACTCGATCTTTCACAAAATATAATGGAAGATGCAATTACTCCATTCTTTAATAAATCGATTGGTGGTTATTCAGCGGCCAGGATGAAACGATATAATGAGCTGATCGAGTCGCAATTCTCAAAAAGCGTTAACCATAGTGTGTTGGACATGCTGAATACCAAGTACATTATTATTGCTGATCCTAAGACCAACAATCTGAGTATGACACGCAATGAAACCGCATGCGGACATGCATGGTTTGTGAAAAGCGTTAAATATGCCAAAGACGCCGATCAGGAAATGCAAACGATCAGCGCATTTTCACCAAAGGATGAAGCGATTGTAGATCAACGCTATAAGAGCATTATCGACGAGAAAGCGATGGGTTATGATCCGAATGGAACTATCAAACTTGTAAAATACTCACCAGATGATATGGTTTATCAAAGTGGAACTACCGCTCCTTCAGTTGCTGTGTTCTCTGAAATCTATTATGATAAAGGCTGGAAAATGTACATTGATGGCAAAGAATCACCATATTTCCGTGCTGATTATGTACTGCGCGCCGCACAAATTCCGGTAGGTAATCATAAGATTGAATTTATATTTCACCCAGCTTCTTATTACACTGGCGAGAAAATATCACTGGCAGGCTCTATCCTTTTAGTGCTCGCACTGGGCGGAGCGATCTACACTGGTATAAAAAGAAAACCAGAGGATGAGAAAAAAGCTGCGTAAGTTTTGAATTGAAAATATGCTATAGCGATGGGTTTGAAACCTATCGCTATTTTTTTGACAATACTTTTGTCATTGCGAGAAGCCACTTGGTTGAGTGTAGTGGGGCGACGAAGCAATCGCATACTATACAGGGCGAAGATGCACAGTTCGCGATTGCCACACTTCGTTCGCAATGACAATTTGGTGAGTCAATCATTAGTCCTTTTATGCTTCAACCAATACCCTCCTAGCCTAAAAGCAATTACCAGATGGTAGAATACTGTTAACAATGGGCCGTAATAATGCGACATGATAGCAAAACGTTCAACAAGGCTTTCGCGGTGGCGTTTTTTTGACATGCCCCCTACCAGGTATTTAGCTACATAGCCATCTACTTTAATGATCTTTTTGGCTTTCTTGGCTGCGCGGATGATCCAATCGATATCGGCGCTTAAATGATAACGCATACTGTAGCGCTCGGTCAGTGAGCGTTTGATATAAATCGCCTGATGGCTCACGCTCATTCCATACTTAAAACTCCGCCAGGTAAATTTCTCAGGCGCCTTATGCCGACGCTGGCCTAAGCTTTCACCCTCGTCATTGATCATTTCTGTCTCACCATAATAGATATCGGCATCCTCGGCAGTTGCAAAAACTTTGGCTACGGTATCCTTTGCGTAGATCTCATCACCTGAATTCATGAACAACACATAATCACCGGTGGCCATGTTCAGGCCTTTGTTCATGGCATCGTAAATGCCATTGTCCTTTTCACTGACCAGCTTAATGCGGTCGCGATATTTACGTATAATATCTAATGTGCCATCGTTCGAGGCGCCGTCGATAATGATATATTCAATGTTAGTATAAGTCTGCTCCAACACCGAAAGCATTGTCCGCTCAATATCCCTGACATTATTAAATACAACGGTAATGACACTTAATTTCGGTTGAAACATAAAATATTTCTTATTAGAATAAATAACCAAATTTAGAATGTCATTTCGATGAGCAGAAGAGGCAGTGGAGTGGGAGCGAAGAGAAATCTTCTGCGCAAGGCACAATTCGCTTTGTATGTTGTAGAAGATTTCTCCTCACCCCTTGCTTATCCCACTACGTTCGTCGAAATGACATTTGCTTTTTAGTGTTGTTTAGTAATTAACTGTTTATATAAATCGATATGCTTTTGAGCGATGATCCGCTCTGAAAATTTGTCCATCACCGTTTGCCGTGCGTTTTGATTCAATTGTTGCCTGTCGGGATGATTGATGATCCATTCCATCCCATCAGCAAAGCTTTCTGACGAACGATAAGTAGCCAGGTAACCGTTGTGTTCATGCGTCACCATATCAGGGATACCACCAGTGGTAAAAGCAATCACCGGCGTACCACAGGATAAACTTTCCATTACGGTATAAGGCAGATTATCCTCTAAAGATGGTATCAAAAATGCATCAGCAGCTGCATAGCAAACCGCCAGCTGCTCATCATTATTGATCTTCCCCAAAAACGTTGTTTTGAATGGAAAATCAGGCAGGTTCTTATCGTCCCTGTTTCCAAAAACTACCAGTTCCACCTGATCGGCTTTCTCACCTAATCTCGTCTTTAATAATTCCAGACTTTCCAGAAGATAACTCGTCCCCTTATGCATATCCTTACGCGAAGGCATAAATCCACTTAACAAGATAAATTTATCCTCAGGTAATTCGGCTTTTCTTTTAACCTCCGTTTTGTCCTGTGGTTTAAAAATGTCTGTCTCTATTGTATTAGGAATCTGATTAATCGTTCTGTCCTTTAACAAGCTGCTTCTCAGAATAGAACTCTTCATCCAACTGCTTGGGGCAATAATATCAAACCCTAATTTTTGATAAGCTCCGTTTTTTTGCTTCCAGATGCGATGGGAATAGTCATTGGGCGAAGCATTTTTTAGCAAAGGGCAATCGCCGCATTCGCGTTCAAAATGGTCACAAGTATAGCGGACGTGGCACCCCCCTGTAAAAGCATTGCTGTCGTGAAAAGTCCAAACGACCGGCTTGTTCAGCTTGGCGATTTCTGCAATATGTTTAGGATTTAAGAATCCATGGTTTACCCAATGCAAATGAATGATATCGGCATTCTTCACGTCCGGGTGATGGATAACCGAACGTCCAAACCACGTAAATGAAAAAGGTGTTTTAACGGCTTTCAGATAACGTTTAGCCCAGGCCCTTTCGAGCAGGATAGTAGCTGCCGTCCACGCTTTTTGAATCAAATTTGTGTTAAAGTCACCTATCTGCGGATTTTTTCCGAATTTATAGTGCACAATTATTTTAGAATCAATATTTTGGCTTAATAGTGCACGGTTAAGCCGCATACAGGCACGGCCTGCACCGCCATTACCATCGTAGGTATTTAAATGCACTACTTTTAGCATGTTCCAAAAATACATTTATTCAGTTCAAATAAATTTCGACGCATGAAAAAACTATACCTGATCCTCTTATCTGCATTCCTGGTTCAAAATCTTACCAAAGCACAAGACAAAGGGGTTTATTTCGCCTCTTATCCAACATTAACGCCCGACGGAAAAACGGTGATCTTCAGCTACGAAGGCGACCTCTGGAAAACCGATGTGAGCGGCTCGGCAGCTGTACGTCTGACCGCTATGCCCGGCGAAGAAACTCACGCGCATGTATCGCCTGATGGCAAATGGCTGGCTTTTTCATCAAACCAATTTGGCAATAATGATGTATTCATCATGCCCATGGCGGGTGGTGAGGTAAAACAACTCACCTTCAGCGACGCAAATGATGAGGTCGATTCATGGAGCTGGGATTCAAAATCTATTTACTTCAATTCCAATCGTTACAATGCGTTCAGTGAGTATAAAATCGGACTGGAAGGTGGCACGCCAAAACGTGTTTTCGGCAATTATTTCAATACCATTCACGGCGTAGTAGAGCACCCGCTAACCGGCGAACTATTTTTCAGCGACACCTGGGAAAGTAATTTCTTCTCTAATCGTAAACATTATAAAGGCGCATATAATCCTGATATTCAATCATACAATCCAAAAACCAAAGCTTACAAGCAATATACTGATTGGATTGGAAAAGATTTCTGGACCACATTGGACCAAAAAGGCAATATCTATTTCGTATCAGACGAAGGAAACGGGGAATACAACCTCTACACTTTTGTCGATGGTAAAAAAACTTCATTAACTCAATTTCCGACGTCTATTAAACGGCC
Organism: Mucilaginibacter sp.; assembly: GCF_036568825.1. Classification (GTDB taxonomy): domain Bacteria; phylum Bacteroidota; class Bacteroidia; order Sphingobacteriales; family Sphingobacteriaceae; genus Mucilaginibacter. The sequence goes on along the minus strand of NZ_DATCRU010000111.1, from coordinate 10,796 downwards.
GTTTGTAAGTGCCAATGGGGAAAATGTTGTTTTTGAGAAAGATTACCAATTGTTTGTGTACGATGTTGCTTCTAAACAAACTCAAAAACTAAACTTCACTATATTCCGCAACGATGTATTACCTAAAGAAAAAGAGTTTAATGTACAGGGGAAAATCGACGCGGTTGATGTATCTCCCGATGGCAAAAAACTAGCTTTCGTTTCACGTGGTGAACTGTTTGTAAGCGATCTGGAGGGCAAATTTGTTCGCCAGATTGAACGCGGTAATGCAGAACGTGTGACCGAAGTTAAATGGCTGCCTGATAGCAAGTCGTTGATATTTAGCCAGACATTGGGCGGTTATTACAACTGGTATACTGTTGAGGCGGATGGTTCGGGTACGGAAAAACAGATCACCAATGAAAAGCAGAATAACCGTGCCATCAGTGTTAACAAAGATCATACGCAAGGCGTTTACCTGAGCGGCCGCGAGGAGGTGAAGCTGATCGACCTGAAATCGATGGCTATAAAAACTATCGCCAAAGATGAAATTTGGGGAATTGAAAATTCCCAGCCTTATATTTCACCAAATGGCCAATACGTGGTTTACAATGCACACAGAAATTTTGAGTCGGATATTTTTGTTTATGATATTCACTCGGGTAAAACACTGAACCTGACTAACAGCGGTGTTTCGGAATCGGAGCCGTATTGGTCGCCTGATGGAAAGTATATCTATTTTAGCTCATCGCGCTTGTATCCCGATTTCCCTTATGGTGCGCGTGATATCCATATTTATCGTATGCCGCTGCAAAAGTTTGATGAGGCTTTTCGCATAGATAAGTTTAACGACCTGTTTAAGGAAGATAAAAAGGACACAGCAGCCAAAACCAAAAAGAAACCTTTATCCGAGCAACCGGCTCCAAAAGCACCATCAGATATCGTGATCAATACCGAAGATTTGATGAAACGCCTGGAGCGCATCGGACCAGGCTTTGGCGATCAGGGTTCGCCTTATGTAATACAGAAGGGGGATAAAACGCTGGTGTATTTCTCATCCAATTACGAAGAAGGCAAATGGGGCATTTATCGCACCACATTACAGTCGTTTGAAGACCCGAAAACAGAAAAAATTACCGGTGTGGATGCTCGCGGATTCGATATTTCTGCAGTTAAGGATAAATACTTTTTAATAGCCCAGGGGAACATTTATACCCTCAATATCGATAATACCAAACTGGATAAGATCGACATCAGTTATAAATTCGACCGCGACCTGGAAAGCGAATTCCGGCAAATGTTTGACGAGGCCTGGGCAGGACTGGAGGAAAATTATTACGACGGCGGTTTCCATAATACTGATTGGAAAAAGGTTCATGATATTTACAGCACCTATCTCCCTTATCTGAATAACCGTGCCGACTTGCGCCTGTTGCTAAACGATATGCTCGGTGAGCTCAACTCATCACACCAGGGATTCTATTCCGGTGGCAGCGAGGAGAGCAAGAATCTGCATTATCGCACTATGGAAACAGGTATCGTATTCAGTAATGACGACCCGTACAAAGTGGAATCGGTATTAAAAAACAGCAATGCTGATAAAGCTGAGATCAACGTTGAACCCGGCGACCGGCTGAAAGAAGTAAACGGCGTTACAGTAGATGAAAAACGCGACCGGAATATCTATTTCACCAGACCATCCCTTGATAAAGAATTGCAACTGACCTTCGACCGTAAAGGCAAAGAAATTAAAGTAAAAATCCACCCTGAATCAGGTGGGCAGTTCGTAAACGATCTTTACGACGAGTGGATAGAGAATAACCGTAAGGCAGTTACCGAGAAAAGTAAAAACCGCATAGCCTACGTCTACATGAAAAATATGGGTTCCGACGCTTTACAGGAGTTCCTGCAAGATATGGTGGACGATGCCTATAAAAAGGATGCACTCATCCTTGACCTGCGCTATAATACCGGCGGTAACGTGCACGATGCGGTATTGCAGTTCCTGTCACAACGACCATACCTGCAATGGCAGTACCGTGGTGGTCAACGCAGTCCGCAGCCAAACTTTGCACCGTCTGGCAAACCGATCATTTTATTGGTAAACGAACAGACCCTGAGCGACGGTGAGATGACTGCGACCGGATTTAAGGCCTTAGGTCTGGGCAAGATCATCGGTACAGAAACCTACCGCTGGATCATTTTTACCACCGGTCGCGGTTTGGTTGACGGTTCATTCTATCGTATACCTGCATGGGGGTGCTATACATTAGATGGGAAGGACATTGAAAAAACAGGCGTATCTCCTGATATTTATGTAAAAACCGGCTTTACTGATCGTTTGGAGAATAAAGACCCGCAGTTGGATAGGGCGATTGATGAGATTATGAAGCAATTGAAATAAGGATTATCCGACAAAAAAGAGGTGTCATGCTGAGGCTCTCGAAGCATGGTGGGTATAGCCTTTACGCTCTATCCTTCGACAAGCTCAGGATGACACCCAATTTTAATTATTTCTTCACCAAATATTTCGCCTGCATTTTACGCATAAACCGCACACCTCTTTGCAACAGGTTACCTTTGCGTTTGCTCAGGAAAGAGCGGATGGCCGCATAAGCCTTTTCATCCTCCTTTATTTCAGCAGGAAAATGTTTTACCGCCTTCCGCGATATCTGCACATCGTACATCTTTTCTATGTTGGAGTGCACACCTGTGCCGTCATGCCCGATATTGTTAATAAGCGAATGCGCAGGATTGAGTGCTAACCCATCTTTCAGAAAAATCGATGCGTACCAGCGTATAGCCCATGAGTTGTTTTTTCCAGCTTTAAACTCGCGCATTTGTTTCCAGAAATTCATGGTGCCTTCTATGGAGAAGCGCAGGATGCCTGGTTTGCTGAACTGATCTGTAAGTTTATCAATATCCGGTTCAAAGTGTTTCCAGGCACGTGCCCAGGTTGCCCAGCCCCAACTGGTTGCTGCGCGGTAAAAGAAGGTTTCAGGGAGGTTTTTTTCTTTCAGATCGTACATATAGCCCCCTATATGCATCACCCTTTCTTCGTTAGCATAGCGGTTAAGGGCTTCATTAAAATATTGCAGGGCGTAAGGTGATGAAAGCAGGTCATCCTCAAAAACGATCACCTTGTCATACTCATTCACCAATTTGGTTACCCCGCTGATGATAGAATTGGCTAATCCAAGGTTCTCATTTCTGGCGATCATTTTTACTGATTTGAAACCAGTAACTTCTTTAACCAGTTGCCTCACTTCATCCACTTTTGCTTTATCAGCACTGGTTTTAGGCCCGTCAGAGAAAATGTACAAACGCGACTCTTCAGCCAGCAGGTTTTTTTGCAAATAGCTGATGGTACGGCGCGTGTGTTCAGGCCGGTTATATACAAATAAGGCTATGGGCGCAAGGTTCTGCATTATGATGGATTAGAATATTTCTACCTGGTGATCTGCCTTTTTGCAAAGCACCGTGTAAGCGTTTGCCAGCTTTTCACTCGCTTTTTTACCAAACAGGCTAACCAAACTCTTTTTTACCGCATATTCCGAATTGATCTTCAGATCGGTAACGAAGCTTTTGGGCTTCTTTTGGTTGATGTATGTATTAAACTTTGTTACCTCCGGTTCGATCATCGAGGTCAGGTCGGCCTCGATCTCAAAACCCTCGGTCTTCAGCAAGTATCGTAATGAAGTGGGCGTATATACATTAATATGTCCGTAAGCCAGAAAATGTTTTATCCGGTTATCTACACCCGTTTTATAATCCCTGGGCACTTCAATAACAAAATATTTAGCCACCCGTTTTAGTTCGCGTAATAATAATCGCTCATGTTCCACATGCTCTAATACGTGTGATAGAATGATCAGATCAAAGCTATCAGCGGCAAAAGGTAAATGATAGCCATCAAAAATCTGTACTGATTCCAGGTTAGCAATATTCCGGGTTTTGATATGCTCAACACCGCTCTCTGATATTTCTACTGCATGCAACTCCGGTGCAAAATTCTGATCGGCTAGTATTTTCAGTATGCTTCCGTCCCCGGCGCCTACTTCCAGCACTTCTTTGAAAGAATGACCTTTGCAAACGTCGATAATATGCTGCGCTTTGTATTTGGCGCTCAGCATGCGCCAGGCCTCGTCATGCTTTTGGTAAAACTCGTCGTAGGCTGTTTTAACGTTATCGCTGATGATCTCTGCTGCCATAATCAAATACCCAAACAATTATCATCCTTATAAAATACCGAAGTTGATTTAAGATAAAATAGCCCCGGTGATATCCCGCTAAATGCAAGATGTTTAAATCCATTCTTCACCAAAAAGTCAATTGCCGGTTTATATTTCTCCCGCTCAGAATCATCCAATACGATAACCCCATTTGGTGATAAAGCATCTACCGCCCTCGTAGCACAATTCACCCTGTCGCGTCCATCAACAATAACAATGTCGAACTTCTCTTCCAGCTTAACAGGCATGATGGAATAGTCACCACCACGGGTCAGCTCACAGAAGATCATCTCTGAGTTCTCAGGCTTTTTGCTCACTATCTTATCGTACCACTCTTTATCGTGTTCTACAGAAACGACAACACCCGCATATTTCGCATAAAAGAAAGTAGAATTACCCGAACCGAATTCAAAAACAGCATGCTGTTTATTCAGTCTGCTCCTTATAAAATCAATAAAGGAATAAGTTACCCATGGGATGGGATCACTAAACTCGTCAACCGGCGAATGCGTATCAAACGCCTTAAACCAACCGATATCTTTTAGATACCCTTTGCTGTTAAATGACAATAACGATTTCAGTCGTTTAGGCTGACTCAGAACCTGCAGCAATGATGAAATTTTGCTCAACGTTTACTAATTTTTTGAAACAACGAAATTAAAAATAATGACCTTAACATAAGCAAACCTTGCTCCCTTGTTTTAGGTATAAACAAAATAAAAAAAGTAGCTATTCCATATGCTGCCAATGTTGCATAGGCAGCACCTAATATCCCATACCTGGGCAACCAAAATATATTTAGAACGATATTCACTATTGCACCTACGCCTGTTCTCAGCATCGATATTTTAGTATAACCTTCTGCGATAAGGTATTGCCCGCTTGCACTTCCCAGAAATACGAACACCCCTGCCCAAACATGTACCGCCAGAACCGGCGCACCGGACCAGAATTCCGGGTGCCTGGAATAAGCGATATGATATACAAATTTGGAGGCAAATGTCATAAACAGAGCAATTGCCATACTGATAACCACCATCAGGTCGTACATGTTTTGCAATCTTTTTTTATATCTATCTGAGTCTGTCCTTCTGGCGTTCATAATAGCCGGAAAAACAGAAGTTACAATGGCCACAGGTATAAAATACCAGCTTTCGCTGAGATTCGCTACTGTAGAATAAATACCTAATTCGCTTGTTTTTAAATAGATTGGTATCATCACCTGGTCAATCTTCATGTAAAGAGAAACCAGTATGGCGGAAAAAGCTAACGGCCAGGAATGTTTTAGAAGATAAGTAGCAACTACCGGGTCATATTTCCACTTAGATATGGTATTACCACTCTTTAGGTAGGATATAATATAGCCTGCTGCTATTAAGACCGCATCAAATACGAGTGAATAAACAAACCATATCAGAGGCAGCTTTAAAAGGATCAATATCAATTTAACGATTGCGGATATAATATTACCGCTAACATTGATATACATGATCTTTTTTGCCTGCACACTAGCCTGAAAAAAACTGTCGATAATATTTACCGATTGTATAACTGCAGTGAAGGCAACTATAAAAACATAATGGAATGGGGTATCGAGATGATTTAAATGATTAGCTATAGTGTATGCCAAATATACCAGTGGGATTACACCAAAACCTGCAACCACTCTCATCCAGAAGGATGTTCCCAATAAAGCATCTTTCTTATCAGGGTTATTCAACAACTCCCGCGTTACAAAACCATCCAGGCCCAACGCGCCTAAAGCTAAGAAGAAAGCCATTAAGGCGGTAGGATAGTTCAATATCCCAAATTGCTTCGCGCCCAAATAACTGGAAAGGGCAAAAGTGTTTATGAGGAATTTTATAGCCAGGCTCCCAACTCGTGCCAGCATAAGCCATCCCGTATTTTTAAAATACTTTTCGAGTGCTTCCTGATCAAATCCCGGGATACCTGGTATGCGCATAGTTTGGTTGGTAAAGGTATAAAAAAAGCTAAACCCGTAATTATCAGGTTTAGCTTTATGATAGTAGGGTCAGCTATTTATTAATTTGTTGGCTTGTGCAATATGCCTTGTTTATCAATATACCATGGTTTGCCTTTTGGATCAACCGAAATACTTGTACCTGAAATTTCCGGCACCTGTGACCAGGTTGAACCACCCTGCAGTTTATATACTGGCGGATTGTATGTAGCTAAAGTAGAATCTTTGCCTGTTACATATACAGAGCCATCAGCGCCAATGCCAATATCGTTGCCATCGATTCCGAAGATAGGGTTCCACAAATAAGTGCCGCCATATTGGAAAACAATGTTTGATTTATTCACCACCCATGGTGTACCGGTTGGGTCAACTGCGATACGGATGCCGGCGCAATCCGCCATTTTATCCCAGCCTGAACCGTTCCATTTCTCGATAATATTTCCACCTGTTATGGTAGCAAATTCGGTACCTATGATGAACACGGAACCATCTGCGCCAATACCGATATCAGTTGCTGTTCCCGGCATCTGATCCCAGGCTTTAGTGCCGGCGTTGTAACGGAATATCAGGTTCGATTTAGTTACTACCCATGGAATTCCCTGCGGAGATACGGCCACCCTGATCGCGCCTACATCAACCAATCTGTGCCTGCAGCCGCAGCTATCAACCCGGTAAATGGCATAACCACCGGTAGCTACGCTATCGTCTCCGACAACGTAAACCGTACCATCGGCGCCGACGCCAACGTCTGTTGCTTTACCCTGAACAACAGTAACCGAACAGGTTGCAGAAACAGCATGCGATTTACTTTTTACATTGATGGTGGTAGTACCCGGCTTATGAGCAGTGATCATACCGCTTACGCTTACAGCTGCAACAGTTGAGTCTGACGAGGTCCAGGTAAGATCAGAAGCTGAATAATTTTTGCAAACCAGTTGTTTAGTCATCCCTGACTCAAGGGTTGCATCGTTAAAAGTGAGTAAAATTGAGTTATCGGGCTCGGTTTTTACATCCTTTACACATGACGTTAACAATAGAGCTACGCCCACGAAGAGCGAGAACAGAAATAATAGTTTTTTCATTTTTGATAAGATTTAGGATTCTAAGGTATTTAATTAAATTCAAATAAGCTCTTTTAATTTGGCTGATGTAATACTCCTGATGTATCTATGTACCAGATTTTACCGTTGGCATCGGCAGATAACCTCATAGCATTTGACAGTCCGGCTACTTGCGACCATCCACCGCCGTTGTACTTATAAATATTTGGCAAACTTGTATCCATCCCGCTTACATATATTGAACCATCGCCGCCTGCCGCGATATCGTTAGCTGATACCCCATATATAGGGTTCCATAATAAAGTACCACCATATTGGAAAACTATATTTGATTTATTAGCCACCCATGGCGTACCAGTTCTATCGACCGTGATATTAATGCCTGCACTTTCAGGCATGACATCCCACCCTGAACCATTCCATTTCATAATATCAAATCCACCGGTGGTTGTAACAACCTGGGTACCGATAGCAAATATCGAACCATTCGAGCTGATGCCGATGTCAGTTGCCAGGCCTTGTACTTGCGTCCATGTGCCGCCGGAATATTTAAATACCTGGTTTGATTGATTAACTATCCACGGAACACCCTGCGGAGATACCGCTATCCTAACACCCGATCCATTTGGTACTCTATGGAATTGACTGTTATAAAATTTAAATATGCTATTGTCGCCTGCTGAGTTCACTGAATCAGAACCCACCACATACACTGACCCATCAGCGCCAACACCCACATCTGTTAATTTAGCATTGGTAACCGTTAAATTTAAAGCGTTTGAAACGGAATAAGTCTTGGTTTTTACGGTGATAGTAATTGAACCCGGCTTAAGAGCCTCTATTAATCCGCTGCTGCTAATTGTTGCTACCGTCGTATCAGACGACGACCATACGAATTCTGATTGCACATAGTTTTGCCCGGTTAATTGTTTTGACGAAGCAGCCGGCATAGTAAGACTACCAACACTAAGTATATTGGCTTCCTGTACGATAACACCACAAACAGCTAAAGCCCCATGTGCTTTACTTTTTATGGTGATAGCAGCCCTGCCTTTTTTGTAGCCTGTAACTAACCCTGCGGTATTAATTTTAAAAATTGTAGTATCAGATGATGCAAGGATCAACTGGTCCACTGTATAATTTTTTGTGGTGAATTGTATCGTCCCGCCCGTGAGCACTTTCAGGGTATCAGTGGAAAGTTCAATTGCAGGACTTGGTTCGACAGGTTTCTCTTTCTTACATCCAATAAAAAAACCCACACCGAAGATCAGAAAAAGCAGACAAAAATGTTTTCCCATCAGTAATAAGATCCAGATATTTTTATAAAGTTAAAAACAAATATTATTCCGATAAAGAAATTACTCCAAAAAAAAGCCTCAATGTATGTACAATGAGGCTTTTAAGCTTTTAGTTATATTAATTATTGATTCACAAACTTTTTCGAGTTCACCTTGCGCTCGTTCTCTGTGAGGAATATCTTCCTCAAACGCATACTTTGCGGCGTTACTTCGATATACTCATCAGCCTGGATATATTCCATTGATTCTTCCAATGAGAATTTAATAGCCGGAGCAATACGCACGTTATCGTCGCTTCCTGATGCGCGCATGTTGGTCAGCTGCTTGCCTTTCACTACGTTGATCACCAAATCATTATCACGAATGTGTTCGCCTAAAACCTGGCCTTCATATACATCAACACCCGGATCAACAAAGAAACGGCCGCGGTCCTGTAGTTTGTCAATAGAGTAAGCAGTAGTCTGACCTTTTTCCATTGATACCAACACCCCATTCAAACGGCCAGGGATAGTGCCTTTCCATGGCTCATACGCTTTAAAGCGGTGTGCCATGATAGCCTCACCTGCAGTTGCGGTTAGTACGTTATTTCTTAATCCGATGATACCGCGTGACGGTATCTCGAACTCTAAGTGTTGCAAATCACCTTTCGGTTCCATTACCAATAATTCACCTTTACGCTGAGTTACCAGTTCGATCACCTTACCGGCTACATCGCCCGGAACGTCAACGATCAGGGTTTCAATTGGCTCATTTTTCACACCGTCAATCTCTTTCACAATTACCTGCGGTTGGCCTACTTGCAATTCATATCCTTCGCGACGCATGGTCTCGATCAACACTGACAAGTGAAGGATACCACGACCATAAACCAAATAGGAATCAGGCGAATCGGTTTCAACAACCTTCAGCGCCAGGTTCTTTTCCATTTCTTTGTAAAGCCTGTCGCGCAGGTGGCGTGAAGTTACAAACTTGCCTTCTTTACCAAAAAACGGTGAAGTATTGATGGTAAAAAGCATGTTCATGGTCGGCTCGTCAATTTTGATAACCGCCAGTTGTTCCGGATTTTCAAAGTCGGCGATGGTATCACCAATTTCGAACCCTTCAATACCAACTACGGCACAAATATCACCCGATTTTACTTCGGTTACTTTTACTTTACCCAGTCCTTCAAAAGTGTAAAGCTCTTTAATTCTTGATTTCTGGATCTTGCCGTCGCGTTTTACCAGCGATACCGGCTGATTTTCTTTGATCATCCCTCTTGCCACACGACCGATAGCAATACGACCTACGAATGAAGAGTAATCCAATGAAGTGATCTGCATTTGCAGCGTACCTTCAACTTCGGGAGCAGCAGGGATATGATCCAGGATGGTATCCATCAGCGGGAAAATATCTTCCGTCGGCTTTTTCCAGTCGGTGCTCATCCAGCCCTGTTTTGACGAACCGTAGATCACCGGGAAATCCAGTTGCTCTTCGGTAGCCTCCAGGTTAAAGAACAATTCAAATATCTGTTCATAAACCTCTTCAGGGCGGCAGTTTTCTTTATCTACTTTGTTCACTACCACAATTGGTTTCAAACCAAGTGACAAAGCCTTTTGCGTAACAAAGCGGGTTTGCGGCATAGCGCCTTCAAAAGCGTCGCACAGTAACAACACACCATCAGCCATTTTCAATACGCGCTCCACCTCGCCGCCAAAGTCGGCGTGGCCCGGGGTATCAATGATGTTGATCTTAACATCCTTGTACCGAACCGAAACGTTCTTAGAAACGATGGTGATACCACGTTCACGTTCAAGGTCGTTGTTATCCAATATCAATTCGCCTGTTTCCTGGTTGTCCCTGAAAATGGCGCAACTGTGTAAAATTTTGTCAACAAGGGTGGTTTTACCGTGGTCAACGTGTGCGATGATCGCTATATTCCTGATTTTTTGCATGAAAATGCCGCTCCTAAATTTGCGGCAAAGGTACGCTTTATTTCCCAAATCCGGAAGTGCATGCCTGACTATTAAAGGAATAATGATGTGGGGTTAACAATTGGGGTGGATAGGATGAGTAGCAATGGCAGGTGGTAGTGGCAGTAAATAAAAATAAACTATGTCATGCTGAACTTGTTTCACTGTTGTCCGGTAAAAGATTTTATTAAAAAAGTTAAAGGGGTAGTTTAAAGCTACCCCTTCGTGTTGATATTTGAGTTACCACACTTAAATACACAACATGAGCAAAAGTACTTTTTTTACCGGACAGC
>NZ_DATCRU010000110.1:0-25247 GCF_036568825.1 Mucilaginibacter sp. | reverse complement strand
CCCCATTTTTTTGCCAGTGAGCTGAGTGACTCCCCGGATTGATACTCTTTAATAACATCCAGCTTAAATGCCGGATTATGCTTCTTGTTCTTTCTCATAAAATGCCCCCAAATAGTGTCTAACTTTTTGGGGGCAGTCTAAAAGGTGCGCCTTTTTTAATTTGATGGGAATTATTTGCTATCTTAAGCCTCATCAATCTATGCTGAATATCATGAAATTACCTCGCCTTGCTTTCCTTTGTGCCCTTACCATCTACACTTTTCAATTGCCTGCGCAAACCATCAACTCAAAAAGATTGGACAGCCTGTTTGATATTTTGGCCAAAAAAAACCTGGCTATGGGTAGTATTGCCATCTCACAAAACGGCAAAATTGTCTATCAAAAAGCAATAGGTAATGCGATGATGAATGAGCATGATACCATCCCTGCAAGTGAGAAAACAGAATATCGCATCGGCTCCATAACTAAAATGTTTACTGCTGTGATGGTATTTCAACTGATTGAGGAACATAAGCTTTCATTGAATGATACGCTGGCTAAATTCTTTCCCTCATTGCCAAATGCCCATCGCATTACAATAGAATATATGCTGCGTCATAGGAGTGGGCTGGCAAACTTTACCAATAACAACAATACCAACCATTTTGACGACTGGAAGGATGCGCCCAAAACACATGAGGAACTCATGGCAATGATATCGGCTCAAAAACCTGATTTTGAACCGGATGCCAAAGCGGATTATAACAATTCCAATTATCTATTATTGGGATATATTATCGAAAAGATAACGAAGAAGCCATACAGGGAATTATTGGATGAGCGGATTATTAAAAGGATAGATCTGAAAAATACTCACTACGGGATGAACGGAAGCACTTATGTTGGCAATGAATGTGCCTCTTATAAATATTTTGATTTCAAATGGGCAAAGGATAAAAAACCGGTTTACCTGGATGACTTTGGCGGCGCAGGCGCCATTATTTCAACGCCTCCGGATATGCTGAAATTCATTAACGCACTCTTTGCCTATAAGCTGGTCAGTAAACAAAGTCTTGACCAGATGAAGACTATGGTTGATGGTTATGGCATGGGTATGTTTCCTTATGGCTCGGAAAAATACCCCGGTTTCGGTCATAATGGAAAAACCGAAGGGTTTGCTTCTTCTATTTCTTATTATCCCGCTGATAAATTGGCCATCGCATACTGCACCAACGGCGAAGTCTATTCAAAAAATTATATACTCGATGGGGTTCGCGCTATTTGCTTTAACGAACCTTATTCTATTCCAACTTTCAAAGCTTTGAAATTGAGTGATCAGCAACTGGATCAGTATGCAGGTACCTACTCAAGCCAGGAGGGGATTACAGTTATTTGCACCAAAAATGAAGGTAATCTGTGGCTGGAAACTCGTGGCCAAAAACTAAAACTAAATGCACTTGGCGATAGTAAGTTTTTTGATCCCAGGTTTGGCTTCTTCTTTAATTTCAGTGAGGGTAATAAGAAACTGCGGATAATTGATGTGGAGGATGGGTATGAGTTAGAAAAGAAGTAAAAGAAACGAATCAGACTTACGAAGTTTTTAAAACTTCGTAAGTCTTTTAGAAGGTGTTGGGTTGCTCTATCCCTGGCCTGCCCACTTCCACCAATTCTTCTTTATGCTCTTCTTCCTGCTGACTTGTAGCATAACTCAACTTACGGAAACGCCAAAGTGCAAATGCCGGCTCCTGGAAACGGTTTAAAAGCTTAAAATATTTTGGAAAATTATGAACTTCTTCCAATAATACGCCCGGCACTATCCCGTCGTTCTCCAATATCTCGCGGATGGTATATTCCTTATCCTTGGTTATCCAAATTTCAAAATCCCTGCTTATCTCCTCCGCCTTTTCCGGATCGATCCTCGCATCAATACATATTACCTTGTCTCCGGGTTTCATTGTCTTTGGTTGTAATGTTGGAAGGTTGTAAAGTTGAAAAGTTACCTTTCAATTTTACAATCGTACTATGTTAACTAATCACTAATCTCTAATCACTTGCCACCAGCTTTCCTCAAACTATCTGCCTGCGCTTTTGCCTTTTTCTTGAAAAAGCCTTTCAGCAGGAAGTTATGCTGAGCAGCTTCCAGGTCGTCATTTAGTTTAATAGAACTTTTCTGCAAATTGTTTAGAGAAGTTCTTACCTGTTCGGCGCCCTTGGGATCATTTAGTAAAACGCCGATAGCGTTATCGGTTGTGGTTAGTTTTTTACTTGCAGTATTCAGGTTTTGGGTTAACTCACTGGCACTGTTCACAGTTTTTTGTAGTTGAGCTATCGCGCCCTGTATTTTGTTGAATGTAACCGTATCTGTCAGTAATTTATCCGCCAAACCGCCTTTGGTGTTAATCTTTTTGCCGAAATTATCCAATTGAACTGCCATACGGGCTGCGCTTTGTGAAGTAACTTCCAAATTTTTCATGGTGCTTTTCAACTGCATGCCCATGGTACTGTCGGCCAATAAAGCACCCACTGTTCCTTTGCCTTGCAGGATTTTATGGCTCAATTCTTTAAAATCTTTGGTTATCGATAACAGGTTCTCATTGTTTTGCTGTAAGGTTTTCAGCATATCATCAGTAGAGGCAACTTTTTCGGCTTGTAATATATCACCGTCCTGCACAACAGGTGCCTGAGGACTACCGCCTTCTATCACGATGATCTTATTACCGATCAACCCGTCAGAGCCGATCTTTACACCGGCATCATGGTGGATATATGGCTGAGAGGCCTCATCGATGCTCATTCTTACGTCCACTTTAGAGGGGCCCGAAAAACGTACATCGCTGATGGTTCCCACCTTTACACCAGAGAACCAAACGTTGTTCCCTTTTTTCAAACCGGCCACGTCATCGAATGTGGCGCTAACATGTATGCTCTTATTAAATGTTTTTTGCGCGCTGCCCAAAGTGAGCACGCCCACAATAAATATGATGAGGCCGAGGGCTAAAAATATGCCGACTATAACTGCTTTCCTGTTTTCTGTTGCGTCCATATGTTATGGCTAATAGCTTATTGTATAAAGTTATATTCAAAAAATGGTTTTACACGATCATCATTCGTGTCAAATACTTCATCAAACGATCCAACACGCTGAAACTGACCTTCGAGCAGCATAGCTACCCGGTCGCCTGTACTTTTGGCGCAGGTAAGGTCGTGTGTGATGATAATCGACGAAGTATGGAAATTCTGCTGAACCTCATTGATCAGATCGTTGATCTCAATACATGTGATCGGGTCAAGTCCGGCTGTAGGTTCATCGTAAAGCATGATCTCAGGATTGAGTATCAGGGTACGCGCAATGCCTATACGTTTGCGCTGCCCGCCAGATAATTCAGAAGGCATTTGATTGATAGCTTGCAGCAAGCCAACAGCATCCAGCACTCGCTCTACAGAACTATCGATCTCGCTCTTTGAAATACCTTTTTTATTCCTGACCAACGGAAACTCAAGGTTCTTCCGAACGGTCATGCTATCATATAATGCGCTGTTCTGGAACGAAAAACCAACCTTGATCCGTAATTCCTGCAATTCTTTATCGGTGATGGTATTCATATCGCAACCCAACACATTCACGCTGCCTTTATCAGCTCTTAATAAACCTGATATGATTTTGATCAATACCGACTTTCCTGTTCCCGAACGGCCAAGCACCACCAGGTTCTCACCTTGATACAGATCAAGATCAATACCCCGCAATACCTCGAAATCACCAAAAGATTTTTCCAATCCCCTGATGGTGATCACCTTATTGTTATAGTCGATATTTGCTTTGCCTTTCTCCATATTTTAGCGGAACCAGCCGGCTATTTGTACGATCAGAATTTCTTCAACAAATACTAAAAACATTGCGGTTACAACAGAACCGTTTGCCGCTTTACCTACGCCTTCAGTTCCTTTGGTAGAATAATAGCCCTGGTAACAGCCTACAATCCCTATTGTAAATCCAAAAACAATGGCCTTTGCTAAAGACGCCACAAAGTCTACAAATGTAAGCGGTTCAAAAACCTGCTCCATAAAGGTAGTATAACTTGTGCCTTCGTTTACCGCTACGTTCAGGTATCCCCCTAATAGCGCAATAAAACCGGTATATGTAGCCAGGATGGGTATTGTAATTGTAGTTGCCAGCACCCGGGTACAAACCAGGAATTTGAACGGTTTGGTCCCCGATACTTCCATCGCATCGATCTGTTCGGTTACACGCATCGAGCCCAGCTCAGCGCCAATGCTCGAACCCACTTTCCCGGCAGCGATCAGCGCGGTGATCAACGGTGCCAAAGCCCGCATGATCGCTATTGATACCAGTGACGGTAACCACGACTGTGCTCCAAAAGTTAAAAGTGATGGCCTTGACTGCTTAGTGAAGATCAAGCCCGTAATAAAACCCGTAAATGTGATCAGTGTGAATGACCGGACGCCTGTTTCATAACATTGCCTCATCACCTCCTTCAATTCAAAAGGCGGTACAAACGCCTGCCTAAAAAATCGCAGTATAAAATTGTTGATATTATAAAGCGTAACGAAAGCATTAGACAGACGCGTTTTTAAAGACGAGCCTTTTTTAGCAACAGGTACAGGTGGTTTGTTTATGGTGCTCATTAACGGGGCAAAGGTATTATTTATGAAGATATGATCTATGTTAAGGTTACAAAAACTTAGGGGATAGTATTGAAAAATGATTTTCCGTAAACATAAAATACCTTCTAATAAACTCTGATAGTTGAAATTTTGTATTAATATCCTGTAAAAACCCGACTAATTCACAAATGTTTTACAATAAGAAATATTCGGATAATACCTGGAAGGGAGTTGACAATGTCATGAAAATAAGGTAAGTTTATAATGCGTTAACATCGCACCAATTATAAACCGAAAACCATATAATGCCTGACCTATGATCAATCATGTGATGAGGGAAATTACCCCTTTGACACCAAATGATTGCTTTACGATTTTTTCGAGGGTTAAACAAAAATTTGATTCCCCGCTGCATTACCATGAGGAATACGAACTAAACCTGATCCTGAATGCAAAGGGAGCAAAACGGGTAATAGGCGGGCATATGGAGGTAATAGATGATATCGAACTAGTGCTGATCGGCCCCAACCTGAATCACACCTGGCTTACCCATCAATGCCAAAACGACGAGTTTACCGAAGTTACCATCCAATTTCATAAAGACTTGTTTGACGAGAAGTTTCTGAACAGAAGCCAGCTCAACTTTATGAAAAACATGCTGGAGCGATCACAATTAGGAATACTGTTTTCTACAGAAGCGGCCCTGTCGCTGCTTGATCGAATACTATCACTGGATAAAAAGCATGGCTTTGATTCCGTGCTCGAATTGTACTCCCTTTTACATAGTTTATCTCTATCAAACAATATGCGTATACTCTCCGATCCGGGCTTTAGTAACGAAAAATTCACTTTTAACAGCAGGCGCATCGAGAAGGTATTTGAGTACATGAATAATAATTACCATAAGCAGGTATCACTGGCCGAGGTATCGCGAATAGCCAATATGCCTGAAGCTTCCTTCAGTCGTTTTATAAAAAAGCGTACTGGTAAAACGTTTATTGATAGCCTTAACGATATTCGCCTGGGCCATGCCTCAAGGATGCTCATCGATACCACCAATACCGTTGCTGAGATTGCTTACAGTTGCGGATTCAATAATATCTCCAATTTCAACCGCGTATTTAAACGCAAAAAGCTTTGCATACCAAAAGAGTTCAGGGAAACTTATACGAGTAACCGGGTTTTTATTTGATTTGTGGTTGATCAGTTAACCAGTGATCAGTTAACCGGTTAATCGGGTTTGTATGGTCTTAAAATTACTATCATTAACCAACCGCTCGCAAGTCAACTAGTCGCTAGTCAACTGATTAACTGATCACTGGTTAACCGATCACTGATTAACTGATCACCGGTTAACTGTTTAACTGATTAACCGATCACTAACTACAAAACATTATATTTGGTACAACAATTACAAACCCGTTTACAAATGAAAAGACTGTTTACCTTACTCGCCTTGCTACTGGCAAGTGCACAATTATTTGCTCAAAAATCGGAAGAACTGGCTCCAACGCCTCCTATGGGCTGGAATACCTGGAATATTTTTCAAACTAAAATAGATGAACCATTGCTGAAAAGTATGGTGGATGCCTATGTATCCTCGGGTATGCGCGATGCTGGTTATACTTATTTTGTGCTGGATGATGGCTGGATGAGTATGGAGCGTGATGCAAACGGTCAGTTAGTAGCTGATCCAAAGAAATTCCCTAAAGGCATGAAGGAGTTTGCTGACTATGTTCATTCAAAGGGAATGAAATTCGGAATATATAATTGTGCGGGTACAAAAACCTGTGCAGGCTATCCGGGAACAAGAGGTCATGAATATGAAGATGCACGCCTTTATGCATCATGGGGCGTGGATTACCTAAAATTCGACTGGTGCAACGCCGAAGGACAAAATGCCAAAGAATCCTACCTGTTGATGAGCAAAGCCTTGAAAGCAACAGGCAGGCCAATAGTTTTCAGTCTGTGCGAATGGGGCACTAACCGCCCCTGGGTATGGGGTGCAATGGCTGGTCAGTTATGGAGAACAACTGGTGACATCGGTCCATACTTTGCTAAAAGCGCAACAAAAGACGGCTGGACGCCGCAAAACGTACTGGGTATTCTTGACAAACAAGACAGCATCAGGCAATATGCAGGTCCGGGCCATTGGAACGACCCTGATATGCTGGAAGTTGGTAACGGGATGACTGTAGCTGAAGACCGCTCGCATTTTTCTATCTGGTGTATGCTGGCTGCACCGCTGATGGCAGGAAACAACTTGCACTCAATGTCGAAAGATACCAAAACCATCCTGACCAATAAGGATGCAATCGCAATCAACCAAGACCCACTGGGAGTAGAATGCTTCAGGTATTATGAATTTGATGGCATCGAAATAATGGTAAAACCATTAGACAAAGGCGATTTGGCAGTTTTATTTCTGAACCGCTCAGATCGTACGCAAACAGTCAACTTTGACTGGGCAGCACATATGATACAAGATAAAACATCCAATACCGATGTTGACTTCAGCAAAACCAGTTACAAACTACGCGACCTTTGGGCACACAAGGATATTGGTACAACGCAAAAAGCATTCAAGCAGGTCATAGCTTCGCATGATGTTGTGATGCTGAGATTGACGAAATAATAACGAGATTAATATAGAATGTCATTTCGATGAGCCAGCCGGGAATGTGAAGTGGGGCGAAGAGAAATCTTATACGATATGCATAGCGAACATTCGGATCGTATAAGATTTCTCACCCGCACCCCTGGCATAGACCACCTCGCGGGTTCGAAATGACATCATTTTTTATATGAGATACAGCTATCAAATCATTATTATTCTATTGCTTTCAATAGGCTCCTTCGTTCATGCCCAAACCTATGCCCCCTGCGATAAGCAAGCTACCAAAGAAACCCGTTGGCTTTTCAGCAGTATGCAGCGTTTGGTAGGAGCGGGGGTAATGCTCGGTCATCACGACGATCTGGCTTATGGTGTAGGTTGGAAATTCGACCCGAATCGCTCGGATATAAAAAGCGTCACGGGAGATTATCCGGCTGTATATGGATGGGATCTGGCGAGGATTGAGCACGATAGCATTCATGATATCAACGGCATTCCTTTCAAACTGCAAAAAAAGCTGGTGCAGCAGGTATATGCACGCGGCGGCATCAATAGCTTTTGCTGGCACATGGATAATCCTGCAAACGGCAAAACAGCATGGGATACCACCAAGCAAACCGTAAAAGAGCTGATTCCCGGAGGAAGCCATCACCAGGATTATGTAAACAACCTGAATAAAGCTGCCAAATACCTCAAAAGTTTAAAAGGGCCAGATGGCGAACCCATTCCTATTTTGTACCGACCATTTCATGAGTTAACGGGTAATTGGTTCTGGTGGTGCAAGAATACTTCTTCATCTGAAGACTTTAAGATGTTGTGGCGGTTCACCATTGATTACCTGCGCAATACCAAAAAGCTGCATAATCTGCTCATCGTGTTTTCTGTAGCTGACTTTAATACCGAAGCTGAATTTATGGACCGTTACCCCGGCGATGAATATGTGGATTTTATCGGGTTTGATAATTATTGTTACCAAAGCATCAAAGACTATCAGTGGAACCTGAACCTGCGTTTGGGATTGCTGGATATCATCGCCGCCAAACATCATAAGCTGGCTTGCCTTGCTGAAACGGGTTATGAAGGAATTCCTGCAGCAGATTGGTGGACCAAGACGCTACTGCCTGTTATATCAAAATACAAAACTTCCTACGTGTTATTGTGGCGAAATGCTAATACACATCACCATTATGCGCCATACCCTGGGCAATTGAGCGCGGATGATTTTAAACAGTTTTATGCCAGTCCTAAAACCATGTTTCAAAATCGATTGACGCCGTTGGCTGTATATGGTAAACTGATGAATGGTAACTAAATCTGGTTATCAGCAAACCATTTCAGGCTGAATCTGCTTTATTATAAATTGATTTGATGAATGCATATCAGCAAAAATGGATAGAACTATTAAAGGCTGCTAACCTGCACGGTTGGGAAATTGAGCCTATAGGAAATGATATTTCTGTAAAAATGCCCGATATTACAGATCTGAAATTGGTGCGCGATAACCTGCCCGAGGTATTGGGTTCATTATCATTGGATATTGACGAGCCTAAGGAAAGGCTGCAATTCATATTCAGGAACGGGCACGAAAAGTTTGAATATATTTTAAACCCGACCGACGGAGATTTAAACCGCCCTTAATTAATTCAACTTGGCTTTGCTTGACAGGATTGCTACCGACATTCCCATGCAAGCAATTAACAGGAATGATGCTCTCAACGTAGCTATGCCGGCAATAAAACCGATAAGCGGCGGACCGATCATAAATCCTGAAAAGCCGATAGTGGATACGGCGGTTAATGCCACTCCCGGAGATAACGAGGTTGCTCTGCCTGCTGAACTATAGATCATCGGTACCACGGATGATACACCGACTCCCACCAGCATAAATGCAAAAATAGAGGGCCACAGATAAGGGAATATTACAGATACCAGTAATCCTGTTGCCGTTAATGTACCGCTGATCTGTAATGTGCGCTTTAATCCAAATCTCCCGGCAAAAGCGTCGGCTACAAACCTGCCCATCGCCATAAAACACATGAATGAGAAATACCCCGCACCGATCCAGCCGTTCTCGGCGTGGATCACTTTCTTGAAGTAAACCCCGCTCCAATCAAACATCGTTCCTTCACAAATCATCGAACAGAAAGCGATAATACCCAGCTTAAGTAGGGGCACCATTGCACGCAGGCGTTCGCGGATGGAGAGCACTACCACTTCTTCCTTAGCTGCAGATTTGCTGTCGTCATTTAATTGCCGGGAGGTAAAAATAACTCCGATAACAATCAACACCAGGATAACGATGAAATGATAAAAGGGAATAATGTGATGCCCGATCATAAAGATACCGATACCGGCACCGGTAAACCCCGCCAAACTCCAGATACCATGGAACGAAGCCATGATAGGTTTTTCATACAACCTTTCGGCAGCAACAGCCTGGGTATTTACGGCAATATTGGCTGAATTACCCGCAAAGCCAAAGCACCACAGGCACGCCAGGAGTTCAACTACAGTATGCGCCGCGCCTAAGCCAACTAATAGGCAGGCGTAAGCGCAGATGGCAATAATGAGTAGCTTCCGGCTCCCTATTTTGGTAATGATCCACCCGGTAAAAGGAAGTGAGCACATCAAACCTGTTGGAATAGCAAGCAGTACGCCACCCAAACCTGCGTCTGATAAATGCAGGGTTTGCTGAATGCTGGGTATGCGTGATGCCCAGCTTGCAAAACACAGTCCCGACATAAAAAACATAGCTCCAACGGCAATACGCAGCGCAAGGCGTGATGTTGTAGAAGGTTGATGCAAAGCTGAATCCATTTGTGATAGAATATTAGTGTAAGAAATACACTAAGTGTTGCTATTACAAAGATAGCAACATTTTAAATAAACACAATTTTATTCACTTATGTTGAGAGGGATTGCTTTTTTAGATTGCTGCCAGTGGATTTAACTATTTAACCACAATCACCATCCGGAGTGCAGCTTTCGCCTTCTATCACAGTAAGCTTGGGTTTGCCATTTTCTATTTGCCAGTCTCCGAACGACTTTTCAAGCGTTTCTGCAAAAACAGGAACTGCTTGTGCACCCGAAACGCCATACTTATTGTTCATCACAAAAAATGGCACGCCTTGTATGCCTAAATATTGAGCCTCGGCAATATCATGCTTTACGGCATCTGCAAAGTCATGACTATCGAGTGTCTGTTTTATATCTTCAGCTTTCAGGCCAACAGAAACACCTAGATCGATCAAAGTTTCTTTATCATCAATATTTTTGCCTTGAGTAAAATAGGCATTAAATAAAGCTTCTTCCATTGCATCACCCAAACCATGTTTTTTGGCTAAGTGGCTAATACGGTGTGCATTGAAACTATTGGCAACCACAGCCTTGTCGAAATCATAGGTAAGACCAACCTGCGCAGCCATCTCAGTCACATAATCGTTCATGCGGCGGGCGTAATCAAGTGTCCATCCTTTTCTGTCGGCCAGGTATTCGTTGATATTCAGGGTAGGATCAGTTTCCATATTTGGGTTAAGTTGAAAGCTTTTCCATTCAATTTCTATTTGATCTTTATGCGCAAATTGTCCTAACGCTTCTTCGAAACGGCGTTTACCAATATAGCAGAACGGACACATTACATCCGACCATATTTCGACTTTCATTTTTTCTGTAGCTGTCATATTACAAATATATGTTGCGACATTTTTTTGAAAGTAAGCCTTAAGTAAAATTGCAACTAACTAGCTTTTTTTCATCGAATTGGCTTTTTTCGATTTAATTGATATATTAGCTAATTCAACCAATTAGCCCGGCAAGATAAATTGAGAATGTGAAAAAGAATACAAGGCCATCTTTATTCTGGGCAGGAATGTTCCTGCTGTTTTTCCCGGGTTTGCTCCATGCTTACTTGTTGATGCCGTTTCCCGGCAGCCAGAACCTGGAAGCCATAAAACTTTGCTATTATCTGGAAAAGGTGATATTGCTTTTGCGGATAGTCGGAGGATTATTGCTGATCTGGTATTTGGTAAGCTTTTTTAGAAATAATACCCGCCGGGGAAAAATCGTAAAAGGATTGGTACTGGTATTGGGCCTGGCCAGTTTCTATGTGACTGATATAGCTTATAAGGCGTCAGCCATGTTCGAAGAACCTTACGACGTTAAATTTGCTAACGCGATTGATAATAAAGTCCCCGAAAGTTATATCGTATTGGGTGTTGTAAGTGATGGAGTCGCCAAAGCCTACCCGCTGAATTATTTAGGCTATCATCATAAAATTCAGGATAACGTAGGTAAACTGCCCGTTTTGGTAACTTATTGTACCATGTGCCGTTCAGGCCGGGTTTATAGTCCGATCATCAATGGTGTACGTCAGAATTTCCGTTTGGTGGGTGCACGGCATTATAATGCTGTTATCGAGGATGAAAGCAGCGGCACCTGGTGGTACCAGGCTACAGGCGAGGCAGCAGCAGGGCCAATGAGCGGTTCAAAATTAAAAGAAATCACTTACGAACAAGCAACGCTAAGTTCATGGCTCGATAAACACCCCGGTTCGCTCATTTTACAACCCGATATCCATTTTATTGATGCTTACAATGATCTTAGAAACTACGACCGCGTGCAACCAGTGGATAAGGATTCTTTAATGAAGAATAAAGATTCATTGGTGCGAAAATCCTGGTATGTTGGTTTAATTATAGATAAACAGCCAAAGGCATATAACTGGCGGAAACTGCAAAAGGTTAGGGTGGTAAATGATAATGTGAGCAATACGCCTTTGCTCGTTATGCTTGAAAACGACAGTCTCACCTTCCATGCATTTAACAGGCACGTTGATGGCAAAGAATTGAACTTTAAAATCGGCGCCGATGAATGTCTGACCGATAAAGAAACTTCTTCTACCTGGGATTTGGATGGCTTATGTATTGCCGGCGCACAAAAAGGCAAACGTTTAGCTAAAATACAAGCTTACCAGGAGTACCGCCACTCGTGGCTGCATTTTCATCCTACTTCGCTGTTTTGGGAAGGTGAGCCGAAAAGGCTTACTTACATGCCTTGAAATAGGGTGTCATGCTGAGCCTGTCGAAGGGCGAGCGTATGGCCCTGCCCACCATGCTTTGACAAGCTCAGCATGACACCCTTTAATTTAGAAGAACAACGCCACCCTCAACTTTGCAAAAAACGGTGTCCCCGGCGTAAAGCTCATCTGGTCAACAGGCGCTGATTCACCCCTTAACTGGCTCACTTCTTCCGCCTCAAACTCGTTCCATTTGGTATTCAACAGATTCTCGATGGTTAAACCTATCTCATAACGTTTTTGAGTATAGTTCAATTTCAAATCGGTTACATAATAGCCATCAGCTCTCAAAGTGTTGGTGTTATTCCCCGGACGACTGTGCATGTAACGATAGCTCAACCCTCCATTGATGCCATTATCAAATTTAAAATCTAAACCGCCGGTGCTGGTAAAGGTAGGGGCAAGGGCAAGATAACCCGTGTTTTTTGCACTATCAGCCAAACGTGGCCTTGCAAGGTTAACGTTCAGATCGGCAAACAGCCATTTAGCCAATTGATAACGTGCCGAGAAATCGATACCCATACGTTTGGTTTTGCCTCCCGGTTCAATGTCGCCGTCGTCGGTATAAACAAACTCCTGCTGCAGGTATAAATACCATAAAGCCGTATTGATATACAAATGGGGGATAGGTTTCCAGTTCAAACCAAGATCTGCACCATAAGCAGCCGGAATAGTTTCCAGTCCGTTATTGCCTATCACTGAAATGGCATTATTGGAGTGGAAACCTTTACCTGCCTTCAGGTAAAACTGAACCTTATCGTTGGCAGTGTATTCAATATTGATTTTCGGGCTTACCACAACCTGAGTTTTGGTAGAATCGTGAAAATTGAAATTGAAGTAATCCAATCTTGACCCTACATTGAACAACCATTTGCCGCTTTGTAAGGTTTCATCCAGGTAAATCCCTGTATTGTTTTGACGGATATCACCCTGCGTAATATAATCCAGGAACTGGTATTGCTCCGTCACATGGCTATATTCGCTGCCATAGGTGCGGTCAAGCCTGGTACTCAAACCCAATGTCGATACCAATGAGGTATTACCCCAATTGCTTTGCTTGCTTAGTTTGCCATTGTATCCAAACATATCCCTCGCTTCTTCCTGCTGGCGCTCATCACCATTATCGGGATCATCAGCAAAAAAGGTTGAGTTCACATGCAATGCAAACTTATAATGCGTGTAGTATAACTGGTTTTCCATCATCCAGTTATTTTTCAGGTCGGTGCTCAATTTGGCAATCGCATTTACACGACTCGTTTTTCCATTTTGGGCGCTATCAATGGTACCAAAACGATTAATAGGAGTAGGAGAGATAGGTGCGATGTAGGGATTTCCGTCGTCATCAATAGCAGTGGTGCCCGAAGCAACAGCTCGTTCAGGTATTTCGCCTGACGGTATCCAACTCGTGCTGAATGTTGATGCACTGAGCGATAGCTTGTTATCCGATCCTAGTTGTTTAGTGTATTTACCAAAAAAGTTAGTGCGCTTATAATGCTCAGGCAATTTAAAAGGACCGTCAGTGTAGTTATACTCTCCGGCTATGTACGCATTCTCCCCATTTTGTTTGGCTTTTTCGCCAAGCAGATCGATCACTCCCGCAGCCCGGAAACTATGAAATTGACCGCCTTCAATGCTGATCATGCTTTTATCCAATGCGTCTTTGGTGGTGTAAGCAAGGTAACCAGCGGTAGTAAAATCACCGTAACCGGTATAATATGGGCCTTTGCCAAAATCATAGGTCGAAACGGTTTCAGGTATCAAAAAATGCAGATCAGCATAACCCTGACCGTGAATATGCGATACCATGTTGACCGGCATACCATCTACTGAAACATTCAGATCGGTACCATGGTCGGCATCAAAACCGCGAATAAAGATTTGCTCCGCTTTCCCACCGCCCATGTGTTGAGCGATGAAAAGCCCCGGCACCAATCGCATCAGATCCTGCGATGAGTTTACCGGGCGCAGACTCAAATCGAGTGCGCTTAAAGTATGAAATGATGCACTGCTCAATTGCGGTGTGATCACCACTTCTTTAAGGTCAATCTTACCGCGGGCAATTGGAATGATGGTGTGTTTATCGCCCATGTGGCAGGTCATCATTTTGCCCTTGCAGCCTATGCATGTAACCATAAGCATGCTGCTATCCTTATGCAAAACGACCCTGAAATCGCCATTCTTGTTGGTGCTGATAGATTTTCCTTCGACAGTGATAGTTGCGTATTCAACAGGCTGACGGGTGACGCTGTCAATCACTTTGCCTGTAAAAATGTGTTGCGCTCTTGCTATTTGTCCTGCAAAAACCAAGACAATCGTAAAAAGCCATATTTTTTTAAAAATGTTCATATAGTATATTGTGATTCAATACCTTATAGGTTTTGAATTGTTTGTGAATGAATTAATGTTTTTTATAGGGTGTCACACTGAGGCTCTCGAAGTGCGGTGCGCAAAGGCCATAACCCGCCATGCTTCGAGTGACTCAATACGACACTCTGCATATGGAAAGGAAACTAAAAAAAAGGATTAACCCAATTGGGGCGGGCGGAAGATAGCACCGTGGCCTTGCGGCAATTCGATGCGGTCATTCGGGATCATGATTTCCCGGATCAGGCGAGTATAGAAACTCACCTGCGTGTTGTTCTCGCAATAAGCTTCCTGTATCAGGTTCTTTTGCGTCTCGCGGTCAGTGCTGTTTTGTTTTTCTTCTGCCTGTTTTATCTTTTTCATCAGGTAGCATTTACCGTTGCAATGCAGCCAGGGTCGGTTGCGGTTTTCGCAAAGTTTGCTGGCGATGTAGCTCCGGTTCATTTCAAAACCTGCGTAGATAAAAAAGCGTGAAAAACTGCTGCTGACAATAGCGAGGATGAGTAAAACGGCAGTTAATTTTTGCTTCATAGCTCGTGGCGCAAAAATAGGCGCATTTGTTTATTTTACAATCAATACGTTAAAGAAATGTTTGCCCGTTGCCTCTTAAACAGCAAAACCTGCTCAATGGCAGGTTTTTGTTAGTATCAATTTACACTCGCTTTAATCGAGTGCTTAAACTTCGTTAGCTATTGTATCGCTTATTTATCGCTCCTTTTAAGTGTACTATGCATCTTGAAGCCCTGATAATCCACATTCATGGAGATTGAATCACCTTGTGCGATATACTTGCCGACATGCGGAATAGTTACGCCTTCAGTATTGGTAACACTAAACTTAAAATCATCCCCGCTTATTTTCCCGCTATCGAGTTTCAGAGTAACTCCCTGGGCAGTTGCCTCGCCGGTTAATTTGTCTCCATCTATTTTGATAGTATAAGTTACATCGAGAGGGTTGCTATCAGGCCCAATATAGGTGCCGGTCCATTTTCCATTTGCGTCGGCAAAAACTGCCGCCAGACCAATCATAGCGCTGCATATCAGCGCCAAAGCAAAAAGCATTTTCCTTTTCATAATCTTAGGATTTAGAAATTAGTATTTAGAGATTATCGATTTACTTATCAGTCACCCTTTTCAGCGTGCTGTGAAATTTGGCGCCATTCACTTCAATATCCATTCCTATAGAATCACCCTGGGCATAATACTTTCCGGTGTGAGGGAACACCTCGCCTTCATGGCTCATTACTTTAAAAGTGATCACATCTCCGTCTACTTTACCCTCGCTGATAGGAGCGGGTTCGCCGTCACCCTGGCCGGTTCCGGTCAGTTTATCGCCGTCTACTTTAAACACATAATTAAGCTGGAGATCGTTGCCATCGGGAGTTCTTACATTGCCTGTCCACTTTCCTGATACATCGGCAAATGTTGCTGCCAGGCAGATCATAAAGCAGCATACTAACGATAATGTGATGAATGCTTTTGTTTTCATGTTAATTGGTTTTAAGCTATGATGCGATTTTTTTGAAAAACGTTACAGTTTAAGCAAAAAAGTCCCCGTGAAGGAGACTTTAAATTATTAGAGGTTCAAATCTTTATTGGTCAGCAGCTCTTTTTAAAGTGCTGTGCATTTTGTAGCCCTGGTAATCAATGTTCAGGCTGATAGAGTCGCCTTCTGCAAAATATTTACCGTCGTTCAGCACCTTCACGCCGCCTACATCGATAGCAAATGATAAGCTATCGCCTTTTACTTTACCTTCTGTGATATCCATACTTCCTTGAGTGGATTGGCCTTTGCCTGTCAGTGTAGTATTATCAGAAGTAAGTGTATAATCAAGCGGGTATTCATTGCCGTCAGGTGCAACTAAAGTGCCTTTCCAGTGACCGGTGATCCCTGCAAAATAAGCAAACGCAACTATGCCGCAGCACAGCAATGCAGTTGTGATAAAGAGCTTTCTTTTCATGGTTTGAATGGTTAAGTTTTTATAAGCTGATAAATGATAATTAGATTGAAGAACGATAGCTAAGTTACAAATAATCAATACTTTTTTGATCAAACAATAATTCCTAAAAAACAAAAACCCCGCCTTACGGCAGGGCCTTTTACTATGAAACTATTTTAGGTTGAAAATCTTATTTATCGGCAACAGGGCGTTTTAAAGTAGTATGTATTTTTTGCGCACCGAAATCAATATCCAGGCCGCATGAGTCGGCATAAAGCTTTCCGCTGTGCGGGTATTCGTTGCCATCAACAGTTACTTTGAAAGTAAAGGTATCGCCGTTAATTTTTCCATCATCAACAGTAACCTGGCCGGCAGGCGATTCGGCTGTACCGGTGAGTTTATCGCCATCAACTTTAAAATCGTATGTTACCTGTAATTCGTTACCGTCAGGCAATTTGAGGACACCTGCCCATTTGCCGCTAAGATCGGCGACAACAAAGGCAGCAAAAACAACAAAACAGCAAACTAATGCAATTGGATAAAATAATTTTCTTTTCATATTTACCAGGTTTGTACAGGTAATAAATGTAAGATTTTAATTACAAAATGAAAATAAACAAGGTGTTAAGTTTTTACATTTTAAACGGAAAGAAAGCATAAAAAAACGGGCGACCTAAAAGGACCGTCCGTTTTTCACAATGCTTATAATATTTTGCAGCTTAGGCTGTTTGAAATGTTTTGCGTTTAATACCTGCTTTGATGATAAGCGTAGAAAGATCGATATTTCCTGTTTCTTTTAATTCTTCAGCAGAAATATCATATTTTTTGGTCCAATAATCATCATTGTGATTCTCCTGAACTAACTTTTCGTCCTTAAGCTCTTTTTCGCTGTGAATGTGATTTTTCATGATCATTAATTTTTTGATGAGAACAACTTTGACTACGAACACAAAGCTATCGACTTAAGGTTAACTGATTATTTCTGTAATGTTAATTTAGTGTTAACATGGGAATTCTTATACTTATCTGACAATCCCTACTGCTCTAATTTTTTCATTTTTTGCCTATATTTTATCAATAACAGGGTCGATGCTTATTTTTATTGGTTAAAATATGGTTAATATAGGGTAATAATCCTCTTCATTTTTAGTAAACATTGAACGTACCTTTGAGCTACAAGGTAATTGTCGATTTAATGAAAAAAATAAGTGCATTAATACTGGCTTGCTGCAGTCTTACTGCTTTTGCTCAGCATCCTGATTATCCCATACAGCCTGTTCCTTTTACCAGCGTAAAGCTGACTGACCACTTTTGGACGCCACGCATTGAGACAAACCGCACCGTTACCATCGCAGCTTCTTTCGAGCGTTGCGAGAATACCGGCCGTGTCAAGAATTTTGTGATGGCAGCAGAGCATAAAGGTAAATTCTGCACCGTATACCCTTTTGATGATACCGATATTTATAAAACCATCGAGGGAGCTTCTTATTCATTAGCTGAGCATCCTGATCCAAAATTATCTGCTTACCTGGATTCGCTGATCACTATTATTGGCAAAGCGCAGGAGCCTGATGGTTATTTATATACCGCCCGCAGCATCGATCCGTTGCATCCCGGTCCCTGGGCTGGACCTGAACGCTGGGTTAACGAGCAGAAGATGAGTCACGAGCTATACAATGCCGGTCATATGTATGAAGCTGCTGTGGCGCATTATATGGCAACCGGTAAACGCAATTTCCTGGATATCGCGATAAAAAATGCTGATCTGCTGGTTCGCACCTTCGGACCTGATAAAAAACATGTAGCACCCGGTCATGAGATTGTGGAGATGGGGCTGGTAAAAATGTACAGGGTGACCGGCAAAAAAGAATACCTCAGTCTTGCTAAATTCTTCATCGATCAGCGTGGTCATAAAGAATATGATACCAAGAGCAAAAATGAGTGGGAAAATGGCATGTATTGGCAGGATGATAAACCTGTTGTTGATCAAACTGAAGCCGAGGGCCATGCCGTACGTGCCATGTACCTCTACTCAGGCATGACCGATGTGGCAGCTTTAACCGGTGATACCGCTTACCTGAAAGCGATCGACAAGATTTGGGACAATATGGTTACTAAAAAGATGTATGTACAGGGTAGCATCGGAGCGGTTGGTGACGGTGAGCGTTTTGGTGATAATTACGAATTGCCTAATGCTACCGCATACAACGAAACCTGCGCGGCAATCGGCAGTGTATTCTGGAATCAGCGTATGTTCCTGCTGCACGGCGATAGCAAGTATATTGATGTATTGGAAAAAACGCTTTATAATGGTTTGATATCAGGTGTTGGTTTGGATGGGAAATCCTTTTTCTACACCAATGCCATGGAGATCAAAAACAATTTCTCAGGCGCAGATACCGAACCTCAGCGTTCAGGCTGGTTTACCTGCTCTTGCTGCCCAACTAATGTTGTGAGGCTGGTACCGTCGATTCCTGGTTATATATATGCACAAAAAGGGAATGCCTTATATGTGAACCTGTTTATCAGCGGCGTCGGAAATCTGACTATAAATAATAAGCCGGTAAAAATCACCCAGGAAAATAACTATCCATGGGATGGTGGTCTGAAATTTACTGTTGATCCTGCTCAAAAAATGGATATGGATCTGAAAATTCGTATTCCAGGATGGGCACAAAATGAAGCTATTCCGTCGGATTTATACAGCTACGAAAAGAAATCGGCATTAGGCGTAGAAATAAAAGTGAACGGCATCCCCGTAAATTATCAAATTGAAAAAGGTTATGCAGTGATCAGCAGGAAATGGAAAAAGAACGATAAAGTAGAAATGAACCTGCCAATGGATGTGCGCCGTGTTGTGGCCAATGCCAATGTACCTGATGATATAGGCAAAGTTGCCCTGCAGCGCGGCCCTATCATGTACTGCGCTGAATGGAAAGATAATAACGGCTTAGCCAGCAATATGATCGTACCGAAAGATGTCACCTTTAAAACGCAATATGAATATGACCTGCTAAACGGCGTAATGGTCTTAAAAGCTGATGTAAAAAGCATTAATGTAGACCCATCAGGACAAAGTATAAACACACAGGCTGCAACGCTCACCGCAATTCCATATTACTCATGGGCCAACCGCGGCAAAGGAGAAATGACAGTTTGGTTCCCCGAGCAGGTAAAATATGTTGATTTAGTAGCTAAGTAAATTTACCAAATCCCTCTTTGCGCGAAGCGGAGAGAGGGTGGTCGAGCGCAGCAATGACCGGGTGAGTCAACCGAGCGACAAGTATACGATTAGACAAACAGAACTATAAAGTTTATCATAAATCAGATATGAAATTTGAATGGAGAGGGGTGTTCCCCGCAGTTACAACCAAGTTCACAGATAAGGATGAGCTTGATTTTGATGCATTTGATCACAACATCAATGCGCAGTTAGAAGCAGGCGTACACGGCCTTATTTTGGGCGGCTCATTGGGCGAGGCGAGTGTTTTAAGCGATGAAGAGAAGTTCGCTTTGCTAAAACATACGGTAGAATTTGTGGATGGAAAAGTTCCGGTATTGCTGAACATTGCCGAACAAACTACCAAAGCTGCTGTAATCTGCGCACAAAAAGCTTTGGAGCATGGTGCAAGTGGTTTAATGCTTTTACCGCCAATGCGTTACAAAGCTGACGACAACGAAACTTTAGCTTTCCTGACTGCCGTTGCTAAAAGTACCCCGCTGCCGATCATGATCTACAATAATCCTGTGGATTACAAGATTGAAGTAACGCTGGACATGTTTGAAGAACTGGCTAAGTATAATAACATACAGGCAGTTAAAGAATCAACCAGGGACATCTCCAACGTGACCCGTATGATCAACCGCTTTGGCGACCGTTTCAAGATAATGACCGGCGTTGACCCATTGGCTATGGAAAGCCTGGTAATGGGTGCCGATGGTTGGGTAGCCGGTTTGGTGGATGCTTTCCCACGTGAGACAGTTGCTATTTACCGTTTAGTAAAAGCCCATCGCATCAGCGAAGCATTGACCATTTACCGCTGGTTTCTGCCTGTTCTGGAACTGGATATACATCCAAAACTGGTTCAATACATTAAGCTGGCAGAAGTTGCTACCGGTATCGGTACGGAGAATGTGCGTGCGCCGCGCTTAAAAGTTGAAGGTGCCGAACGCGAAAAGGTATTGAAAACCATTAAGGATGCATTAGCAAATCGCCCGGCATTACCTGAAGGCAGCTGGGGACGGATTGAAGCACAATTAGCGTAATAATTTAATAACACGGTATTTCAAACTCATTTATCATAGTTTATGTTTTAGGCATAAATTAGCAACATGGAAACACAAAACCTGATAGGTTATCAATATAAAACAGGCGATAAAACATTTCAGGCGATCAACCCATCGTCCGGAAACGAATTGCCCGGAGAATTTCAAATAGCAACGTCAACTGATGTTGATGCAGCATTGGATCTTGCCGAAAAAGCGGCAGACATTTATCGTTACATCGACAAAAAAACAAAAGCAGATTTTCTACGCAGCATAGCCGACGAGATCAACGCATTAGGCGATGAACTGATAGAACGTGCCATGGCTGAAAGCGGTTTACCACAAGCCCGTCTGCAAGGCGAGCGTGGACGTACAACTGGTCAGCTTTGCATGTTTGCAGATCTGGTAGAGGAAGGCTCGTGGGTAGAGGCTGTCATCGACAAAGCGTTACCAGAAAGAAAACCCGCCCCTCGTCCTGATATCCGCAAAATGCTGATACCTGTTGGTCCGGCGGTGGTTTTTGGAGCGAGTAATTTCCCGCTGGCATTTTCTGTAGCTGGTGGCGATACGGCTTCGGCTTTAGCTGCTGGTTGCCCGGTGATTGCGAAGGCACACCCGGCCCATCCCGGCACAAGTGCCCTGGTGGCATCGGCCATTAAAAGGGCTGCTGAAAAGCATAACATGCCAGAAGGTGTATTCTCGATCCTTTATGATGATGGATATGCAATCGGCGAAGCGTTAGTAAAGCATCCTAAGACAAAGATCGTCACTTTTACAGGTTCCTATAAAGGCGGAATGGCCTTAGTGAAATTGGCTCAGCAGCGTGAAGAACCTATCCCTGTATTTGCCGAGATGGGCAGTATCAACCCGGTGATCCTATTACCGGATGCTTTGGAATGCCGCTACCAGGAGATCGCTGAACAATATGCTGCCTCGATCACTTTAGGGGCCGGACAGTTCTGTACAAACCCTGGGTTGCTGATTGCGATAAAATCGGATTCGTTAAAGAAATTTAAAAATGCGTTGGGTGAGGCAATAGCTAAGATCAGTTCAGCTACGATGCTTACACCGGGTATCTGCAAAAACTATTCTCATCTGTCAGAAAAAATGCTGAAGGAACAAGGCGTTTCAGTTATCAATCGCGGGCATCTGAATGGTGATAAGCCCAACCAGGCACAGCCATTAGTAGCAACAGTAAGCGCGTCTTCATTTTTGGTGAATCCTAAATTAAAGGATGAGGTTTTCGGACCGTACTCTTTATTGATAGAAGCTGATTATGAGGTTCAGGTGCAGCAAGTGCTCAATGCTTTGCATGGACAACTAACTGCAAGTATTGTAACTGATGAAACCGATCTGCCTAAACATAAAGCTTTAATCCAAAACTTAACTAAGATAGCTGGTCGCGTGATCATGAATAACGTTCCGACAGGTGTTGAGGTGGTTCAATCCATGCAGCACGGCGGGCCATTCCCTGCTACATCTGATGGCCGTTTTACTTCGGTAGGCACAGGGGCTATCAAACGTTTTGTGCGCCCTGTAAGCTGGCAAAACTGGGCACAAGACCTGCTGCCCGACGAATTAAAAGACGGCAACCCGCTTGAAATATGGCGTTTGGTTGATAATAAATGGGGTAAGGAGTAGTAATTGGTTATGAGTTCTAAGTTTTGAGTAAAAAAGTTTAAATGTTTCTTGCTCATCACTCAAAACTCACCACTCAAAACTAAACATAATGTCAAGTAAGACTTTTTTTTGTATAGATGCACATACCTGCGGCAACCCGGTAAGATTAGTAGCCGGTGGAGGCCCGAACCTGGATGGTGAGAATATGAGCGATAAACGCCAGCACTTTCTAAGGGAATATGATTGGATCCGTAAAGGGTTAATGTTTGAACCGCGGGGACACGATATGATGTCGGGCAGTATTTTATATCCGCCGCATGATCCCCAAAATGATGTCGCGGTATTGTTTATCGAAACCAGCGGCTGCCTGCCCATGTGCGGGCATGGTACTATTGGCACCATAACCATTGCCATTGAGGAAGGATTGATTATACCAAAAACCAAAGGCATCGTGCGCATGGAAGCGCCGGCTGGTTTGGTTTTGATCGAATATAAACAGGAGGGACAAAAGGTAAAATCAGTTAAGCTGACCAATGTTCCTGCATACCTTGCTGCGGAAAATCTCGAAGTTGAATGCCCTGACCTGGGTACACTTACTTTTGATGTAAGCTACGGTGGAAATTTTTACGCGATAGTCGACCCGCAGCCTAACTTTAAAGGGCTGGAAAACTATAGTGCGGATCAGTTGATATCATGGAGCAGGGTGATCCGTCAGAGGATAAATGAGAAATATACCTTTGTTCATCCGGATAATCCAACAATTAATACCTGTACCCACGTTTTATGGGCCGGTAAAACCATATCACCCGAAGCTACCGCACGCAATGCCGTATTTTATGGCGATAAAGCAATCGACCGTTCACCATGCGGCACAGGCACATCGGCACGTATGGCGCAATGGCACGCCAAAGGCAAGTTGAAGAAGGGTGATCAGTTTATACATGAAAGTATAATCGGCAGCCAGTTTATTGGCAGGGTAGAAGACGAAGTACAGGTTGGCGGTAAACCGGCCATTGTTCCAAGTATCGAAGGATGGGCACGGGTTTATGGCTATAATACAATAAAAATTGATGATGAAGATCCATATGCGTATGGGTTCCAGGTGATATAAGCCCCACCCAACCCTCCCCAGAAGGGAGGGCTTAATAAGGGCACTAATATAAATTCAAACAACATAAATAAAGTCTCTCCGCTAGCTAGCGGAGGAGATTTAGAGGGGGCTAAATGAGTAAAGCAGTTATCATAGGCGGTGGTGTGATCGGGGTATTTTCCGCGTACTACCTCAACAAATCAGGTTGGGAAGTTGACATTATCGATCAGGGCGATCTGTCCGACAATTGTTCATATGGCAATGCGGGGATGATCACCCCGAGCCACTTTGTGCCGCTGGCCGCACCGGGCATGGTAGAACAGGGCATCCGCTGGATGTTTAACAGCAAAAGCCCGTTCTATGTAAAACCATCGCTTAATCCTGAGCTCATTGGCTGGGGACTGAAATTCCTGAAAAGCGCTACCCGCAAGCATGTCGACCGCTCGGCAGGGGCATTACGTGATATCTCCGTAATGAGCAAAAAGCTTTTCCAGGAATTTGAGAAGGATTCAAATATTGAATTTGGACTGGAGGATAAAGGCATATTGATGTTGTTTAAAACCCCGGCGTTTGTTGAGGAAGAAAAGCACCTGGCCGAACAAGCTATTAATCTTGGTCTTGACGCGCAATATCTTAGCCCTGATGAATGCCGTCAACTGCAGCCCGGCGTAGAAATGGATATTTTAGGCGCTGTGCATTATCATTGCGACGCGCATTTGTACCCGAATAAACTGATGCGCGGGCTGATAAAATATGTAGAAAATGCCAAAGGGATAACTATTTATCGGAATACCGAGATCACTAAGATAGTACATGAGACAGGCAAGATCATTTCGGTAAACAATAAAGACAAAGAGTTTAAAGGCGATGCTTATGTAGTAGCCGGTGGCGCATGGTCACCTGGAATTGCGCGGCTTGCTGGTTTGAAAGTTCCACTGATGCCAGGAAAAGGCTATTCATTTATGGTGCCGCAGGAAGAATCTAAGCGTATGACCATTCCGTCTATATTATGCGAAGCGCGTGTGGCCATCACCCCAATGAATGGCAGTATCCGTTATGGCGGAACCATGGAAGTGGGCAAGATCAATAAACAGATCAATATGAATCGTGTGCAGGGTATAGTAGAATCGGTGCCAAAATACTTTCCAAATTTTAAACCCGAAATGCCGCAGCAAAAAGACATCTGGTTCGGCTTCCGTCCCGTATCGCCTGATGGTATGCCTTATATCGGATTGTCCAATAAATATCAGAATTTGGCAGTAGCAACCGGTCATGCGATGATTGGTTTAAGCCTTGGTCCTGCGACTGGTAAGATCATCAGTGAGGTATTGAATGGTCAATCAAACGGGATGAATATTACTCCGTTTGCGGTGGATAGGTTTCAATGAGAATAATAGGACTTTAAAGGCAGCATATGCTTTGTCATGCTGAGCGATAGCGAAGCATCCGTCGCGAGTTATATTTTCTGTGCGCAAATATGGATAACAGGCTTTAGATTCATTTAAAATTTCTTGCCAGAAACAATATTCCGTTTTTAGATTCTTCGCTCTCGCTCAGAATGAACTGTGTTTAAAAGCAAATATTTTTTGAATAATCTTGTTGATATTTTGATTGTGCTTTAGCAATAGCAAATGCTTGTTTCAGTAGCTTGTTAGCTACTGCAATTAAAGCCAGC
>NZ_DATCRU010000109.1:0-22661 GCF_036568825.1 Mucilaginibacter sp. | reverse complement strand
AATGAGCCGAGGTGATTGACTATGTGACGATTTTTTTTAACCTAAAATAAGCCATTAATTTATCGATAAAATCAATCATCTCAATATTAAGAGTTTCTCTAATCGGGTTTATGTCTTTATAATAATCTTCTATAACGTTATTGTGCTTCTGGACGGCACCCATATAATTTGACGTACCATAGGCTTCTTGTTCCGCTACTGCAGCGAATTTTAAAGCACCTACGTGTTTGACATAAGCCTTTTCAAGTTTTTTTATTGTCTGTGCTACCTTAGCACAGTGCAATCCTAATTCTTCTTGACCATCAAGGAATATTAATACCCGATGATAATCTACCGTAATCTTCGTGAATTTTCTTATAGTATTTTGGGTATGTTCGACTACTGCTTTTTTAAAATCTTCTCCTAACACGTCAGCTAAACTTTTGGTCAGGTATTCCCAGTTTAATATTACGATGTCATCATAAAACTCCAACATGATCTGAGTTGATTTTTCAAGAAAGTGTTGATTCGCTAGTATATCTAACTGTATAGATCCTTTGATTAATTCTATCTGTTTGGAGTGTTCAGTTCTCACCTTTTCAATGGAGTTTTGAATTTCTCCAATATCTTCTTTTGTAGCAAGGTTTTTCCCCTTTTCCGATATATACGGTTTTAAATAAAGAAAAGCAATTTGAATTAATTGGATTATAATTACTATAATTATACCTGAAGTCATAAGTAAATCTAAATAATATTAGTTAGATAAAATAGTATTTACAAACCGCAGGCATTATCAAAGGTTTTCACTTTAAGTTCGCCTTATTAATATCACATTATTATAATACATATAGAGTGAATCCACAAAGCTTGTCCCAAACAACCCACCTCATTGCCGTTTTTGCACCACAAGAATTCTTATCCTAAACAATAGTTTTGCAAAAGAAGTTCCTGATATAAAAACCAAATTTTAAAAACCTGAAAAATTATGAATCCAAAAAACATATGGGCAAATTTTGCCGTAAGCGATTTAGATCGGACTACAAAGTTTTATACTGAATTAGGATTTAAATTCAATGGCCGTTCCAAAGACTTGACTAGTTTTAAATTCGGTGATAATGACTTTATCATCCATTTTTTTCAGAAAGATATTCTTGAAAAAAATATCAAAAGCAAAATAGCTGACCCACATTCCTCGAATGAGATCATATTCACGATTTCTGCTGAAAGCAAAACACAGACAGACGACTGGGCAAAGGAAATTGAAAAAGCCGGCGGTACATTGGTTTCTCAACCGGAAGAATTTGGCGAGGGCTATTACGGTTTTACTTTCGCCGATCCGGATGGGCATCTTTTTAACGTCTTTTATATGTAAGGCTCTTAATTGTCAAATCCATCCAATCTTTCAATTTAAACACATGCGCAATAGCAATTGCTTGTAGATTCGTATATTATCAAAAACGAAAAACAAATGGATTTGCAATTGAAAAATAAAAAAGCACTGGTTACCGGATCAACCGCCGGCATCGGTTATGCAATAGCTAAACAATTAGCAAGAGAAAATGCACAGGTTTATGTGAACGGTCGCACCAACGAACGCATTGAAGCAGCTATAAAAAAATTAAAAGAAGAAACCGGCAACCAGGATATTCACGGTTTAGTTGCTGATTTTTCAAACAGTAAGGACGTTGAAAATTTAATTCATCAATTACCCGAAGTCGATATATTGGTAAACAACGTCGGCATATTCGAACCAAAGCCATTCAGGGATATTCCGGATGCGGATTGGATCAAATTTTTTGAAGTGAATGTATTGAGCGGTGTGCGTTTGGCCCGGGCTTATTTTGAAAAAATGATCGCCAAAAACTGGGGCCGTATAATTTTCATCTCCAGCGAATCCGCTATACAAATACCTGATGAAATGATCCATTACGGTATGACCAAAACTGCCCAGATCGCCGTTTCCCGTGGATTGGCCGAATTAACCAAAGGCACTGGAGTTACCGTGAATACAGTTTTGCCCGGTCCAACTTTTTCAGAAGGTGCAGGTGACTTCATTGAAAAACTGGCCAAAGACCAAAATAAAAGCATACAGGATATTGAAAAAGAGTTTTTCCAATACATGCGGCCGACGTCATTATTGCAGCGTTTTACCAGTCCGGATGAAGTAGCAAACATGGTAGCTTATGTTGCAAGTCCTTTATCTTCAGCTACAAACGGTGCTGCGTTACGTGCGGATGGTGGTGTGGTTAAAGGGATACTTTAAGCTAAAAAGATAAACCATGTCATTTCGATGAGCAGCAAGGGCTATGTGTAATCGGGCGAAGAGAAATCTTATACTTCACGCAAAGCGAGCAATGCAAGTCGCATAAGATTTCTCTTCGCGCCACGCTTTTTCCAGCCAGCTCGTCGAAATGACATGGTTTATAATCTTTCTCCTCCTTTCTTTATGTTAACGTATGTTAACAGATTCATCGTGTTTGAATTGCTCGTTATACATTAGAGTATTATTTAAACCGACCGATGCGCAGAAAGCTCCAAATCATATTTTTACTGATAACTTTATCACTGCTCGGAATTATTGCTTTCCAGGTGTATTGGGCCTTAAACGCTTATGCAGTAAATAAGGAAAAATTTGACAGCAATATTGATGTAGCTTTACAACGCGCCATAAATGATTGCAAAAAAGATTACCTGGATTCTCTGCGTACAGTTATCGCCAGTCGCCTCTCCCCTCCTGAAACTCATTTAAAAATTGATACTTTAACTGAAAGAAGTGATCATAACCTAAAATACATAGTTATTGATTCCATTTCAAACTTGTATTGGCGCGTGAAAGACAACAGCCTTATCCCCTTTTCCCAATTAGAAAGTTACCGGAAAAGAATAGGTCACAAATCAAACTTAAGAGAACTAATTGCCGAAGCTGCTTTTGACAGCCCGATCCTGATGCACAATATGCTGCAAGGTTTTAGTATTTATGATATCAGCTCGCACGGTATTCTGGGCTCAACAATCAGTCATGATAAAAGTGAAATGGATATACCCGAAGATCGCATCATGAAGTTTGATCCGGCACTAAATAATACTGTTTACGCACTCAGAAAAGATTTTCGTGAGTCTGATAGCATCAAAATAGATAACTATCTGAAGGTTGAATTAAATAAACTGCATATCAGGGCGCCATTTTACCTTAGGATTTCAACTATAGCAACACCGCCGGCAAAGCTAAACTCACACTACAGCGAAACTACTGAGTATCATTATAAATACCACGGTTTCAGAATGTTTATGAGTATCGTCGGTCCCGAATTCTTTGTAAGGGCGGTAATTAAAAATCCACAAAAAGCGATATTGAAGGAAATGTTGCTCACCTTGTTAATGTCAGTACTTCTTGTGGTGTTAACTGTATTTTGCTTCTGGTATATCTTCAAAACCATTATGCAACAAAAGAAACTAAGTGAGCTAAAGGATGACTTCATCAACAATATGACCCACGAGTTGAAGACTCCGATAGCTACGATGACGGTTGCCATAGAGGGTTTGCAGAAGTATAATGCGCTGAACGATCCCGAGAAAACACAGCGTTACCTGCAAACCTCCAGGAATGAATTGACGCGGTTAAATGACATTGTAAGCCGGGTGCTCAACGTAGCAGCATTTGGAAATGATGAAGTAAAACTGGTTAAGGAAAGTATTAATGTAGACGAACTGATAAATGATGTGATTGAAGTTGAAAAGTTAAAGGCAAACAAGCCGGTGACTATTTATTATGAGAACAAGAGTGATATAAAAACGATCAATGCTGATAAACTGCATTTCAGGAACGTGATGGTGAACCTGGTAGATAATGCCATAAAATATTCTAATGAGCAGGTTTTAATCATCATTACATGCTATAAAGTTGGCGGCAATGCCTTATTTTCGGTGAAAGATAATGGCATTGGTATACCGGCAGCTCACATAAGCCAGGTGTTCAATAAATTTCATCGCGTACCCACCGGGAATGTGCATGAAGTGAAAGGAACGGGACTTGGACTAAGTTATGTGAAGTATGTGATCGAGGCGCATGGAGGCAGTGTTATGGCTCAAAGTGAACCTAATGCCGGTAGCGAGTTTATTATATCTATCCCTTATAATCAATGAATAAAACACGGATACTTTTAGCTGAAGATGAACTGGCGCTTGCGCACATTGTGCGCGAAAGCCTGGAGCATGAAAACTTTGAAGTGATACTATGCTCAAACGGCGAACAAGCCCTGCAGATGTACCAGGAACACAAACCGGATATCCTGGCATTGGATGTAATGATGCCCAAAATGGACGGTTTTGAGGTAGCTAAAAATATCCGGCTCAACGATAAGGCCACACCTATCCTTTTCATAACGGCCCGGTCGCAACCTAAAGATGTTGTGACCGGGTTTGAATCTGGTGCTAACGATTATTTAAAGAAGCCATTTAGTGTTGAAGAGCTTGTAGTAAGAATAAGAGTTCTATTGAGCGATAACAGGCTGCTGCAAAAGAACAAAGTGAAGAAAGATGAAAGTTTTTCTATAGGTAATATTCTTTTCAATCCGCATAAAAACACTATACATCAAGGCATTGAAAGCTGGCAATTATCATCACGGGAAAGCGATATCCTGAAACTTTTATGCCAGCAGGAACAGGATGTGATCTCACGAAAATCACTGCTAAAAACAATCTGGGGCGACGACAGCTTTTTTAACGCCCGCAGCCTGGATGTTTATATTACTAAATTGCGTAAACGCCTGGAGGCTGATCCCAATGTACAAATTATCAACATTCGCGGTATTGGCTACAAATTGGTGTGGTGATAACTTGGCCAATGTTGATTTCTTTTTACAGTCCAAATACATCGTTTAAATAGAAATTTCGGATATTTTGCCATCATGCTGGTATCTGAAAATGTTTTGAAGTGGGCGCTTCGTTTTTACCCCCCTCTCCTCTTTCAACGCATTTGGGTGATCAGGTTTACAAAGGGATTTCGGGGAGTAAGGGTAAAAGTAAACAAGAGCCTGATCAACAATAATTATAACCATTCCATATTTGGGGGGACTATCTTCGCGGCAGCAGATCCCTTTTATCCCCTCCTTTTTCATCAGATATTAAGGCATAAGGGTTACCAGGTGCGCGTATGGCTAAAGTCTGCTGAGATCAATTATTTGAAGCCAGGACGGACTGACCTATTTTTCGATATAAATATCTCCGAAGAAGATATTGTCGAGATTGAAGAAATATTGAATACCAATGGCAAACACGTGAAGGCTTATCCGATTGAAATGTTTAATAAAGAGGGCGAGTTGTGTGTGACCGTTTCGAGCGAAATCTATATCCGTAACCTGAGTTTGACCGAAACTCATAATACCGTTGCTATCTGATGAAAAGTATAATGAACGATGAAGTATTTGCTCAAAGGGGATTTATCATTTCAACGGATAAAAGCCTGATCGACTTTGAGACCGTGTATAATTATCTCAATAACGATTCCTATTGGGCCAAAGGTATACAGCGCGAGCGGATGAAAAGAGCCATCGAAAACTCCATTTGTTTCGGAATTTATAATAATGGCAAACAAGCCGGTTTTACGCGTGTAGTTACTGATATGGCCACATTCGGGTATATTTGCGACGTGTTTATCTTACCAGAATACAGGCGTTTGGGGCTTTCTAAATGGTTAATGCAAACCATTATGCAGTATCCAGAGTTTCAGGGCTTAAGGCGCTGGTCGCTCGCGACACTGGATGCGCATGGACTGTATGAGCAGTTCGGTTTCACCGGACTCAGCAAGCCCCAAAACTGGATGGAGATTTTTACACCTTACCAAAAACCAAATCAAGGAGGAGAACAATGAATATCAAAAAGCTGATTTTTGAAGGTGAAGGCGTAACACTTGATTTTAAAAAGACCATAACCAGTTGCGAGAAGATAGCGCGCACCATGGTATCATTTGCCAATAACAAGGGCGGACGCTTACTCATTGGTGTAGCTGATGATGGCACCATAAAAGGCGTAAAATCTGAAGACGAAGAACGATACATGATCACCAGGGCAGCCCAGCTGTTTGCAAGGCCAGCACTGGAGCCGTTTTTTGAGGAGATATATGTAGACGATAAACTAGTATTGGTTGTCGAAATAAAAGAAAGCGACAGTAAACCTCACTATGCCCTTGCCGAAGACGGAAAATGGTGGGTATACGTTCGCGTGAAAGATAAGAGTGTTCTTGCCAGCAAAATTGTGGTAGATGTGTTGAAGCGTTCGGCTGATGACAATGGCGTACTGATCGAATACTCCTCTAATGAAAAGGCCTTATTAGAATATCTGGATAAACAGGAGCGGATCAACGTAAAAGAATATTGCAACCTGCTTAAATTAACCCGGCGCAATGCACAGCGCATATTAGTGAATATGGTTCTTTCAGGAGTATTACGAATACATACAACTGAGAAAGAAGAATATTATACCGCCGCCTGAGAAAGCTATAATTTGCTACATTAGCAATCCCGCAACCAATTGCAAATGGAGAACCTTTACCAGAAATACAAGCCCTATTATAAGGATAGCCTTCGGTTGGCAGTGCCTGTAATGATATCACAGCTTGGCCACCCGCTTGTACAAATGGCTGATAGTATCATTGTAGGGCATTTTGCGGGAACTATTCCTCTGGCTGCCGTATCACTTGTGAATAGCATTTTCGGGATTGCAATGGTAATTGGCATAGGGATTTCTTATGGAATAACACCATTAATAGCACAACATAACGGACGGAATGAGTTTAGTGAATGCGGACAATTGCTATCCAATAGCTTACTCATCAACACCATCGCGGGTATTTTACTTTTTGCGTCGATTAGTTTTGGAACTATGCACATTATCGGTCACCTTGACCAAACTCCTGCGGTAGTTGAGCAAGCCAAGCCTTACTTATTTTTACTGGGCATATCACTTATCCCACTCCTTGTATTTAATACCTTTAAACAATTTGCCGAAGGCCTGGGATTCACCAAACAAGCCATGCTGATCTCCATTTGGGGTAATATACTCAACGTTTGCCTTGGTATCATCTTCGTAAAAGGTATGTTCGGCATCAAACCAATGGGAATCCGTGGCGTCGGTTACAGTACTTTGATCGACCGTTGTACAATGGCAACTGTAATGGGGATTTACGTGTTTCGCTCAAAGCATTTCAGGAAATACCTGGTTGACTTTGCTGTTAAAAATATCGACCGGTTGCGCAGTAGCAAAATACTGAAGATCGGCGCACCTGTTGCCATGCAATACATTTTTGAGGTAAGCGCATTCAGTGGTGCAGCTATCATGATCGGCACTATAAGTCCGATAGCCCAGGCCGCACATCAGGTTGCTATAAGCCTGGCTTCATTGACTTATATGGCGGCAAGCGGTATATCAGCTGCTGCAGCGATCAAATCAGGCAATTTCTTTGGC
Source organism: Mucilaginibacter sp. (assembly GCF_036568825.1). Classification (GTDB taxonomy): domain Bacteria; phylum Bacteroidota; class Bacteroidia; order Sphingobacteriales; family Sphingobacteriaceae; genus Mucilaginibacter. Next base: position 15,221 of record NZ_DATCRU010000109.1, on the reverse strand, counting down.
GCTAAAAAGCACAACGAATTAAGGCTTTCTGCTATATCAAGTTATCATATTGCTATTGTGTTTATGGCAATAGCAGCTTTAGCTTTCACTTTTGGCAATCATTTGTTACCGTGGATATATACTTCGGATAAAAGTGTTATAATTATTGCAGCACAGTTACTTATCATTGCTGCATTCTTTCAGCTGTTCGATGGGACGCAGGTTGTTGGCCTCGGCATACTCCGTGGTATGGGTGATGTAAACGTGCCTACTTTTATCACCTTCATCGCCTATTGGGTATTAGGTCTGCCTGTTGGTTATTTGTTGGGTATCAAATTCCATATAGGCGTGTCCGGTGTTTGGTATGGCTTGGTTATAGGGTTGCTGACATCATCCCTCCTGCTATTTATTCGCTTCCAGTTGATCAGCAAAAAGCATGAATATGATGTACCGATAGTGATCGCACAGGATTAGTTTTATATTGACCTTGTAGATTTGACAACTTTTAAAAAGTTGTCAAATCTTATTGGAATTAAAAGTATAGATCATGCGCCAACCGATAAGTATTGCAATGTGCATCTACAATGTCCCTGATATTTGTTGAATATCCTCCGCCCATACTAACTTGCACAGGGATATGATGTTTGCAGCATGTTTTTAAAACCAAACTGTCACGTTCCTTACATGCTTCTTTGCTTAAGGCAAGTTTTCCTAATTTATCTGTTGACAAAATATCCACTCCGGATAAATAAAAAATAAAATCGGGTCTTAGCTGATCGATTAATTTAGGCAAAGTCTCTTCCAGAATATCGAGATATTCTTTATCATTTGTTCCATCGGCTAATGGAATATCAAGGTCTGATCGCTCCTTGCGATACGGAAAGTTATTAGCCCCATGCATCGAAAACGTAAACACTCGTGGTTCATTCTCGAATATCTGCGCTGTCCCATTTCCCTGGTGTACATCTAAATCAATTATTAAGATAGAGGAAGATAATTTATTATGTAATAAGTAATTAGCTGCTATAGATTGATCATTCAACAGGCAAAAACCCTCGCCCCAGTTTGTTCCGGCATGATGCGTGCCTCCGGCGACGTTAAAGGCAATTCCATAATCAAAAGCAAAGTGACAACCATCGATCGTACCCTTAGCAATTCGTATTTCACGTTCTACCAAACGGGCAGAAAGCGGAAAACCGGTGCGACGTTGTTCTTTAGGAGGCAAGGTCAAATCACGAAGTTGGTACCAGTAATCGGCATCATGTGTCCAAAGGATTATTTCTTCTTCTAAAGGCGCTGGTGAAAATAGATTTTCTTTAGTAATTATCCCTTCGTGGATCAGTTGCTCCGGAATCAATTCATACTTAAGCATAGGAAAGCGATGTCCAGGCGGCAAAGGATGGGCGTAAATCGGATCGTAAGCTACCTTCAGCATGAGTTTTATCTCGAAATGACCAAAGACTCATCCAAATGCTTTGCAGCCTTATAGACGTCTTTAAATGAGTTATAAAGCGGTACCGGACTCAGGCGGATCACATCCGGTTCACGCCAATCGCCGATAACCCCGTTTTCTGCAAGATAATTGAAAATAGCTTTGCCGTTTCTTTTGCAGATGACAGACAACTGGCAGCCTCGGATATTCGGATCGGATGGTGTGATGATAGTAAATAATTCCTCGCCGTGTTTATGATTGATCTCATGAATCAGGTATTCAAGATAGCCAGTCAGCAATATGCTTTTCTGACGAAGCTTCTCCAACCCTCCTGCTCTTTCAAAAATATCTAATGCAGCTTTATGCACAGCCATTAATAAAATCGGACTGGTGCTCACCTGCCAGCCCTCTGCTCCATGAGCCGCTTTAAAGCCCGGAGCCATCAAAAATCGTTTATCCGGTCTGTATCCCCACCAACCGGCAAATCGTTTTAAATCGGGGCTATTAAAGTGCTTTTCGTGGACAAATATCCCGCTTATCCCTCCGGGGCCGGAGTTCATGTACTTGTAAGAGCACCAGCACGCAAAATCTGCATCCCAATCATGCAATTGCAAAGGCACATTTCCCACAGCATGTGCCAGGTCAAAACCCACATAGGCACCTGCCTTATGACCAGCCTCAGCAATCGCTTTCATATCGAATACTTGGCCAGTGTAATAATTCACGCCTGCAAATATCACCAAAGCGAGTGCATCAGCATTTTGTTCAATCGCTGAAATGATGTCTTCAGTCCGTAAAGTAAGCTCTCCTTCGCGTGGAAAGACTTCGACAATGGCATCTTCCGCCTGATAACCATGATAATTTACCTGGCTTTCAATAGCATACTGATCTGATGGAAAAGCACCACCTTCCATCAATATTTTGTATCGATTATTATTTGGCTGATAGAAACTTACAAGTAACAAGTGAAGATTTACTGTAAGTGAGTTCATCACCGTAATTTCATCCGGTTTGGTACCAGTAAGATTAGCCAGTGGTTGTTTTAGTTGATGATGAAATTGCAGCCATGGATCATTACCCTGAAACCAGCCTTCTACAGCGAGGTCTTTCCAGGTATTCAGTTGAGCGTCCAGATACTTTTGGGTTGATTTAGGCTGAAGACCTAACGAGTTTCCGCATAAATAGATTGAATCCTCGCCATTATGCTTTGGTATCAAAAATTCATTGCGGAAATGGCTCAGCTCATCCTGCGCATCCAGGCTTTCAGCAAACTCTAAAGTATTCAGGTAAATCATCAGTCAATATTACGAATTGTAATTCAACCAAAATCATTTGTTTGGCTTGCTCACGTATTTATTGCCCTTCACATAGAAGCGATAAGGCAATAACGCATCTTCCTGTGCATAAGCAACACCAATACGAGGCACAGCAGCGATCTGATTATCTGTAAAAGTCAGCCCTCTGTCCTCTATCCAAAGCTGGTCGCTTTGCAGGCTGATACCATTTAACTTGCGATCAATGCCTAAAGCCTTAGCAACAGAACCGGGGCCTGCTGTGATGTTTGGTTTTAATGTCTCCATACCCTTCCTGCTCAACATAATGTCGATGCCGGTTGTCGGTTCAATAGCCCTGATCAAAATCGCCCGTGGTTCGTTTTCTGCGGAGGCAACCACATTCAACATTTCATGAATGCCATAGCACAAGTAAACGTAAGCTATACCGCCTTCTCTATACATAATCTCAGTCCTGCCGGTGCGCCTGTTGCCAAATGCATGAGATGCTTTATCTATAACTCCATTATAAGCTTCTGTTTCAACAATATATCCACCTGTAAATAAACCATCAATTGAAGTAAATAAATACTTGCCTAATAGCTGTTTACTAATTGAGACGACGTCAGAAGTGAGATAGAAAGATCGAGGTAGTTTCAATTGATAATATCTTTTAACCAGTTATTGATTTCTTTAGCTTTGTTGTAGATCATGATATGCGTGCCACCTTTAATGATCGTCGCGCCTTTGATTCTTTTATATGGGAATATCTTATCCTTATCGCCGATGATGTGATAAACATTAGGCGGTATGGTTTGATTATCCCAATGCAAAATCGCACCCAGTGCCCATTTTATAAACCTTGGCGGTGTACCCTTCAACATACTCACAAACAATTCCTGGTGATGTTTTGACATCTTACCCATTACTTTTCTTACAATAAAACCTGTACGGTTAAGCCATTCGGAAGGAATTAATTTATACAGCGGAAGATACTTGTACCAGATATGCGATTTGGGAGCCTCATTTTTTGTTTTTATGGATGAAATAAGAATAGTTTTATTCAACTCTACTCTTTTGGCTATCTCAATTGTCAGCATACCACCTAAGGAATTACCGATAACGATAGATCCGGGAGATATTCCGTAATAATCGATCAGTTTCTGTGCGTAGGTAGACAGCGTATCCCGTTTGTTCGGCTCTACCCAACTGATTGGAATTACCTCGTGGCCATATAAATCGATATACTGAAATATGCGTGCATCAGCACCCAAACCGGGAATCAGGAATATCTTGCCCATTAAAACTGTAACAATTTTACAATCTGTTCCAGGTATTGAGCATCGGTCTGATCGAATTGATCCAATTCTTCGCTATCCACATCCAGTACCGCTACCACTTCATTGTTTTGATAGATTGGCACAACGATCTCGGATTTCGAAAGTGAGCTACAGGCGATATGACCAGGGAATGCTTCTACATCAGGTACAATCAGGGTTTTGCCTTGCTCCCATGCAGTGCCGCACACCCCTTTACCTTTGGCAATGCGGGTGCAGGCTACCGGTCCCTGGAAGGGGCCTAAGACCAGTTCGCCATTCTTTATTGGGTAAAATCCAACCCAAAACCACTTAAACTGTTCCTTTAATGCAGCTATTACATTCGCCTGATTAGCAATCAGATCACTCTCCCCTTCAAGCAAAGCTTCTATCTGTGGAATGAGTGATTGATACTGTTCCTGCTTATCTGTTGATTGTATGATAGTTAAATCTTCGGCCATAAAACAAATGTAGTTAAGCTGCCTTGAAATTAAATAACCTAAATCTCATATTTAATCTTTTATTTCGCCAGATGATCGTCAGTCTTACCATGGTTCGTTACCGCAAAAGGTTTATTCCTTTTGCTTTGCTGGCTATGGCTATGCACCGCGAGCCAATGAAAAGACAAAAAGGTTGCTCCTTCTGGCAGTTACTTGGAAGCGGGAAAAACGGTACATTCAGCCTCAAGCCCGATTGGCAGCAATGGGGATTACTGGCTGTATGGGAAGACCGGGAAGCCTTTGATAGTTTTTATAGCGACTCATACCCGGCCAAATGGTGGAACAAATATGGCTGCGAAAAATGGACGATACTATGCGAGCCGTTGCAAAGCCATGGTCAATGGGAAGGCAAAAAGCCATTTGGCGATATAAACTTCCAAAACTATCAGGGCCCGGTAGCAGTATTAACCAGGGCAACAGTGCGGTTAAAACGACTGAAGAATTTCTGGAGCAATGTTGATGAGGTGTCAGAATTGATGAGGCGCTCACCCGGATACATCATATCATTAGGCATTGGTGAACGGCCGATCTATAGACAAGCGACATTTTCAATCTGGAATAGCCTGGACGATGTAAAAGCCTTTGCCTATGGATCTAAAGAGCACAGCGAAGTAATTAGAAAAACAAGAGATGAAGGGTGGTATAGCGAAGAACTGTTCGCCCGCTTTAAACCAGTTGCCTGTACCGGAACTTTACATAATGCAGACCCACTAAAAGGGTTAATTAAATTGGAACAATTATGAGAATTATTGCAGAACTACCCCATCCCGAATTCAAGGTATCGATATTATACATGAATCAAAAGTTTATTGTAAAGGCCGAGCAAGGTACCCTGGAACAAAGCTACAAGATACCAGAAATGGATCTGACTGACGGCGTGAACAGCGTGTTTGAAATACTGGATGAAGAGTTCATGACCAAAATAGCAGCACGCTTTACCGAGATGCGGAAGGATTATAAGGATGCCTACTTTAGGTATAACTATTAGTGTATATAAACTACATAAATATTTGTATAATAGTTATTTATATAATCAATTAAAATTCAACCAAATTTTATTTGGTGACAAAAAATGTGTTTTTGAATATCACCAGCTGGTTTTGATTAAAATGCCCGATTTACATTAGTTAAACTGTTTATGTACGTAAATTTACATAAATTTTTGTTTATAAGCCAGTTATGATTATAAAATCACTCTAAACAAAATTATATTTGGTGCTTAAATCTGGCAGTTTTTCGAGAAAACTGACTTTTTAATACAAATCACAATACCAAAAACCTGCAGGCTTTTCGGGGGCAGATGAAAAACAAGTGTCGTTGGAATCTTTCGGAGCTTCATATTGTTTGAAGACTTTCTCTCCGGTTTGATACCGTATTTCCTGCTTAAAGATCGGTCCTTTAAAGGCGAAGGTATGAAACTCGCCGTTTTCCCCGCAGACATCTACATCCTCCGGTAATGATAGGATCAGTTCTTGAGTTATCTCCTTCCCTACGATTCGCTCTAATCTTTCCTGAGTACAAGCGATCACAGTTCCAAACCCGAGTCCCAAAAATTCACTGATGAGCTCGCTGGTATCCCGTTTCCATAAAGGATAAATACCGGTCATCCCTGCTTCGGCTAAACGGGCATCACGGTAATCTTTCAAGTCTTGGAGGAAGATATCTCCGAATATAGCATGCGTAATTCCCTCTGCTCTGAAATGCTCCATGGTTTGCCGCATGATATCATCATATTCTTTCATACCGGGCATTTCTGGTAAGCGAACCTGGTAAAGAGGTATGCCGATGCTTTCTGCCTGCTTGATCAGCAATTCAACCCGTACGCCATGCATTGATATTCTGTCAACCACGTCATTGATTGTGGTAATCAGGTATTTGATATTGAGCTCGGGATTTTGCTGGCAGTAGTATAGGGCCAATGCGCTGTCTTTGCCTCCGCTCCAGTTGAAGATGCAATTCGTCATTTTAATGAGTGAATGAGTGAGTTAGTGAATGATTGATTGTTGTCTGAACCATGATTCGCTTGATTAAAGGATTTCATGATTCAGTTTTATAGTTATTATCATGCTAATCATAAAATCCGACGAATCATGGTTCAGACAACAACTTATCCACCAACCTTTTCACCCCACTGGTCGCCTTCTCTTCAATTTTAATGAAATCCGAAGGAAGGTAAGGGATATTTGGGTCAACAATATATTTCGGCACTTCCCATGGCACATAATTCACCAAACCTGCTGCAGGATAAACTGCCAGCGATGAACCGACCAAAATAAACAGATCAGCTTTTGTACATACCATGGCCGCATCCTCTATCATCGGCACAGCTTCGCCGAACCAAACCACGTGAGCTCGGAGTTGTGAGCCTAATTCACACTTTTCACCCATCTTTAATTCCCAACCATCGATCGGATAGGTCAGATTGGGGTTTAAGCTTGATTGTGAGCGGGTAATGATACCATGCAGGTGAAGAACGTTAGTTGAACCGCCACGCTCGTGCAAATCGTCTATATTCTGGGTAATGACCGTTACCTTATATTTCTCCTCCAGTGCAGCAAGGGCATAATGCGCAAGGTTTGGTTCTGCTTCCAAAACGGATTTCCGCCGCATATTGTAAAACTCCTGCACCAAAGCAGGATTACGGCGCCAGGCCTGGGGCGTAGCTACTTCTTCTATATCGTAACCCTCCCACAGACCGTCACTATCTCTGAAGGTTTTTAAACCACTTTCAGCGCTTATACCTGCGCCGGTCAATACTACAATGTGTTTCATCGAAATCTATCTTAAAGTCACTCTGTGAACTCTGCTGTATTCTCCGTGCGCTCTGTGGTTTAACCACGAAGAACACAAAGATTATTCACAGAGAACGCACAGAGTTATTATTTATACCAAACAAAAAAAAAAAGCGACCTGCCATTGGCCGATCGCTTTTCTTTTATCTTTTGATTTTTATTTAAACAGCCAATTCAGTTTTAGTACGTAGTACAGTGTATTTGTTCTTCGCCAATTCAAAACCTCCAAAAAGGATCAGACAAAACACGATATCGCCAAAAAGCATGTTCTTTTCAAAAGGTATAGCAGCGGCCAATGATTCCATATAGCCCGCCCATGTGTGCGGATAAAGATTACCTATTGGCAAATCTGTTAATAGCCAATGTAATACTACACCCAATAACGACACCACCAAGACATTCAAAAAATTAGCTTTTTTGATCAGGCTGCCTATAAAAACCATTATAATGAAGAAAACATAAACCATAATAGAGCTTTGGTCCATTAGTTCCCACTTGCCACTATAAAAATGGTTTAGAAATATATCGCTTACAAAAAGTGTCAATAACGGCACTAAATAGGCCTTCCACTTGTCAATGAAATAAGCTCCTCCAAATAAGGCAATAGCCCCAACAGGGTTGAAGTTGCTTAATACATAAGGATATTTATAGCTCACAAGGCGAAATGCCGCTGCTGCAACAATCATCAGGACGAGTACTGTGTTACGTGTATTTACTTTTTGCAGTGTCATAGTTTTATTTAATGAGGTAAAGTTAATAATAATCCCTTTAAATAAATGCTGTTCAATTATTGTTTAAGCAAAGCTATTTTGCCCGGGTTGATACCTACAGTGATTGAATATTCTTTCTTTCCTGTTTTGTCAAAAGCATATACTGCTCCTGCAGAGGTGTAATCCTTTGCATCAGTTACAAATACTTCACCGGTTGAACCATCCACAGCTATGCTGTATGGAGTGGTAATAGCTGTACCGTCGCTGATAAACCCGGGATTGCTGATACTCTGCGTTTTGGTATCGTAAACAACCACCTTGCCTGCTGACGTAATAAAGTACAGGTTGGTTCCCTGGGCGGTCATATTGCTGCCATCAAAATTGGTTTGCGATTTTACCGCATCGGTATTGTCATCGATAACAGCCAGGCTCGGGCCCACATCGCTATAATTTCCGGCGGAAAGCACATACACATTGCCGTTATTGTCAGTCGCTACATTTTGCGGATTAGCTGCAACCGTCAGCGTTTTAGTAACAGTTCCGGAAGCCAGATCGATTACTGAAACAGTGTTGTCATAATTTGGATAATCCAAACCGCCTGAGTTTGCTACATACAGTTTGCCGTTGGCTACTGCTAATTGTTCAGGGTTACGTCCTACGGTAATATAGTTGCTTACAGCCAGCGATGCAGTATCGATTACCGCTACTGTACCATCGTACGAGGTAACGTAAGCGTTGCCTTTGTAAAATGCCACATCGCGGGGCTCGCGTGCAGTTGCTCCGTTAAATAACTTGATCTGCTTTAATGATTTGGCGGTTTTTGCATCAACTACTTCTATAGTGCTCGAAATATTAACCACGATATACATTTTTGAGCCGTATATTTCGATATCGTTACCTGTATCACCCAAACCACGACCGTTTGCTGATGTGAAAATATCGGCAGTAACCTGTTTATTGGAGTAGTTATAGAATGATAATGTACTGTTGTTATCGTTAAATAAACCCTGGTTCAATATATAAAACCCATCTGTAGCCGTCGTTGTAGTAGGTTTCGGAAGATTTTTATCCTTGTGGCACGATGCAAGGATAAACGTTAATGCGGCGGTAAATGCTAAAATGCCTGGTCTGAAATTTTTCATGTGTGTATAATTAAATGGTAATTTGAATAGAAAATAAATAAGATCGCCCCGGCATCGGAAAGCTCCGGACGACCTGGTATTGCTGATCAAACAAGTTGTTGACGTGTGCTGAAAATACAGCTGCCTTATTGCTGATCGAAAATTTATAGATAAAAGACAGGTCGCCTTCAGAATAACCGCCGATCTGGCTATTTATATCTTCAAGGTAATATCTCGATGAGGAAATTACCTGGTTATAATACAACCCGGCATGGTGATAGTCTAGCCCGGCATTCAGTGCCAGAGAATTACGTGGTGTATAGGGTATTTGCAGGTTAGTAGCCGAATCGACTGAATGCTGATAAGTGTAATTTACCGACAATGCCCCACGCCAGCCGTTTGCCTGCCGCGTTTGCGTTTTGATGCCAATGTCGACACCTTCTATGTTGACTTTTCCTAAATTGATAATAGATGCAATGGCAATATTCTGATTAGGCAAAGCCACGATCTTATTTGTGACGTTGTTATAGTAGCCATCGGCTGTAAAGGTGATATATTCCAGAAAAGAGTTTAATCCTTTGCGGTAAGCTAATCCCAAATCGTATTGTTTAGCATATTCGGGTTTGATGCCTCTTGCGCCGTTTACTGTAAAGTAATACTGCTCATCTAGTGTCGGATTGCGGAAGATGTCTTTATAAAATGCCCTTAATTGAAGATCAGAATTATTTAACGGGAAAAAAGTAGCCATTATAGTTGGCGAAAAGACATCTTTTGATGGCTCGGCTACTCCCGATTTGACCCGCTCGTTCACATAAGTGTTCAGCAAGCTTCCCTGAAAGTGCCATCTGCCTAAAACCAGGTTGCTGGCAATAACATTCAATAGCGTATACCTTGTTGGATAAGCATAATTGTACAGACTAGCATCCAGCCCTGTAACCGAAAAATCTGAAGCATAAGAAACTTCCCAATTGGAAAACAAATGATAAGCCAATGCTGCCGATTGGTAAAATTCACGCTGCGTATACCGCTCATCCAATCCGCCACTATTATTTAAATAATCAGGATCTCTGTATCTTGTATATTCACGCGAAAGTTTGGTATTGATCAGCAAATGCAGGCTATTTTGCCATAAACGCTCGTATCCTGATTGAATGAAAATATTCTGGTTCCAAAGATGTTGGTTTGATACCGGGTTATAAAATACCACCGCACCCGGCAATCCCCTATCTGAATTATAATAGTTTACATGCAGATTGAATTTATTGCTATCGCTTTTAGTCCAGTATAAAGCGCCATCTGCCTGCTCCGCATTGATGCCGGCATTAGTGCGGGTGTAAGTGGTGTCATTACCTTCTCCGGGCACTTTGTATTTATAGCGACCGTTTGCACTCTCTAAATAACTATTGACAATAAACGACCACTGCTTATCTATTCGTTGCTGCCATTGCAGATAAGGATTTATCAGGCCAAATGACCCGGCTTTTGTACCTAAAATAATCTGGTATGGTTTGGATGCTGTTAGATTTGGACGAATGGTTTGAACAGATAAAACACTGGCATAGGAAAATGAACGTGCCGGAACACAGATATCCGGGGATTGACCATTATAAAGTGTTATTTCCTGGACATTATTCAGGTTAAATTTACTCAGGTCGATCTGTCCGTTTTGCGCATCATTTACGGCAACTCCATCGAACAATATACCCAAATGATCAGCGCCCAAACTTCTTACAGAAACAGTTTTCAAACCGCCAATACCACCGTAATCTTTAATATTTACTCCGGAAAAATTCCTGACAGCATCGGCAACATTGAAGGCGCTGTACTGTTCAAAAACATTGGCAGAAACACTCTGTATAGGAACGATAGATTGAACTTGTGGTATCGGAGAGGTATTTACCTTAACCTCTTTCAGCTTTTTAACGGTATCAGTCTGCGCATAAGCAAAGGAATACCAGCAAATCCCGGCAACGAATACCGGCAAAACTTTTAACCTGTTTAATTTCCTTTGCATGACGGGTGTTTAAAACCACAGCATACCGAAACGGAAAGTTTGAAATGAAACGATAATAGACGAGTTTCACATTCAAGCCTCAATCCCCGAAAGCTATGAATAATTCTGTGCTCTGGCAGGTCTTCTGACTCGCTCCCCGTTTGTTCTGCCTTCCCGTCCGGTTATTATAGACAGTGGCCTTGAATGAACTTTGGTCATGGAGCTTACAGCTGCGGGACAGTCCGGGATTTACACCCGATTCCCTTTTAATCTCCTGATACTCTCAGGAAAACCTAAAGCGCTGCAAATGTAGTGGATGGAATTGGAATTTTAAAATTTTGGTTGATTGTGTGAATAGTTGATTGGTTAAGTAGTTGTTTATATTGAAATAGCTAACCCAATACAACCATTCAACCACTTAACTAATCAACTATTCTCTATATTTAACCTCATGAAACTCCACCTTACCTGCCTGTTATTAATCCTAAGTTTATCTGCCATGGCCCAACAGCCTGATACTGTTTTCCTGAAAAACCTGATCGAATCACATCCTGAATTATTTGACCATATTCTTCATCATCCAACTCACAATGAAGTTCAGGTTTTATATACTCAAATAGATCGCGATGAGCATAATGTGCCTCATTTTAAATCATATAGTTACAGACTGAATCCAAACCGGTACTTCTATCCTGCCAGCACTGTAAAACTGCCAACTGCGATTTTCGCCCTGGAAAAATTGAATAAGCTGAACATTAAAGGCTTTACGGTTAAGTCAACCATGATTACCGACAGTACTTTTGCCGGACAAACCAAAGTGACCAAAGACACTTCCTCCAAAAATGGCTTGCCAAGCATCGAGAATTATATCAAAAAGATATTATTGGTAAGTGATAACGATGCCTATAACCGTTTGTATGAATTCGTTGGACGTGAAGAAATCAATGACAAACTAAAAAAATATGGTCTGAGGGGAACACGGATTATCGGACGATTGGCTATTGGAGATAAAGGCGAAAGTACAAGGCATACCAATCCGATTGATTTTTATAATGGTGATAAATTGGTATATCATAAGCCGCCTCTATTTGATTCCCGGGATTATCCTATGCATTTAGAAAACATGATCCAGGGTAAAGGCTATCTGGACAAAAACGACAAATTAGTAATGCAGCCTTTTGATTTTTCGCAAAACAATGTTTATCCGCTGGTGGATCAGCAATCGGTATTGAGAAGATTATTGTTTCCGGAAACTTACCCGGAAAATGACCGTTTTAATCTGACCGCTGATCAATATAAGTTCATTTATAAATATATGAGCATGTGGCCGACAGAAAGTAAGCACCCAACTTACAGTCCGCAGGAATATTTCCCGGCTTATTGCAAGTGGTTGTTTTATGGTGGCGACAGTTTAGCGGTGATCAACCCCAATATCAGGATATTTAATAAAATAGGCGATTCATATGGTTATGATATTGATAATGCTTATATAGTCGACTTTAAGAATAAGATAGAATTTATCATCTCGGCAGTTGTCCAATCCAACGATGATGAAATTTATAACGACAATAAATACGAGTACAAAACCGTGTGCCTGCCTTTTATGAAGAACTTGGCGCAAACAATCTATCAATATGAATTGAAAAGAGAGCGGCAATATAACCCCGACCTGAAGAAGTTCAAATTCAAGTATTGACGATTTTAGTATTTCTATAGAAGTAGTCGATAGCTTAAGAGGTATACAAACCCAAAGCCTGATTAACTGTTTTACAGAAAAACAGTTACCATGAAAGATCAAGTTATTAATACCCGCCGCGATTTTATCGGAAATACCATAAAATTCACAGCTGCTTCAATCATCGGGTTACCCTTGATAAGCGCCTTTTCTAATGATGACGAAGATAAGAAAGTCTCACCGCCAGAAGATCTGATGCAAGAACACGGGCTGCTAAACCGTATACTACTAATTTATGATAATTGCCGCCACAAGATGGAAATGAACCAGAAATTCCCCGTTGAGGCATTAGCTAACTCAGCGATGATTATCCGGAAATTTGTGGAAGACTATCATGAAAAACAGGAAGAGAATTATTTATTCCCGAGGTTTAAGAAGGCTAACAAACTTACTGATTTGGTTGATACCTTATTAAAACAACATAATGCGGGACGTAAGCTGACAGATCAGGTAATTCGATTAACTAAATCCTCGAACAGAACAGATACAGAAACCCATAAATTAATTCAGGTGCTTGCCAGTTTTAATCACATGTACCGGCCTCATGAAGCAAGGGAAGATACTGTGCTATTTCCTGCCTTCCGGAAAATTTTATCCCAGCATGAATATGATGCTCTTGGAGAAGAGTTTGAAAACAATGAACATAAGCATTTTGGAAAAGATGGTTTTGAGAGCAATGTAGTGAAGGTGGCAGAAATTGAAAAATCCTTAGGGATTTATGACCTGGCACAGTTTACGCCGAACGTATCATAATATTTATTTAACAAAACTTCTATACTTTAGTCACCCGATCACTTATCATTGGAAAATCAACCTGACAGGCTAAAAGAAGTAGCTAAAGTATTTCTCAAACTCGGCTTCATTGGCTTTGGTGGCCCCGCTGTACATATTGCAATGATGGAGGAAGAAGTAGTAAGAAAGCGGCAATGGTTAACTCATGAACATTTTTTGGACCTAATCGGCGCTACCAATCTTATCCCCGGCCCTAACTCCACAGAAATGGCAATACATTGTGGCCAGGAACGTGCCGGTTGGAAAGGTCTGCTGGTAGCCGGGGCCTGTTTTATTCTACCGGCGGTTTTTATTACCGGATTACTGGCATGGGCCTATCAACAATATGGCACTTTGCCAGAGGTTGCACCATTTATTTATGGCATCAAACCTGCTATTATCGGAGTTGTTGTATCGTTAATGATTACCCTGGGCAAGAAAGCATTAAAGACGATTGAATTAGGGTTAATCGGTATAACATGTGCACTATTGGCGCTATATGGTATTAATGAGATGTACCTGCTATTCGGGGCTGGATTAATCGGTATTCTCATCCAGCTCGCCAAAAAAAAATCAGCATCACTGAATTATATATTACCGCTTTCATTTTTAGTTACAACTGATTTGCCTGGTATCAACCAAAATCAATGGAAAGTATTCTGGATATTTCTAAAAGTAGGATCAATTCTCTATGGCAGCGGTTACGTACTTTTTGCTTTTTTGAACACGGAATTGGTAAAAACAGGTATGCTTTCTCACCAGGTACTGATAGACGCGATTGCTGTAGGACAATTTACACCAGGACCTGTATTTTCATCGGCCACTTTTATTGGATGGCAAATGAGTGGCATACAAGGCGCTATTGGAGCTACTATTGGGATTTTCCTGCCCTCCTTCCTATTCGTAGCATTTTTGAATCCTCTTGTGAAAAAATTGCGCAGTTCAAAAGTGATGTCAGTTTTTCTTGATACCGTCAATATAGCGTCAATCGCTTTAATACTGGCTGTTTGTGTAGAAATGGGCAAATCATCCATCAACGACTGGAAAACTATTGTGATTGCTGTTTTGGGCTTTATTGTATCCTTCAGCTTTAAAAAACTGAATACAGCTTTTGTCGTGTTGGGAGGATCAGCCTTAGGTTATTTGCTTTGGCTGATATGATTGATTAATGAGCCTTTCAAATTCGGGTAGATCGATAGCTCCTATCGTGTCACCTTTTACGCTCAAGAAGATACTGCCGTCTTTCTTATCTAACTGCAACCTTCCTTTAAATAAGTGTCCTTCTTCAGATTCGATAAATCTTTTTAGGTCAATAGGGTTAGCCTTGTGACAAACCAACTCTTCATTGTTATTAAATACGATGAGGCGAAGACGCTTTTCTTCTTGTTCAATAAAGAATGATAGCTTATCATCAAGTTTTATCCTGTTCATAATCAAATATAAACAAAACAAAAAAGGCCTGCAATTAGACTGCCCCCAAAAAGTTAGACACTATTTGGGGGCATTTTATGAGAAAGAACAAGAAGCATAATCCGGCATTTAAGCTGGATGTTATTAAAGAGTATCAATCCGGGGAGTCACTCAGCTCACTGGCAAAAAAA
>NZ_DATCRU010000108.1:0-41007 GCF_036568825.1 Mucilaginibacter sp. | reverse complement strand
ACGGCAACAACCGCACCACATGAAGGCGAATCTAAAAACAGGTCAATACAGGCTAATTTGAGCCTTTTATTGCCTTAAAGGAAAATAATCGAAATAACTGTGGATTAATTTTGTGGAATTTTTTCCTGTAAAATTGTGTATAAGGTGCTACAGACTGAACGAAAGTAAATAGTATAAATCCTTATTTACCGCCTTTCATATCCAGTTTATGACCAGTTAAAAACACCTTGCCGCTGTTTGGTTCACGTACAATAGTACTTTCCTTCTTGTCGATCTTTAAAGTCTGAGTGATATAGAAACCTTTATAGTCCATCAGGATGTTCAGACCGTCATTGTTCACGCTCAGCTTAAATGTACCGCCTATCATGTCCTTGGTTTCATTGTTGGTTAGGGTAAAAGTCCCCTCCTTTTCTGAAGTAAACAGAAAGGAGAATTTTTGGCCGTTGATCTCTTTTTCGGCATTTTTTAATACCAGTTCCCTGTACTCTTTATAGATATCCTCTGGTTTCGACATAACCGTGTTCCTTTTATTGATTAATAGTGTGCGTGTTAGGACGTTTACCTACATCCATGGAAGTGTTATACGCGAGAGGTGCAAAAAAGATGCATAAAAATGTAAGTTTCGGCAGGGCTTATATCGGGTTATTTAAAGCGGTAAATCTTGTTTTAGTAATAAAAAATATCAACTAATTATTAATATTATTTGTATTCTTCAGGATTTCTACAGCTTTTTATTTGCAGATTGTACATTGATAAATTCTCTCACATTGACTGACCCTAATTTTCAGGCGGATATTGACGCTGTCAACGGTATCCCCATGATGCCGACATTGCTGGATGTGGTTTGCCGCACCACAGGAATGGGATTTGCTGCTGTAGCGCGTGTGACGGACAAGCGTTGGATAACCTGCAGTGTGCGTGATGATATTGCATTTGGCCTGAAACCCGGCGACGAGTTAAAGGTAGAAACCACCATATGCCGCGAGATCAGGCAAAATGGTAAACCGGTGATCATTGATCATGTAGATAAAGACGATTATTATTGCATGCACCATACCCCAGCGATGTATGGTTTCCAGAGCTATATTTCGATACCTATCATTCTTAAAGACGGCCGCTTTTTCGGAACGTTGTGCTCTATCGACCCGAGGCCAGCTAAGCTGAATACGCCGGAAGTTGTAGGCATGTTCAAATTATTTGCCGAGCTGATCGCATTTCATTTAAGCTCAGCAGATGAGCTTAAAGCTATGCAAGCCCGCTTGCAGGAAGAACAGGAAAATGCCAAACTGCGGGAACAATTTATTGCGATTCTGGGGCATGATCTTAGAAACCCGGTAGGAGCCATATTAAATTCGGCTCAGTTGATCATGCGCATGCCTGTAGAGGATCGTGTGAGAAGATTGGCAGAGATCATGCAAGGCTCGGCCTACCGTATGCGTGGCCTGGTAGATAATATCCTTGATTTTGCACAAAGTCACCTGGGTGGTGGACTTCAGCTTAATGTCCTGGAAGACCAACCATTAGCTGAAATATTAAAACATGTCGTTGCTGAGTTGGAATTGATATCACCTGACAGATACGTCTCCCTTAAACTTAATCTTGATGATCAGGTAAGCTGTGATGGAAAACGTATTGGACAACTGTTCTCGAATTTACTGAGCAACGCCATTACCTACGGCAGGCAGGATACCCCGGTGCGTGTGCATGCTGTAAGCGGCGATGGGAAATTTATTTTGACAGTTACCAATGCCGGCGATGATATTCCGAAATCAGTAATGGATAACTTGTTCCAGCCATTTTCAAGAGGGAAAACCAAATCCAGTCAGAAAGGCCTGGGTTTGGGATTATTTATTGCTTCTGAAATTGCCAAAGCACATAGCGGAAAGCTTTTTGCAGAATCGCATGATGGGGAGACAAGTTTTACTTTGGAAATGCCTTGCGTGTAAGTTCCACATGCAAAACCTCCAGTTGACTCACCCCGAAAGCGCTACGCTGTTCGACCCTCTCTACCGCAAGCGGTAAAGAGGGAGAAGAAGAAAAAAATAAAAAAATCCCTCTTTAAGCGCAGCTTAGAGAGGGTGGTCGAGCGAAGCAATGACCGGGTGAGTCAACACGTGGCTTCAAATGAAACGATGTCTCTTAATTAAAGCTACAACCCAATACTCTTTCTAATTTTCGCAGGCAGCTTAGCGGCGATCAGTCCATGCGATTGTTTGATAAAAAATTCCCATTGCTTTTTACTCAGGCTATTGATATCGCGTGCCAGAACCCATTTGTACCTTGCAATATAAGGCTGCGGTTCAAGACCTTCCATTGAGCTTACCTCTTCAAAATCTTCGTCAGGTACTTTAAATGAGGCCGACGGAGGCACACCATCCGGATGAGTAAAAAGGAATGATTTGCCACCGACATTAAAACAGAGATGTTCGCCTAATTTTATATCTTCCGTTACTCCGGGCAATTGATAACAAATAATTTGCAGGTCTTCGATGGTCATGAGATAAAAATAGTCAAATGTGCAGATATGCAGATGCGCAAATTTGTAGATGGGTTTAATTCGTTCGCACATCTTCACATTCAGCTGAAAGTCATTTGTTCATCCGCACATCTGCACATTTGCATATTTGCACATCAACGCATTCGCACATCTGCACATTAACCCGTATCTTTGCGCACTCAATAATTAACACCTATGCTGAAAGGATTTTTTAACGTGCCTGCACCGCAGAACGAGCCTGTTTTAAATTATGGCCCGCGCAGTGTGGAACGTGCTGCCCTCAAAGCCGCTCTGGAAGATGCGCGCTCAAAACAAATCGATATCCCGATGTATATCGGCGGGAAAGAAGTTCGTACCAACAAAAAGTTGGAGATCCGTCCGCCGCATGATCATAAACACTTACTGGCTACATTTTCTGAAGGCGACGCAAGTCATGTAAACGCCGCTATTGACGCTGCGTTGGCTGCAAAAGCTGCCTGGGAAGACCTGGCATGGGAACAACGTGCCGCTATCTTCTTAAAAGCTGCCGACCTGATCGCAGGCCCATACCGTGCTGAGATCAACGCTGCAACGATGTTGGGTCAATCAAAAAATGCTTACCAGGCCGAGATCGACTCTGCTTGTGAGCTGATCGACTTTCTGCGTTTCAATGTGTCATACATGACTGAGATCTACCAGCAACAACCGCCAATCTCAGGCAAAGGTGTATGGAACAGGGTAGAGCAACGCCCACTGGAAGGTTTTGTATTTGCGCTGACGCCGTTCAACTTTACAGCGATTGCAGGTAATCTGCCTTCATCAGCTGCAATGATGGGTAACGTGGTAGTTTGGAAGCCTGCTTATCCGCAGATCTACGCTGCCAATGTGATTATGAAAGTGTTCAAAGAAGCAGGTGTTCCTGATGGTGTGATCAACCTGATCTATGTTGACGGCCCGGTTGCAGGCGAAGTAATCTTTAATCACGCTGATTTTGCAGGTATACACTTTACCGGTTCAACCAAAGTATTCCAGAACATCTGGCAAACTATCGGTACCAATATTCATAAATATAAAACCTATCCGCGCATCGTGGGCGAAACAGGTGGCAAAGACTTTGTTCTTGCTCACCCAAGTGCTAATGCTGATGTAGTAAGCACTGCCTTAGTTCGCGGTGCATTTGAGTACCAGGGACAAAAATGTTCTGCTGCTTCAAGAGCTTATATCCCTAAGTCATTGTGGGAAACGGTAAAAGAAAATATTCAGCGCGATGTGGCCAGCTTTAAAATGGGCCCGACTGAAGATTTTGAAAATTTTATTAACGCTGTAATCACAGAAGCATCATTTGATAAGCTCGCGAAATATATCGACGAAGCTAAAAACGATATTAGCGTAGAGCTGGTGACCGGCGGAAAATATGATAAAACCGATGGCTGGTTTATCG
Source organism: Mucilaginibacter sp. (assembly GCF_036568825.1). Classification (GTDB taxonomy): domain Bacteria; phylum Bacteroidota; class Bacteroidia; order Sphingobacteriales; family Sphingobacteriaceae; genus Mucilaginibacter. The sequence goes on along the minus strand of NZ_DATCRU010000108.1, from coordinate 37,090 downwards.
AGCCAACTGTGTTACGTGTAGATGATCCATACTATGTAACGATGTGCGAAGAGCTTTTCGGACCAGTGCTGACTATCTATGTTTACGAGGATAAAGATTTCAGCAAAGTAATCGATATCGTTGATAAAACTTCGATCTATGCGCTTACCGGTTCAATTATATCACAAGACCGTTATGCCATCGCCGAGGCAACACAGCGTTTACGTAATGCTGCAGGTAACTTCTATATAAACGACAAACCGACAGGTGCTGTAGTTGGTCAGCAACCATTTGGCGGTGCCAGGGGATCGGGTACAAATGATAAAGCCGGTTCGATGATCAACCTGCTACGCTGGGTATCTCCAAGAACTATTAAGGAAACTTTTGATCCACCAAAGGATTACAGGTATCCGTTTTTGCAGAAAGAATTGTAAGATTAGCTTATAGTTGATGGATCATAGTTCATGGCCAATAAGTTGACTGCTATGAACTATGATCTATTAACCATTAACTATTTAAACTTAAACACATTATCCAGCTTGTCATTATTGCTGGTGCTTACTTTCATATCTGATATTTTTCCTGTAGCGAGGCTATAAACCCAGCCGTGAACGCTTAGGTCCTGGCCGTTTTTCCAGGCGTTTTGCACGATGGAGGTTTTGCACAGATTGTAAACGTTTTCAATTACGTTTAATTCTACCAGCCGATTGGCACGTTCGGTTTCATCACTTATCGCATCCAGTTGTTTGGCGTGGATACGGTAAACGTCCTTAATATGGCGCAGCCAGTTATCGATCAACCCAAATTCTTTGTTGCTCATGGCGGCAAGTACCCCACCGCAACCGTAGTGACCAGTTACGATCACGTGTTTTACATGGAGCACGTTCACGGCATAGTCTAATACCGAAAGCATATTCATGTCGGTATGAATCACCATGTTGGCAATGTTACGGTGCACGAATATCTCTCCGGGATTGGTATTGGTGATCTGGTTAGCCGGAACACGGCTGTCGGCACAACCTATCCAAAGTACAGGCGGGTTTTGACTAGTCAGTTTATCAAAAAACTCCGGGTCTGATTTTAAAGCATTATCGATAAACCTTTTGTTTCCTTCAAGAAGGCCCTCGTAGGTAATATGACTGGTGTCGTGGATTTTAGCGCTCATAGGTTGATATATTTATTTTGGCTGCAAATTTATACTTTTTTAGGCGCCGAGAAGAGCCGCACTAGTTTATGTAAGGCAACATTTGATAGATCGTAGTATAATATCGTAAGCAAAATTACCGGGATAAAGTAGAATATCACGAATCCATAGGCATTGAAAAAGTAGCCGCCTGCCAATCCGCCTAAAAAATAAAAGGCAAGTATCGTTAAACGTACGTAAATACGGTTTTTTACAATGTCTCTCTTTTTTCCAATCGTATGAAACCATTCTGATACATCGCCGCCCAGGTCAGTAAATAATCCGGTTAAGTGGGAGGATTTGATTAATCCACCGGATACGGTTGAAACCATGCTGTTTTGCAATCCCATCGAAAATATGATAGCACAGATAATGATCTCGCGCTCGGTTTGCGATTCGGCATAGAACTTATCGCCATAAACGGCCACAAATAGCAAAATGACAATTTCTATAATGACAGGCTGGGAATGTGCCCAGTAATTGCTTTTGTCGGATGCCGAACGTATCAGGAAATTGGATATAAATGCGCCTGCAAAAAACAAAAGCAGCCAAATGAAAAACAGGGTCATCTCGTGCCAGTTATTTTCGGCAACATGACGTGCCAGGTTGGCCACATGGCCGGTGATATTAGTGGTGAAAGCAAGGAATGCGATAACACCAGCCACATTGGTTGATCCTGCCACAAATGCAGTGGACGAGGCCAGCATCAGGTTTTCTTTGAGGGTGCGCTTATCTTTTGATCGTCTCAACATAAACTAACGGGTGCAAAATTAACGAGAGCAGGGCATTTATGTTTGATGGGTGAGCGTATATTGCGCATTTAATCCTATTTTTAGCAATTACATTGTAGCATTATAAACCGGATTGTGAATAAAAAACTTAAAGTACTACAACATAAACGCGAACAGGCCCTGGCAGGCGGCGGTCATGCGCGGATAGAAAGTCAGCATAAAAAAGGGAAATTAACGGCACGCGAGCGTCTGCACTTTTTGCTGGATGAAGGTTCCTTTCAGGAGATCGGGATGTTGGTTACCCACCGCTCAACCGACTTCGGGATGGAGAAAGAGATCTACCCGGGAGATGGTGTAATAACCGGCTACGGTACTATAAGCGGTCGCCTGGTTTATGTTTTCTCACAAGACTTTACTGTTTTTGGCGGTTCACTTTCGGAAACCCATGCGGAGAAGATATGCAAGATAATGGATCTTGCGATGAAGAATGGAGCCCCGGTAATCGGTTTGAATGATTCAGGCGGGGCGAGAATACAGGAAGGCGTGGTTTCGCTAGGCGGTTATGCCGATATCTTTTATCGTAATACAATGGCGTCGGGCGTGATACCGCAAATTTCTGCCATAATGGGCCCTTGCGCCGGTGGCGCGGTATATTCCCCCGCTATTACCGATTTTATATTGATGGTGGAGAATACCTCGTATATGTTCGTAACTGGTCCGAATGTCGTGAAAACGGTTACCCATGAAGTGGTGACTTCAGAAGAATTGGGCGGAGCGGATACCCATGCGACAAAATCAGGAGTAACTCATTTTGCCTGTACCAACGAGATTGATGCAATACAGCATATCAAAAAGCTGCTGAGTTATATGCCGCAAAATTGCGAGGAAAAGGCACCTTCAACTGTTTACGAAGGCAAAGATGAATCACGTCCCGGATTGGCTGACCTAATGCCGGAAAATCCTTCACAGCCTTACGATATCAGGGATGTGATAGGACAAGTGATCGATGCAGATTCATTTTTAGAAGTACATAAAAATTTTGCGGAAAATATTGTTGTCGGCTTTGCCCGTTTAGCTGGCCGCAGTATTGGTATCGTAGCAAATCAACCTGCGTTTTTGGCGGGAGTATTGGATATCCACTCATCAACCAAAGGGGCACGTTTTGTACGTTTTTGTGATTGCTTTAATATTCCGCTGCTGGTATTCGAAGATGTTCCCGGCTTTTTACCCGGCACCGACCAGGAGTGGAACGCCATTATCACCAACGGTGCTAAACTGCTGTTTGCATTTTGCGAAGCAACGGTACCGCGTATCACTGTGATCACCCGTAAAGCTTACGGTGGTGCTTATGATGTGATGAACTCCAAACATATCGGTGCCGATATGAACTACGCCTGGCCAACTGCCGAGATCGCCGTAATGGGTGCCAAAGGAGCAGCAGAGATCATCTTTAAACGTGAGATCAATGCTGCGCATGATAAAGAAGCCAAATGGCTGGAGATGGAACAAACCTATTCAGATATATTTGCCAATCCTTACCGTGCAGCTGAGCGCGGCTTTATTGATGAGGTGATCGACCCTGCAGAAACACGCATCAAACTCATCCATGCTTTTAAAATGCTGGAGAATAAGGTGGTGAATAACCCGCGGAAGAAACACGGAAACATTCCTTTGTAAGGCTAAAGCTGAAAGGTAAAGGGCGAAAGATAAAATATATAGATGTATATAAACCTTTATCCTTTTACCTTTGTCCTTTCACCTCAAATGATTAGTATCGAACAAATCCGTCCCGAACTCACCTGGCGTTTGCGTCAGGCAGTGCTATACCCCGATAGTAAACTCTACGAAATGGAGTTAGATGAAGACCAGGACGGCGTTCACTTTGGAGCATTTACAGATAGTCAGCTTGTTGGGATCGTCTCCTTGTTTCAGGTTGATAAATCATTCCAGTTCCGGAAACTGGCCATACTGCCGGAGTATCAGAAAATGGGTATCGGTAATGCTTTGCTGCAACGGGTTGAAGAATTTGCTGAGTCAGAGGGAGGTGCGGTAATATGGTGCAATGCGCGGGTATCAGCAATCGGTTTCTATATGAAAGCTGGATACACGCATACCGGCAAACTCTTTTCTAAATATGGTTTTGATTACGAGATACTGGAGAAGCAAATAAAAAACCAGTCCGCTAACTAGCGGGCTGGCCCTCAATCAACTAAACTAATCTTGAAAAAAATTTACTCGCGACAAAGTAAGTGTGACGAGATAAACTGAATGTTAACGCAGTAACAATTAATCAATAATGCCGCTAAAATTTGTTAACATACGTCATTATCTCCAGCTTTACTATATTTGCCATTATCGATTAAAAAACAGTCCCAAATAATCAGTTATGTCTAAAAAGAAAGCTGAAAAAAAGCAGCACGTTGAGGTCGTAAATAAAACCTCGCTGGCTTTTTTCGAGGAATATATCAATAACCCATCTCCAACAGGATTTGAAGCAAAAGGTCAGAAATTATGGCTAGATTATATCAAGCCTTACATCGACGAACATTATGTAGATAACTATGGTACTGCGGTAGGTATCATCAACCCGAAAGCCAAATACAAAGTGGTCATTGAGGCGCATGCGGATGAAATATCATGGTTTGTAAACTACATCACTAACGATGGATTGATTTACGTAATCCGTAATGGCGGTTCCGACCACCAGATCGCCCCATCAAAACGGGTAAATATTCATACTGATAACGGTATAGTTAAAGCAGTTTTCGGCTGGCCCGCTATTCATACCCGCTCGGGTGAGAAAGAGGAAGCGCCTACACTGAAAAATATTTTCCTGGACTGCGGCTGCACTACTAAAGAAGAAGTAGAAAATCTGGGCATCCATGTAGGATGCGTGATTACCTATGAAGATGAATTCATGGTATTGAATGACCGTTACTATGTTGGTCGTGCATTGGACAACCGTGCCGGTGGTTTTATGATTGCTGAAGTAGCACGTTTGCTGAAAGAAAATAAAAAGAAATTGCCATTCGGATTATACATTGTGAATGCAGTACAGGAGGAGATAGGTTTACGCGGTGCGGAAATGATTGCTCATCATATTAAACCTAATCTGGCTATTGTAACCGACGTTACCCATGATACCCAAACCCCGATGATCAGCAAGGTTACACAGGGTGATCTGGCTTGTGGCAAAGGTCCGGTGGTATCTTATGCTCCGGCTGTGCAGAACAACGTAAATAAGCTATTAATTGAGTCAGCACAAAAAGCAGATATTCCATTCCAGCGCCAGGCATCTTCGCGTTCAACTGGCACAGATACCGATGCTTTCGCTTATTCAAATGACGGGGTGCCATCGGCATTGATCTCATTGCCGCTGCGTTATATGCATACTACTGTTGAGATGATCCACAAGGAAGATGTGGATAATGTGATACGCCTGATATACGAAGTGTTGCTGAATGTAAAAGACGGGCAGGATTTCAGGTATATTAAATAAATGTCAAAATAATTGTATTATTGACATTTATAAATTACTTTTGAAAAGTAAACTTTGCCAAAACAATTTGAGTATAAATGTCCTTTGAGATATAATTAAACAAAAGCACTCAAAAACAGTACCTAATAAACACTATGAAACCCACTCTACTGATACTGGCCGCAGGTATGGCCAGCCGCTATGGAAGCATGAAACAAGTTGATGGCTTCGGTCCGAATGGCGAAACAATTATTGATTACTCTATTTATGACGCGATCAACGCCGGATTTGGCAAGATCAGCTTCATTATCCGCGAGGAGTTTGCCGATACTTTCAAAAGTATCTTCGAGCCAAAACTGAAAGGCCGTGTTGAAACAGATTATGTTTTCCAAAGCTATGACCTGAAACCTTTTGGCATCGACAAGACTATTGAAAGAGCAAAGCCATGGGGCACTCAGCATGCAGTTCTTGCTGCACGCCACCAGGTTCATGAGCCTTTCTGCGTAATTAATGCCGATGACTACTACGGTCGCGACGCTTTCGAAAAAATGGCGAAGTTCCTGACTACCGAAGCAGCTGATGATAAATATGCATTGGTAGGCTACCAGATCGATAAAACTTTATCAGATTACGGTTCAGTATCCCGTGGTGTATGTAAGGTTGACGGAAATGGTAACATGGTTGAGATCAACGAGCGTACTGAAGTATATTTTAAAGAAGATGGTACCGTTGCCTATAAAGATGCTACCGGAGAACATCCACTTCCAAATGATACCCGTGTATCAATGAATTTCTGGGGTTTCACTCCGGCTATCTTCAAACAAAGCGAGCCGATGTTCATTAGATTTGTTGACGCAAATGAGAACAATCCTAAAGCCGAATTCTTTATTCCACTTGCTGCTGACGAGCTGATCAAATCAGGTACAGCATCATTCAAAGTGATCCCAACTGCTTCTAAATGGTTTGGCGTTACTTATAAAGAAGATAAACCGATCGTACAAGCAAGTATTTCCAAACTGGTTGCGGATGGAGTTTATCCGTCAAACCTTTGGTCATAAAATTTCTTACAGATATTCTGAGATCCCGCTCAAAAGGCGGGATTTTTTTGTTATTATAGTCATTAAATATGGCCAATACCTTTTCACAAATCTATTTACAATTTGTCTTTGCCGTTCAGCACAGGCAAAGCCTCATTCCGAAGCAACATAAGGAGGAGCTACATAAATATATTACCGGACTTGTTCAAAACAGGAAAGCCAAAATGCTGGCGGTTAATTGCATGCCTGATCATATACATTTATTTGTGGGCTTCAGACCAACGGTTCTGATATCCGATTTTGTAAAAGAGATAAAGGTTGAAAGCAATGAGTTTATCAATGATCGAGGTTGGATAAAAGGCAAATTTAATTGGCAGGAAGGTTATGGGGTTTTCTCTTATTCACAATCTCATATTGATGTAGTTGTAAAGTATATTCTTAACCAGGAAAAGCATCATCAGAAAAGATCATTCAAACAAGAGTATGTGGAATTATTGGAAAGATTTCAAATACCATTTGAGGATAGGTTTTTGTTTGATTTTATAGAATAACCTTTCTGGCGTTTATTGGGAGGCTCCTATGGAGCCAATTCTTTTCTATTTACTGGTGCTATAAACAGGGTACTCCTACGGAGTTTTTGATTAGTGGGGTATGCCAGCTCCGTTAGGAGCACCCTGTTTATAGAAAACCAAACAAGGAGAAATTGGCTCCATAGGAGCCTCCTCTCTGCAACTGACCAAAACCACCACCCACATAGTTGCCTATGGGGTTTTTATGATTATCATTATGCCAAGCTCTGTTAGGAGCACCCTGTTTATAGAAAACCAAACAAGGAGAAATTGGCTCCATAGGAGCCTCCTCTCTTTAACTGACCAAAACCACCACCCACATAGTTGCCTTGGGGTTTTTATAATTATCGTTATGCCAAGCTCCGTAGGAGCACCCTGTTTATAGAAAAACAAACAGATGAAAGGGGCTCCATAGGAGCCTCCTTTCTACAACTAGTCAATGCCACAATCCATTTGTATAGCATAATCACACACTCGTGTAGTATATCCGCACGGTGGTATAGTTTGAAATTTTTGCAATAATTTTTAACTGATATTTACATCAAGAAATCTTCAAGCCATGTTAGCCATAAGGTCTTTTTTAGATATTATAATTGCAGTCCTGATTGCTTCAATCGTTTTTGTGATCATAACAATCGCATTTTCTTTCTGAGGGGTAATTAAATAAAAGCCCGTCCGCTGGCTAGCGGACGGGCTTTCGTCTATATGATGGATTTATTATTTTACTTCTTCGAAGTCAACATCGGTTACATGGTCACCGGTTCCTTGCGAACCGTTTTGGCCCTGTGCTCCGGCATCACCTGCGCCAGGCTGAGCCTGACCGGCATCACCAGCAGCTTTGTACATCTCTTCAGATGCGGCGGTCCATGCAGCGTTCAACTCTGTTTGAGCAGCGTCGATAGCGTCGAGGTTTTTAGAAGCATAAGCCTCTTTCAATTTTTTCAAACCTTCTTCGATAGGAGCTTTTTTATCAGCTGATATCTTATCGCCATACTCTTTCAGTTGCTTTTCGGTAGTAAAGATCAGGGCATCGGCCGAGTTCAGTTTATCAACTTCCTCTTTTGCCCTTTTGTCAGCATCAGCATTAGCTTCAGCTTCGTCCTTCATCTTCTTGATTTCAGCATCAGTTAAACCAGATGAAGCTTCGATACGGATCTTTTGTTCTTTACCGGTAGCTTTATCTTTGGCTGATACGTGTAATATACCGTTAGCGTCGATGTCGAATGATACTTCGATCTGTGGCACACCACGTGGAGCTGGTGGAATACCATCCAGGTGGAAACGGCCCAATGTTCTGTTCTGAGCAGCCATCGGACGTTCGCCCTGTAAGATGTGGATCTCAACAGAAGGCTGGCTATCAGATGCGGTAGAGAACACTTCCGATTTCTTGGTCGGGATAGTCGTGTTTGCTTCGATCAATTTGGTCATTACACCACCCATAGTTTCAATACCTAATGAAAGCGGGGTAACGTCAAGCAGTAACACGTCTTTTACTTCACCTGTCAACACACCGCCCTGGATAGCAGCACCTATAGCAACCACTTCGTCAGGGTTTACACCTTTTGAAGGAGCTTTGCCAAAGAATTTTTGTACAGCTTCCTGTATAGCAGGGATACGGGTTGAACCACCTACCAGGATCACTTCATCGATATCCGAAGTGCTCATGCCGGCAGCTTTCAAAGCTGTTTTACATGGCTCAATGGTACGTTTGATCAGGCTGTCAGACAGTTGCTCGAATTTAGCACGGGTTAAAGTTTTAACCAGGTGCTTAGGCATACCGTCAGCAGCAGTAATATATGGGAGATTGATCTCGCTTTGAGAAGTGCTTGAAAGCTCGATTTTAGCTTTTTCAGCAGCATCTTTTAAACGTTGTAAAGCCATTGGGTCTTTACGCAGATCGATACCTTCGTCGTTTTTAAATTCGTCAGCCAGCCAGTCGATAATTACCTGGTCAAAGTCGTCACCACCTAAGTGAGTATCACCATCGGTTGATTTTACTTCGAACACGCCATCGCCTAACTCCAATACTGATACGTCATGTGTACCACCACCGCAGTCGAACACAACGATTTTCATGTCCTTGTGCGCTTTGTCCAGGCCGTAAGCAAGGGCAGCAGCAGTAGGCTCGTTGATAATACGGCGAACTTTTAAGCCTGCAATTTCGCCGGCTTCTTTGGTAGCCTGGCGCTGAGCGTCGTTAAAATAAGCAGGTACAGTGATAACTGCTTCGCTAACTTCGGTACCTAAGAAATCTTCAGCGGTTTTCTTCATTTTCTGAAGGATCATAGCTGAGATTTCCTGCGGGGTATATTTGCGGTCGTCGATCTCAACACGCGGGGTGTTATTGTCGCCTTTTACCACTTTGTATGGTACACGGGCAGCTTCTTTGGTCACTTCATCGAATTTATTACCCATGAAGCGTTTGATAGAATAAATAGTTTTGGTAGGATTGGTGATAGCCTGACGCTTGGCAGGGTCACCTACCTTACGCTCGCCGTTGTCAACAAACGCCACAACTGACGGCGTAGTACGTTTACCCTCGCTGTTAGCAATAACTACCGGTTCGTTACCTTCCATTACTGCAACGCAAGAGTTCGTTGTTCCTAAGTCGATTCCAATTATTTTAGACATATATGATTGATTTTTTCCTTTTTTGATATTAAACCTATGCAGTATCAACAAGGCGTATGCCAATATCACTTTGGCAGTAAAAAAGGCTCCAGGACGTCAAAAACGCCTCATATTTCGTCAGGTAAGTGCACAGAATCCGTGACAGGTTGTCAGAAAAATGTCACTCGTTCAGCATCAGCTTGTCAATACCCGGGGCAGGCTTCCAGTCGCTTTTAGGTTCGTAATAGTGCCATAATAATGCCGATATTTTACGGATGAGTACACAGGCCTCATTATCGGGCACCCAACGCTGATCTTTAATATTATTAGTCATTACCGAAAAAACATAATCACCGTGCGGGGCATTGACCAAAACAGTTTCGGATTTGGCTTCATCAACGGAGCCATTCTTACTGGCTGCTTGCACATAAGGAGGTATCTGCGATAGTGATCTGTCATCCCAATAAATACGCACCAGGTCGCGATACATCCGCTCGCTTGCTGCAGGGCTTACGGCTTCGCCATTGCGTATCATGGTAAATAAACGGCACATTTCATACGGAGAACTAACACCCCAGCCATATTTGGCGCGAATTGCTTCACGGCCTTTTACTCTTGAGTTTACGCGCAATACCTTAAAGCCGTTTTTATCCAGCCAATTGTTGATGTATTCTCCGGTTACTATCCTTTGCAGCCAGGTGCTGGCAGTATTATCGCTCATGGTGATCATCAGTAAAACAACTTTACTTAACTCTATTGTATCCTTATCTTTAAATGAACCCAGGATGTCTTCTCCGGGGTACAATAACGAATCGCGGTAGATCAGTTTTTGATTATAGGCCAGTTCTCCTTTTTCTATCTTATCAAATACTCCGCATTGTATACTCACCTTGATCATACTGGCAGTAGGAAAGAGGGTATCGGCATTGATAGCTGCTGTTTTACCTGTCTTTAAGTTTTTTACATAGATGCCCACCTGGCCATTAAAGCCTTTTATGGCATCTTGTAGTTTAGTGGTAAGTTTATTGTCGGTTTGAGCAAAAGCGGTAGCAGTGAATGCTAAAAAGAGGATAAGTAGTTTGTATTTCATGTTGATGTTAGGATTGGTTAGTGCAGAAAATCGAAATTAAATAAATTTTGTAAATTTGATTATGCAAATTCAGGTGGATATTGGTTTTGATGATTTAATCCGGTTAGTAAAAAAACTTCCGAAAGATCAGCTATTGAAGTTTAAAAAAGAACTTGAAAAACAAGCAACCGATGATACACAGGCACAAGATTTTGAATCGTTTTTGATGTCGGCCCCGACATTCTCAGCTAAACAATTAGAGACTATAGAGCAAACAAGAAAAGCTATTAATGAATTAAATTAATGGCCTGCACTCTCCCTAAATGTAATTATTATATACCCATATTTTCGATAGGCTTATTTCCTATGACCCGTAGGGTTTACCGCTTTGTAGCCAATTACAAGGGGTTACCCTTTACTAGTTTCCCAAGTGTGGAATAATCCATGCACTTACCTGCATGGTGGATGGGTAGCCGCTATGCGGCACAAATCGCATTCATTATTCTTTTCTACAAAGCGGTAGGCCCTATGGGCCATTGCTTTTCTGTTTCAAAACTTGTTTTAAAACTACGCACAAAATTCCTATCGACGTGTTTTTTATATCTTTACCCATTATATGAAACTCCGCTGGCTCTTATTCCCATTCTCATTACTATATGGTCTTGTTATAGCTATCCGGAACTGGTGCTATGATGGCGGTATATTAAAAAGCCGGAAGTTTAAAATGCCGGTGATCTCAGTAGGTAACCTGGATGTAGGAGGGGCGGGCAAATCACCAATGACGGAATACCTGGTAAGATTACTTAAAGATCACTATAAACTGGCGACTTTAAGCCGGGGCTATGGACGAAAGACAAAGGGCTTTCTAACAGTAACAACCGATTCCACCGCTGAACAGGTAGGCGATGAGCCCTTGCAGTTTAAGCATAAGTTTCCTGATATAACTGTAGTTGTATGCGAAAAACGGGTTGATGGTATTAAAGAGCTTACCAATACACACAATTTGGTATTGATGGATGACGCTTACCAGCACCGGGCCGTAAAGCCAGGGTTGAGTATTTTGTTGTTTGATTATAACCGCATCAACGAACCGCATTTACTTTTACCAGCCGGTAATTTGCGTGAATCATTCAGCGGGCGCTGGCGGGCGGATATTATCGTGATCAGCAAATGTCCTGAGCAATTAAGCAATGAACAGCAGCAAGCTATCATTTATAATATGGAGCCGCTTCCATATCAGTCTGTATTCTTTACGTCGATTGATTATCTGCCACTGCAGGACTTGAATGGGAAAAAGTCGGAGGTAATATTGGATAGCGATACAACGGTATTTCTACTCACAGGCATCGCTAACCCTAGGCCTTTGGTGCAGCATATCAAAAAATATACTTCAAAGCTAGTGCATCACAATTATCCGGATCATCATCGCTTTAGCTTGAAAAATATCAGTAAACTTGCCGATGAATTCGCTGCCTGTACTGCACAAAAAAAAGTGATCATTACAACAGAAAAGGATGCCAAGCGTTTAGTTGAACACGAACTGCTTCCGCTTGTGCAATCGTTGCCGGTTTTAGTCATCCCGATAGGGGTGCAATTCCTGAATAATGAGGCGCAACAATTCGACCAGTTAGTTATACAATATGTTAGAGAACATACAACAAACCACCTTATACATTAAAAATCGCATTGGCGATTTTGAGCCCGAAGTAGGAATCATTCTGGGTACCGGCCTTGGCGGATTGGTAACCGAGATAGAAGTTGAAAAGCAACTGATGTACTCCAATATCCCCGATTTTCCCATCTCAACACTGGAATTTCATTCCGGTAAACTGATATTCGGCACATTGGCTGGCAAAAAGGTGGTAGCAATGCAGGGCCGTTTGCATTATTACGAAGGCTATAGCATGCAGCAGATCACTTTCCCGGTAAGGGTAATGAAGATGCTGGGTATAAAAACGTTATTCGTATCTAATGCCAGTGGATCGCTTAATCCTGATATCAAAAAAGGTGACCTGATGGTGATTGAAGATCATATTAACCTTCAGCCGCACAACCCATTGATCGGCAGAAATGAGGAACAACTTGGTCCGCGTTTTCCAGACATGAGTCAACCTTATCGCCGTGACCTGATCGAAAATGCATTGAATATTGCCAAAGAAAACAATATTACCTGCCATAAAGGTGTTTATGTAGCTGTGACAGGGCCAAATCTCGAAACAAGGGCAGAATACCGTTATCTGCGAATAATTGGCGGCGATGCGGTAGGTATGAGCACCGTGCCCGAGGTGATTGTGGCTAACCACATGGGCCTGCCGGTTTTTGCCATATCAGTATTGACCGATGAAGGATTTCCTGAGACGTTATACCCGGTCTCATTAGAAGAAATTCTGGCAGTTGCACATGAAGCTGAGCCCAAAATGACATTAATACTTAAAAAACTGATTGCCGGCCTTTAATGCATAACCGACTCCGATATATTCTTCTTGTTGCGCTGATCTGTTTTTCGGCAGGTGTGGCGTTGGCCCAAACCCCGAACGTACCCGGTTATCCGAATAATCTTAATAGGAGAAATAATTTTAATACTGATACGTCAACCAAACAACAGGGTAAACAGCTTACCGGCGACCAGGAGATTGATGCTGAAAGGCAGAAAGAAGAAAAGAAACGTGACTCCGTTATCTTCACATCCAAGTTTATCAGGGTAACTAATGAGCGCTTGCTAAGTGACAGCACGCAGGTTTTTCCCTTGGATACCGGTCTTACAAATTTTGAAAATTACAGCCCGCTTTACCAGCCGCGAAGCCCCAAAATAGGATTGGGTAACCTGGGACTTGCAGAGCGAAGCTTATTATTTGAACCAAGTAAAACAATAGGTTTTGATGTGGGGCAGCATTTCCTGGATGCCTATCTTTTTACGCCGCAGGATATACAATATTACAGGGCCCGCGTGCCTTACACCAATCTCTCGCTTTTTGCCAGTGGTGTAAAAGAGCAGTTGTTTAAGGTGATCCATACACAAAACGTCAATCCGCAATGGAATGTCGGCTTTAATTTTAATATTATTGGCTCACGGGGCTTTTATCCGCAACAAGGCGCCAGCGATCTGACAGGGGCGATATTTACCTGGCATGAATCAAAAAGCAAGCGCTATAATTTGCTTGGCAGCTATTTTTATAATAACCTGAAAGCGCCTGAGAACGGCTCGATACAAAATGATTCGATATTTACCGCCAAGCCAACAAGTAGTTATGTTACTTCGCAAAACCAGCCGGTTCGTTTGTATAATTCCAGCGACAACATCCGCAGCAACGGGTTTTACATCAAGCAGTTTTATTACATCGGCAAAATTGATACGACGATAAAGAGTGTTGACAAACCCAAAATATTGCCTACGCAGCGGGTATCATGGAGCTTTCTTTATAATAAAAGCACCTATAAGTTTCTACAAAATGAACCCGATACTTATGGCGTGTTTCCTGATTATTATTATAGTTCAACTTATTCCAGGGATTCGCTCTCCGTCTTTCATTTGCAAAATGGGTTCTCGTACAGTTTTTACCTGCGCGGAAAATCAACGGGTATAGTGAAAAATGAGATAAAGATCGACCTTGGTTTGGTGCATGATTACTATACCTATAAGCAATTCGTTACCGACACCATTACCAATGCCAATTTTGCACGACAGGTGGTTAACCAACGGGTTCAAAACAATTCTTTCGAGGATATCACGCTAAAGGGGAGAGCCGGTTACCGGTTCAGTAACAAAATATTGCTCGACGTCGATCTGCAGCAGATAGCGGCTGGACGTGATTTTGGCAACTTTCTTTACGAAGCAAAACTGAGCTTATCAGGCGGCCGCAAAGCGGGGAGGATAACATTCGGTGCCTATCAGCAAAGCAGTTCGCCACCTCTCGTTTACACAGACTGGATATCAAACCATTACATATTCCATAACAGTTTTAGCAATCAGAAGACTACCAACCTGTCATTCAATTATATCAATGACCTGTTGCAACTTGATCTGAAGGCGGAATATTACATGATAAACGATTACCTGTATTTCACAGCCGACGAAAATGGGATAAATGCTACACCAACCCAATTACACAATCCAATCAACTTGATAAAGGTGAGTATCGGCAAGAATTTATCATGGCGCAGATGGCATTTTGATAATTATGTGGTTTATCAAAAGAGCGATTACCAGAGCACCTTACGCACCCCTTCGGTATATACTTATAGCAGTTTATATTACTCCAAGTTGCTCTTTAGCGTGCTGAACAGTAATATCGGTATCGATGTGCGTTATAATACGCCTTATGTTGCACCATCCTACGCGGTTGGGCTAGGTCAGTTCTATAACAGCAGCCCGAATCTCACCTTCTCATCTTATCCAGTAGCATCGGTATTCTTCAAAGCGACACTGATCCGTACCAATATATTTGTGATGTACGACTACGCCAATCAGGGGCTATTCAGCAAAGGATACTATATGATCAACCGCTATCCGGGCCCTGACAGGTTGTTAAAGATCGGTGTTTCCTGGTCGTTCTATAATTGAGTTTTCAGTTCCCAGTTGGCAGTTTGCAAAACAGCCGCATGAATGCAGTTAACTTAACTTTTGCAGTATATAAGTCTGCCCACTGCAAACCGCCCACTGCAAACTGAGATCACGTTTTCTGCTTCTTCTTATGAGCAGCTGGAAATAATACGTTATTGAGGATCAAACGATATCCAGGAGAGTTTGGATGCAGTTTCAGATCAGTAGGAGGGTCGCCTACTACGTGCTGGTAATCTTCAGGGTCGTGGCCGCCATAAAAGGTCCATTGACCTTTGCCATATTCACCGTGGATATAACGGGCTTCATTACCGGTCTTCATTTCGCCCATAATGGTTACACCTGGTTTAAGCAGCTTTTCGTTAAAGGCGGTGGTTAATCCCATAAATCCTTTGATCACTTTATCGTGATTTTGAGTGAGCATGCTGGGTACAACATCCCATTTAGCAGAGAAATCAAACAGGGTAAAGAAATCACGTGTGCGTTCAACCTGGCGGGTGGTAGTAACATCGATATTGCTAAACTGGTGCGACATAGGGTTCATATCCAGCGTGAAATTCTGGAAAGCGAAAGTCTGCGTAAAGTCCAGTTTAGATTGTGCATCCGGATCAGCGGCATCACCATCGAACATGCTTTCACAGATATCGGTATTTGAAGCAGCTAGTGCAATGTCAAATGTGTCTGTACCTGAACACATAGCAAACAAAAACCCTCCACCTGAACAGAAGTCACGAATGTGCTCAGCTACGGCAAGCTTCATTTGTGATACTTTCTTGAAGCCTAGCTTATGCGCCATGGCTTCCTGTATCTTTACGTCATCATTATACCATTGCGCATAGCGAAATGAACCGTAAAATTTGCTGTATTGTCCGGTAAAGTCTTCGTGGTGCAGGTGCAGCCAGTCATATTTAGGCAGATCCCCACGGATCACCTCTTCATCATATACAACATCATACGGGATCTCAGCATATTTCAGAACCAGCGTTACGGCATCATCCCAGGGTAGCTTATTTTTAGGCGAATACACTGCAATTTTAGGCGCTTTCTCTAGCTTCACCAGGTCCATATTCACAGATGGATCGCTTATCTGGGTAACGATCTCGCTTACTTTAGCATCAGCCAATACCTCATAGCTTACGCCACGTATTTTGCACTCATCTTCGATGTTTTTATTGTACTTCATCATAAAGCTGCCGCCGCGGTAATTGAGTAGCCAGTCAACTTCTTCACCATTCTTGAGCGTCCAGAAAGCTATGCCGTATGATTTCAGGTGATCCTTCTGATCTTCATCCATGGGTATAAGAATAGAAGCCGCCCTTCCGATGACCGGTAAAATTAGTAACCCCAGGATAACCCAAAGGCGAAAACTAAAAGGCGAAAGGTGTTTGAAGCTAATATTCATGTAATTACCCAGTTAAAAGTAACGAATAATTGTTGAGGCTATTATGAGTTTAACGGAATCGTTACTCACTTGGTTTGGCATTCAGGTCGGTAAGATCCTTTGATTCCCTTCTTGGTTTCGGAATTTTCATGAATTCCTTATAAGTTGAATCAATATACGCAGGAAGATTAAACTCCGGGGCATTATACGTATCCATGGTCGGTGTATACATTATGATGAAATTGGTCATTTCCTGCCCCTTCAGCGGAACATAATCTTTTAACCTGTCAGGACTGAATTCCGCAGCAATTTTCTGTTTTAATTCCTCGTCTTTTCCTAACTGTATAGCTTTCGCCCTTTTTTTTGCGTCTGCATGAGAATCGAATATGTTCATTGTCAGACCGCCTTTGTAGTTGCCATCTGCATCCTTGGAATAAACGACAGTTTGACCACCGAATGGAGATAAAGTAGGGGGAGCGGTAAGATTGCCAAGCCTTGTTTGTTGGTCTCTGATGGTTACGCCTTTCAGGTTTGTACCTTTCAGATTCATTAAAATCTCAGTCGAGCCAAGATCTTTTACATAAAGCGTATCAGTTTCGTAGGCAAAAGAAGAAAAAGTGATGAGATCGCCAACGTGTGCGCGGATTGAGAATAAGCCATTCTTATCAGTAACACCAAAAACATTCGATTTAAGATTCTGTACACTCACACCGGCAATTGGTATACGGGTTTTATTTTCCAGTACCCGGCCCGTCAAATTACCCTGCGCAAAACTTAAATTGACAATGAACAATAAAACTATAGAAATCAGAAAGACACGTATCATACCCGCTAAAGTAACGAATTATTTCAGAAGGTATTGTGATTTAGGGGTATGAAAGAGCATCTTAACTATTTTTAACAATTGAAGGCGATGTAATATATTTAGCGCATATTACATTTAAGATGATGGAGAGTAACTGGGAACAGAAATCGTTAGAGAATTTAGAGAAAAAGCCGATAGACATACCAAAAACTAATTTTCCTCTTATAAATAAGGTATTGAGACTTAGGAAAGTGCCATTGAATGAACTTTCAGTTGAGGACATCAGGCTCATGATTGGCCAGAATGAAGGATTAATATATTTGATTCCGTTGGCTATCCAGGTATTAAATGATAACCTTTTTGCCGAGGGAGATTTCTACGCCGGAGATCTGTTGCAAAATGTTTTGAGCAGACCACCACTGTTCTGGAAAGAGCACAGAGAGTTATGGGAAAATATCCATGACCTAATAAAGGACCGGATTGATGAGATAGCCGGGCATAATATTTCGGTTAAGTTATTTTATGACAATGGGATTTAACTCACTTTCTCCTTTCAACTTTTGCCTTTACCCTTTTTTACTAACTTTGCAGTCCAATTAAATAAGTAGCGATGAGCAAAGCAATAATAAAGACTGCAAAAGGCGATATGACCGTAGAATTCTACGACAAAGACGCTCCGAATACAGTTGCAAACTTCAAGAAACTGGCTAAAGAAGGCTTTTACGATGGTGTAACTTTTCACCGTGTGATCCCGAATTTCGTGGTACAAGGCGGATGCCCTTTCTCAAAAAATCCTGATACAGCTTACCGCGCAGGAACAGGCGGTCCGGGTTACCACATAGATTGTGAACTGACCGGCGACAATCAATATCATGATCGTGGCGTACTTTCGATGGCTCATGCTGGTCGTAACACAGGTGGCTCACAATTTTTTATCTGCCACAGCCGCGATAACACTGCCCACCTCGACAGAAACCATACCTGTTTTGGTAAAGTGATCGAGAACGTTGACATAGTTGACAGCATTCGCCAGGGTGATAAGATTTTGGGTGTTGAAGTAATTGAGGAGTAAATAAAAGTTGAAGAGGTTATAAAAGTTGAAAATGTTGTAGAGGTTGGTAAAGTGGCAAATGTTTTTAACCCTTACAACCTTTATAATTACTACAACCTTTACAACCCCTGCAACAACTACAACCAATACAACTAAAAAAATGAATTTACGTGGAATAGTATCGGTATCAGGTAAACCGGGTTTGTGGAAAGCATTGGCTCAAAACAAAACAGGGTTTATTCTGGAAAGCCTTGATGCCAATAAAACTAAGCTGGTAGCTAACCTGTCGACTGCCAAGATTGCTGCGCTTGATGAGATCACCATTTTTGGCGATTATGAAGATATCCGTCTGACTGATGTATTTGGCCGCATGAAGGATGCGAAAAGCGTTCCGGATGCAAAAGCCGATGGTAAAGTATTGCGTGACTTTTTCAGAGAAGTAGCGCCTGCTCACGATGAAGAAAAGGTATATGCTTCTGATATGAAGAAGATCGTTTCATGGTATCATATCCTGAAGGGCCTGCCTTTGTTCAGCGAGCCTGATCCGAATGAAGAAGCAGCGCCTGTTGCAGACTCAGAGCCGATAGCTGCACCGGTTGAAGAGGCTAAATCTACCGAAGAAACCAAGCCTGCTAAAAAAGCAAAAGCGCCTGCGAAAGCTAAAGCTGAAATTGCGGAAGAAGAAGCTGCACCAAAGGCTAAGGCAAAAAAGAAATAAAATATTAAAAAGAGGGGGTCATGCTGAACTTGTTTCAGCACCCCACTTGCTAAGTCTGCGCCATGCTTTGTGATCATGAATTGAATCTTACAATTCCAATTGATCCTTCAAATCCTTCATTTCAGGATTCATCGACTTAATCAGATTGACTTTCCAATCGTGATGCCAATTTTTTAACTGCTTTTCCCTATCTATCGCGTCTGTTATTCTCTCGAAATACTCAAAGAATACAAGGTCATATAATCTATATTTCTTTACGAATTGTGAGCCTTCATTATTAATGTGCTGCCAAACTCTTATTCTGAGATCACTTGTAACTCCGATATAAAAAGTCGTTCGGTATTTATTGGTCATGACGTAGACATAACCTTGTTTATAGAGCATGATAAGGTTTTTGATTTACAGGTTCAATTTAATGATTTTTCGTAGATCAATGCATAGCTGCTAATCAAACGGGTTACCTTGTAGGCGTATACCTTTATGATGAGGTGCTGAAACAAGTTCAGCATGGCATGGAGTTAGCTGCATGTACCAATTAACAATCCACATGCAAACACTTCTCATCCGTGAACTCCGGTTCAAAAGTGCTGTGACTAATGGATAAATGCTCCAGTCGGTGGCGCAGATCGTGTTTGATGTTATCGAAAGAAGATACAGCGTTTTGATCGATCACCAAATGTGCGGTTAATGCGTTTTCGGTAGTACTTAATGCCCATACGTGAACGTGGTGAACATCTACAACGCCTTTCGCTTTCATTAGTTCCTGTTTGATCTTTTCCAGATCCATTTCTTTCGGAACGCCATCCATCTCGAGGCGTAGGCTGTCGATTAATAAGCTCCAGGTGCCGCGCAGGATAACGATAGCTACGATCAAACTTACTACGCTGTCTATCCAGTATAAATGAGTGAAATAGATGATAATACCTGAAACTACTACACCGAACGACACAATTGCATCAACAGCCATGTGCAGGTAGGCACCTTTTACATTCAGGTCTTTGTCTTTATCCTTTACAAAAAGCCATGCAGTAAATCCATTAATACCTATACCGGCGAAGGCTACCCAGGCCATTGTACCGCCGGCTACGGCTTCCTGGTGGATAAAACGCATGATTGCTTCGTAGCCAATAAAACCAACGGCGATAAACAACACCAGGGCATTAAAGAAGGACACAATGATGGTTGAGCGTTTATAACCGTAAGTGTATTCCCTGTTGGAGCTTACCTTACTCAGTTTAAAAGCAAGCAAAGCTAAAGCTAGCCCTGCAACATCACTCAAATTATGTCCGGCGTCAGTTAGTAAGGATAATGAATGGCTCCACAAACCGGCAATCACTTCCAGCACTACAAAGGCAGAGTTTAAAACAATGCCAATAATAAAGGCGCTGTTTAGATGATCCAGTTTTGGGGTATGGTCATGATGATGGTGATGACCGTGCCCATGTGAATGCGAGTGCGAATGATCGTGCGAATGGGAGTGACCTGCTGACATGCAGGCAAAGTTAGTGTTTAAAAATCAGATTAATGATCCACCTGAAAAAAGCAAAGTACAATATGATAAGCAGTAACAGATATTTTACCACATAATACAGCCTGATATTGTAGGCCTTAATGCGTTTGCCTAAAAGCCTAATGGAGTAAATATACTTGAATACCTTATTGATGTTCCCGGTTTTATCATTACCCATATTTGGCGATGCTGCTGCAGCCATAATAAACCAGCCGAAGAATTTGTTCCATCCACGGCCAAACATGGTTTTTACAGGGCGCTCGATATCACAAAACAGGATGATACGGTCAACATCGGTTCTGTTTTCGGCATGATGAATATAAGTTTCATCAAAGATCACATCATCACCATCTTTCCAGTAATAGCTCTGTCCGTCCACAACAATATGACAATCTTCGGAATTCGGGGTGATCAACCCTAAATGATAACGCAGCGAGCCTGCATAAGGGTCGCGATGCTGCAAAAGCTGACTGCCTGCAGGTAACACAGCAAACATGGCTGCCTTAATAGAAGGCACGCTTTTTATCAGTTCGATAGTTTGGGGGCAATGTTTTTTGGCTGATTCGTGGAAATCGTCATACCATTTCAGGTAAAAACGTTTCCATCCTCGCCTGAAGAAGGAATTGAAACCTACATCGTTATACTTATCTGATCCTTTAATCAATTCCTCGCGTTCCAGCTGTAAGGCTTCATCACGAATCGTCTGCCAGTTGGCTTTCAATACTGCCAGTTGCGGGAAGTTTGCCTGGTTAATGTATGGTTTATTTTCTACACCTGACAAAGCATACATCGGCATATTGATGGGCGCCATAAAGGTTGAGTGATCGGTAAGTTGTCTGAAAAACTTATACCGAACCTTGCCCCTGTAATGAACAATGACAGTGGAAATAATAAGAATATAAAGAATAATAAACTTTACAGAGACTAATTCGAGTAATACTTGATGCATGTCATAGGGGATTTGCATCAAAATTAGATACTGAATAAATTGGAATTGTCTTTTTTCTGTCTTAAAAACCAGGATTTTACAAAAAACTGACGATTTCGTCTTTTTGGTCAGGAGTGATGATAGGGTTCGCCTTTAATAATCGTGAATGCGCGGTAAAGCTGTTCTACAAAAAATAAACGTACCATCTGATGAGAAAAAGTCATCCGCGACAGCGATAATTTATCATTTGCACGCTGGTAAAGTGATTGGTCAAACCCATACGGGCCGCCAACTATAAAAACGAGATTAGTCACTGAGCCAATAGCTTTTTTATCGATATAAGCTGCAAACTGTGATGATGATAGCTCCATGCCTTTTTCATCCAGCAAAATGACGTAATCGTTAGCAGTCAGTTTTTTGAGGATCAGTTCGGCCTCTTTGCTTTTCTGCTGTTGTTCGGTAAGTGCTTTGGTGTTTTTTAATTCAGCTATTTCAGCGATCTCGACTTTAGCATAAAACTTCAGACGTTTCAGGTATTTATCAATCCCCTCCTTTAAATAAGCATCTTCTGTTTTGCCGACTATCAGCAGGGTGATTTTCATTTTCTGGTGTTGTAACGTTGCAAAGTTGGAAGGTTGAAAAGTTGGATCAATC
Source organism: Mucilaginibacter sp. (assembly GCF_036568825.1). GTDB lineage: Bacteria > Bacteroidota > Bacteroidia > Sphingobacteriales > Sphingobacteriaceae > Mucilaginibacter. The sequence goes on along the minus strand of NZ_DATCRU010000108.1, from coordinate 14,829 downwards.
TCATTTTCCTTGATAAATAATAAAACTTAATAGAATAAGTCAAAAAACATTACAACTTTACAACATTTCAACCTTACAACAAAAATTTATCAGTGGAACAGTATATCATAGATGATTACCGAAGCCGTGCAGAAGGTGCCAAAGAGCAGGTTATTAAATATAAAAAGTTAGCTGACATTTACTCATTTATGAGGCTTGGCGTATTCGCTCTGATTGCACTGTCAATATATATTGCTGATCGCCTGAATAATTTCACCATCATTGGCGTATCGGTTTTCGTTTTGCTACTTTGTTTTGCATGGCTGGTATCTCGCCAAAGCATATTTGAGCAGCAGAAAGAATATTTTCAGAACCTGGTTAAAGTGAACGAAAATGAAATTCAAAGTATGCTCAGCCATCAGAATATCTATGAAGATGGGCGGCAATTTGCAAATGACAAACACTTTTACACTTCTGACCTCGACATTTTTGGTGATGCTTCTTTGTTTCAACTCACCAACCGTGCTGCTACTTCATTCGGAAATAAGAAACTGGCTGATTGGCTAAGTGCACCAAATGAAAAAACTGAGATATCATCAAGACAATCTGCGGTAGCAGAATTAGCTGCTAAGAATGATTGGAAGTTGTCGCTGCAAGCTAAATTAATATTTGCGGGTAAGGATGATACCGACTCACTGCAACGATTGTTTACCTATCTGCATATTCCTTTGGAAATTCCTGGTGAGAAGCTGTTATCGCAGTATATAAGAATAGCACCATTTCTCTTGACAGGTTTAATTATAGGTGGGTATTTCTATAGACTGGGTTGGCTTATCGCGATCATTATCGCTATTATAAACCTGTTAATCCTTTCGTCAAAAGGGGGCGTTATGCTGAAATCGACAGCAATAGCAGGTAAAATAGGCAAGATTCTCACTAACTATTCGCTTGTATTCGAGTCCATTGAGATAGAACAATGGCAGCAAGGGATGTGTAATGATCTTGCCCAAAAGCTTAAGACAGAACATACTTCAGAACGAATAAAAGAATTGGGCAGACTGATCAATAAATTAGAGTACAATCTGATCATGATCATTGGCTTTATACTGAATGTATTCTTTTTGTGGACATTGAAGCAGGTGATCGCCATCGAAAACTGGAAACGAACCAACCATCAAAACCTGGAAGATGCTTTTGATGTCATCGCCCAATATGAGGCGCTCATCAGTCTGGCAAGTTTGCATATCAATTACCCGGATTGGTGTTTCCCTGAGATTATTGAGAGCGAAACTTATACCATTGCTGCAAAGCAAATTGCTCATCCATTGATTCCAATTAATCAGCGCATTGCTAATGATTATGAGTTAATTGACACTTATAAAATCGACATCATAACCGGTTCTAACATGGCCGGGAAAAGTACCTTTCTGAGAACTATAGGTATTAACGCCGTACTAGCCTTATGTGGTGCTCCGGTTTGTGCGGAGTCGATGCAGGTATCTGTAATGACGGTGTTGAGTTACATGCGTATCAAAGATTCACTGAATGAAAGCACCTCAACATTTAAAGCCGAACTTGATCGCCTGCAAATGCTGCTTGCTGCGGTGGATAGCAATACTAAAATATTCTTCCTGATAGACGAAATGCTGCGGGGAACCAACTCTGTAGATAAATACCTGGGCTCAAAAGCAGTAATACAACAATTGATCAGCAAAAAAGGAGTAGGGATGGTCGCCACGCACGATCTGCAAATAGCTGAACTGGAAAAACAATATCCCGATTACATCCGCAATTTTTATTTTGATATCCAGGTAAAGGATGGCGAGATGCTGTTCGATTATAAAATCAAACATGGTGAATGCAAGACATTTAATGCTTCTCTTTTATTGAAGCAGATTGGTATCAACGTGGACCAACATTAATCTGCGAAATCCTATAATCAAACCAATCTGCGGTTCAGACAATATACAGGTCAGGCCTTTGCGCGCCGCACTTCGAGGACCTCAGTGTGACACCCATTTTTCGTTTGAAAGGTAATCATAGTAATCCTTAAATCATGCGAATCATGGTTCAGACAAAAAAAATGTGCAGATGATTTCTCACCTGCACATCTAAATATAATTGACAATCTAATATTTATTACCTGGTACCCGGACCGCCGCCTACGCCACCGTTTTGGTCGCCTTGCTTCATGTCGTCGTTATTAACGCCTTTTTTCTGCTGCGGATTGCTGAAAGTAGTTTTACCGAAGCTGTAGCTAAATGTTAAACCAACCGAGCGGAATGGGAACGCAAACGTACTGGTTTGGTTCAAGCCATTGCTGACAGTTTTGGTGTTGAAGTCCTTATATTTATTAAACGGCTCCAATGTGTTGATACCGATAGAAGCCTTCTTTTTCAGGAACTGCTTACGCACGCCTGCACCCAGTAAACTGAATGACGGGCTTGTACCCTGGATGGTATGACGTGGAGAGTTTTCTATCGCAAATACTTGTGCAATAAAACCACCGCTCAGATCCAGTTCGCCCATAACGAAGGCATTGTATTGAATATAAGTTCCTGACTGTGAGAAAAACTCTGCATACTGGGCGTATGGGGTAGGGTGGTAAGTATAAACGTTGGCGCTCGCACGGAAGGTCAGTATTTTGATCGGGCTGACAGAACCAAAGAAACTAAAACCAAATGAATTGTTTACAGTAGCGTTCTGGTATTGGGTTAATGTACCATGCACGCTGGTATCAGCCGATGGCAGTGGCCCTACGATATTTTCGATCACATCAGACGTATGCCTGTAATAGAGTGATGTATTGATAACCGATGATTTGATAAACGTGGTATACCCCAACTCGATAGACTGCGATACTTCCGCCGCCAGGTTAGGGTTACCTTCTGTCTGTGCGGTAATGTTAGTCTTGTTGACATACGGGTTCAGGAACTGCAAGCTTGGGCGTGTAATACGTTTGCTGTACGATAACTTGATGGTTTGTGTAGGAGTCAGCGCCTTCTGTATGGTAAGGCTTGGGATGAAAGTATTATATCCCTGGTTAACAGGAGGCAAATTCTGCTCATCCCCCGAACTGGCTGCACCATTGATGCTTGTATATTCGTCGCGCACACCTGCCATCACTGTCCATGATTTTGGCAAGGTAATAGTAAACACACTGTATCCGGCGGTTACATTCTGATTGTAATTGTATTTGCTCGAATTCAGACTGTCTAACAAACTAAAGTTATTTGAATCAAAAAGGTCCGATGTACTGTTAATACGACGAATGATCTCTTTACCACCAGCTTCCCACTTAAATGTTTTGCTTACCGGCAGGGTATAATCCACCTGTAAAGTGTACTCATTGTTTAAACCGTCAATGTTATTTTTGGTGTTTTCATAACCTGCAGGAAGATCGCCGGTGTAATAGTTGGTATAATCGGTTACGATCTTGCTATGGCTCCATTGGGTTGATATATCCAGCTCTTCGCCTTCTTTTTTGAACTTGTGGGTATAATCAAGGTTCCAGTCAAAGCCGCCGAATGTGTTATGGCTTAAGCTATTACCATTATACAACTTATTTGAGTCAGGTATATTGTAGTTGATATAAGCATTCTGGGTAGTTGAATTCGGATCAAAGCCACCCTGATTTAGACGGATATTGGTATGAAGGGAGTTATAAGCATTGAAATCGTAGTTAGCCGAAACGTTGCCTATGCCACCATGTCTTTTCAGATAGGTAGAACCGCTTGATTGGTTGGCGAAATGCTGTGTGCCCTCGTTGATCTCGTTATCAAAAGTAGTTAACGAGGTTTGAGGCCAGGTTAAGTTGCCACCGGCATTCATCGACAGGCTGAAACGGTTTTTGTTGTAATTCAGGTTGATGTTGCCGTTATTCTGACGTGTACCCACACCGCCGCTGATTGAACCGCTGATACCGGTCATATTCTTTTGCTTGGTGATGATGTTGATGATACCTGCTGAGCCTTCTGCATCATATTTTGCAGATGGCGAAGTGATTACTTCGATACTTTTGATCTGGTCAGCAGGAATGGTTTTTAACACATCCGATAAGCTGGCAGAAGTAGCACCCGAAGGTTTGCCGTTGATCAAAACACGCACGTTCTGGTCGCCGCGTAAGGAAACGTTACCATTAATGTCTACAGCTACCAAAGGCACTTTTTGTAAAACGTCGCTGGCGTTACCACCTGCTGCTGTAAGGTCTTTTTCAGCATTGTATACTATTTTGTCGATCTTGTTTTCAACTAATGCTGCTGTACCGGTGACTTCAACTCCCTTTAATGCTTTCGCACTTGGCGCCACTACAATCGTACCCATATTTTTATCGGGTTTCGAGTCGGTAGTAACAACACCGGTAACAAATTTGTCAGGATAACCTACATAGGTAATTCTCAGTTTATAGCTGCCGGGGTGAAGGCCTTCTATTTTGAAGTTACCCTTTTCGTCGGTAAGGACGCCGTTGATGGGAGAGGAACCTGTAGCACGGAAGATACTTACGGAAGCGTAATCCAAAGGCTTTTTGGAAACGGAATCAATCAGTGTGCCCGATACCTTTCCCACTATAGATGAGCCGCCACCCACGCCGCCAAGCTGCGCCTTAGCTGTAAGTACGGTTGATAATATTATTGCAAAAAGTAAAAGTATACGTTTCATTTCAAATCATTTTCGTAATTGGAGGCGAAATTAGTGCAAATGTTACAGCAAACGGTTCTTTTTTTAGTAATGACTGCGTTTGTCACTTATTCGTTACCAGGTTAAATAAATAAAGATATGTCCGTCCGTTTGGGAGTATAACAGCTGTGGTAAGGGAAATTGGACAAAGGTCTCAAACCTCATTTCCCTTTTGTCATTCTGTCACACTGAGCTCAGTCGAAGTGCGGCGCGTAGAGGCCTGCCCGCCATGCTTCGAGAGCGTCAGCATGACACCCTATAGTTTGTTTTTACACCACAATATTCACAATCCTACCCTTCACCACAATCACCTTTTTAGGCGATTTACCATCGAGATATTTTTGTACATCGGCATTGCCAACGACAACGCTTTCGATAGCCGGAGCCCCATTTCTGGTTTAAGTCTTCCGCAGGGCGACTTAAATCACTTATGACTACAGGACTCTGTCCGGCGTTGGATACATATATTTTTTGTTGTCCACAACTTACTTTGAGTGCTATACCCGGACACAGTCCTCCAATCCATGGATGATTTAAGTCAGAGACTTAAACCAGAGTGCGTCGAAGTGCGGCGCGTAGAGGCCTGCCCGCCATGCTTCGAGAGCCTCAGCATGACACCCTATAGTTTGTTTTACACCACTATATTCACAATCCTACCCTTCACCACAATCACCTTTTTAGGCGATTTGCCATCCAGGTACTTTTGTACATCGGCATTGCCAACGACAACGCTTTCGATAGCCGGAGCATCAAGGCTTAATGAAATGTTCAGGTTCATTTTCATTTTGCCGTTGATGGAGATTGGGTAAGCAAACTCATCCTCAATCAAATATTCCGGATTGAATTTTGGATAATCTGCATAGGATAGAGTACCAGCCTCGTTACCTAATAATACCCACAACTCCTCACAAATATGCGGTGCATAAGACGATAACACGATTACTAAATCTTGCAGGATAGCTCTCTTATTGCATTTCAAATCGGTCAATTCATTAACAGCGATCATAAAGCTGGATACCGAAGTATTGAACGAGAAACGATCAATATCTTCCTCTACCTTGCGGATGATCTTATGTAATGATTTCAATTCAGCTTTAGATGGTGCTTCTTCTGATACCCTGAAGTTGAACTGCTCATCATGGAAAAGTTTCCAGAACTTACGCAGGAACTTAAACACGCCTTCGATACCATTGGTGTTCCACGGTTTGCTTTGCTCTAATGGGCCGAGGAACATCTCGTACATGCGTAAAGTATCAGCGCCATATTTTGCGATCAGGTCATCCGGGTTAACTACGTTGAACTTGGATTTCGACATTTTTTCGATCTCCACGCCGCAAACGTATTTTCCGTTTTCCAAAATGAACTCAGCGTTCTTAAAATCTTCTCTCCATTGTTTGAACTTGTTGATATCGAGGATATCATTCTCTACAATGTTCACATCAACATGCAACTCGTAAGTCTTGTATTCCTTAACCAAACCATGAGAAACGAAAGTATTGGTACCACGTCCTTCATCATCAATCAATCTGTATACAAAATTACTCCTTCCCTGTATCATCCCCTGGTTAATGAGCTTTTTGAACGGCTCTTCTTCAATCGCCAGGTTCATATCCTTCAAAAACTTGTTCCAGAAACGGCTGTATAACAGGTGGCCGGTTGCATGCTCCGAACCGCCGATATACAGGTCGACATTCTTCCAGTACTCAATAGCTTTTTTAGATGCAAACTCTTTGTCGTTCTTCGGATCCATGTAACGGTACCAGTAAAAGCTGGAACCAGCCCAACCCGGCATGGTACTCAACTCGTACTCGAACCCATTATAATTCCATCCCGTAGCACGACCCAATGGTGGCTCGCCTGTTTCGGTTGGTAAATATTTGTCAATTTCAGGAAGTATTAAAGGCAAATCCTTCTCATCTATCAAATGAGGCAGATTATCCTTAAAGTAAACCGGCACTGGTTCGCCCCAATAACGCTGACGACCGAATATGGCGTCACGCATACGGAAGTTCACCTTAGCTTTGCCTGCGCCTTTGCCTTCTAAAAATTCTATCACTTTTGCCGTACCGTCCTTATAGTTCAATCCGTTCATAAAGTCGGAGTTGATATAAGTACCTTCTTTGGTTGGGTCGGCTTCGGTTTCTATTTTTTGTATGTCGATGATCGGGATGATCGGCAGATCAAAATGTTTAGCGAAAAGATAATCGCGCTGATCGCCTGATGGTACTGCCATTACTGCGCCGGTACCATATCCCGCCAAAACATAATCAGCGATATATAAAGGCACACGCTCATTGTTCACCGGGTTGATGACATAGCTGCCCGTAAAAGCACCTGATACCGTTTTGGTATCTGCCATGCGGTCCAACTCAGATTTCTTTTTGCTTTGCGCGATGTAAGCATCCACCGTAGCCTTCTGCTCAGGCGTAGTTAATGATGGCACTAATTCATGCTCAGGAGCCAATACCAAAAAGGTAACACCAAAAATTGTGTCAACGCGTGTAGTAAATACTTCTATATAGTTATCAGTGACCGGTGACTGGTGATCAGTGGCATTCGTAAATCGTAAATCGTAAATCGTAAATTTCACAGACGCGCCCACACTCTTACCTATCCAGTTCCTTTGCATTTCCTTCAATGGTTCGGGCCAGTCAATGGTATCTAAGCCTTGTAGTAAACGCTCGGCATAGGCGGTGATGCGCATGCTCCATTGCATCATTTTCTTTTGTTCAACTGGATAACCACCGCGCTCGCTAAAGCCGTCTTTTACCTCGTCGTTAGCTAGTACAGTGCCTAACGCGGCACACCAGTTTACGGTGCTTTCGCGCAGGTAAGTAAGGCGGTATTTTAGCAATTCTTCCTGCTGATCGTTATTGTTCATGGCATTCCACTCATCAGCGGTAAAGGTCAATATATCCTCATCACATACCGCATTGATGCCTGATGAACCGTTCTGCTCAAAGTGAGCAACCAGTTTTTCTATCGATTCAGCCTTATCCGCAGCCTTATTATACCAGGAGTTGAACAGCTGCATAAATATCCACTGCGTCCACTTGTAGAAGTCGGGTGAGCTAGTACGAACCTCGCGGCTCCAGTCGAACGAGAAACCTATCTGGTCAAGCTGACGGCGGTAAGTAGCGATATTTGTCTCGGTAGTAATGGCGGGGTGCTGACCGGTTTGGATGGCGTACTGCTCGGCAGGTAAGCCAAAGCTGTCGTAGCCCATCGGGTGCAGCACATTAAAACCTCGCAAACGCTTATAGCGCGCAAAAATATCGGAAGCGATATAGCCCAGCGGGTGTCCAACATGCAACCCCGCACCTGATGGATACGGAAACATATCCAGCACATAATACTTGGGTTTTTGGGAATCGTTATCAACCTTGAAGGTTTGATTTTTGGCCCAAAACTGCTGCCACTTTTGCTCTATATCTTTAAATTGATAGTCCATTGCTTATAATCTCGCGTTTGAGGTTGCGAAATTAAGAAAAATGGTTGATTAAGTTGATAGAGTTAAGTGGTTGATTAAGTTGAGGGCGAAGGTTAAGTTTGTGTTTGATAACACTATGGACGAAAGAATAACCGCTTTTAGAAGAGAAGCAGAGATAATTGAGAAACGATTTGAGAAACTGTTTAACGGCAGGCCAGGTTTCTCGCCCGAAAAACCTGACAGCATTCACAATCATTATGTTTTATATGTTAGTGATGACGATGTTCTTTTAGTTTTTCCAGCTCGAAATATTTTAACACCTGTTCCGATGCAACAATTAAAAGAGGTTTATCACAGAATATTTGGGAAATGAGAGTTTAAATCTAACTCAACTCAACCATTTCAACCAATACAACTTTTACAACCAATCATCAATCACTAGTCAACCAAAGTACAGCATCATCAATAAACTGCTGCCATATCCCATCTGGTTGCCATACTTCTTCAATAAATTTCTGCATTTCATGTTGATTCAAAATGTCAGTGGCAAAAAGATATAAACCTGTAAAGGCAGATGCTCTGTAATTAGCAGCACAATGCACTAATGTTTTCTGGTGACTATGTTCATTCATCAGCCTGATAAAATCAGTTAACTCACTCAACTGCGGATCATCAAAAATAATTGGCAAATGATGATAAGCTAAACCCAACTTAGTAACCGATGCAGCTTCATCAGCCAAAGCATATTTGCCATCTGCTAAACCAAGGTTGATAACAACCTGATAACCATCATCAGCAATACTTTGCAACTGCCCTTCACGTGGTTGACCGGCACATGCCAGTATATCTGATACCTGTTTGAAGTTGTAGATGTCGCTCATGATGTAAAGATAGTGAGTGGTTGATTAAGTTAAGTGGTTGATTGGTTGATCTTTCAGATAAATTCCCCTCTTGAGAGGGGCAGGGGTGTGTTATTCAGCATGCTTTTCTGTCCGTCCGTTAAGGAGTGTAACAAAATAGCGGACGGACAAAACACTATAACTCCCCACACTGGCTTCAGTTACAGACTGAAACCGGGGTGCCTTTCGCCTTTAACCTTTCTGCTTTCACCTTGTTTTGTTCCGTTCTTTATTTTGTTACAGTGCTAATAGAACACTCGTTTTGTTTCGCACTACTGTTACACTCCTTAAAGAACGGAACAAATCGCATAACTCCCTATAACCCAGCAATCGCTTTTTTCGTATAAGTGGCAAAAACTACTTATCATTACAAAAAATTTAAATCTTGTCATGAAATTAAAACGCATCGCATTAGTGGTAATGGCCTGTGCAGCATTGGGCTATACATCATGTAAAAAATCAAGTTCCTCGCAAACAGTCGACTCAAAAACAGTAGCTAGTCAGATGGCTTTGAACTTGTCACAAACCCTGTATTCAGGCTTTGGTGGGTTTAACCTGAGCAGTGGCCTTAGCGCTCCCGGACAATTCGGTTTGGATCGTAACGCACTTAGGCTAAAACTGACCAAAGGTCGTACAGGCATTAACGATCTGGGCGGCGATATTACCTGCGGTATGCACGCCGATACTACCTTCAGCGCAACTATTGCGGGTGACGGAGGCGGATCGGCAACAGTATCGGGTTCTATCGGTTTCACTTTCAACTGTACTAACGACGTGTTTTCAGGCTTTAATATTACCGACAACCTGAAAGTAACCGAAGCTACAGCTCAAATAAACGGTACTTTCAATATTGCCGAAAACCTGACATTAGCTCAAATAACCCCGGGCGATGATAGCTCAAACATTTCATTGAACGGTACTATCAATTTTGCCGAAAATGCAAAAGTTAGCGGCAAAACCACTGCTATGTCATTCAATTATACTTTCAGCAATGTGACGATCGATCAGGAAGGTAACCTGGTAAGCGGCTCGGCTACTTTTAACACTACTGCCAGCGGCGGGCAAGGTACCTGGAACTACAACGGTACCATCACTTTCCTGGGTAATAATTCAGCTAAGGTGGTTATCAACGGCGCTACTTATACCGTTAACCTGCAAACAGGCACTGTAAGCTAATCAATAATTAATACATATACAGCATTTAGAAGCTCTCTTCGTGTGGAACGAAGGGGGCTTTTTGTTTTTCGTCCGTCCGCTCATCACTGTTACAAAATAATGGACGGACAGAACATCTCACTACGTCATCCAGTCCGTTGGCTAACGGATCGGGAACCCACAGGACAGGTCGACGCCATGCTGTATACTTGCATGCTGTATACTTGCATGCTGTATACTTAGCGAGTGGGGTGCTGAAACAAGTTCAGCATGATGATATTGTTTATTATTTTGACGGACACCACTACAACCATTCCAACCACTACAACTATTCACCAATTATCGTATACTTGTTTTCGCATGAAAAAACTCTTATCCAATTTAACTTTCCAGGTGATAGCGGCCATTGTGCTGGGCGTAGTGGTGGGACTGTATTTTAAAGATTTTGGTCCGACGGCACAGCTTATCAGCAAAAAGTTTATTGATCTGATCACGATGCTGATCGCGCCTATTATTTTCCTGACCATCGTGTTAGGTATAGCTGGCATGGGTGATATGAAGAAAGTAGGCAGGGTTGGGGGTAAGGCAATATTATACTTTGAGATCGTGACCACCTTTGCGCTCATCATGGGTGTAGGTTTTGCCAACCTGATAAAACCCGGCAGCGGATTACCTGCACCACACGGAGCAGCCAATGCCAAATTGCAAGTATTCCAAAAAGCAGCTTCTGAAATGAAGTGGAGTGAGTTTTTTGCGCATATCATTCCATCTAATGTATTCGATACTTTTGCCAAGGGTGATATTTTACAAATACTCTTTTTCGCCATTCTGTTTGGTTATGGATTGAGTTTATTGAAGGAGACTGGCAAACCTTTGGTTGATTTTTTTGAAAAGCTGAACAAGGTTTTCTTCAATATAATGGGTGTGGTGATGAGAGTAGCGCCTATCGGAGCTTTTGGAGGAATGGCTTATACCGTGGCAACTTATGGAATCAGTACGTTAGGGCCATTAGTAAAATTATTAGGGGCTGTATTCTTAACTATGCTGCTTTTTATTTTCGTGGTGTTATTTATCGTGAGTTTGATCTTCAAGTTCAGCCTTTGGCAATATCTGAAATACATCCGGCAGGAAATTTTGATCGTACTGGGTACCTCATCATCAGAAACTGTATTACCAAGCATGATGGAAAAGATGGAAAAATTCGGTTGTGCCAAATCGGTAGTCGGGTTAGTGATTCCGGCAGGGTATTCTTTTAATTTGGATGGAACGACGATTTACCTTTCTATGTCAGTCATCTTCCTGGCGCAAGTGTTTAATATTCCTTTATCGTTAGAACAGCAATTGGTTATTATCGGTATCCTCATGATCACCTCTAAAGGCGCAGCGGGGGTAACTGGCAGCGGTTTTATTGTACTCACGTCTACCTTAACAGCTATTAAAGTGATACCGGTTGAAGGCGTGGCATTATTATTAGGTGTAGATCGCTTTATGTCGACGGCAAGGGCGCTCACCAACATGATAGGCAATGGAATAGCCTGTATCGTGATAGCGAAGAGCGAGAAGGAGTTTACGCCTGTGGCGCAGGCCGAATGATTTACAATTTTAGAATTACGATTGATGGAATGTAGGCTGTCATGCAGTGTCATTATACTATGTGGCATATTATGACGGACGGACAAATAATCACTATTGCATCGTTCTGCATTTAAAAATAATTGACAGGTTACCGGTGAAAAACTACTATAAACTTTAAATTTATAGTATGAAAAAAACAATCTTCCTTATTGTTCCGCTTCTGTTACTATCAGTTTATAGCCATGGCCAATCTGTTAAAAGGAGAGTTCATCCTGTAGTAAATGGTGAAATGCGATATGCCTATGGTTGGATTCGCCAGTTCAGGTTTTTTGGAATGAAGCAAAAGCTTTATAAAGATACAATTTCAGACGAGGAATACAGGTTTCTATGTTTGCCCACGCTTAATTATCATGAGTATATTATCAGTATCCAAAAAAAGGCAAATAGCTACTCAGTTTCGTGGTCTAAAAGCAATGCTGTATGGTATGCTGAGAAGAGAAAAGCCGATCCGCTAAAAAGTAAGGAGATATCAGAAAGTCAATGGCTTGAGTTTACTAAAAAGGTGCATGATATGCATTTTTGGCAGATGGACTCATGTAATGGTGACGAAAAAACTTCGACATTTTATGACGATGTTTGGCTGTTTGAAGGGAAGGACGATAGAAGGTATCACATAATCGCTTGGTATGCACCAAACTCAACTAAAAAGCTATATAGTTGTCTTAAATACATGCTTGATCTTACCGGCATAAAAGGGAGGCTGCAAAAACCATATAGAAAATTTATTAATAGCGATTTGCCATTGAATCGGTAGTCGCTGCTTTACGCTGTCGCAGTTGTAGGCAGAATGTAACAGAAGGACACTCACCGCAACGCCAAACCGCCTTGCACCCTGCGATAACGGGGCGTATTAATCAATCGTAATTCGCAAATCTAAAATCGTAATTCGTAAATCGTAATTGACTTTGAGATTACCATGAATAACTTTAGCTTTGCGCACACATAATAAAATCTATGAGCGTTCTCGTAAACAAAGATTCCAAAGTAATAGTTCAGGGTTTTACCGGCCAGGAAGGTACTTACCACGCATCGCAAATGATCGAATATGGTACACAAGTGGTTGGTGGTGTTACTCCCGGCAAGGGCGGCAACACTCACCTTGACAGACCTGTTTTTAATACCGTAGCCGATGCAGTTGCCAAAACCGGCGCTAACGTTTCTATCATTTTCGTACCACCGCCATTTGCTGCCGATGCCATTATGGAAGCAGCCGAGGCAGGTATCGGTGTGATCGTTTGTATCACTGAAGGTATCCCAACCAAGGATATGATCCAGGTGAAGGAATACCTGAGAGGCAGAAACAGCCGTTTGATCGGTCCTAACTGTCCTGGTATCATTACTGCTGGTGAGGCGAAGATCGGTATCATGCCGGGCTTTATCTTCCGCAGTGGTAATGTAGGCGTAGTATCAAAATCAGGAACTTTAACTTACGAAGCGGTAGACCAGGTAGTGAAAGCCGGAATGGGTATTACTACAGCTATCGGTATAGGTGGAGACCCGATCATCGGCACTACCACCAAAGAAGCAGTTGAATTACTGATGAACGACCCTGACACGCATGGTATCATTATGATAGGCGAAATAGGCGGCGGCATGGAGGCTGAAGCTGCACGCTGGATAAAAGAGAATGGAACAAAACCTGTAGTAGGTTTCATCGCAGGCCAAACCGCTCCTCCGGGACGCAGAATGGGTCACGCCGGTGCGATCGTTGGCGGCGCTGATGATACTGCTGCTGCCAAAATGAAGATCATGGCAGAATGCGGTATCCGCGTAGTAAAATCTCCTGCCGATATAGGCGCTGCTATGGCGGAAGAATTGAAGAAATAGATCTGAGATATTAGATTTGAGATATGAGAAATCCTGGTCAGAAATGGCTGGGATTTTTTATTGGTCAGACATTTGTAAATATGTATAAGGAAAATAAATTAACCTTGCTTTATCGTATATTTATAAATAAACATAATCAATCATGGAAGCATCAGTGAAAGAGTATTTATATCTTGAGAAGCTACTCGAAGAGAATAAAAGTAGACTCGAATCATATAATAACAATAGAGATATTTTTAAAACTCAGATTTGCGAATTGGAAAGCCTTATGTGGCAGGCTAAGATTGATTTGAATAGAGCGGAAAATTATTTAATTCTAATTAACCCCAAAGCAGAAAGAGTAAGAGTCAATCTTATACTAACGATTAAAAATATTCTTGAAAATATAAAAACGATTAGAGAATTCGGCAAATACCCGTCTTTAAACCAAAACCTTGCTTTACCGGGTTGGATTTTCTGGAAGATACTGCATAGTTTACAACATATAATTGAAAATGAGGGGGATTTCGGTGCATCCCGATCTTATTTAAAAGGTAATTACGGTGCATGGAATTATAAGGGATTAGAATATATTCTCGCCAATGCAGTAACCACATTGTCTGCCACTAGATTTAACAGTTTAAAAGACTCAATCGATTTTTTTACAGAATTAGCACAAGGATTTATATTGGAATATAAAAAGATCATAGAAAAACACTATGACAGTTATGGTCAAATACAGTAGTTGTTTATAATGTTTTTGTTTGTATCAGAACCCGAATTTATATAATTACGGAATTGCTCGAATTCTGTTAACCCCTAAATTCTGATAATTCAGGTTCAGACAAATTCGCAATGACGAGTCGGAGATATTGTTCCACAACTACTGTTACAAAATAACGAACGGAACAAAACGGTTTGTCATTTTGAGCGAGAGCGAAGAATCTATTACGGGATTTGTTAGGTAACTAGAATTTCAATGAATCTCCGAATATATGTGCGCGTCTATTAAGGTATTATTCGCGACGGATGCTTCACTATCGTTCAGCATGACAAGTTTAAAAATTAGCCTAGTCAACCCAATGTAAACAAGCACTTACTCCAAAAATCAAAACACCAAGCCCATCGTATATTTGTTGTAACGGTGAAAAGGAATACAATCACTCATTCACTAACTCACTCATTCACTAATTAAACAATATGGGATACAACAAGCTCACACCCGAAGAAGAGAGGGTAATACTATAC
>NZ_DATCRU010000107.1:0-59321 GCF_036568825.1 Mucilaginibacter sp. | reverse complement strand
AGGTAACGCTGTACAAGCCAAATTCATTTAGCGAGGTGTTATTATAACCGCCTGCTACACCATTATCGCTGTTCAGATCGGCAAACATGGGATAATAACCGCCGTAATATTCTGGCGCTTCCAGCGTGCTGTACATCCCGGTAACAGCTTCCGATAACCCAATAGAGTCTTTAAAAAGCTGGGTATTCTGCACAGCGGTAGGCGATACCTGGTTCAGCTTGGCACAACTGCTGATCAACACTGCCGATGCGAGGATGAAACCAAAAGCTGCTATATTTTTAATTCTTTTCATTTTTCCTGCTTCTTAAAATTTCAGATCAACACCTATGCTTAAAGTCCGTGCAGGCGGGTATGCCGCAAAATCTATCCCCGCTGTAGAATCATTACCTCCGCCTGTTGAGCTCACTTCCGGATCAAAACCAATATACTTAGTTATAGTGAGCAGGTTTTCGGCCTGTATGTATATCCGCACGCTGCTAAAGTATTTTGGCTTATCTATCGTATAGCCGATGTTAACGGTACGTATTTTCATGAAGGAGCCATTCTCTAAAAATTCATCGGAGTTGGGGAAATAGTTCTGTAATAAAAATGAAGGCCGGGGGATATCGGTCACTTGCCCGGGATGCGACCAGGCGTTTAGTACTCTTGTATCGTTATTGGCGTACACTCCACCCAGGTAAGCACCGCCTGGTGTCGAGGCGCTGCTCCATCCTAAGCTTTCGTAAGTTGTTCGGATCAGGTTAAACACTTTATTGCCGTAAGAGAATTGTGTAGCAATCATCAGATCGAATTGCTTGTATTTAAAATTATTGGTAAAACCACCAAAAAACTTTGGCCGCGGACTGCCGATGGTCGTTTCATCGCGGGTAAAGTTTACCTGGTCGGCGCGTTCTTTGGTACCATCGGCTGCATAATATAAAGCATCGCCATTGGCAGGATCAACACCGGCAAAACGCACACCGATAAACTCGCCAACCGGTTTTCCTACTTTTAAAATATTAGTAGGCGATTGGTCGGTATAAGAGCTCACCAACTGGTCATCAACCGACAGGGATTTAACAACATTTTTTAAGAAAGAGATGTTAAAGGAGCTCGTCCAGCTAAAGTTATTGGTTCTGATATTGTTGGTTGTCAGTTGTATCTCCAAACCCCTATCCTGAATTTTCCCGGAATTGGTATACACGGTCTGGAATCCTGTTGTGCCCTCTACCTGTGCGGGGTTTAACAGTCTGGCTTGATTGGAAATAAAGTATTCGACCGATCCGTTCAGGAAATGATGAAACAATTCAAAATCGGCACCTACATTAAAAATGGTATTCACCTGCCAGGTTAACGGGTTCGACGATAACAGGTTGATCGGTACAAAACCAGAGCTCCCGTTGTATTTGGCAGTACCCCAGTAAGCATAATTCAGGTAATCAGGGACATTATCCTGCTGTCCGGATGTGCCGTAGCTTGCACGAAGCTTTAATGCATCGATGAATTTGCTATTAGCTAAAAAGCTCTCGCTTGAAACATTCCATCCGGCAGAAACTGAAGGGAAATATCCCCATCTATGGCCTTGTTCAAATTTCGATGAACCGTCGGCACGCATAATGACTGCCAGCAAATACTTGTTATCATAATCATAATTTGCCCGCGAGATGAAGGAGTTGAGATCAGTATAAATTTTGGGATAAAGCACCGGGATATTGGTTGATAATGCTGCATTATTAATGTTCTGCACCCCACCAGTTTGAGGGAAGCCTATTCCTTTTGTAGCCTGTTGCTGTATCTCCGTCTGCTGTTGCGAAAATCCGCCCAACAAATTCAGATGATTTTTACCAAAAGAGTGCTGGTAAGTAAACAGATTCTCATTCAGCCAGGTAGCATGTTTGTTTTCGCCGAGAAGCAATTTACCCCCGTCAGTCTGGGCATCCACAGTCAATGGTGAAAAGTATTGGTTGTCGTTTACATTATCGTAATCAATGGACCAGGTACTTCTGAATTTAAAATCCTTTGTGATCTTATATTCGCCATAAACTGATCCGATAAAACGGTCGGTATAAGTATGGGCATTGATCTCTTTGGCCGATTTTACCGGGTTATCCGACAGCCAGTAAGCCTGGTAATTGTTAAAGTCAGCATAAACACCCGGCGATGAATATACGGGCATCAACGGGGACGCGCCTAAAGCGTTCGTCACAACACCGGTATAGGTGTTATCATTAAAGCTGCGTTTATTATCAGAGTGCGAAGCGCTGATATTGGTACCGAAACTAATTCTATCCGTTGCCTGATTATCGATATTGGTTCGGAAATTATAGCGCTTGTAGTAGTTAGTGATAATGATACCGTCCTGGTCGAAGTAACCGCCGCCAACAAAAAATTTGGTCTTTTCATCACCGCCTCGCGCCGATAGCTCGTAGCTTACAACAGGCGCAGTCCTGAATATCTGGTTCTCCCAATTGGTATTAATGCCGCTTGCCAGGTCATAATATGGCGCAGCAGGATTTGGTATCGGGTTGCCGTCAGCATCAAGGATACCTACACTTTGCAGATCATCTAGCGAAAAATGCGGATTGGGGTTATTGTTAGCAATATCATTATGATAAACCCAGATATCATTTTTAATAGCCGTATTGGTTAGGTTATAAAACTGCTGGGAGTTCAGGAAAGGTATTTCTTTCTCAATAGATTGCGACCCATAATTTACATTGAAATCAAAAACTGTTTTGCCCGCTTTACCTCTTTTAGTGGTGATCAGTACTACGCCGTTAGCAGCGCGAGAACCGTAAATGGCTTTGGATGCATCCTTCAACACTTCAATAGATTCAATATCATCAGGATTGATATCAGAGATCGAACTGATATTCTGCCCGCTTCCTACGGATTGCCCCGAAAGATCATAGGAAGTTCCCAATGATGAATTGCTTTCACTTTCCATCGGCACACCATCCACCACATATAAAGGATTTTGCGCTCCGCGGATACTTACAAGCAAGCCTGCTCCCGGAGTTCCAGAGGGTTGCGTTACGTTGATTCCGGATAGTTTACCCTCTATGCTTGCAGCCAGGTTAGATACGGGCTGATCTTTAAAATCTTTGTTTTTAATGGAAGATATGGCCCCGGTAACTTCGCTTTTCTTTTGTGTGCCATAGCCTACTACCACTACTTCTTTCAATTCCGCTTTTGATTCTTCCAGAACGATTGTGATGCTGGTTTCTCCTTTGATCTCAATTTCCTTTTTTTCATACCCGGCTGATGATATCTGAAGCACATTTGCAGAGCCACTAAGTCTAAGAGAAAAAGTACCGTCGTTTGCAGTAGCGACTCCCTGGTTCGTGCCTTTGATAAGGATGGAAACCCCGGGAATTGGAAGCCCCTGATTGTCCTTAACAATACCTTTTAATAAATGATCCTGTGCGAAAGCCGGGAGAGATGATATGGAACAGAGCCCAATAGTTAAAAGCAGTAGTAAACGTAGAGTTTTCTTCATTTATGAGCTTTTACGGAAGTTTTAATTAAAAAATAAACCTAATGTTAACCATTTATTCCGAAAACCCCAAAGGCTTTGATAATCAGCACAAAAAAATGCATTATGAACTTTCGTCCATAATGCATTTTCGTTCAACATTTTTTGCCTCGATTATTTCACCCAACCTTCTTCAAAGCCTGATTCCTTTTCTGTTTTGCTTGCCCCCATATCGATATTCCATGCCGATGTCACAAAGTAAGGCTCAGCATGCGCAGCATCTTTATCAGCATATTTACAATGGATCACCCTGGTTTCACCGGGAGCCAATTCCAGGTAATTATCGCTGAAGATCACCGGCAGGATATCGTCCCCACCCTTACCTTTCAGGGCACGCAAATGTACCTGGAAGGCCACCGTTTTACCGGTATTAGTGATGGTAACTGCGTGCCTGGTGGTATCAGCGCCTTTTTCGGTTTGATAAGAAACTTTTAATGGGGTTTTGCCGATATTTTTCAGGGCAGAAAAATCAGTATATGATGTTTCAGGTGTCATATACCATTTTGATTTCTTCCAGTTCAATACATCCGGTTTGGTAGATAGCCAGTACCAGTTGATGTCTTTTATTTTCCCGGCAGCATCTTTTAACTCTAATTTCAGGAAATAGGTAGTTGATAAACCTGTAATAGCAGGTAAGGAAAAACATTTTTGTACGCCGTCAGCATCTACGCTGGTGGCAACTGTATTGGAATATTTTTTGGTTCCATCGAGGTTGTAGATTGTTGCTTCGGCTTTTAAACCATTGAATTTTTCTTGTAGCGAATTAATCAAATTCACAGAATTTGATGCATAGGAATACATAATATGCAGCGGCTCCATTGATTTCTTCATACCGAAATATGTACCCGCCGGATATAGGTAATAGTCATAAGTATGCCAGATCAGTCCCGGCCATGGGTTGCTGCCCATCCATTGTACCACGCCGGTGGCAGTATGGTATTTGTGTAGCCCATAGCCTTCCATCATCGCGCGGTGCGCTTCATAATTCTGCGCTTGTGCTTCGGCTATATATTGTTTGATGTTAGCAGGGTTGCCATATCGTCCAATCAACGCCGCATTGAATACTTTAGTGGTGCCGAAGGTCATGGTACCGCAGTGGTAGTTCCAGTCGGCTGAAGTATACCAAAGCGAATCCTTCGGGATAAATTTGATCAAACTCTCATAAGGCGGAATTGATGGGCCCGGAGAGATTTCTGTTGCAAAGCTCCAGGTACCACCGCCGTATTTCCCGGTCGAGTCAGTTTCCCAGTAGATCGGCGGCACCCATTCATACGGGCCTGCCATTTTCACACCACTAAAGCCGGATACTTTTGATTTACTTTCATTAGCGGTCGATATGGTAGGATTCGGCCACTTTAATGCTTTTTCTATTTTTAGATAATCGCGCTCAACGCTGGTATCGCGAGGTGGCATATCGCTACCGTTGAGCCAAACCATCAGGCTTGGTTTGTTACGCAACCAGTACATCACGCTGCTGTCAGATGCCATGGCGACTTCTCTTTTAGCCTTGTCCCAATTCTCAGGATATTGCCATGCACCGCAGCACATCCAGCCGGTCATTACCAGCATGCCGTATTTATCGCACATGGCGTAAAAATGATCGTCCTCCATCTTTCCTTCGGAGCGGACGATGTTCATATTCATATCACGATATAGACGAATCTCTTGCTCTTGTCTTTCTTTTGATCTGCGCTGAAATATATCCGGAGACCAAGCCGCACCGCGTATCATAATACGTTTCCCGTTAACTATAAACACACGCGAGTGGTCATCGATCAGTTTAGAGGTCATCTCCCTGATGCCAAAGTTCTCAGCTATAGAATTGCTTACAGCACCGCCACGTTCTACAGATAATTCGATATGATTCAACTCAGGTTTACCATATTGCCATGGCCACCAGATATGCGGATCTTTAATATTCAGTTGCTTGTATTCGGCAGGAGTAAAGGTTACATTCTTGATCTCATTTGGTCCTAAATGCACTTTCTTTTCAAAAGTAATATCGTTGTTGATCTTACCTTTTACGGTTACGTTCTGTTCATTTTTTGAGTAGTTAGTTACCAATGCGTCTACTGTCAGGTGCGCAATCGCCAGCGATGGCATATCAAAATGGGTGGTCACCAATGGGTATTGTATGCCTACTTTGTCATAAGTTTTTATTTCGACATCGTTTACGATACCACCATTGTAATCTGGCGGATAGTGTATCCAGTCTGCATAATCTATTGCAAGGTCGCCTTTCTCTTTATTTGGATTGAACGGACGGAGAATTTCCAATGCCAATACATTGTTCCCGCTTTTGATCTGTTTGGTAACATCCAACTCAATAATGCGGAACGGCCCTTTTATTTTAGTTGAGTCGGCTATTAATGTTCCATTCAGCCAAACATTAGCTTTATAATTGATGCCATGTAGTTTAAGCACCACGTTTTTATCCTTTTCGGATGCCGGTAACTCAAATTCTTTTCTAAACCACCAGGGCTTATCCAGTGCCGGATCATTAAGTTTCTCAAAATTCTTCCCGAAAAAAGGGTCGAAATCATACACATGATTGGCCAGCAAACCGGCAATGATTGTCGATGGCACACTGATCTGATACCATCCCTTCGGCTCGAATTGTGTTTGCGATACCGTTGCACCCGGTGTGGCATCTTTCGTAACCGACTGCATTTGCCAGCCATCTTTTAATATCATCCGGTGGGTTTCATTGTCTTGCGCAAAAGAATAATTGACAAGCAATGCCAATAGGAATAAGAAGTAAATCTTTTTCATGACAGATTATTTGAGTGTTATTTAATGTCTCAACTAATGGCTTCAGTTTGTAACTGAAACCAGAAAAAGGAATATTCTATTTTTCATAGCGATGGGTTTGAAACCCATCGCTATGAAAAATGACTTATTGCGCATCATAATACAAAGCAGCTGCGCCCAGTATGCCGCTGTTTTGCAATGCTGATACTTCGATCTTTATCCGCTCAGCTGATTTGGTATAAGCAAAGGTTTTGATCTGCTCCCACATCATTTCCTGGAAGAAATCATAGGCATGACGAACCGATCCGCCTAAAATAATCAGCTGCGGATCATAAGCATACATCACCATTTTGATAGCATGACCGATGTGCGTACCTAACTCCTTGTATAATTCCAATGCCCGGGCATCACCTTTTTGTGCATCTTCAAAAACCTTTACACCATCCAGCTGATAAACATTCTGAAAGAACGAGCCGCTGCAATAAAACTCCAGGATATTATCCAGGTAGCTGAATAAGCCGAATTCACCT
The DNA here is from genome assembly GCF_036568825.1 of Mucilaginibacter sp. Lineage (GTDB taxonomy): Bacteria > Bacteroidota > Bacteroidia > Sphingobacteriales > Sphingobacteriaceae > Mucilaginibacter. Next base: position 52,526 of record NZ_DATCRU010000107.1, on the reverse strand, counting down.
GCGCCGCAATTATAACCCGCGTAGAGTTTACCATTGATGATGACACCCGCACCTAAACCTGTGCCCAATGTTAAACCGATCACTGAACCAAAACCCTTGCCTTTTCCAAAATGATATTCTCCCACCGCAAAGCAATTGGCATCATTGTTTACAAAAACAGGGATGTGATATTTCTCTTCCATCAACCGTTTCAAAGGCACCTCAACCCACGACGGGATATATTGTACATCATATACAATTCCGTTCAACACATCCACCACGCTGGGTACGCCTATTCCGATCGCTGTAATACTATCATCTATCAAAGCATCCACCACCTGGTAAATATCCTCCAGCACTTCCTCCACTGTGCCATCGCTGTGAATGCGTGCCGAAACAATATTTAACAATGTATCCCCAATAACAACAGCACCGCGAATATTGGTTGCACCCAAATCGATGCCTATAACTTTTATATCCATTTATATATTAATCCTTTTTATCAAAAACAGTTTGATTTGTAATGAGTGGTTTTGCCCAAAAACCGATGCTGAGCATGTAGCCGAAAGTGATGTACAGGAACATCATACCCCCTCGCAGACCGATAACATTGCCCAATGCACCAATCAGTATCTGTACAACCGCTCCGCCGATGATACCGGTAACCAGTATACCTGCAAATGAGCCATGATCTTCACTAACCGAGCTCAGTGCAAGCGAGAATATGATAGGATACATTACTGACATAAAGAAACCCACGATAGAGAATGAGTATAAGGAAACCTGCGCACTGCCAAATAATCCCAGCGACAGGCAGATCATAGCGGGTATAGTAAATAATATTAGTAGTTTACGGCTATCCATTACCTTGAGGAGCAGCAATCCAATTATCCCGCCGATCAGCATCAATCCCCAAAAATAGGCCACAGCATTAGCACCGGCCACCTGCGGGTCGAAGTGATGATATTCAAACAAAAACTGGGACATCCAGTAAGATACGCCCTGCTCAGTGCCCACGTAGCAGAACAGCGCGATGAAGTAAGCAATAACCACCGGTCTTTTGAAAAGCTTTACGTGGCTTTCCCACGGACCAGCTTTTTCATCACTCTGCAACTCCACTTTCGGGAACTTTGAAACAAGAAGGATCACAAACATGAAAAGGCAGATAACTGTAAAGAGCCAGTATAACGATATCCAGTTAAGCCCGTGCGGAACCAGGGGTTGTAGTATGGAAAAAACACCCGAATGATCTCCCGCATTTAAGTGGGCCACCATATAAGAATATACCAGCGGACTAACAAAGGAAGCTCCCCCGAATATCAATTGTGCCAGAACCGAAGTGAACGCATAATTCTCCGCCCCGCCAGCTGTCCTTAATAAGGGATTGATCACTACTTGCAGCATGGCCATACCACAACCGATCAGGAAAAGCGATACCATGGCTGTCAGATAATTTGGTACCGCTGCTAAGAGTAACGAACCTAAAAAAGCAACAACGAAAGCAGCCACCATGATGGTCTTCTCGTTATACTTTTGAACCAGCATGCTTGACGGAATAGACATTACACCATAGGCTATAAAAAATGCAAATGGAAGAGCCCCGGCAAGCAGATCGCTTAGTTTAAAATCTTTGATGAATTCGGGGGATAACGGACCGATAATATTGGTCAGGAATGATATGACAAAAAACGTGAGCATGATCAATGCCACGATGTAATAACTGCGTTTCATGTAGTTTAATTTAGGCTCAGAGAAAGCGTAACTAATATCAAGCAAAATTTTAGCATTACCTAACTTTTGCAAAATTTTTAAAAAGTTTCCGGGTGGTATCTCAACTTTGTTACAAAATATATCCCTTAGACCTGGCTGATCTAAGGGACATATGAGTTTTGTGAGAGAATAATCTGTTATTTCAGCTTATCTATCATTTCATAACGATCTACCGAAGTACTATACTTTGGAAATTCATTGAAGACATCATAGTAAACATATTTCTTGTTTTGATCGATGCCAGGGATGATCTTACCAATTACCTTTTTCAAATTGTCGTTTTCCTTTTGTAAACCTTTCACATCTTTCAATTTCACAGTCGACCTGTAATATACTGCAGGGTAAGTGCCCTCGGGAGTTTGCTGAGTGGTTACGCTAAATATTAGCGGACGACTAGGTATTTGGGTTACCGAAAATGGGAAAACATATTTTTTATTGATCTCGTCAAGAACTTTTGCTCCGAAATTATGGATATCAACCTCATCCGGGTAGCTCCAGCCATCGCAAGGCACAGTACATGACTGAGCCAGCTGAGCATCGGCCAATGCATCCAGGAGGTATTTTTTTGCATACATCTCTTTAGCCAGATCAAACAGTTCGGGGGCTGTCTTACCGTTAAATGTATATGGACTTACTTCCAGGTGGCTTACTTTCCATCCGTAGTTATACTTACTGTAAATAACAGATATGAGGTATTTATTAGGTATATCTTTTGGAACAAAGAAAGCAAAATACATCTCCCGATTCTCTGGCTGGTAGCCAAGGGAGTAATTTTTAATGCCCTCATTTAATGATTGAATTTTTGTTGCACTACGGTCTTTATTAACAACATAATATTCGTCCATCAGCTCATATGTCCCATCCTTTAAATGGTTGCTGCATAGTTCAATTAACCGCAACTTGCCGGTATTTTGCAGCAATTCCTGTGAAAACAATGCATCCATTTTAAGGTGATCGTTCGCCTTTAGTCCGGCCATTACCTGGTCGTTAAGCTTATGAAAATCATCCCTGGTTCCTGATTCAATTTTGTCGTTTTTCCAGGTACCGGGTTCGTGTGATTTACAGCTTACGAGAACAGATGCGATTAATAAAACGCTAAGAAGCTTAATTAATGTGGGGTGGGTATTCATGTGATAAATTAAGGTTGATTATTTAGTGCGATAATAAGAATTCAAAATGATATTCCAAAGAAATAGATAATGGTCAAATATATGTTCGCATACGCGATGTAAGTCAAAATTTTTCGGATAAATATTAACTAATTTGAAAATATACTTATAAAAACTCTTTTTATTCGCCTTTTTTACCCTTGATGGCTAAAATTTTATAACATGTGGATAAAAAATTCAAGTCATGGGTCTTATAGATTTAAGCATCTAAATATCAGTTGATTAATTCAACAATTTTTATGGCTTTTCTTATCATTTGTCAGCCATCAAATACAGTAATTCAGAAAAAAAGTACACTTGTGTACAATAATATCTACAATACCGCGTCTAAGAGGTCTAATTAATTTAACTATTATGAAATTACAGAACAGACAACTCCGTAAGGGGATTGCCATGTCCATGGCCGCGCTTAGCGCAACATTATTCATTGCTTCATGCTCGAAAGATGCAGAAGTTACTCCTCAAACCACGCAAACTACTTCTGTTGCAAACACTGCCGCTGCAGATTTTACCAGCAAATCGTTAGCTACAACTTACAAAGCTTCTTCGGCAATAAGCTATAGCGGTAAAAGCAATATTACTATCAGCGGTTTATCTATTACAGGCGGTACCTATTGTATATATCTCAATAATTGCAGCAACGTGACCATTACCAACTGCCATTTGGCAAACGCCAGCAAGTACGAAGTTTACCTGACCGGAAACTGCAAAAACATATATATGAACAATTGCTATGTTACCGGTGGTGTATCAGGCGTACACGTTGAAAATTCATCTGGTATCCGAATTAACACTAACCAGTTTAGAAACATCAACGGACCGTTCCCTGGTGGTAACTTCGTTCAGTTTGTAAATGTGAGCGGCGGTGGTAACCAGATCAACTATAACCGTTGTCAAGACGACCCGGGTGTTGGTAAACCTGAAGACGGGTTGAGCGTATACCAATCAAACGGTTTACCAGGCGACTCGATTCAGGTGATCGGCAACTGGATCCGTGGAGGCCAGTATTATAACACCAGCGGTGGCGGTGCAGGTATCGTTTTAGGTGACGTAGGCGGATCATACCAGGTGGCCAGAAACAACTATGTTGTTAACGGCGGTTTTGTTGGCATGCAGGTACAGGGTGGTACCCACATTAAAATGGACCACAATGTTATATATGGTGGCGTTACTCCTTATTCAAATTGCGGACTTTGTTATGGTAATTACTCCGGAAAGTCAAGCTCGGATATCAATATGAGCTATAACAAGGTGAAATACTTTAAAACTAATGGCCAGGAACAAGACCTTTGGACATCAGGACTGACACCAACCGGCTGGAGCACAAATACTCAGAAAGCTAATATTACTGCAAGTATCCTTCCAGCCACTATCATTACATTAAACTAAATATAAATTAAAGGGAAGCAGAGTGATCCGTTTCCCTTTATTATTAAACAGATGTATTTTAAAATTACTGTTTGAACTTAATTAATAAGACCAAATTCTATTTTGACGCTCTTACAAGTACAATAAAATTATAACTGGTTGTTAAATTATTTTACAGAATCCATAATAAAATGACATTTTATTACTGAATTGCCTCAAACAAATGAAATTAAATTAAGTTTTGAAAAATAAAATATACTTTGAAGAATTTTCGGATTGACTTTTTTCACAAAATGTGGAAATTAATTTTGAGAATTTTTAAATAAAAACAAGTTGACAAAAAACATTCTTAAATTATTAAAAATCAAATATTTATAAAATAAAAAGAAAAGAAAGCAATAGAAGCTCGCTGTCTGTTTCAACGTTCAGATGAAATTTATTTTCATCTGAGACACAATATTTTATTCAATTTGACGTCTAAGCTTCAAATTAATTTAACTATTATGAAAAGACAGTACACACTGGCTCTCGTTGTAATAATAGGATTATTTACAACATCACTAGTCACCTCATGCAGTAAGGATTCTCAAGTTCAACCCGCTGCAACATCCTCAACTGAAGTTCCAACTAATTCGATGAGCGGTTCTTTTACCAGTCATGCGTTGGCAACTACTTACAAATCTTCTTCTCCGGTTTCTTATTACAGTAAAAACAACATTACCATCAGTGGTCTCTCCATCAATGGCGGCACCAACGGTATTGCGCTTTACAACTGTAACAATGTTCACATTACTAATTGCAAAGTTTATAATACCTCTAGTTTTGGTATTATGCTCAACAACTGTACCAATATTACGGTTGACTATTGCTACGTAACAAATGCCAAGTCAGGCGTACATGTTTATAAAGGATCGGGTATAAAAGTGAACAATAACCAGTTCTATAATATGAACGGTCCGTTCCCTGACGGTTGTTTTGTTCAATATTGCAGTGTAAGCGGCGGCGGCAACCAGATCAATAATAACAAATGCCAAGATGATGCATGGCATGGCCACCCGCAGGATGGTATAAGCTTATACCAATCTAACGGTAAACTGGGTGACTCTATCCAGGTAATTGGCAACCAGATCAAAGGCGGCCAGGTTCAGTTTGACTCAGGCGGTGCTGCAGGTATTGTATTAGGCGACGTAGGCGGTTCATACCAAGTAGCCCGCTGGAACAAGATAGTTAACTCAGGATTCGTAGGTATGCAAGTTGTTGGTGGCAATAATATCAAAATGGACCACAATACAATATACAGTTCAAGCACTCCTGTGTCTAATACCGGAATTAATGTTGGCAATTACTCGGGCCAATCTATGTGGAACATCAATGTCTCATACAATTGGGTCAAGTGGATCCAGAAATCCGGGAAAGAGTGGGATCTATGGCTTGACAAAGTAGCTACGCCAACGGGTTGGAGCACCAACGTTCAAAAGGCAAATATCAGCTCAAGCGCGGTCGCTTCACCTTTGATAACCATGAACTAATTTAAATAGCAGAAAATATTCAATCATTTTAAATAAAAAAGAGAGCCTGCATAAATTGCATGCTCTCTTTTTCATTTAGGATGCAGTGTTAAATCAATTTAAACTCCGAAGAGTTATTTATGATTTTTTAAAGTATCATCCATACACCTAAATTACTTTAAATAATTCTTCTAAAATATTGGTAAATAATTCTTTGTAGCCTTTGTATTTTTTATAAAAGTCACGGTTTTGTTACACAAATAGCATGAAAATATCTTTAACTCCATAGCAAATAAATATTGTTTTAATTATTTCTGACAATTTTTATTCACAAACGGTGGAAATTTTATCGCTCTCGCAAAAAGAAAGAAGCAAATTGACACGCCTCGAGTTAATTAATTGAAAATCAATCAGTTCTATTTTTACAAATGATAAATAGTTTTCCTCTTTGGAAGAGAATTGTCGTTTAGATAAAATATTTTATTATTTGAAATCCAATATTTTATGCAACTTCGCTCCTGTAAATCTAATTAATTTAACTATTATGAAAACATCAAAACTGAACTGCAGAGCCAGTATTGCCACCCATTTTGCAGTACTGGCTCTTGTGTTATTTGGCGCTTCATGTAAACAAGATGCACAAGTTACACCGGCAACAAGTACCACCACCGTGTCGTCCAACTCCATGAGTGGTTCATTTACCAGTAATGCGCTGGCTACAATTTATACAACTTCCTCCCCTATTTCTTATTACAGCAAAAGCAACATCACTATCAGCGGTCTTTCTATTAAAGGAGGAACTAATGGTATTGCACTTTACAACTGTAACAATGTTCACATTACCAATTGCAAAATTTATAACACTTCCAGCTTTGGTATTATGCTGAATAACTGTACTAACGTCACTGTTGACTATTGCTATGTAACCAATGCCAAATCGGGAGTGCATGTTTACCAGGGATCGACCATCAAAGTAAACAATAACCAGTTTTACAATATGAATGGTCCGTTTCCCGACGGCTGCTTTGTTCAGTTTGCAAGTGTTACGGGCGGCGGCAACCAAATCAACAATAACAAATGCCAGGATGATGCTTACCACGGTCATCCGCAGGATGGCATTAACCTGTATCAATCCAGCGGAAAGCTAGGCGATTCGATCCAGGTAATAGGCAACTGGATCAGAGGCGGCCAGGTGCAGATGGATTCAGGCGGCGCCGCCGGTGTAGTGTTGGGCGACGTAGGTGGTTCATACCAGGTTGCAAGAAACAATATCGTAGTTAATTCAGGTTATGTAGGCATGCAGGTTGTTGGTGGTAACAGTATTAAAATGGATCATAATACCATCTATAGTTCCAGCACACCGGTTTCAAACACCGGTATCAACTGTGGGAATTATTCGGGTAAATCCAGCGGGAACATCAATATATCCTATAATAAAGTGAAATGGATCCAGAAATCCGGTAACGAGTGGGATTTATGGTTAGATCACGTAGCTACCCCAGCCGGTTGGAGTACCAATATTCAGAAAGCGAATATCAGTGCAAGTGTACTGCCGACAACCATTATCACGATGAACTAATTTAAATATTAGTAAAATATCTTATAATTCGTTACCAAAACAGCGGCCTATAGATTACTATAGGCCGCTGATTTTTAATAGTCCTGTCGTCAATTTAAATCTTTCATATTTTGATCCTCGCTACCAGGCATTTACCAAAAGGAGCGAACACTAAATTAACTTTAAATAATACCGTTAAAATTCTGGTAATTAGCAGTTTGTTAACACGCCATTTTAGCTCATTCTCCAAAAGAATTTACACGAAGCCAATTAAAACATCTTAATTACGTGGTAAAAAATTCTTCTTTAACGAATTTCCAACAATACTTCTTCACAAATTGTGGAAATTTTATTTTAAGCGCTCGGAAATTGTTTGAACATTTAATTATGTATTTGTAACTAATTGATAAACAATAACGTATAAGAGTGTCTAATTAAAATAATAATTTAATTTGTTGGATATAAGCGAGTTGAGGTAAGAATTTTTTTTCGTTGAAATCCAATAATTTATGCAAATTCACAACAACAGCTCTAATTAATTTAACTATTATGAAAAACCACAAATCAAGCCGTGCAGCCGGTATTGTAAAACTTCTTATGATACTGGCTCCACTGGCATTCATCACCTCATGTCAGCGAGACGCCGAAGTGTTACCCTCCACATCAACCAGTTCAGTCGGTAGCACATTTAACAGTAAATCTTTAGCAAGCGCTTACACAACGTCATCCCCGATCTCGTACACGAATAAAAACAATATTACTTTAAGCGGATTGTTGATCTCTGGCGGCACCAACGGTATAACGTTTATTAACTGCAACAATATAGTAATTCAAAACTGTGTGATAATGAATTCATCCGGATTCGGGATAATGCTGAACAATTGCAAGAATGTTTATGTTCAAAATTGCTTTATTACCAATGTAAAATCCGGCGTACACGTTTACCAGGGTTCCGGAATTGTGGTAAACAGTAATCAATTCTTAAATATGAACGGGCCGTTCCCTGATGGCTGCTTTGTACAATTTGCTTCGGTAACCGGCGGGGGAAACAGGATCATGTATAACAGATGCGAAAACGTTGTCGGCGTAGCACAGCATCCGCAGGATGGTATCAGCTTATATAAATCAAGCGGAATACAAGGCGACTCTATTATGGTATATGGTAACTGGCTCAGAGGCGGCCAGGTGCAGATGGATTCAGGTGGTGCTGCAGGTATTGTTTTAGGCGATGTTGGCGGATCATACCAGGTTGCCCGTCAAAATTATGTACTTAATTCTGGCTACGTAGGTATGCAGGTAGTAGGCGGATCGAACATTAAAATGGACCATAATTATATTTACAGCTCAAGCACGCCGGTTTCAAACACAGGTATCAACTGCGGAAATTATTCCGGCGCTTCCAGCTATAATATCAATATATCGTACAACCAGGTGAGATGGTATCAAAAGTCTGGCAACGAATGGGATCTGTGGCTGGATAATGTTGCAACCCCAACAGGTTGGAGCACCAATATTCAGAAAGCTAATCTTTCCTACAGCATACTTCCTGCTACTTTAATCACAATGACCAGCAAATAAGCTATTGTGTAGAGTATAAAGAAAGCCGATAGTAATCTATCGGCTTTCTTGTTTAGAAACCCTATGCAGGCTTTATCACCAAATCTTCAAAATTTTAATTTTTAATGAACAATTGATTTATACTATTGTATTATAATCGCATCAGAAATAAAGTTGTTTTTTTCTGGTAAAACAGAATTTGCTTTGCTGCGTAGAAAGGGTTGAGAATGAATGATATTACTTTAAAGATACACCAGTTTATCGAGGATAAACTTGGAGTTGACAAATCGGCTATAAAAGATTCCGCTTCATTTTATAATGATCTGGATGTAGACTCCCTGGATTTTTGCGAGTTGATTGTAGATGTGGAGAAAGAATTTAACATACAAATACCGGATGATGTATTCGACAAACTGAAGACCGTTGGTTCTCTGGTAAACTATGTTGCAAAGGCAACATATTCCGAACTGCCTAAAGTAGCAAGGATAGAAACGGTTAAGGAAGAGCGTTTGAGCGCGTAAGCATGTTTAGCAGCGTGCACTTACCTTTATTTGCTATCTCTATATCTTTCTTCAAGATGCTTTTCTTTATCAAATTGATTGTTTGATATTTTATTCAAGATTTCAATAAAAGAGGTTTTCATGCCTTTTGCCATCGGTCTTGCATCATGAACCAATGAATAGACTTTGAGATTTTTATCTACAGCAAGGAAATTACCATCTTCCAAATCATAGAAAGCATAGAACGTGCGGTTGTTAAAATCGATATCAAAAATATCGTCCGGCCCCAGAATATTTTTGATATCCTGGCCTAAAAAATCGTAGAAAATGTCGGTGTCATCCGGTGGAAAAGCAAATGGAGTCTTTTGAATGCCTTCAACATTTATTCTATTCAAATCAAATTCCTTTAATTGGTAATTTGAGTTTTCGATCTTCAATCCATGAATTAAGTTATTGCCGACAAGTATCTGAACGTCTTCAAATCGACCGGTGATTTTTGAAAATATTTTTAGTCCGGATATTTTAAAATTCTGTCCCCGTTTTTTATAAACGGAATAAGTTTCTCCTGGGTAGCTAAGCGTTACAAATTTGAAATCAGGATTACCCTTCCAATTCTCCAATCCAAAAAATCTGCATGCGATAGCCTGTTCTCTAAGTTCTTTATATTCAAAAGGCAAGCTCGATATAATAGCTTTAAATAATTCATTCTGCTCTTCTCGTCTAACTTTCCTCTTGTATGGCGGAAATACTGTTCCTAGTGCTTGTTGAAAAATATTCATAAATAAGGTTTAGTTGATCAAGATTGTTTCGTAAGGAAAAAGGACATCAACTCAATTCTTTCATCAGCTTATCAAAAGCTTCCTTCAACTCAGCAAGCTCCTGCTCAAGTTTGGCAACACGGGCTTCTAATCCACCTCCTGATGATGTTCTCACAGGTTCTTCAAAAGTGCTTTCGTCGCTCCAATCGGTTGAGCCGCCAAGCAGGTGAACATAGCGCTGCTCTTTTTGCCCGGGGCGACGAGGCAATTGTTTAATATAAGCGTGATCGCCGGATGAAAGCTCTGTTAACAGATCCTGCACTTCCTCTATCGATTCAAACTCATATAACCTGCCCGAATTGGTGTTTAGCTCACCGGGAGTCTGCGGTCCGCGAAGGATGAGCAGGCATATAATGGCTACCTGCGACGGGATAACCGGGTAAGCTATGGCAAAATTGTGCTTATATTTTACAACACGGTCGGTGCCACCGGTTGCAGTAGATACCAGGCCGCGCCTTTTTAATGTATTTAATGCCAGTACAACGGTCTCCTCAGTATATTGAACCACCGGGTTGCGGGATGTTTTCTGATTACATGCGGCTATGAGGCTGTTTACAGTCATGGGGTAATAATCGGGCGTGGTGCGGCTTTTTTCCATTAATGAGCCCAGCACGCGCAGTTCTGCGTCATCCAGTGCGGGTAAGGCTTGTTGTGAATCCATTGCTAAAGATAAAAACAGCCCGAACTTTTTTCAAATAAAAAAGCACCACCCCAACCGGATGATGCCTCATTGTAAACCTAAATAAACCCTAATATTAATTTTGATAGAAGAAGTATGATTTTGCATCACCATCTTCATATACGTGCATTTGTTTCTTTACACTCTGACCCTTTGAAACCACTTCTACAGTGTAATCACCGGTTTCAAGACTTGAGATAAGATAGCTTTTTTCGCCGCTTTGACCTTTTGACAACATGTCTTTAAAGATTACGTTGTTTGCATCGTCATAAACAATAACTACTGCTTTACCGGCTGATTCCTTATCGATCTTTACGCCGAAACCGTTATCTTTTTTCAACTGAACGAATGAAATTTCATCTGTTTTGTTATCTCCGTTTTTTACTGATGCTGTTGCTGCAAAAACGCTTGTACCTAATACTGCTAATATTGCTGCTAGTGCGATTGACTTTTTCATGATCTTTTTAATTTTTTATTGTAAACCCTAATATGTTCTGTTAATTGAATGACCAAAACAACAACATCTTTCGGCGCTAAAAAAATATATTAGACCAGCGGTTAAAAGGTATAGACCAACAGGCATTTTAGACGCAGAATTACATATAAATGACTAATTATTAGATAAATACACGACTTGTGGTGAAATTTTCAGTATTCGTAGAGCCAGACGGACGGTTCGTCGATGAATAAGGGGATAAATTGCCGGTTTGGATGATTTGTTGACTATGCAAACCGCCTATTGAACTCACCTGGTCATTGCTTCGTTGACCACCCTCCGCTTCGCGCAAAGAGGGGATTTTTATTCTTTTACTCCTTATCCCTCTTTACCGCTAGCGGTAGAGAGGGAAGAACAGCGCAGCGCTTTCGGGTGAGTCAACACGGAGCTATAAATTGACCAAACACAAAAAAAGCACCATCTTTCGATGATGCTTTTCTGCGAGCGGTTGATATCAGAACACTAATTAATGTCTTCAATTCGCCTTGAACCATTGTTGTAGATGTAGAACTTTGTTTTTACATCATGGTTCTTAGAATAAACTTCAACGGTGTACTGCCCGTCTTGTAATTGTGTGGTCAGATACTTGGTTTCATTGTTGAGACCGCTTTTCAATTGGTGTTTGAAAATACCGTCGCCATCACTGTCATAAATGATGACCATAGAATTTCCGGGCATATTCTTATCCACCATTAAGGCAAAACCGCGGCTGTGTTTCAATGGGACAAGACTTACCTGGCTGGTGGTGTGGTTGGCTTTGTGATAGGATTTAACATGAATTGATGCGAAAGCTCCTGTTCCTAAAAGTATCAGCATAAACAGGGCGATCCATTTAATCGACGTTTTCATGGCATTTAAGTTTTAGTAACTGTAATGAATGTTAAAGAGCAATTCCTTGTTAATAAAGGCTTAACAGGTGGTGACAAGAAAAGTTTTTTATTTTTTATTATAAATATCTCATAACCAGGCTAATGCGTGTATATTTTACGCTCTTGAACAAAAATAATTTTATAAAATACCAGACAAATCCGGTTAATTTGTAAATCCATGTCGCTTTTTATTGCATCACTTAATTCGGGCAGCAACGGCAACTGCTATTATATCGGTAATGAACGCGATGCCGTGCTGATTGACGCCGGAATTTCCTGCCGCGAAACAGAACGGAGGATGCTGCGGATCGGACTGTCAATGAAGAAAGTACGGGCCATTTTTGTATCGCATGAGCATAGCGATCATATTAACGGCATCACCGTTTTATCCAAAAAGTACGATCTACCGGTTTATATTACCCCTGCCACTTTACAAAGCAGCGGATTACATTTGGCACATCACCTGCCCATATCCTTTACCGCTTATCAGCCTGTAATGATCGGTGAAATAGCCGTTTCAGCTTTTCCCAAATTTCATGATGCTGCTCATGCTCATAGTTTTATACTGGAGTATCGGGGTGTAAAGGTGGGCGTACTAACAGATATAGGCGCAGCGTGCGAAAATGTGAGGAAGAATTTCAGCCAGTGTCACGCAGCATTCTTAGAGGCCAATTATGATGAAGAAATGCTTGAAAAAGGGCGTTACCCTTATCATCTTAAAAGGCGCATCCGCGGCGGGTTGGGCCATTTATCCAATAGCCAGGCGCTGGAAATTTTCATTAATTACCGTTCTCCCAATCTGAGCCACTTGCTGCTATCGCACCTTTCAAAAGATAATAACCGACCCGAACTGGTTCAGGAGCTATTCAGTCAGCATGCCAATGGTACTGAGATCATTGTTGCTTCACGTTACCAGGAATCAGCGGTGTATCATATCAGCGGGGCATCTTTAGCTGAACAAAAGCATGTTGTTGTTCAGAGTGGGCAGATGCAGTATAGTTTGTTTTGACCGCTGATTACGCTGATTAAATGATTACGCTGAATTGAAAAGTTGGTCTGTTAATCTCCTCACTGATTTAAGAGTTAATCGAAGCGTCTCTTGAATCTATTAATAAAAGCCAGACTGTGTCTGGAGCATGGCGCAAAATTATTTCGTTCTCCAAACATACTTTTCGTTGCATACCCGGACGAAGTCCTTCATTTCATCTATGATTTAAGTCAGAGACTTAAACCAGTGTTGGGTTGGGACTTAAACCAGTATTGGTGTTCACAAGCGTTCACCGTGTTCGTGAACACACATAAAACCTTTCTGCTTTTGCCTTTAAGCTTTCACCTTCTCACCCACTAATAATTTAACATACAACACTTCACATTTATTTTTATATTCATAGCAACCTTTGATGTGCAATTGATTTATGAAGATGCTACTTAAGAAGATACTATTTAAAACACTGAAAATAAGCGGGATTATCATCGGAAGTATTTTACTGCTGATGTTTTTACTGCCACTACTTTTCCCGACAACCATCACCAATAAGATAAAACAACTGGCCAATCAGAGCCTGAATGGTAAGGTGGAGTTCTCAGGAACAAGTCTTTCCTTCTTCAAACGCTTTCCTGAACTGACGCTGACCTTGGAGGATTTTTCATTGAAAGGCAGTGCGCCATTTCAGCAGGATACGCTGGTTTCGGCAAAGGATATTTCCTTCGCGCTTGATCTGACCTCACTGCTGAAAACCAAAATACAGGTGAGCAAAATATACCTGAGCAATGCGTTTATCAATATCGAGGTGGACAGTTCGGGCCGGGCAAATTACCTGGTATATAAAGCGCCTGCACAGAACGATAAGTCGAAGGCAGATACGGCAAGCGCATCGCTTGGCATAGAACAGATCATTATTGAAAAGAGCCACCTGGTTTATGATGATCTTTCCATTCCCACAATGATAGACGCACGCGACTTTAATTATAAAGGCAGTGGGGATTTTACCAAGAACGTTTTCGATTTGTCCTCGCATCTGGAGGTTGGGGCGACAGACTTTATTTATAATAATGAGACTTACGTTAGTAATAAGGTGATCAACGCCGACCTGGTGACGAGCATCAATACAAAATCGCTGGCCTTTGAGTTCCAGAAGAATGACCTGAAGATCAATAAGCTGCCTGTACAGTTCAAGGGGCGTTTTGCTTTCCTTAAAGATGGCTATGATATGGATTTCGAGTTTACCTCGCATCAAAGCGACCTGAGCGATATTTTTACGGCGCTTCCTCCGGGTTATAACAAATGGGTAGATCACCTGGATGTGAACGGTACCGGCGAAATACACGTGGGGCTGACCGGACAGTATATCGCTGCGAAAAACATTCATCCGGATTTTACCTTCAGCATGAAGGCAAGAAACGGTTATATCTCCAGCGAAAAAACGCCTTCACCTGTGCGCGATCTGTACCTGAACATAAACGCCAAAGTACCAAATCTTGATCCGAATAAGTTATCATTCAGCATTGATTCCCTGCATTTCAGAATAGATCAGGATCATTTTGATTCAAAGTTTAGTGTTAATGGTCTAAACTCGCCGAAGATATTTGCAAGGGTAAATACAGAAATCGACCTGGAAAAATGGAATAAGGCGTTTGGCGTAAAGACAGTTGACCTGAAAGGGCGTTATTCACTGCATTTGCTGGCTGATGGTGTATATTCAACCGGCCTGCAAAAAAATGGTTTGCGCCATGTAGATACTGTAGTGACCAGCATTCCAAAGTTCAGCCTGAAATCTTCTTTCAAAAATGGGTATGTGAAATATGCGAAGATGACCGGTGCTGTAAGCAATATCGGTTTTGATCTGGATGCCAATTGCCCGGATAATAATATCAAGCATGCAACAATGGCGCTCACTAATCTGAATGCATCTGCTTTAAATAACTTCATCAAAGGTTATTTTAAACTGAGCAATGCTGATGGCCTGGCAATGGACGGCGCTTTACAATCCAAATTCCGCTTAGATGACCTGAAACAACTTTATCCTATTGATGGAGCGGATGTACGCGGCGACCTGAGTTTCGACGTGAATACTAAGGGGCGCTATATCCCGGCCAAAAAGATATACCCGGTTACCAGGGCTGAGATCAACCTGAATAATGGCTATGTGCAAACCAAATATTACCCGGATCCGATCAAGGATTTGCAGATCAGTGCCAATATTATTAATACCACAGGTACGCTTAACGGAATGAAGGTGCTGATCAAGCCGGTGTCGTTAAATTTTGAAGGACAACCATTTGTATTAAAAGCCGATCTGAAAAACTTTGCCGATCTGCAATATAATATCAGTTCGCACGGCACATTGGATATAGGCAAGATTTACAAAGTATTTGCATTGAAAGGCTATAATGTAAATGGCCTTATCACCACCAACTTCACTTTAAAAGGCAAGCAAAGCGATGCAACTGCAGGACGGTATGATCAGCTATTTAACTCTGGTACGATGAAGGTAAAAGACCTGGCGCTTACCTCAGATTTGTTCCCCAAACCTTTCATCATCAAAAACGGCCTGTTCAGCTTTAAGCAAGATAAAATGAACTTTGACGCCTTTACTGCCAATTATGGCAAATCGGTTATTGTGATGGACGGAGCCTTATCTAATGTGATCGACTATGCCGTAAAACCTAACTCCACTTTGCAAGGCAATTTCAACCTAAAAAGTGGTTTAATTATAGCCGACGATTTTATGGCCTTTGCAGACGGACCATCTCCATCTACGACTGCTCCAGCCAACGCAACTGCTACTAAAGGCTCCGCTTCGGGCGTCATCCTCGTTCCAACCAACCTGAATCTGAATTTTACCGCCGATGTAAAAAAAGTGAAATACAGTGGCATGGACATCAATGATGTAAAAGGACAAATGATCATTAACAATGGCCAGATTCAACTCAAACAGGCTGGCTTTAACCTTATCGGCGCACCGGTGGTGATGGATGCTACTTATGGCAGCATAAATCCGCAAAAGGCTTATTTTGATTATCATATCAGTGCACAGGAGTTTGATATCAAAAAGGCCTATAACCAGATAAAACTGTTCCACGATATGGCTTCATCAGCCAAAAGCGCCGAAGGCATAGTAGGATTAGATTATAAACTGAGCGGCAAGCTGAACAGCAACATGAAACCAATATATCCATCGCTAAAAGGTGGTGGTGTGCTGACGTTGAAACAAATCAAACTAAAGGGCTTTAAACTATTCGGCGCCGTAGGAAAACAGACCGGCCACGATAGCCTTTCCAAACCATCCGACGTATCAAAAGTGGATATCAAAACCACTATCGCCAATAATATTATTACCATCGAGCGTACTAAGATGCGCATAGCAGGCTTCAGGCCAAGATTTGAAGGACAGGTAGATTTTAATGGCAACATGAACCTTCAATTCCGACTCGGATTGCCGCCATTTGGTATATTCGGTATCCCGATGACCATTACCGGTACGCAGGAGAATCCGAAGATCAAGCTTGGTCATGGCAAAAAAGAGGATGAGCTGAAAGAGGAAGCGGATGATGGGAAGTAAATCCAACATAATCGGATATTGACTCACCCGGTCATTGCTTCGCTCGACCACCCTCTCTATGCTTTGCATAAAGAGGGTTATTTTTAATTTTTCCTTTCCTTACTCTCTTTACCGCTTGCGGTAGAGAAGGTCGAACAGCGCAGCGCATTCGGGGTGAGTTGAAGCCTGAGCCGAATATTTTACGCACAGTTTTTGATTTGGTATTTCAGAATTAATGTACCGATGACTAAATTGCTGCAATGACCCTAACCGACCGGACGCGACTTGTACAAACGATATCCGACCTTGAAAAGGTATGGGATATTATTGTGGTTGGCGGCGGCGCAACTGGTTTGGGCACCGCCTTGGATGCAGCCTCTCGCGGTTATCAAACATTATTATTAGAGCAGGCTGATTTCGCCAAAGGTACTTCGAGCCGGAGCACAAAACTGGTGCATGGCGGTGTCCGGTACCTGGCACAAGGCAATATCGGGTTAGTTCGCGAAGCTTTGTATGAACGAGGCTTATTGTTAAAGAATGCACCTCATCTTGTAAAGAATCTTTCATTTGTTATACCGAATTATAGCTGGTGGGAAGGCATGTTTTATACTATCGGCTTAGGTATTTATGATTTGTTAGCAGGCAAGCTCAGCTTTGGACGGACTAAACATATTTCAAAAAAACAAATTCTTGCCGAATTGCCGGGCATCAATCCAAAAGGCTTGCATGGCGGTGTGGTTTATCATGATGGGCAATTTGATGATTCACGTTTAGCTGTTAATCTCGCTCAAACCTGTTTAGAACAAGGTGCGACTGTACTTAATTATTTTCGCGTTACAAGGTTAATCAAAAATGACCAGCATAAGATTACCGGTGTTAAAGCAATTGACAACGAAACGGGGGCAATATATCAGCTTAGAGCAAAAGTGGTCGTCAATGCTACCGGCGTGTTTGTAGATGATCTATTGCAAATGGACGAACCGGAGGATAAGCCGTTGGTACGTCCAAGCCAGGGCGTACATGTGGTGATCGAGCGCTCATTTATGCCATCGGACGAGGCATTGATGATCCCTAAAACACCAGACGGACGGGTATTATTTGTAGTTCCCTGGCACGATAAACTGGTGGTTGGCACTACTGATACACCGATCGATTCACACAGTCTTGAACCAGTGGCTCTGGAAACGGAAATCGATTTTATATTAAATACAGCAGCAAAATATCTTACTAAGGCCCCAACAAGGAAGGATGTATTAAGTGTGTTTGCAGGTTTGCGTCCACTAGCCGCCCCGCAGAACGACTCATCCAAAACCAAAGAAATATCACGCAGTCATAAGCTGATGGTTTCAACTTCCGGAATGATCACCATGATCGGAGGTAAATGGACCACTTACCGTAAAATGGGTCAGGATGCTGTGGATAAAGCTATTGTAGTCGGAGGTCTGAAGCCGGAAGTCAGCAAGACCAAAGATTTGCCTATTCACGGAAGTATAAATGGGCTTGATTGGAACGAGCATCTCTATTTCTATGGCAGTGACCGGGATGCCGTGTTAGATTTAGTCAATGAAAATCCTGATTGGGGTCAAAAAATTCATCCCAAATATGATTACTTACGGGCAGAAGTAATTTGGGCAGTCCGATATGAAATGGCACGAACTGTTGAGGATGTATTAGCCCGCCGGATACGTTTATTGTTTCTGGATGCTCAGGCAGCTATCGAAGCGGCACAAGTCGTTGCCGAACTGATGGCTAAAGAGTTAAAAAAGGACGCTACATGGCAAGAGGAGCAGATTGATTCTTTTACCAAATTAGCGCAGGCCTATTTGTTACATTGAATAGTACAACGTAGATTTATAAACCAATTATTCTACAGCCTAAATGGAACAATATATTCTGGCCCTTGATCAGGGTACCACCAGTTCGCGTGCAATCGTATTTGACCACCTTGGACAGATCAGGTCGGTCGCCCAAAAAGAGTTTACGCAGATATTTCCGCAACCAGGCTGGGTAGAACACGACCCAAACGAGATCTGGTCGACACAAGCCGGCGTAGCCGCTGAAGCGACGGTAAAAATGGGTATAAACGGTACCAATATCAAAGCCATAGGCATTACCAATCAGCGTGAAACCACTATTGTTTGGGACCGTATCACCGGTGAACCTATTTACAATGCCATTGTATGGCAGGACAGGCGTACAGCAGGTTTCTGTGACCAATTGAAGAATGATGGTCATGTCGACCTGATCCACTCAAGAACAGGTTTGGTAATTGATGCCTATTTTTCAGGGTCAAAGATCCGCTGGATATTGGATAATGTTCCTGGCGCTAGGGCAAAAGCAGAGGCTGGTGAGCTGGCCTTCGGAACAGTAGATAGCTGGCTGGTTTGGAAGTTTACCAGAGGCCGGATTCATGCCACAGATGTAACCAACGCCAGCCGTACCATGCTGTTCAATATTCGCACACTGGAATGGGATAAGGAATTGCTCGACCTGTTCAGAATTCCTATAAGCATGCTGCCCGAAGTAAAGCAAAGCAGCGAGATATATGGCGAAACGGCTACCACCATCTTCGCATCAAAAATTCCGATTGCAGGCATAGCCGGTGATCAGCATGCGGCACTATTCGGACAGATGTGTATTGATAATGCTATGGTAAAAAATACCTATGGCACAGGCTGTTTTATGCTGATGAACATTGGCAATCAATTTATCGAATCAAAAAATAACTTGCTCACTACCATTGCATGGAAGATCGACGGACAAACCCAATATGCCTTTGAGGGCAGTATATTTATCGGCGGTGCAGTAGTACAATGGCTGCGGGATGGTTTAGGGGTGATCAAAACGTCATCCGAGGTAGAAAACCTGGCCCTAAGTGTGCCAGATACTGGAGGAGTCTATTTTGTTCCGGCATTTGCAGGTTTAGGTGCGCCTTACTGGGATGCCGAAGCACGGGGAACGATTGTAGGATTAACACGTGGCTCAACATCGGGGCACATTGCACGGGCGTCATTACAGTCTATCGCCTACCAAACTATGGATGTGCTGAAAGCTATGGAAGCTGATGCAGGGATGCCGATAAGAGAATTACGTGTGGACGGTGGCGCTACAGCCAATAACTTATTGATGCAATTCCAGGCGAATTTGCTGAACTGCAAAGTAATAAGGCCGAATGTAATAGAAACTACTGCGCTTGGTGCTGCTTATTTAGCCGGATTGGCTGTAGGTTATTGGAAAAATCGCGAGGAAATCCAACAGTTATGGCAAGCGGAGAAAGAGTTTATTCCATCCGTCACACCTGAAATTGAAAAAGGAATTAAAGGCTGGAAAAGAGCGGTAAAAGCGGCACAGGCATGGAGCGAGGATAGTGAATAGTGAGTGGTGAATAGTGAATGATCTTTTATTGATATTCATATTCAATTACTGTTCTTTTTGCCGAAAAAAGGGGCTATACGACCTAATTCACTACTCACCGTTGACCATTCACTATTATTCTAGTATCTTGATTCTCAAAAATAAACCTATATACGATGTCACCATTCATGGCCGAGCTTATCGGCACAATGCTGCTCATACTGTTAGGCGACGGTGTAGTAGCCAATGTTTTATTAAATGATACCAAGGGCAACAACAGCGGCTGGATAGTGATCACTACCGCCTGGGGTCTGGCTGTTTTTGTAGGCGTAACTGTTGCCGGGCCAATCAGCGGGGCGCACTTGAACCCGGCAGTTACAGTCGGGCTGGCCATTGCAGGCAAATTTGCGTGGGCCAATGTGGGTTTCTATATCCTTGCTCAGATGTTGGGTGCAATGTTGGGCGCATTCCTGGTTTGGTTGATGTATTATGATCATTTTCAGAAAACAAACGACCCGGGTTCTGTCCTGGCAGTGTTTTGTACCGGTCCGGCTGTGCGCAATTATCTGTCTAATATCATAAGTGAAATTATTGGCGCTTTTGTGCTGATATTCGTTGTATTTTACATCACCGGAGCCGAAATAACACCTTCTAAAACTCCAATCGGTTTGGGTTCTGTCGGTGCTATCCCGGTGGCGTTTTTGGTTTGGGTGATCGGTTTATCATTGGGTGGAACAACCGGGTATGCCATTAACCCTGCCCGTGACTTGGGGCCACGCATTATGCATATGCTGCTGCCTATTAAAAGCAAAGGCAGCAGTGATTGGGCCTATTCGTGGATACCCATTGCCGGACCGATCATCGGAGCTGCAATAGCTGCCCTGTTGTATATGAATCTGCGTTAGTAATTTTTGCCGTTATGAAAAAGTATTGGGTTGGGTTGTTGGTATGCCTGTCTGCAATTATTTGCAAGGCACAGGAAAAACCTGTTATTATTGGTTATGTGGGTGGGTTTAAGGGACTCATCCACATCAATGTATCACCGCAAAAACTTTCAATCATTAATTACGCTTTTGTTGATGTAAAAGACAACCGAGCCTGGTTGCATCATGAAACGACCGATACGATCAATTTCCGAAGATTAAACGATCTGAAAAAACAGAATCCAGCACTAAAAGTAATTATTTCTATCGGTGGCTGGACCTGGAGCGGCAATTTCTCGGATGCTGTTCTGACTGATACTACCCGTGCTGCATTTGCCGCAAGCGCCGCTGATATTGTGCGGAAATATGACCTGGACGGCATCGATATCGACTGGGAATATCCCGCCAGGAAAGGGATGAAAGGAAATATCTACCGTCCGGAGGATAAAGTAAACTATACCCTCATGTTCCGCGATCTGCGTCGTGCCTTAGATAGTATCAAGATCCAAACCCATAAGTCGTACCTGCTTACTTGTGCTGTTGGTGGTTTTAAAGATTTCGTCGACAATACTGAAATGGGCAAGGCCTCACAGTACCTTAACTACATCAACCTGATGACGTACGATTTCAACGAAAAAGTAGCCGGTCATCATACCAATCTCTATAAGTCGAAAAAATACAAGGATAAAAACAGTGCCAAAAAAGCGGTAAAAGCCTTTATAGCCGCCGGTGTACCTACTGACAAGCTCGTGATGGGCCTGGCTTTTTACGGACGGGTATATAATCTGGCTTCGGATACCAAAAAAGGGATCGGTGATAGTATTCTTAACCGCGACAAGGGTTGGGGATATACTACAATAAGAGACAGCCTGATCAACCAAAACGGCTACATAGCCTATCGGGATAAAAAAGCCAAAGCATCTTACCTGTACAATGCCGCAAAACGACAATTTATCACCTATGACGATGAGTGGTCAGTAAGAAAAAAATGCAAATATGTGTTATCGCATAAAATGGGTGGGGTAATGTTTTGGGAATACAGCTCTGACCCAAAAGAGTATTTACTTAACGAAGCAGACGCTATACTATGGCGATGAAACCATCGGTTTAAGGCAAAACGAGGCAGTGCCAACACTGTTTCTGCTACGTAAAACTACGCGACATTTGGCACGTGTTAATCACATTTGTTTATAATAAATACTGTAAATGAGCGCTTTACGACAACCTATTGCTTAACTTTTTTTAAAAGCTATCGTATCACCCATATTGCAAGTAAGCAATAAATCCTATTTTTAGTCCGAAATCCCTAAAAACCCTACTATTTATTATGGAAACTCAAGAAAGAACACCGGTACTAACAGGAAGAGAAGGCGCGGAGATTGACATTAAACAGGCAAAAGATTGGACACAAAACCATCGCCAACGCAATCCAGGCGGCGTGGTATCACAATTTTTTGGCCGTGAGATTTTAGAAAAGATTCTTAGTCAGCCTGATTGCATAGGCCTGCGTTTTTATTATGCCAACGCCAAACCTGCAAGTAGCTGGCAACGTTTTACAGCTAAACTTTTTCCAAGATCGGAAGGAGAAGTACACCTGGTCTTTACGGGCGTAAATCATTTCGGCCAGGACCAGTTGCCATCATCTGGCACCCAGGTAGAGGCATTTGCTTTAAAAACCTCGGCAGCAGCCGGCGGCGCTTCTACCTCAGGTACTATTGGCGAACAGTCGGTACCATGCCCGGGCGGAGCAGGTTGCCCTCAAAATGGACTTTAGTAGCAACTCATAGTAAATGTCCATTGCTGTTTTATTAACTAATGTTACTGTCATATCGGACTTTCTTCCGGTTATTGCAGCATTATATAATTATCGCCGCCTTGATTCAACTTTAAGGTTAATGGCGCTATTTTGCCTGCTGTCAATTATTCCTGACCTGGTCGGATTAATTACCACTTATCTCAACATCGTGTATAATAGTCTTTTTTTAATACACCTTTTTGATATAATGGCGACAGTGTTTTTTACTTTAATTTATCAGCGCGCATTTTATAAACCGATATTCAAAAAAATGACATTGATTTTTGGCATCACGGCTCTTTTAGCTTTGATTTTCAATGTCATTTTTGTAGAAAGCATTTGGTCGTACCCCTCTGTTTCCAACACCATCTTATCTGTATTGCTTATTATCTTATCCCTGGTTTATTTCTACGAACTGCTAAGTCGGCAGGAATTTACTTATATAGAAAAGCAAGGCATGTTTTGGATCAACTCAGGGGTACTTTTTTATTATGCCATCACTATCTTCCTGTTTATGTTGTATAAGAAGATGAGCGACGCTGATAGACCGAACTACTACATGATGCAGTCGGTGATGAATATTATTGCTAACTTAATTTTTTCAGTAGGATTACTTTGCAAACCCCAGAGTCACAAAACACACTGATCTCGGTATTAATAACGGGCACTCTTGTTGTTATTATCCTGGTTGTGTTCTTATTTCTCTTCGTGATCATCTATCAACGAAGAATGATAAGGAACCAGGTGGTTTTGCGTCAACTGCATGATGAAAAGCAAACCGACCTGTTAAATGCTGTATTTGAAACGCAGGAAACCGAACGTAAGCGGCTTGCTGAAGACCTGCATGACAGTGTCGGTCAGGTTCTGTCAGCTATTAAACTTAATCTTCACCGTTTGGACAAGATCATCCAAAATGATGATCCAAAAAGTCTGCTGTCCGATACCCGCAAGCTGACGGATGAGTGTATACAGGAGATCCGCAACATTATTCATAATGTATTGCCTCCGGTTTTGACTGATTTTGGTTTGATAGATGCGCTGCAGGCATTGTGTGAGCGCCTGGAGCAAAACACCGATATCAAAATAACCTTTACAAAAGAATTGCCCAATGAACGTTTCTCTTCAGAAATTGAGGTAACGCTATATCGCATAGCCCAGGAGCTATTTGGCAATGCGGTAAAGCACTCAGGAGCCACAGCCATACAATTGCAATTGACAAGGGAGAATGGCACATTAATGATGGCCTTTAGTGATAATGGCGTTGGGTTTGACCCTGATAATATAAAACATGGTTTCGGGTTAAAAAACCTCGAGAGCCGAACGCAGTTTATAAACGGCAAAATACATACCTATACAAAACCCCACAGTGGTACCCTGACCACCATAAAAGTGCATTTGTCCTGATTATTAATTATATTCATTAATTTTAGCCTGTCTATGAAGCAGATAAATCTGGCAATCGCGGATGATCATAAAATTTTCAGGAACGGCTTAAAAGCTACGCTGGAAGATTGCCCCGACTTTAACCTCATGATCGAAGCATCAAACGGAAAAGAGCTGATCGGCTTACTGGCCGACCACAAACCCGATGTGATCCTGATGGATATAAAGATGCCCGAGATGGATGGCATGCAAACTACGGCCCACATTCATCAGCATTTTAAGGATATCAAGGTACTGGCCCTATCTATGCATAATGAAGATAAGTACATTGTGGATATGATGAAAGCCGGAGCATCAGGTTACCTGCTCAAAAATGCCGAGCCGGAAGAGATCATCGATGCCATATCAACAGTATACAACAAAGGTTTTTATTTTAATGAACATCTTTCTGTAACCCTTATCAAACAGTTGGTAGGTCCTGGCAGCCACAATGAAGGCAGCGGTCAATATGCCGTCGACCTGAATGACAGAGAGATAGAAGTACTAAGACTTGTTTGCCAGGAATGCTCCAACCAGGAGATTGCCGATAAAATATTCCTGAGTGTTCGAACTGTGGAAGGCTACCGTGCGCGCCTTTTCGAAAAAACAGGCTCGAAAAATCTGGTGGGGTTAGTGATCTTCGCCATCAAAAGAGGAATTATCACAGTTTAATTTAAGAAGGCGGAATGTCCAATGCGGAATCTTTCCTTTCTGCATAATTCCGAAATCAAACTTCCGAATTCCGCATTCTATAATACCTTTGCCCTATGGACACCATCACCTGGCACGATTTTGAGAAAGTAGAACTGCGCGTCGGCACGATCCTCGAAGCAATTGATTTTCCCGAGGCAAGAAAACCAGCATTTAAAGTGCGCGTAGATTTTGGACCTTTCGGCATCAAATGGTCGAGTGCTCAGATCACCAAACATTATACTAAGGAACAATTGGTCGGCCGTCAAATTGTTGGGGTGATCAATTTTCCTAAAAAGCAGATCGCTACATTTATGTCCGAGTTCCTGGTTACCGGCTTTGCCGACGACAACGGAGATATCGTTTTAACCGCTGTTGAGCACCCTGTGCCCAATGGCAGTAAATTAATATAATGCAGCCTCACCCTAAATCCCTCTCCAGGGGGAGAGGGACTTTTAAAAAATAAACTACTTATGCGATACTATACATTCGATAAGGAAGAGCCTGCGATATCGCCCGATGATTTTTTTATGAACGAGGCGCTGAAGGAGGCTAAACTGGCATTAGCTGAAGATGAGATTCCTATTGGCGCGGTCGTGGTTTGTAATGGGCAGATCATTGGCCGGGGGCATAATCTCACCGAACGGCTGAACGATGTTTCGGCCCATGCCGAAATGCAGGCTTTAACCGCAGCTGCCAATTTTTTAGGAGGGAAATATCTTCGCGATTGCACACTGTATGTAACCCTCGAACCCTGCGTGATGTGCGCCGGAGCTTGTTACTGGTTTCAGCTGAGCAGGATCGTTTTTGGAGCGTATGACACCAGAATGGGTTTTGGTCGATTGAATCAAAAAGTAACCCATCCCAAAACATTGATCACAGGAGGTATCCGCGAGAATGAGTGTGCCGAATTGGTGCGCTCGTTTTTTAAAAGTAAGCGGGCTAAGTAGTTGAACACGATTTATAGGATTAAAAGATCAACAAGATGAATCCTGTAAATCATAAGAATCCACCTAATCGTGTTCAGACAATAACTTGACAATATTTTAGAACAAAAGTCATCCTTATACCTTTATATTTGTACCTCAACGAAACGTTAACCTTTAAAATAAAACATTATGGCATTCACACTACCGGCATTAGCCTATGCAACTGATGCTTTGGAACCTCACATTGACAAAATGACAATGGAGATCCACCATGGAAAACACCACCAGGCTTATGTTACTAATTTGAATAAGGCCCTTGAAGGAAAGCCTGAAGCAAATAGCAGTATCGACGATATCATCAAAAACATTTCAAAATTTCCACCGGCGGTACGCAATAATGGCGGTGGTCACTACAACCACAGCTTATTCTGGACCTGGCTGTCACCAAGCGGTGGCGGCGAGCCAACAGGCGCATTGGGCGATGCAATAAAAAGCACTTTCGGTTCATTTGCCGATTTCAAAACCAAATTATCTGAAGCAGGCGCTACCCGTTTCGGTTCAGGCTGGGCATGGTTAATTGTAACTGCTGATAAAAAATTGGCTATCACTTCAACCCCTAACCAGGACAACCCGTTGATGGATATTGCAGAAGTAAAAGGTACCCCAATCTTAGGTATTGATGTTTGGGAGCATGCTTACTACCTGAAATATCAGAACCGCCGTCCTGATTACTTAGCTGCTATCTGGAACGTGGTGAACTGGAACCATGTATCTGAGTTGTACACTAAAGCTATCGGTTAATTCCGGGCATTAAATAAAATAAGAACGGCAGGATGATTATTCTGCCGTTTTTTGTTCACGCTAAATTCTTACTCCCATGAAAGCCGTAGTACTGGAAGCCGCTGATAAGCCGCTCGTATATAAAGAGGTCGACACCCCAACATTGGCAGCCGATGAGGTTTTGGTGCAGATAAAAGCCGCTGCGCTCAACCGACGCGATTACTGGATCACTGTAGGTAAATATGCCGGTATAAAATATCCGTCAATATTAGGTTCAGATGGATCGGGGATTGTAGCTCAGATTGGCGATAGCGTTGATAAATCCTGGCTGAACCAGGAAGTGATTATTAACCCTTGCCATAACTGGGGAAATCATCCGGATTATCAGAACCGCGATTTCAGTATATTAGGTCTTCCGGAAGACGGGACATTTGCTGAGTATGTAAAAGTAAAGGCCGAATATCTGTACCATAAACCCTCGCACCTAAGCTGGGAGCAGGCCGCGGCATTGCCACTTGCCGGATTAACCACCTACCGCGCCCTATTTACCAAAGGTCAAGCAAAAAAGGGCGATACCGTATTGATAACAGGCATTGGAGGCGGCACTGGCACATTCGCATTGCAATGGGCATTGGCGGCGGGATGCAAAGTTTTTGTTACTTCCGGCTCAGGTGAGAAAATACAACGGGCTAAAGAAATGGGAGCCTCAGCCGGAGTCTGTTACAAGGCGCAGGACTGGGCACAGGAGCTTCAGCATTTTTCAGGTGGTTTTGATGTCATTATCGACAGCGCTTTGGGCAATGGATTTGAGAAATTATTGGACTTAAGTAATCCCGGAGGCCGTATCGTGTTTTTCGGCGGGACAGCCGGGAATATTCCGCCGTTGAATGGACGCAAGATATTCTGGAAACAGCTACAAATTTTGGGCACCACGATGGGATCGCAGGATGATTTTAAAGGGATGGTGGATTTGGTGAACAAGCACAAGATCATACCTGTAATTGATGAGATATTTCCTTTGGCAAACGCTCAGAAGGCGATCGATAAGATGGAAAATTCATCACAGTTTGGTAAGCTGGTATTGACTACCTGACGTTTATAGGTGACTCCTACGGAGTCTAACTTTTGTTTTGTGGTGTGCTATAAACAGGTGGCTCCTATGGAGCCTTTTTTGAAGGCAAACAGAGGTATCTCATTTATTGAAATTGAACTTATACGTTTTACCGCCTCTCCAAACGCAAGAAATCCCGTAGGGATATCCTGTTTATAGAAAAAGAAAACAAAATATCAGCTCCATAGGAGCTTCCTATTCTGAATTTTGTCTAGAAAACCAAGATTAATTAGTGCCTGGATTACCCACAGGTATCAAATGCCTGCAGGGTAACCAGGACTTTAATTTGTTGCCAGTCTAGCATGCGTTTTATGATGAGCGATTTCTTTTAGCTTGGTATTCTTTTTTGGTTTCTTTCTTTTCCCAAGCCACACAATAAACCCTGTTATGGGTAAACTAGCGCATATCAAGCTCGCTAAAAAAGCGATGATCTTGCCCGGCAAGCCCAATATCTGCCCAACATGAATATCATAATTCATGTCGTTCATTTTCATCCCGTTGGTCTTTTGCATGTGGGGTAATTGTTTTAATAACTTGCCGCTATAACGATCAAAATAATATTGGTCACTTTTATAAAAATGCAGGCTCTGCGCATAGGCCGTCACCCCTACAGATTCTTTTTTCCCTGCCGGGTCATAGATCAAAAACATTTGTGCCTGCGGCGAACGCTGCTGCGCTTCATGGAAAGTTATATCGATTGTATTTATGGTCTTATTTGATAATATTTTCGTTGTGTCTGATAACGGGATAACTTTTTCTTCCGGATGCGATTTTCCCAGATTGGCTGTTTTATAAATGCCTTTTGTTACCCAGTCAAAAGCTATCGATAAGCCGGATATGGCTAATATTACTGCGATAGTCGTGGCGTAAAATCCTAACACATTATGCAGATCATAATTTACCCTCCGCCAGCGGCCATTCCATTTTATAGTAAAACTGCGTTTACGGTCGCTTTTGCGTTTGGGCCACCAGAGAATGATGCCGGTGATCATCAAGGCAAGGAATATCAAAACGGAAATACCGACTACCATCGCTCCAATTTTTGGCGGTAGCAGCAGGTACAAATGGATATACTCGACCACTACAAAGAAATTTGATTGCAGTGATTCTGAATGAAGTATCTTTCCATTATATGGATTGATATAAATGTATTTCAAGCCTTCCTTATCCAAGTTGGCAATTACAACCGATGGGCGGTCTTTTCCATAATAGTAAATGTAGTTGGCTGTTGCTTTGGGGTGTTCCTTTAATGCGATACCCTTTATTTCTGAAGGTGAAAGATAAGCCTGTTGCTGAACCTCTACCTTACGATAGCTATGAATAGCGTCCTGTATCTCGTCCTGGAAACAGAAAATACAGCCGGTGATACTCACAATAAACACCACCAGCCCGGATATAAACCCGAGCCAGCGATGGATGAACAATATTATTTTCTTAAAGCGTTTCACTAAAACTTGTAGGTTAAGCTAAGCACCAGTTGCCTTAACATTTGGGGATTAAGTGTTGAATATCCCACCCAATATTCCTTATTGGCAAGGTTGTTCACAGCAAAATTAATGCGGTATTTTGGCTGATCATAAAATGCCGAAGCATTGAATATAGTGTACGAAGGAATAGTAAATACCCCCTGCGAAATGCTGTTGATGATCTTGTTATCGCTGGCACAGTTACCGCCGAAACCAAAACCTAAGCCTTTTACAGCAGTTTCAGGCAGGCGATAGCTGGCGTAAAAATTTGCAGTGTAAGGTGAGGCGGCAGTACCTGGTCTTCTGCCTATAACATCTGCATCGGCCTGGGTATATTTTGAATCGTTGTAAGAAAAACCGGCTATGACATTCAATCCTTTAATCGGGTTAGCTATTACCTCGGCTTCAATACCACGGCTTAGTTGCGTACCGTCTTGAAGTTGAGCAAGATGTGTCGTGTCTCTGGTATCGCTGCGAAGTGCATTGGTCAATTTTATATCATAATAACTTATAGTGCTGCTCAGCTTGCCGTCAAACATATCTAATTTCACACCGCCTTCAATCTGGCGTGCATTCTGAACTTTTGCGATGTTAGTAGTATGGCTGCCGGTCACATTATCATAAGCAATGTATGTACCTGGGTTAATAAAACCATTCTGATAGTTGGCAAACAACGATACTTGTTTCTCAACCACCTGGTAAATCAAACCAAATTTTGGCGACCATGCCGTTTGAGAATAAGGCGCTGTTAAGCCGCCGCCGATGTTTGATCCTTGGTTTTCAAAGTGATCTACACGTAAGGCAGCCAGTGCCATCAACTGATCAGTGATATTCAGCTCATCGGCAGCATAGGCGCTATAGGTGTCCTTTTTGAATATTTCAGGATAATTAAATTGAATACCCCCTGCTGAGTTATAGATAGCCTGCAGGTTCTGATAATTAAAATTACCATAGGCATTTTGTCCAAGCGTAGTAGCAATCTTATCAAATGAACCTCCGAAAAATAACTGATTAGAGTTTTGATGAAGATAATCCAACCCGCCTACAAAACGGTTGCGCATGTTGCCGATCTTAAAGTCGCCATTAAAGTTCTGCTGTACTTCCAGTATGCTGTAGGTACTGTTCTTGGTGGATTGGTCATTTCTCGATATCGTATCATTCGCTAAAAGGTAGAAGTAGGGATAGAAGCCGTTTGAGAAGCTGGAGCTATAGCTAAAATCAGTTTGTGAAGTCCACTGATTGTTTATTTTGTAATTTACACGGGCATAATAGTTGTTGCTGTGGGTATTCTGATCGAGGTTATCGTTGGAGTAGGTCTGACGATAATCCAGGTTCAAGCCGTCAGCACGGTTGGTTCCTAATGCCGATACATTGCCCAGGAAGAAGAAAATTGGTTTTCCTGAGTTTTTGCCGTAGTTGAGTTCAGCATCAAATGAGATCGAAAGCTTGTCATTCACTTTATACAGTAAGCTTGGATCGATAACCGCATTCTGACTAAAGCCGTTATTCTGGAAACTTCCCTGGTAATTTACAGCGGTATTCAGGCGGAACATTAATTTCTTAGCCGGATCAAGGGGCGTGTTGATATCAGCGCTCAGGCGGTTAAGGTCATAGCTGCCAATCGTATACGTCACACTGCCACCAAAACTGTCATAAGGTTGTTTCGTGATACGATTGATCGCCCCGCCAAATGAAGTCAGCGTACTGCCAAATAAAGTAGCCGAAGGGCCTTTTAATACTTCGATACGATCAATATTTACAGCGTCAGTAGTGTTAGTTTGCAAACCGGCTAAACCGTTCCTGAGGGTGCTTTGCAATATAAATCCACGCGAATTATAGTAACTCCCACCATCACCGCTGCGACCGGTTGCATTCCACATAGTTTGTAAGCCGGGGGCATTTTTCAATGCGTCATCTACAGTAAGCACTTGTTGTTCGGTAAGCAAGCTGCTGGTTATCGTATTGTACACCTGTGGGTTTTCCAGGTTATCCAGTGGCATTTTTGCCACATCATTACTCCTTTTCTTTGAAAACTTGTTGGTTTTACTGCCGGTAATACTCACGCCGGAAAGCGCATTAGTGTTAGAATGAAGAACAATTGCCTGCACATCAACAGCCTTTCCCTCTTTAACAGTAATAGCAGATTCTTGCGTCTTAAACCCGGTAAAGGATACCACTAATGTATAATTCCCGCCAGGCGCCCTGAACAGGAACTCACCATCTTCATCGGTAACGGTACCGTATTTAGTCCCTTTTAAAGTAACGGATACATTCTCTGCAGGTTTATCGTCCCCGGTTAATACTTTACCGCGGATAGTACCACGCGGATTATCGGTATCTGTATCGGTAGCCTGGCTTACAATTGGCAGCAGGCAGATCAATAAAAGGATAAGATGTTTTGATAGGAGTTGCTTCATTTTTATTTAGACTAATTATAAATAATGTCGCAAAAGTAAGACTCTAAGATGAGCAATGCAACTTATTTAGAATAATTCTAAATAATATCTGTTAAATAAATGTCTCCCAGACAGATGGGGTTGTTTAGTGGATAAATAAATATTAAAGTAATTCCGCAATCGAAATTCCGACTTCCGAAATCATCAAATTTCCATCACTTCTTTCTTTTTCCTGGTCTTCATTCGTTTGGGTACGAATTCCAGTATTTCGTTTTTGAGCGCCTCGATCATCCGGCGTTTCAGGAAATTCTTTTGAATGACGATACTCACCTCGCGGGCAGGTTCAGGCGATTTGAAGTAGCGGACTTTATCTAATTGCTTATCGCTCAATTCGGCTAAAGCAAGTTCTGGCAAGATGGTGGCGCCATTGTTTTGATCTACCATACGTTTTAGAGTTTCTACGCTACCTGTGTTATACTCAAAATGAAGGAAACCTTTGGTCGATTTTCGGCGCTGGCAAATATTCAATACCTGCTCGCGCATGCAATGGCCCTCGTTCAGCACCCATATTTCTTCCATATCAATATCTTCCGGGGTAATGCTTTTCTTTTTGGATAGCTTACTATTCCGGGAAACGTAGGCTACAAAATTTTCATAAAATACGGGTATCTCCGTTAAGTATGACTCTCTTAACGGCGTAGAAAGTATGCCGCAATCCAACGTACCTAGCTTAAGCTGTTGTACAATCTCTTCTGTTGTTTGTTCCCATACCACCAGTTTTACCTGCGGATATTTTTGGATAAAACTGCTGATGATCTTTGGCAATATATAGGGAGAAACCGTTGGGATGATACCTACTTTCAATTCACCGGATAATTCCTTTTGCCTGTCAGTGATAATCTCTCTGATTTTTTCGCTTTCGGCGAGCAATACCCTGGCTTGTTCTATAATTTCAATTCCTATCTCTGTTGGACTTACCGGCTGCTTAGTTCGATCAAATATTTTTACACCAAGGGTGTCCTCCAGCTTTTGCACCTGCATACTGAGGGTAGGCTGTGTAACAAAGCATTTCTCAGCCGCTAACACAAAACTCCTGTAAGTGTCAACTGCTACAATATATTCAAGCTGCGTTATAGTCATATAGAGCAAATCTATTCAAATATAATAAATTAATTGATTTTCTCTATTTTAGTGAATAGTCAATAGTGAATGGTGAAGCTTAATGAATAAAATGTATCCATTCACAACTCACCATTCACTATTAACTATTCACCACTCACTATTCACCATTGACTATTGACTATTCACCACTCACTACTCCACCGTCACCGATTTAGCCAGGTTTCGTGGCTGATCCACATTACATCCACGCATTACGGCAATGTGGTAAGATATCAGTTGTAACGGTATAGTCGCCAGAAGCGGAACAAAAGCCTCGTCTGTTTGCGGTATTTCGATCACGTAATCAGCCATTGCTTTTACATCGGTATCCCCTTCGGTTACTATGGCAATTACTTTTCCTTTGCGGGCCTTTACTTCCTGTATGTTGCTGATCACCTTCTCGTAAGATGAATGTTTGGTTGCAATAAATACCACCGGCATCTCCTCGTCGATCAAAGCGATAGGCCCGTGTTTCATTTCGGCAGCAGGGTAACCCTCCGCATGTATGTATGATATTTCTTTAAGCTTTAATGCGCCTTCCAATGCTACAGGGAATGAGCTGCCGCGACCCAGGAACAGGCAGTTTCTTGAGTCTTTAAATTTCTCTGCGATTTCCTGTACACGTTCATTTGACCCAAGTGCTTTTTCTACCAATTCAGGTATTTCATTCAGCTCGGTCAGCAGCTCTATAAGTTTGCTTTGGGTGATTGTACCACGTTGCTGAGCGATATAGAAGGCGATCAATGTAAGTACCGTCACCTGCGCAGTAAATGCCTTGGTTGAGGCTACGCCAATTTCAGGCCCCGCGTGCGTATATACGCCTGCATGCGTTATACGTGGAATAGACGCACCGACCACATTGCATACACCAAAAATGGTTGCTCCTTTTTCTTTAGCCAGTTCGATAGCTGCCATGGTATCCGCTGTCTCACCGGATTGCGAAATGGCGATCACCAAATCCTTTTCAGTAATGATCGGGTTACGATATCTGAATTCTGAGGCATATTCTACCTCAACCGGCACGCGTGCATATTCCTCGATTAAATACTCTCCTACCAAGCCGGCATGCCAGGAAGTACCGCATGCAACAATAATAATACGATCAACATTTTTAAGTTTCTCCGTATACTCCTTTATACCACCCAATTGCACTTTGCCAATTTTAGGATAAATACGGCCTCTCATACAATCCCTGATGGAACGCGGCTGCTCGTATATCTCCTTCAGCATAAAGTGGTCGTAACCGCCTTTTTCCAGCATCTCCAGCTTCAGGTCAAGCTCATGGATGTATGGGGTTTGTACAGTATTGTCGATATTTTTTATCAGCAAGTCACTCCTGCGGGTGTAAGCAATCTCATTATCGTTCAGATAGATCACATTTTTGGTATATTCTACAATCGGTGTTGCATCCGAAGCAACAAAATATTCGCTCTCTCCTACACCAATTACCAGCGGACTACCTTTGCGTGCCGCGATCAACTGATCCGGATCATCTGAACTCATGATCACTATGGCATAAGCGCCGACTACTTTATTTAAAGCCACACGCACAGCTTCCCGAAGCTCAAGCCCGGTTTCCTTTTGAATATCCTCCACCAGGTGAACCAATACCTCGGTATCGGTATCACTCAAAAAAACATGCCCCTTAGCTAATAATGTTTCTTTAATAACGGCATAGTTTTCAATAATGCCATTATGTATGATGGTGAGCCTACGGTCGCCGGAAGAGTGCGGGTGAGAGTTGCGGTCGCTTGGTGCACCATGCGTTGCCCACCGGGTATGCCCCATACCGATAGTGCCATGCAAATTAACGCCTTTGGTAAACTCCTCAAGGTCGCTTACCTTGCCGGCCTTTTTATAAACTTTAATATCTTTATCAATTAACGCAACGCCCGCGCTATCATATCCACGGTATTCCAAACGATGTAAACCCTTGATTACTATAGGGTATGCGTCTCTATAACCAATATAACCAACAATGCCACACATAAGTAGAAGTTTTTAAATTTAAAAAGAAGCAAAAATAATCAGCTATCTGACATAATCAACACCCGGCGGTAATATTAGTTGTGTTAAATAAAAAAAGGCCTCTCTCGAGGCCTTTTTTTATTTTATCTTGGTGTAGATAATATTTAGCTTTATCCTATTATGATACCTGGGAGAGCTCTTAGCCGGAGTTCCAACTCCGATCACTCTTCCTGCCACCTGTGTAGTTGGTGCGATATCGACAGACGATTTATTTATAGTATCAACCGGTGCAATGAAAGCACCATAGTCCGTTATCCTGCCATCTATAAGGTCCTGGATATAACCGGTTATTACAAAATGATAACTGTTGGTTGCTCTTGAATAATAGCCGCCGAATACAGAAGGACTTATGTATCGTACATCGTTCGGATTGGCATCTTCAAGTGCTATTATTTGTTTCGCAATATCATACCTGTACATCGTTAGTTTAGGCAATGGTCTGAATGGTATTGTTGTTCCCGAGTCTGGTGTGATCACCAACTCAGCGCGGTTCACAACGATTTTCCCGACGGTGTTATTGATATTTTTGAGGTATGGAAATTTGATCTTCACCTTTGTTGCTGCCAGGCCCTGAAGATACATCAGATCCCTTGAGCCGGTACTGTCTGCAAACTCAGTCGTAAGCGTATTTGATGATACGTGTTTTATCTGTGATATTTGTGTACTAACCGGCAATGTTACCATTGTTGTATCTATTGTAGTACCGTTTATAGTACGATAGTAGACATTTAGTGAATCAGCTGTGCCGAACATGAAAGTGCCCCCAACTCCGCTTGATCCTGCTTTGTCTAAAGTAAGATATAAGCCATGAACATTATTCAGGAACGTAGAATTGGAAGCCAGTTGCGCACTGGGAGCATTAAACAGGATGCTGTTAATAAAATTCTTATCAATAGGTATTCTTAGCTGCGCAGGTACTTTGATAAGCGAATCCGGTTGCCCCGTAATGATATTATTTCGCTGTGTACTATCATGTGTGTGGGCTAAAAAGGTATGTGTACCTAAAATGCCGCCTTGTGTAGCCCAACTATCCAGATTGAAATAGGGTGTGCTTTTTATACGGCTTTTAAGCTGGTATACATTAACTTTATACTTTGAGGTCAATGAGTCTCCATAAAAACCATCGGCAAAAGGCATCACCAATACAGCGGAATCGATTGCAATAGTACCTGTTGGCAAGGAATACGCAGTGCTGTTAGGTAAATTTAATGCCAATGCTATATTTGATTCCACTGTCCCGAACACGGGATCATTCAGATAGCCAAAAGGTAATTTTGTCAATCCTGATGTTTGGATGGAATCCTTTGATAAGGGATTACCTATATCAGGCACGGTATTAACTACTACCGTAGACGTATCGATCAGGGATCCATTGAGTTGTACAGATGAATCTGCACCCAGCCCAATCGAGTCCTTGTTTTTACAACTATTTAAAATAAAAAGACTTATTAACAGGGTCAATAAGTCTAATCGGAAAAATTTCATATTATGATCTCAAAACTTATGCAACATGTACCAATTCTTCATTGGTAATTTCGTCGTAAAAATTGTAATAATTTTCGAAATCAGAAGTGGAATTAAATTCTAAAACCGATTTATTGCTGTTTTTAACATTATTTAACACTTCATCGTCAATATTTTCGCTGCCCAAAACTATTCCGTCAGAATAATGAATGGCACCTGCATACAACGCTGAATTGGTACCTGGTTTATAAACCTCGGTGTGTTCTTCAGTCATATCAGCCATAACCGCTTTGTGTGTAAAATCAGAATTCATCTGACCTGCAAAATCATTTTCATAAATAGAGTAAACTACTTTTGAATTTTTAAAGGTCGGATCGTCCTTATAAGTTGTTTTTAAATAGGCCGGCACTAACGAGCTCATCCAGCCGTGGCAGTGGATGATGTCAGGGGCCCAGCCTAATTTTTTTACCGTTTCTAATGCACCTTTGCAAAAGAAAATTGTCCTCTCATCATTGTCAGCATAAAACTTCCCATCCTTATCAGCAAACACGTGTTTACGCTGAAAATATTCTTCGTTATCTAAAAAATATACCTGCATACGCGCTGCCGGGATAGATGCAACCTTGATGATCAAAGGATTATCATTATCGTTAATAATGATATTCATACCCGATAAACGGATCACCTCATGAAGCCTGTTCCTGCGCTCATTAATATTTCCGAAACGCGGCATCAGGATACGGATTTCGTAACCTTTTTCCTGCATAGCCTGCGGAAGCTGGCGGGTTATTTCAGAAATTTTAGAGAGTTCGAGGAAAGGTGACATTTCATGTGTGATGAACAGAAGCTTAGATTTACCCATCTCTAATCAGTATTAAAATTATGTAAAGAAGTCAAAAAATTTGAGTCTGCAAATATAAGCATTATCTTATGAATTATCAATCTATTATGCAAGTAAGTTTTGGTTATTTTTAATCTATTACACAACTTTGCCCGATTTTTACTAAATCCCAGCCAGTTGAAAATTTTCACCACCAAGCAAAACCTGTCCAATTACCTGGATGAATTGCGCAGTAATGGTAAAAGCATAGGTTTTGTTCCAACCATGGGTGCTTTGCACCAGGGACACCTGTCGCTACTTGCTCAATCTCAGCAACAAACCGATGTGTCTGTTTGCAGCATTTTTGTGAATCCAACCCAATTTAATGACCCTAAGGACCTGGAAAAATACCCGCGCCCCATTGAGTCAGATATTCAAAAATTAGAGCAGGCAGGCTGCGATGTCTTGTTTAATCCGGAAGTAAATGAGATGTATGCCGGGAATGAGCAATGGCATTTGGATTTGGGCGAACTGGAGCATTTACTGGAAGGCAAATTCCGTCCGGGACATTACCAGGGGGTAACGCAGGTGGTATTTAAATTATTTGATATAGTAAAGCCCGACCTGGCGTTTTTTGGACAAAAGGATTATCAGCAGGTATTAGTGATACAAAAAATGGTCGATCTGTTGCATCTGCCTGTAAAACTGGTGATGTGCCCTATTCTGCGAGAAACTGATGGGCTGGCTATGAGTTCAAGAAACATTCATCTCTCAGCTGATGACCGGAAGCATGCACTCATTTTATCCAGAACCTTAAACTGGCTGAAACAAAACTTTGATGCCGACCAAATAGTTTCCTTAACAAGTCAATGCGAAGATCAGATCAAAGCTGAACCCGGCGTACAACTGGAGTATTTTGAAATTGCCAATGGCGAAAATCTCCACAGTGCCGATCAGAACAGCAAACAAATTGTTGCACTGGTTGCTGCTAAAGTAGGGAATACGCGGTTGATAGATAATATGATCTTAGTTAACCGGTAGCCAGTAATCGGTTATCAGGCAACGGTGAATAAAAGATGGGAAAAGCACCTGATTAACTGGTTAACCGATCACTGATTAACTGCTAACAGGTCATTTGAATGCAACTAATCACTGGTTAACTGATAACCGATTAACTAAAACACTAACTTTGCACCATGATTATAGAGGTATTAAAATCCAAGCTGCACCGCGCTAAGGTAACTCAGGCCGAACTGAATTACGTTGGCAGCATAACTATAGACGAGGATTTGATGGATGCGGCTAATATAATAGCCAACGAGAAGGTACAGATCGTAAATAATAATAACGGCGCCCGTTTTGAAACCTATGTAATAAAAGGCGAGCGCGGAACCGGTACAATTTGTCTGAATGGCGCAACTGCACGACTGGCACAAGTAGGCGATATCGTGATCATTATGTCATATGCTTATATGGAAATGGATGAGGCACGTAATTACAAGCCATTATTGGTATTTCCTGATGCGGATAATAAACTGATTAAGTAAATTAGCGTCTTGATTGACCCTATTTTATGCGCCTCCTTACCTTCACAATTATTCTTATTTGCTATTTAGGTGTGGCTTTTGCTCAGCAAAATCAAACATCTAAAATACTGGCTGTATCCTTTATAAAAAAGGATGGGGGCTACACGAGTTCCCGTGACAGTGCCGAGTATATAAGAATAATAAGCGAGCCAGATTCAGGTTCAACACTCTTCAATGCCAGCGAGATTTATAAAAATGGCAAACAAAAATTCCTCGGCAAATCATCAAAAAGAAATTACATAAGTTCCGAAGGCCAGTGCATTACCTATTATCCAAGCGGGATAAAGAAATCAGTTGAGAATTATAAAGATGGCAAGCCGATTGGCCTTTGCTATTTTTTTTATCCTAACGGGAAAATTTACCATTCAAAGGAATTTCAAGAAAGTGCACCAGTCGGTGAATCTATTCAAGGCGATCTAAACTTTACCTACCTGATCAAAGATTGCCGGGATTCAACAGGGAAGGTTTTAGTGCAAAATGGTAATGGCCATTTTGTAGGATATGATGACGCTTTTAAAACTATTGAAGAAGAGGGAACTGTAAAAGCCGGTAATAGAGATAGCATCTGGACGGGACAGGATAAGGGTTTAAAAATACAGTTCACTGAACAATATAATGCCGGTAAATTAATATCCGGCACGTCAACTGATTCGGCAGGTGTCAAACATACGTATGATGTACGTATGATCGAGCCGCAGTATAAAGGGGGAATTTCTGCTTTATATAAATATCTGGGCAATAATATTATATATCCAGAGAATGCCCGGAAAAATGATATAGAAGGCACGGTAATGCTGCTATTTGTTGTAAAGAAAGACGGATCATTGAAGGATATCAAAGTGGTCAGATCTGCCGATAAGGAACTTGATACCGAGGCTGTACGCGTACTAAGCCGATCCCGCGGATGGAAGCCCGGCATGTATTACGGGATTCCTGTTAACGTTAAATACCAATTGCCGATAACTTTCGCTTTGAAATGATCTATTTTGGTGCCGGATAGGCTGCAAGCCCTAATACCACGTGTACACTGGCATCTCTTTTTATTGACTTGCGTAACTTATAGGCCATACGCACACGTATCTGCGGCTCGCGGACCAGCTCATCGAGCATGTTTGAATTGTCGATATCCAGCACCACGTTATTGCCTACATTAGCGCCTATATCACTTCGGGATGCTACCATGACCTCGTCCTGGCCATCATTGTCTGAAAGATATATCCTGACTTCGGAGAGATTTCCGAGATTATAGTCTGAAGGTTCGGTCGACATTAACTTGGCTGAAACTATCCGAACCATTTTAACACGGTCGGCATTATTCCTCCCAAAATTCTGATCGAAGCTGGTAGCCGTGCTTATTGCAGAGCCGGTGCTCCCAACTTTGGATGATGCCGGTACTATAAGCGTTGAAGTATAAGGAAATGACGATTTAACGGCAGACTGGTACATGGCACAGCTGCTAAATGAAATAACCATCCAGGCCAAAATCAGCTTTCGTTTATTCGTCAAATGCATGGCGTTGGTTTATCGTAAAGCAATTTAATAAATTTTATTGTTAGTTACTACTATTTATACCACTACAAGGCAGCCATATTAAAGTTTTTCTGCGCCAAAAAATACCAAATATTCGCAATGCAAAAACTGCTGAAACCCATCGAAATTCTGCCTCTTAAAGCTGTCCACAAGGGTTAATTATTATTTTAAAATAAATCGAAAAAAAATCCTTCATAAATTCTATCTTTGCACCCCGACACTGAAGCCGGGATTTCCACTTTCAGTGCATAGTTTTCAAGTCCTTAGTCGACAGTCAGAAACAGGCTCAAGATACCGGACACAACATTTAAGATTCAAAAAAGACTATGCCCAAAGACACCTCCATCAAATCCGTTTTAATTATTGGTTCAGGCCCCATTATTATTGGCCAGGCATGTGAATTTGATTACTCTGGTTCGCAAGCCGCCCTGTCTCTGAAAGAGGAAGGGATTACCGTTTCGATCATCAACAGCAATCCGGCTACCATCATGACGGATAAAGTGATCGCTGACCATGTATACCTGTGGCCGCTCGATTGCAACAGTATCGAGAAAATATTACAGGAACAGAAAATCGATGCCGTATTGCCTACTATGGGTGGCCAGACTGCATTGAACCTGGCTAAAGAAGCGGAAGAACGCGGAATTTGGGAAAAATACAATGTGCGCGTGATAGGTGTGGATACTGCAGCTATCGAGAAAACCGAAAATCGCGAGGCTTTCCGTCAATTGATGGTAGATATTGGTGTTGATGTAGCAAAATCTAAGATCGCTAACTCTTTCCTTGAAGGTAAAGAGGCTGCCCAGGAGATCGGTTTCCCATTGGTTATCCGCCCAAGCTATACCTTAGGCGGTAAGGGTGCTGCCTTTGTACATAAAAAAGAAGATTTCGACCAGGCATTAAGCCGCGGTTTGCAGGCTTCACCAACACATGAGGTGTTAGTAGAACAGGCTGTGTTAGGCTGGAAGGAATATGAGTTGGAGTTACTGCGTGATGGCAGGGATAACGTGATCATCATTTGCTCGATAGAGAACTTCGACCCGATGGGTATCCATACCGGCGACTCGATCACAGTAGCGCCCATGATGACGCTGAGCGACCGCTGCTACCAGAACATGCGTAACCAGGCCATCAAAATGATGCGCGCTATCGGCAACTTTGCCGGCGGCTGTAACGTGCAGTTTGCTGTAAACCCGGCAGATGAGCAGATCATCGCTATCGAGATCAACCCTCGTGTATCGCGCTCATCAGCACTGGCATCAAAAGCAACAGGTTACCCTATTGCGAAAATCGCTGCCAAATTGGCAATCGGCTATAACCTTGACGAAATTGAAAACCAGATCACCAAAACCACTTCGGCTTATTTTGAGCCAACGCTGGATTACGTGATCGTTAAAGTGCCCCGCTGGAACTTTGATAAGTTCAAAGGCGCTAATAAATACCTTGGCCTGCAGATGAAATCTGTTGGTGAAGTAATGGCCATCGGCCGCAGCTTTATCGAAGCTTTACAGAAAGCCTGCCAGAGTTTGGAAATTGGTCGCGCCGGCTTAGGCGCCGACGGTCGCCAGAGCCGTAACCTTGACGAGATTATGGCCAGCCTGGAAAATCCAAGCTGGGACAGGTTATTCCACATCTATGACGCGTTAAGCTTAGGTGTGCCAATCGAATCGGTAAGAAAAGCTACCAAGATCGATCGTTGGTTCCTGAACCAGATCCAGGAAATAGTGAACATGGAGACTGAGTTGCGCCGTTACTCATTAAATAATGTTCCTGAGGAATTCTTGTTCAATCTTAAGCAAAAAGGTTTCTCTGATGTGCAAATCGCTAATGTATTGGGTAATGTAACTGAAGAAGACGTTTACCAGCGCCGCAAGGCTTTGGGCATCCGCCGTGTTTACAAGATGGTAGATACCTGTGCAGCGGAATTCCCTGCAAAAACACCTTATTACTATTCTACTTACGAAGGCGAGAACGAATCGAAAGTTTCTGATAAAAAGAAAATCATCGTATTAGGCTCGGGCCCTAACCGTATCGGACAGGGTATTGAGTTCGACTATAGTTGTGTACATGGTTTGCTGGCAGCAAAAGAAGCAGGTTTTGAAGCAATCATGGTTAACTGTAACCCCGAAACGGTATCGACCGACTTCAATATGGCCGATAAGCTTTACTTTGAGCCGGTATTCTGGGAGCATGTACGCGAGATCATCGAGTTGGAGAAACCTGAAGGCGTTATCGTTCAGCTTGGTGGTCAGACAGCGTTGAAAATGGCTGAGAAACTGCATGAGCATGGTATCAAGATCATCGGTACATCATTCAACGACATGGATATTGCCGAAGATCGCGGCCGCTTCTCTGATCTGCTGAAAGACCTTGATATCCCATATCCAAAATATGGTGTTGCTGAAAATGCTGAAGAAGCCATCGAAGTAGCACATAAAGTAGGTTACCCGGTGCTGGTTCGCCCAAGCTATGTATTAGGCGGACAGGGTATGAGCATCGTGATCAACGATGAGGACCTGGAAAAAGCGGTAGTAAGCCTGCTGCGCAACCTGCCAGGCAACCGCGTGCTGATCGACCACTTCCTTGACCGCGCTGAAGAAGCGGAATCAGATTCGATCCATGATGGTGAGGATGTACATGTCATTGGTTTGATGGAGCACATCGAGCCTGCCGGTATCCACTCAGGCGACTCAAGTGCGGTATTACCTCCGTTCAACCTGTCAGCCAACGTGATCAAGCAAATGGAAGAGCATACGGAAAAGATCGCCCGCGCTTTAAATGTTCGCGGTTTGCTGAATATCCAGTTTGCTATCAAGGA
Organism: Mucilaginibacter sp.; assembly: GCF_036568825.1. Classification (GTDB taxonomy): domain Bacteria; phylum Bacteroidota; class Bacteroidia; order Sphingobacteriales; family Sphingobacteriaceae; genus Mucilaginibacter. The sequence goes on along the minus strand of NZ_DATCRU010000107.1, from coordinate 9,441 downwards.
TGAGAAAGTTTATGTGATCGAGGCTAACCCGCGTGCATCTCGCACAGTGCCGTTCATCGCTAAAGCTTACGATGTGCCTTACATCAACATAGCTGCTAAAGTAATGTTGGGCGTAAATAAACTGAAAGACTTTAACATCGAGCGCAAGCTATCAGGATATGCTATTAAAGAACCTGTATTCTCATTCGATAAATTCCCTGAGGTAAACAAGGAGCTTGGCCCTGAGATGAAATCAACCGGCGAAGCCATCCGCTTTATACCGAACCTGGAAGATCCGTACTTCAGGCACCTGTATAAAGAGAAATCAATGTATTTGAGCAAGTAAATTAAGAATTGGCATAGAAAGTGCCTTATCAAAGGCACTAAAGTGTATGAGAGAAAAAATTTATCAGCTTAATAGCGTTGGTCCCGACGATATAAGCGACGTTTTAGTAAAAATCCAGCGTTCTTTTAATATTACGCTGGACTACGAAGGTCTTAAGAATATAACCACATTTGGCCATCTTTGCGACCTGGTTATCAGCAAGATCGATTCTGAACACGAAGAATGCACTACTCAGCATGCCTTTTATATGCTGCGTAATGCTATAGCTAGTGTAAACAGTATTAATAAATGTGATATTTCAACCCATACAAAGCTTTGTAAGCTATTCCCCAAAGAAGATCGTTTAGAGGCTATTGCTAAAGTTGAGGACGAACTGGGTTTCAGAATTAACTTGCTTAAGCCTAAACAGTGGATCGTAAGCATTTTTGCATTTACCCTTGTTGCATCAGGTATCTTTTGTTTCTATAACCTGGTTGCCGGTGTGGCAGGGCTTTTGTTATCGGCCATTACCCTTAAACTGGCGGGGAAATTTGGGAAAGAAATGCACCTGAAAACTGTTGGCGACCTGGCCTGCAAAATTTCACGTGAAAGCCATGCAAAAATACGCCGCGGCCATTCTATCAACAAAACTGAGGTAGAACAAAAACTACGCGAGCTATTTGTGAATGATCTGGACCTGGAGCCCGTATTGCTAACCCGCAGGGCGACGTTTTAATCCGGCCACTACTCTACCATTACGCCGGTTACTTCCATGCTAAGCTGGTCGGTAGTTTTGTTGCTGCTTTGCTTTTTACCTGCCAGATGTTGTTCGGTAGGTAATGCCGATTGCTTTTGTACTATGCCTTCAACAACGACTGTCTGGCCCTTAAGATCAGCCGGGATACTTACATCATATTTTTTGAAATGTGCTGCTATGGTTTTTCCGTTCCCTGCATCGATGGTAAACCATCCGCCTTTCTCCTTTACCACATTTAGCACTTTACCCCTGATCGTCGTTTGCATACGTGGCCTGGCTGCTATGTAGGATTCCAGCTTGTCGGCAGTTACAACAACGGCGCCGGGCTTGCTTCCGAATACTTTCCCGTGCAAAGGTTTATCCTGCGCAAACAGGGAAAAAGAAAATAATGATAGTACCAGTAATAAATAGATTGTTTTCATCGTATTGGCTATTAAATCTATAACAACCTGTTTTTTATAAAGGTTTTAACTATAGCGGGTTTGTTAATATATGTTAAATCAGTTTAGAAAGTAACTTTTTTGAATTACTATTGAAATCTGTTGAGACATTAGGCTGATTTAAACTAAGTTTGCAGAAAATATAAAAATCGGAATCCGTGAATAGTAAACAGATTTTGATGAATTGAAAATTAAAATTAATAAATGAAAACACCCCTACTTGCTGTCGTTCTGTTTATATCTGTTGCTGTTTTAAATACGGGATGCAAAAAGACCAGTACTACCAATTCACCCCCATCGCTTACTACAAATGATGTAATATTGGATGTAACCGCCACAACTGCACAAAGCGGCGGTACAATAACCTCAATTGGTTCATCGGCACTAACAGAAAATGGCGTATGTTATAGCACATCTAATCAAGCTCCAACTATAAACGATATAAAAGTTACGGCGCCAATTATCAGCACTTCTTACTCATATACTGCTAATTTAACCGGCTTAACTCCAAGTACTACTTACTATGTAAGAGCGTATGCTACCAATGCATACGGCACCAGCTACGGAAGTATGGTTACATTTACAACGATCTCAAACGTAACTGCAGTATCAGGTGCGGTTACCACATTTGCAGGTAGTGCCACCGCCGGTTATAATGACGGCGTTGGTACAGCAGCCTTGTTCAGTAATCCGGCAGGAATGGCTTCTGACGCAAGTGGTAACCTTTATGTGTGTGACATGTTCAATAACCGCATCAGGAAAATTGCGCCTGACGGTACAGTTACAACCATTGCTGGCAATGGCACTGCAGGCAATGGCGATGGCCCTGCCCTGAATGCACAATTTTATGCACCGCAGGGGCTGGCAGTAGATGCACAGGGAAATGTGTTTATAGCTGACTACGGCAATAATCTCATCCGCGAAATTGTGGCTGCAACCAATACCGTTAAAACGATCGCCGGAAATGGCATACCAGGCTATGTGGATGGTGCAGCTATTAAGACAGCCGAGTTTAACGGTCCAAGCAGTATAGCTGTTGATGCCAGTGGAAACCTGTTTATTGCCGATCGTGGTAATAATACAATACGCAAGATGACCCCAGCGGGAACGGTAAGTACAGTTGCAGGCACAAAAACTCCGGGTTATGTAAATGGAACTGTAAATACAACTACCGGCACCTATGCATCATTCAGGGATCCAAGCAGCCTGGTTTTAGATTCGCAGGGTAATATTTATGTTGCCGATTTGGGCAATAGCGCCATCAGGAAGATCACTCCTGCGGCTGTGGTTACTACTATAGCAGGTGGTCCTGGTCAAACATCTTTATTGGGTAGTCCGATAGCCTTAGCAATGGACGCATCAGGCAATTTCTTTATTACCGACGAATCGGGCAGGGTGATTGAACTGACTTCAACCAAGATTTTATATGACCTGGCTGGCGCGGCAAATGTGGCTGGTTTTGCTGATGGGACTGGAACCGCAGCGCAATTCAACAATCCGCAAGGGATTTGCATAACGCCATCAGGCGGCATTTTTGTTTCTGATTTCAATAACAACAGGATACGGAAAATAGTAGTGGTTACCACAGACTGATATAAATCACGTACCAAAAAAAGCCCCCGAAAAGTTTCGAGGGCTTTTTTTATCCGAACAGCATACTAAATACTTCTTCGATACTTCCGACGGTCTTAATCTCGATTTTATAGCGGGAAAGATCAATCCTCTTTTTATCTTTTCCACCTGATGCCAGATTATATTTTGAGATAAATATCTGTTCAAAGCCAAGCTTTTGAGCTTCAGCTATACGCTGTTCGATACGATTTACAGCACGCACCTCGCCAGAGAGTCCTAACTCCCCCGCAAAACAGGTTTTAAACGGAATAGGCATATCCTCATGTGAGGAAATAATAGCAGCAGCAAGGCCAAGATCAATTGCCGGGTCTTCTACGCGGATACCACCGGTAATATTCAAGAACACATCTTTTGCTCCTAATCTGAATCCACAGCGCTTTTCAAGCACAGCCAACAACATATTCATCCTGCGGGTATCAAAGCCCGTAGCGGTGCGCTGAGGCGTTCCGTAGGCTGATGTGCTCACCAAAGCCTGTGTTTCGATCAGCATGGGCCGCATGCCTTCCAGCGTAGCCGAGATAGTAACGCCGCTCAATGGTTCATCCCGTTGAGAAAGCAATATTTCTGACGGGTTGGATACTTCCCTCAGGCCTTCTCCCATCATTTCATAGATACCTAATTCAGATGCCGAGCCAAAGCGGTTCTTAACGGCCCTTAAAATGCGGTAAACGTGGTGCCTGTCGCCTTCAAACTGCAAAACGGTATCAACCATATGCTCCAATATTTTCGGACCTGCAATCATGCCGTCTTTGGTGATATGGCCGATCAGGAATACCGGTGTAGATGATTCCTTGGCAAATCGCAACAATTCCGCCGTGCATTCTCTCACCTGCGATACACTCCCTGGCGTAGACTCAATATGCGAGGAATAAAGCGTTTGTATCGAATCGATCACAACCAGGTTAGGCTCCAGTTGCTCGATCTGCTTGAATATATTTTGGGTTGAAGTTTCCGTCAAAATAAAACAACCTGAACCGATGTCGGATGTCGGATGTCGGATGTCGGATTTAGAGATTCCGACTCCGTCCTTCCGACTTCCGACTTCCGTCAATCGCTCCGCCCTCATTTTGATCTGCCGCTCGCTTTCCTCACCCGACACATACAGCACTTTCATCTGGGGCATATTTAAGGCCAGTTGCAGCATTAAAGTCGATTTCCCTATGCCTGGCTCCCCACCGATCAATACAAGCGATCCTGCTACAATACCACCACCCAGAACACGGTTAAATTCCTTATCAGGTGTGAGCATGCGCTGCTCTTCATCAAAAGTAATCTCAGAAACCTGTACGGGTTTGTTAGAACGCTGTGTTGAAGTTGAATTACTTTTCCAGGTCGGAACGGCGACATTTACCTTTTCGATTACCTCTTCAACAAAAGTGTTCCATTGCTGGCACGATGGACATTTACCCAGCCACTTAGGTGATTCGAAGCCACAGCTCTGGCAGAAATATGCAACTTTAGATTTAGCCATGTTTTTTGATGTGCAAATATGCGGATGTGCAAATGTGCAGATTAATTTGTAATCACAATGCACGAATTGCTAAAAATATTAGGATTTATTTTTGACCCCATACAGTATCTGGAATGGGCTCTGCTATAGAATGATGAAGGGTCTCAAATTTTATAATGCCATTCGCCTTATGCAACTTAACTTTCTTATAAGAAGTATCTATCCATTCACATAAAGAAAGAACCGGGTCAGGCTCTTTACTCCATACCCTTAGTAAACGTCTTTTCCCATTTGTCCAATAAACAATTAGCTCATAGTATTCTTCACTTTCATCTAAAGGGTCAATTGTGGCTTTAACAGTTTTAAATTTAATCGCATGGAGTTTCCGGGTTAACGTATCCCAAAATTGAGAACTAACTTTTCCAACGAGATACTTCTGATGTTGGCTCTCATAGTTCCCGAAATATTTATAATCCAGCGTTTCATCAATACCGATTGTAACACCAGGAGTAATTGAAAGGCCATCTCTTGCAAACTCAATTTTCGTAATCTCACCCTTTCGGTGAACTCGCTTGTTGCATCCAAAACATAATAATGAAATAAATAGAAGTAGGAAGACTTTCATGCTCAGGTTTTGGGTAATTCAATAACAAGATACGGATTTCAATTATCCCCTAAAAACAAAAATGCAGATGCCCTATCCAAGACATCTGCACATTTGCACATTCGCATATCTGCAAATCTATAACTTAATTTCTTCGTCCTTAGATGAGAAGAAGTGGAATTCGGTAATCTGGTAGGCCGGGTTGCTTTTCACTTTTATCCGCTGGCCGTATTTGAAATACCATTTCCATTGACGGTTAACTAACCCTTTTTTGATATACGCCTCGAGGTAAGGGTGCACCGCGAGTGTAATGTTCTTTTCGTTCTGTTCAACCAGGATATAGTTGAAGTTGTTTTCGATATCATCCAGCAAAAGGATAGTTGGCCTTACTGTTCCTGTACCGTGGCAGGTAGGGCACACTTCGCTGGTTACTATATTCATCTCAGGGCGCACACGCTGGCGGGTGATCTGCACCAACCCAAACTTACTTGGAGGTAAGATGGTGTGCTTCGCCCTGTCGTGCGACATCTCGTTCCGCAAAAAGTCGAACAGGTCCTTGCGGTTCTGCGGCTTATGCATATCTATAAAATCGATCACTACAATACCGCCCATATCGCGTAAGCGCAATTGTCTCGCTATCTCGCGTGCAGCCTCTTTATTTACCTGGAAGGCGTTTTCTTCCTGGTTCTCTTTGTTGGCTGTACGGTTACCGCTATTTACGTCGATCACGTGCAGTGCTTCGGTATGTTCAATTACCAGGTAAGCGCCACCGGCAAGGTTTACCGTTTTTCCGAAGGCCCCTTTTATCTGCTTATCTACACCATAATGTTCGAAAATAGGGTCCTTGTGCTTATGAAGGCGGACTATATTTTCCAACTCAGGTGATATCTGGTGTACATAACTGCGTATCTCCTCGTAAATAGAATTGTCATTTACATAGATATGCTGAAAATCAGGGTTAAGGATGTCGCGCAGCAATGTCGAGGTACGGTCGATCTCTCCTAAAGCCTTTTTTGACGGCTCGATAGAAGGTAAACGGGTAATAAAAGTTTCCCATTTCGAGATCAGGTCGAGCAGGTCCTGCTGCATTTCGGTAACGCCCTTACCTTCTGAAACGGTACGGATAATTACTCCGAAATGCTTTGGTTTAATACTCTCAACAATTTTGCGGAGACGGTTGCGCTCGGTATTGCTCTTGATCTTTTTAGATATCGAGATGGCCTCTGAGAAGGGCACTAAAACAACATACCGCCCTGCTATTGACAGGTCGGAGCTGAGGCGTGGCCCTTTGGTTGATATCGGTTCTTTGGCAATTTGAACCGGGATCAGCTGATTTTTGGTTAATACTTCCGATATCTTACCGGACTTATTAATATCAGCCTCCAGTTTAAAATTGTCCAGCAACTTCGACTGGTAGCCACCGCTGCGTACTTGCTTGGTCAGCTTCAGCAGGCTCTGCACCTGCGGACCAAGGTCCAGGTAATGCAAAAAAGCATCCTTCTCGTAGCCCACATCAACAAACGCAGCATTTAAACCAGGCATGATCTTTTTGATCCGGCCCAAATAAATGTCACCAACAGTGTAATTGTTAGTCGCCTGCTCTTTATGAAGTTCTACAAGTTGTTTATCCTGTAATAACGCAATGGTAGCCCCGTTCGGGGTTGAATCGATAATTAATTCTTTTATCAACTGCTACTCCATTTCTTAAAGCGGCATAAAAAGCCACTTATTATAAGAGGTAAAACAATAACTAAGTAATGTTAAAAGGTTGATTACGTTAGAATAAGCCGATTGGTTATCGAAAAAATAACTCAATCAACCACTCACATAATCAACCATCAACTTACTTCTTCTTATGTCTGTTTTTTCTTAAACGTTTTTTACGTTTGTGGGTAGCCATTTTGTGTCTTTTACGTTTCTTACCGCTTGGCATAATGATAATTTTTTAAATGAGCGTTTACTTAATTTTGTAATTCCTTAATATATTGGTCGATCTTCTGTCTTACGACAGGTTCAGCAACCATGTTTTTGCATTTTTGATAAGCTGCAATTGCTTCCTTTTTCATACCCAATTGACGGTAGCACTCGGCCAGGTAAAAGTTTGGCTCAAGCTCGTCCTTTTGGGCTATCATGTTTTTAAACCTGGTAACCGCCTTCTCAAACTGTCCGGATTTCATCGCGAACATGCCGAGATTCAGGTTTGCATTCCAGTTTTTGGGGTCTTGTTTAACCACGTCCAGTAACAGCATAATACCCTGCATCGGCGATCCGCCGTTAGGGTCAGTAATACCCAGACTTGTCTGGTTAACGTAAGCTATACCCAAACCTGTTTTTGCGTCCAGATCCTCTGGTTTCAGTTTAACCGCATTTTTGTACGCATCAATCGCATTCTCAACAAAAGCCGGCTGCACCGCAGTGTCAGTGGTGGCTTTATATGCATCATTGAAATGATTGCCTGCATTCATCCAGTTTTCAAAGGTATTCTCTTTTTGAGCTACCGACTGGTAATAGAATGCTGATGGTGCGGGTTGATTGTCGTCGTCCCATTGTTTTGCCAGCTGCTTTTGCAGGCCTAATTTGGCTGCATCTGTGCCGGCGGTTTTTAGTTGGCCTTCCAGATCGTTTATTCTGGCAGCAAGCGCTGCGCCGATAGCTGTTTTAGCCGGGACGGATACATCTTCAACTGTTACTTTAGTAACCGATGCAGACTGCGATCCTGAAACAACACCCGAGGTAGCTTTCGCCACCTTGGGCTTTATTAAACCTTTAACAGGCAAGGAATACAAATAACCGGAAATAGCCAGAACTATTAAAATAACGATTATCTGCTTCCCCTTCATGTTATAAAATTATTTTGCTGCTTTTGTAGCCTTGTTGCCAGTTTTAACTTTCTCAACAAAAGTTTTAGCCGGTTTAAAGCTTGGTACAAAATGCTCAGGGATAATTATAGCGGTATTTTTAGAAATGTTACGCGCTGTTTTTTTCGCTCTCTTTTTAACCACGAAGCTGCCGAAGCCTCTTACATACACATTCTCGCCACCAACCATTGAGGTTTTAACAACCTTGAAGAATGCCTCTACAGTTTCTTGAACGTCAACTTTCTCGATACCTGTTTTAGATGAGATCTCAGCTATAATTTCTGCCTTAGTCATATCAGATTTTCTTTATTTTAATATGTAAATACTTAACTGTTTTGGGGTTGCAAAAGTATTTGTTTATAACCAAAGATTAAAATAATTGGCCGATTTTTTTTTGTTAACCCATAATTAATACATAAACGTTACAAATCTCGCCTAATTGCATGCCTTTACAACTACATTTGGGGTGCATGAATTTATCTGACGAACTGATACAGTGGTATCTCAAAAATAAACGCGATCTGCCCTGGCGCGACACCACCAACGCTTACGTTATCTGGCTTTCAGAAATCATTCTTCAACAAACACGGGTGGAGCAAGGCATGCCCTATTTTCACCGGTTTCTTGAAAAGTATCCGGACATAAAAGCCTTTGCTGCCGCTGATGAAGGCGAAATATTAAAATTATGGCAGGGATTGGGCTATTATTCCCGTGGGAGGAACATGCTAAAGACCGCCCGGCAAATAGTGACTGAATATGGAGGAGAATTTCCAACTGATTATGAAAAACTAATCCATCTGAAAGGTATCGGCGAGTATACAGCTTCAGCTATTTCCTCCTTTTCAGCTAACCAGCCAAAGGCTGTTGTTGACGGTAACGTTTTCCGCGTTCTGGCGCGATATTTTGGCATCAGCGAGCCCATCAATAGCACCAGGGGTAAAAAGTTGTTCCAGGCCGTTGCTAATGACGTTCTGAACAAAGAAAACCCCGGTCTGCACAACCAGGCGATGATGGAATTTGGCGCGATGCTTTGCAAACCCAAAAATCCCGACTGTGCAATTTGTCCTGTAAGATCAGATTGCTATGGTTATAACAATAACGCAATAGCCGGGCTACCTCAAAAGTTAAAGAAGACTAAAATAAGAGAGCGTTTTTTTAACTATATTGTGGTAACGGATGGTGATACTGTCCTGATGAATAAGCGGGATGAAAAAGATATCTGGGCCAATATGTATGATTTCCCATTAATTGAAAGCTCGCAACGTTTACCCGCAGAAAATGTTGTTTTACTACCGGAATTTAAAACTTATTTTGGAGAAAACAGTTTGATAATCAATGACTACCAGATAAAAAAACATGTATTAACCCACCAGCATTTACATGCCCGATTTATCCA
>NZ_DATCRU010000106.1:0-8477 GCF_036568825.1 Mucilaginibacter sp. | reverse complement strand
TATATAACCCTTATAGATTTGTCAACTTTTTAAAAGTTGACAAATCTTAATATCAGACGTTATTCAATCATTCCCGCAAACTTCTCCCAAAAACCATCTTTTGGCAATTCGGCGACTACTTCAACGGGTTCCAATTTTATGGGGTGAATAAATTTTAGCCGTCGGGCGTGCAGGCAGATGCTGTTCTTTAAACTTCCGCGCGGATAACCATATTTATTGTCTCCCACTATCGGGCAACCTAAAGTAGATAGCTGAACCCTGATCTGATGCGGACGACCTGTGATGGGATTTACTTCTAACAAATAATATCCATCCAACTCCCCAACCAATTTATAACTCAACTCTGAGCGCTGACTTCCGGGCACTTCCTGATCATGTGCCTTGGTCACATTTTTCTGCGGATTTTTTAGCAGCCAGTGCACCAGTTTGCCTTCGATTGGCTCGGGACGTTTGCGCACAACTGCATAATAGGTTTTTTGTATCTCGCGGCGTTTGAAAAGATTGTTCATCCTATCCAATCCCTTGCTCGTTTTGGCGAACAGGATCAAACCGCTTACCGGCCGGTCAAGACGATGCACCACACCCAGGAAAGCCCCATTGGGCTTATTATACTTTTTAGCGAGGTACTTTTTTACTTTTTCGTCGAGCGACTCATCCCCCGTATCATCTACCTGCACAATATCCCCGGCGCGTTTATTAACTGCGATCAGGTGGTTGTCTTCATAAATAATATCGTTGTCCGTGATCTCGTGGTTCACGTATTTGATATATACTTTGCCCATTGGTTGTAGGTCCCGATAATTAAAGGTTCATAGGATTAAACAATTAATTACCAATTTTGATTTATCATCTTCACATCTGCATATTTGCACATCCACACATCTGCACATTAGTACTGTTCTTTCTCGTTCGGAAAATCCTTTGATTTCACGTCATGAATATATTTCTCAATAGCATCATTCATAACTGTATACAAATCAGCATATTGTCTTAAAAATCTTGGCTTAAATCCTTTGTTCAGCCCCAGCATATCGTGGATCACCAAAACCTGCCCGTCGCAATATTTTCCTGCGCCGATACCTATTATAGGAATACTCACACTTTCGGCAACTTCTTTTGCCAGTTGTGCAGGTATTTTTTCAAGCACGATGCCGAAGCAACCCAACTCCTGTAATTTTAAAGCATCCTCTCGTAGTTTTTGAGCCTCCTGCTCCTCTCTTGCCCTTACTGTATAGGTACCAAATTTATAAATGGATTGCGGTGTTAAACCTAGATGCCCCATCACCGGGATACCGGCTGTCAGGATACGTGTTACAGATTCTGCTATCTCTTCACCTCCTTCTATTTTTACCCCATGCGCCCCCGCTTCTTTCATAATACGTATAGCCGAATTAAGCGCCTCTTTAGAGTTGCCCTGGTATGAGCCAAAAGGAAGATCAACAATTACCAATGCTCGCTTTGCAGCACGAACTACGGATGATGCGTGATAGATCATCTGGTCAAGCGTAATTGGCAAAGTCGTTTCATGGCCTGCCATTACATTCGAGGCTGAATCGCCTACCAGGATAATGTCTGTTCCTGCAGCATCCACTATGGTTGCCATGGAATAATCATAGGCAGTAAGCATGGATATGCGCTCGCCGCGTTGCTTCATTTCCTGTAAGGTATTGGTAGTAACCCGTTTGATCTCTTTGTTAACAGACATGACAGTTTTTTTGGATGGGTAAAGGTATGATTATTTCGGAATTCGGAATTTCGATTTCGGAATTATGACATTCACAAAGCCAGCTTTTTATACATTTTAAAAAATCCGAAATCCCACTTCCGAAATCCGAAATCAAATCGTATCTTTGCGCCGTGAATTTGGTAGTTGCCCATTGCACTTCTTACAACTGCTTTCACGGAGCTGAACCTCAGTCTAACCGGCGTTTTAACTATTCATTTTTTTATTATTATGATCACTAACTTCACCAAGTTACCCGCAGTATTGTTACTGGCTGACGGAACTGTATTTTATGGCAAAGCTGCCGGAAAGATAGGCACCACCACCGGCGAAATATGTTTTAATACCGGGATGACCGGCTACCAGGAGATTTTTACCGACCCTTCTTATTTCGGTCAGATCATGGTAACCACTAACGCGCATATCGGCAATTACGGTATCGCTAAAAACGAGGTGGAATCAGAACGCATTCAGATTGCCGGACTGGTTTGCAAAAACTATAATATATATTATACCCGCAAACAGGCGAATGAGTCTATCCAGGATTATTTCCAGGAGCAAAATATCGTTTCGATCTCTGATATCGACACCCGCCAGTTGGTGCGTCATATCCGCGATAAAGGCGCGATGAATGCGATCATCTCATCTGAAATATTAGACATCGAAGAACTGAAAGCAAAACTGGCTGAAGTACCGTCGATGGATGGATTAGAGCTGTCGTCACAAGTTTCAACTACCGAGACTTACACTTTTGGCGAAGAAACAGCTAAATACCGTGTAGCTGTGCTTGACCTGGGTGTTAAGAAAAACATCTTGCGCAATTTTGACGACCGCGATGTATATGCCAAGGTATTCCCGGCAAAGACCAGCTTCGAAGAAATGGAAAAAGATTTTGCGCCTAATGGTTACTTCGTTTCTAACGGTCCCGGCGATCCGGCGGCTATGCCTTACGCTGTTGAAACCGTAAAAGATATATTGAAATCTGATAAACCGATGTTCGGTATATGCCTTGGTCACCAGTTACTGGCATTGGCCAATGATATCCCGACCACGAAAATGTTCAACGGTCACCGCGGTTTGAACCACCCGGTAAAAAATATCATTATCGATCATTGCGAAGTAACTTCTCAAAACCACGGCTTTGGTGTGGTTCCAGAAGCAGTGCGCGCATCTGATAAAGTGGAGATCACCCACGTGAACCTGAACGACCAATCGATAGAAGGTATCCGCGTAAAAGGCAAAAAAGCATTCTCGGTTCAATATCACCCTGAATCATCACCAGGCCCGCACGACTCAAGATATTTGTTTGATGATTTCATCAAGCTGATGCAATAAGAGACAAACTTGAAGGCGGGAAAAATTCTTCCCGCCTTTTTTATTTTTATAGATTTGGCCAACCCTGATTAATTTGAATATTTTTATGAAGATCGCCTTAGCCTCACCTCCATTTCCAAAATCAATAGAAGACGGCCTGCATTGGGTCGATAAAATGATAAAAGAGGCCGCGGCGCAAAAAGCAGAGATTGTTTGCTTTCCTGAGTCTTATATCCCTGGTTTGCGCGGTGTTGGTTTTGGGGTTGAAGCGCATTCACCTACCAAACTGGAAGCAGCATTAAAAAGCGTTTGTGGGATGGCTAAAGAAAATGCTATTGCCGTCATCATTCCTATGGATTGGGACCATCCCGATGGCATATTAAATGTGGCCTGGGTAATATCAGCTAAAGGAGAGGTGCTCGGACGTCAAACTAAAAATCAATTATCACCACCAACTGAGGATGAACTGTTTATCCTCGGAAATGAGAAAAATATATTTGAAGTCAATGGCGTTAAATTCGGGATCACCATTTGCCATGAAGGCTTCCGTTATCCTGAATCTGTAAGATGGTCAGCGCGCAGGGGCGCTAAAATTGTATTCCATCCCCATTGTACAGGTAGCGATACCCATGGTGATAAGTTGTACGAGTGGGGCAATAAGAATAACCCTTATTACGAAAAGGCCATCATGATGCGTGCGATGGAAAACACCATATATTATGCAGCCTGCAACTATACCATGAAATACCCTGAATCAGCTACTTGTGTGATCGATCCGGATGGTAATTGCATTGCTCATCAGCCTTATTCGGAAGTTGGCGTACTGGTTGTAGATATCGACACCGAAAAAGCGACAGGGCTTTTGGCAAAAAGATTTAATGCCAGTTTGTACACGGATTATTGAAAGATAAAGAGACTTACGAAGTTTTAAAAACTTCGTAAGTCTTCCAATTTTACAAATTAAAGCTATACCTGGCCGATAGCCTCACAAAAGGATATTTATTATCCACCGTCGGGTGATCGTTATACTTTCCATGTAAGGTAAAATACCCTGGTTGGACAGCGAAAGAAAATTGCTTCGTAAGCATATACTGTATTTCCGAAGTGACCGTATGCAAAAAATAATGTGACGCTGATCCGTTGACTGTCACCAGCCAGGCTCCATTATAATCCAGGCTTATAAGTAACTTCTTTAGCAGACTGACGCCTACCCCGCCATTGAATGAAGTCCCGGTAGTGTAATCATAAAACCGCCCATGGGTTGGATACCTGTCGGTCACCGCGGCAAGTATCACCGGCCCGACTCCCAGGCTGGTATTAAAGCTGAGTTTGCGACTGAGATTATATTCCGAAAACAGGTTCATTTTCAGGCTCTGGCCGCCATAAAGAAATGCTTCATTATGGATGTAATCGTAATTAGCTGAAAGGATAGCCAGCTGTTCTTTTTTCTCATCGCCCGCAAGTTCCCAGCCGGCAAGTGAGCCATAAACATTCAGATAATTCATTTTGGAACTATCATCCTGCCCAAACTCAGCATTGATATAAATGTTGCTGAACGGCGTTTTATAATCTTCGTACCTGGAACCATACAACAATTTGATCCGCCCGTACCAACCATAACCATTGCTCTTCAAACCATTGGTACGGGTTGCTTTAAAATCCCGTCCGCCAAGGTCGATCTCCAGGCTTACTTTTGAAGTATCCTGTTCAGCTGGGTTGTCGCTTACGCGCCCCCATCTGCCGTCCATTAAGCGTGTTAGGCCGTTCATCGGATTAATGATAAATCCTAAAACTTCACTCATTTGCCGTTTGAAACCGCGTGTTCTGTTATTAACTATCCGTCTCGACAAACGATAGGTCATTTCTCCAAGTACAGCGCCACCTAAACCGGTATTGATAAAATCGTTAGGTGCAGGTGATTGATTTTCGGCAGTGCTCTCCCAAATATAGCTGCCAGCAAATGAGGCGGGGGCTGACTGCCAGAAACTATACCCATTGGCACGAAAGGCGCTAAAAAACTGGCTTCCCTGGTAAGGGTGACCAAATTGATTGGTCTGAAACTCATCGTTATCCCAGGTCCAGCTGCTTAGCTTCAGGTTATGTTTTATTGTTGCGAAAGAGATATTGGCATAATCATACTTAAAGATATAATGATCAAATGTCCAGGGAACTACTTCAGCACCGGCAAACAACAGGGCAGCCCTACCGAAATTCTTTTTGGCGACGCCATTTTCAACTAGTGGTTTGTCGGGTGGCGCTTTTTTATGCAGGCTGTCATTTAGTATGCGCTTGTTATCAAATGGGGTTTGTGCCCACCCGGTTGAACTAATAAATATGACTTCAAAGAACAGAAGACAGATAAAACAAAGCAGATATTTAGACATAGAAGAAGGGCTGTTTACTTTATTTAACAAAAAGTTTACAGCCCGGTTCTCATTAAACAGACTTACGAAGTTTTGAAAACTTCGTAAGTCTCCTCTGTAATTTCTCCCTTGTCCGGTAATTTCACCGACCCGGCCAACTGCCCTGCCCAATTCACCGACGATTTACCGCTGTTCGCCTAATACCCCTCACGCTTTTTTGTGGGCGGGGACATATTTGTATCGCAAAACAAACAATATCATGAAAACTATTCTGCTTATTCAGCTTATTCATTTGGCCACCGAGACCCTGCACCAACTTCATGCCGTGATCCATCATCTGGGTCATTTGGTTAAATAAGAGTCAAGAAGCAAGCGACAAGAATCAAGATAAAAAAAATAACGAGCCCCCTTGACTCTTGGTTCTTAAATCACGGCTTTGTCATTTAATATAATGTAATAATAACTTAACACGACTTAACAGAACGCTTAATAAACGTTCTGTTATTTTGCATAACATAAACTACATGAAGACATTAACACATTTTTCAAATTTCCTGTTCGAGCGGCTGGAGACCTTCACGCGCTCGTTCGCTAACCTGCTGAGCTGATCCAGATAGCCCGGCTTATGATTCTGATCTCCTACTGAATCGGAACAGAATTTTCTCCCCCCTAACTTTTCAAATTCTTCCGGCTCAAATGAGAAAAGGTTATACGTAATACGTTGAACGTATCACGTAAAACGTACAACCCAATCCCCTTTACCGTAAAAATTACGCTATTCACCGAAAATATTATTGATATTCCATTTTTCTGTATCATTTTTACAGCATGGTAAACAAACCGATCATCACTGTAAAAAACCTGGTGAAAAAATACGGCGATTTCACTGCAGTAGACGACATCAGCTTTGAAGTTTATGAGGGCGAAATATTCGGGCTGCTTGGCCCCAATGGCGCCGGTAAAACCACCACACTTGAGATCATTGAAACCCTTCGCGATAAAACTGCCGGAGAAATTTCAGTCGATGGCTTCTCAATCGAGAAAGATGCTGATAACATCAAAAAACGTATTGGTGTGCAATTGCAGGCAGCCGGTTATTACCCTAATTTGAATTTATCTGAGCTGATTGTACTTTTCTCAGGACTATACGGCATCAACAAAACGCCAATGGAGATGCTCGGCAAAGTAGCCCTGACCGAAAAAGCTAAAGCAAAATATAAAGACCTTTCAGGCGGACAAAAGCAACGTTTTTCTATTGCAACTACATTAATAAATGATCCCCGTATTATTTTCCTGGATGAGCCTACTACCGGCCTCGACCCACAGGCCCGTCGTAATTTATGGGATTTGATCCGCGAGATACGTGCTAACGGAACTACAGTGGTAATAACCACCCACTATATGGATGAGGCCGAAGTATTGTGCGATCGGGTTGCTTTTATCGATGGCGGAAAAGTAATCGGCATCGATACACCTGATAATTTTATAGATAAACTGGTAGCCGGTGGTTTTGAACGTCCAAAACAAGTAAAACTGGCCAACCTGGAAGACGTATTTATCAACCTTACCGGCAAGGAATGGCGGGAGGAATAAGTTGGCAGTTTTGAGTTTGCAGAATGCAGTTGTCCATAGACCATAGTCCATGGCAAATCCCAACATTAACTATGGGCCATGGTCTATCGACTATCGACTACCAATGAATTAATGAACTAATGAACTATTGAACCAATGAACAATAACAATTACAGCAATACCCGCGCAACGCTTGCCATAGCCAAGGCCAGTTTCAGGTCGATATTACGCAGCCCCTCAGCTGTGGTGTTTAGTTTGGTGTTCCCGTTAATATTTATTGTGGTGTTTGCCAACATTGGCGGCAGCGGCGTTACGGTTGATGTGGGCGTGGCTAAAGATTGTGATACCACCAATATGGTTTACCAGGTGCTTAAAAAGAATCAGATGCTGAATCTCATCAAAGATCAGTCGACCGACGAGATGAATAAAAATCTGTCAAAAGGATCAATTGATGCCATATTGGACATTAAAAAGAATAATGCAATGCCCCCTTTTACAATTGATGTGCAGTATACCAAAGCATCATCCAAGGGTGGCATTTTGAAATCCGCTTTAAATAATATCTTATACCAGGCGAATGCGGCGATGAACAAGAATCAGCCCCAATTAGCTGAGGTAAAGGAAACCACCATACAAGGCCGCGAGTATCGTTATATCGACTTTATCCTTCCCGGCATGCTGGGCTTTTCATTACTCAGCAGCGGGGTTTTCGGTACTGCCTTCGTGTTCCTGAGTTTGCGCCTGACACTGGTTATTAAACGCTTCTTTGCCACTCCGGTAAAACGTTACAGCATTGTTCTA
The DNA here is from genome assembly GCF_036568825.1 of Mucilaginibacter sp. Classification (GTDB taxonomy): domain Bacteria; phylum Bacteroidota; class Bacteroidia; order Sphingobacteriales; family Sphingobacteriaceae; genus Mucilaginibacter. Next base: position 704 of record NZ_DATCRU010000106.1, on the reverse strand, counting down.
GGCGAGGCATTGGCACGTATTGTATTTGCACTGCTCGGTGCTTTGTTTATTATTGCTATCGGACACTATGCGTTTAATTTTACATTGATTCATGGGCTCACAACCGTCGTCAATATGCTGATCTTATCCGCCATTGGTCTGATCATCTTTATGGGCTTTGGCTTTACCATATCCGGCGTTGCCAAAAATGAAAGCTCGGTGCCGCCATTCTCTAATATTATTACTTTGCCCCAGTTCTTGCTGTCAGGCACCTTTTTCTCTACCGCGGCATTCCCAGGCTGGCTGCAACACATCAGCAGGGTGTTACCCTTAACCCACCTGAACGAAGCCATGCGAAAGGTGGCCTTTGAAGGAGCATCATTGACAGATGTATCTCATCAATTGCTGATCCTGGGGATATGGTTCATCGGTGTATATTTAGTTGCGGTGAAGACTTTTAAGTGGGAATGATTTTGAATGTGCAGATGTGCGAATGTGCAAATATGCAGATGAATTAGCATTATGATCACGCTGTCTGAAGTCTCTGACTTCGGGCTAATATGAAGGTAGTCTGAGACTACAATCTGTCTCGTCCTAAAAAAAGTTTACAGGTTTTGAGATAATCCTGTTATAGATTTACAGGTGAATAATTATCCTGCAATACGTTTACAATTTTACGATTTCTTTGGTAGTAATTTTTCCATTGCCTTGTAGTTTTAAGATCG
>NZ_DATCRU010000105.1:0-4571 GCF_036568825.1 Mucilaginibacter sp. | reverse complement strand
CCTTCATATTTCACTGCTTTTGCACCTTTTATAGCCGCGTCGCCCATTTTTTTGCGAAGCTTTTCAGTCATAAATGGCGATGGCGATTCTTCCACCAGTTTTTGGTGACGACGTTGAATGGAGCAATCACGCTCTGAAAGGTGGCAAACTTTACCATATTGATCGCCCACAACCTGTATTTCGATGTGACGCGGATCTTCTACATATTTCTCCAAATAGATACCGTCGTTACCAAACGCTGCTGCTGATTCAGCACGCGCCGAATCCCATGCCGGTTCAAATTCTTCGTCTTTCCATACCAGGCGCATACCACGGCCACCGCCACCGGCAGTAGCTTTTAGTATAACGGGATATCCTATTTTATTAGCTACGACAAGACCTTCTTTCACGTCCTGTAACAAACCTTCAGAACCCGGAATAGTAGGCACACCGGCCTTTTTCATGGTTGCTTTGGCAGATGCCTTGTCGCCCATGGCGTTTATCTGGTCGGCAGTAGCACCTATAAATTTGATACCATATTCTGCGCAGATAGCCGAAAACTTGGCATTTTCTGACAAAAACCCATAGCCGGGGTGGATTGCATCAGCATTGGTCAGTTCGGCGGCAGATATCAGGTTGGGGATATTCAAATAAGAATCGCGGCTGGCAGGCGGACCGATACATACGGCTTCATCAGCAAAACGTACGTGCAGGCTGTCCCTGTCGACGGTAGAATATACAGCTACCGTTTTAATGCCCATCTCCTTGCAAGTACGGATAATGCGAAGGGCAATCTCACCACGGTTAGCTATTAATATTTTTTTAAACATAGTTTTAATGTGCAAATTACAGATGTGCAGATGTGCAGATGTGATGATATGCAGATTGGCTTAATTCATCCGCACATCTGCACATTCGCATATTAAACCGGTTCAACCAAAAACAATGGCTGGTCGTACTCAACAGGTGAAGCGTTGTCAACCAATATTTTCACAACCCGGCCCGAAACTTCTGATTCGATCTCGTTAAACAATTTCATCGCTTCAATGATACATACAACCGAACCTGGTTTTATCTCGTCGCCAACATTTACAAACATTGGTTTATCAGGTGATGATGAGCGATAGAATGTACCGATCATCGGCGATCTTACAGTGATCAGGTTAGCAGTATCAGCAGCAGGAGCTTCGGGAGCAGCAGCGGCAGTTGCAGGAGCAGCCGATTGTGCTGCAGCTACAGGGGCTGGAGCAACATATGACGGTGCGCCTTCCGCAGCCGGAAGATTTGCTGTAACATACGTCGGAGCCTGGTTAGTTTTTATTGTAATCTTGAAATCGTTCTGTTCAATTGAAACTTCATTTACCCCCGACTTTGAGACAAAGCGTATAAGGTCCTGAATTTGTTTGATATCCATATAGCGGAATGAATTGGTTTTGGATAAAAGATTATATCTAAGTTATATGTTAATGTGCAGATGTGCAAATGTGCCATTTTAATGTGAAAATGTGCAGATATGCAAATGTGCAGATGTTTGGCTGGTTTTTTTAATAGTTAGTTGTTAGCAAAATAACAAAACATATTTAATAAAGTTCAAATAAATGGTTGTACAAAAGTTAAAGCATTTGCATATCTGCACATCCACTCATCTGCACATCAAATCAATAAGCCCATTTTAAATAGATCGAGCCCCAGGTAAAGCCGCCGCCAAAGGCAGCCAGTATCAGGTTATCGCCTTTTTTGAATTTACTTTCCCATTCCCATAAGCAAAGTGGAATGGTTCCGTTGGTGGTGTTGCCGTATCGCTCTATGTTGATGATCACTTTATCAGCGCTTACACCGGTACGATTAGCTGTAGCATCGATAATGCGTTTGTTTGCCTGGTGCGGAACCAGCCATGCAATATCGTCCGATTTAAGGTTATTGCGCTCCATTACTTCGGCAGCAACATCGGCCATATTGGTTACCGCGAATTTGAAAACCGCCTGCCCTTCCTGGTAAGCATAGTGCTCCAAAGCATCTACCGTTTCATGTGACGCAGGTTTTAAAGAACCGCCTGCTTTCTGGTGAAGAAACGCACGGCCAGCTCCATCGCTTTTCAGTATAGAGTCAATCACACCGTAACCTTCTGTATTCGGTTCCAGCAAAGCAGCACCGCAGCCGTCACCAAAAATGATGCAGGTTGCACGGTCTTTATAGTTCACGATAGACGACATTTTATCGCCGCCTACTACCAGAACTTTTGTGTGTTTTCCGCTTTCGATAAATTGCGCGCCTGTAGCTAATCCGAAGATAAATCCTGAACAAGCCGCCTGCAGATCATATCCCCAGGCATTTTTAGCACCAATTTTGTCAGCAAGGATATTCGCCGTAGCCGGGAACGGCATATCGGGCGTGGTAGTACAAAATATGATCAATTCTATTTCTTCAGCACTGATCCCTCTCTTCTTCAGCAACCCTTCAACAGCGTGAACCGCCATATCCGATGTTGCAAGGCCTTCGCCTTTTAGTATTCTGCGCTCTTTTATGCCGGTCCGGGTGGTTATCCATTCATCATTCGTTTCCACCATTGTCTCCAGTTCATGGTTTGTTAAAACATAATCTGGTACATATCCATTCACAGCAGTAATTGCAGCATGAATCTTATTCATTTCTATATGTAGATTTTATTGAAATGCTCTTTTTATTTTATTTATGAGATCGCTCTCAAACATGTCTCTCGACAGGAGCACCATGTTTTTGATCGCTTCGGGACTGGATATCCCGTGTCCCACCACTACCGGCGCATTTATACCTAATATCGGGCTGCCGCCGTATTGCTCGTAGTTAAACCGTCCGAAAAACTCGTGTTCGAGCTTCAGTTTCAGGCCGATCACATAAAATGATTCGGCCATTTTCAGCACCACATTCCCCGTAAAGCCATCGGCTACATATACATCAGCGCTTTCGTTAAAAAAATCGCGCCCCTCTACGTTACCAATAAAGTTGAACTGTTTGTTTTCCTTCATCAGCGGGAAAGCAGCCTGGCAAAGTATATTGCCTTTCTCTTCTTCCTCGCCAATATTCACCAGAGCAACGCGTGGATTGGGTATGTTATAAACCGACTCAGCAAACAGGCTACCCAGGATACCAAATTGCAACAGGTTTTCGGCCTTGCAATCAGCATTGGCACCTACATCTAACAAAATACCCAAACCGCCTTTCAGTTTGGGTACTATGGTTGTCATTGCAGGGCGGGATACGCCCGGTATGGCTTTTACGCTAAACATGGAACCGACCAGCATGGCACCGGTATTTCCTGCTGATGAGAAGGCTTGTATTTCGCCATCCTTAAGCATACGGAAACCGACACTAATACTAGAATCAGGTTTTTGAACGACCGCTTTGGTTGGGTGTTCGCCCATGCCGATCACCTCAGTTGTGTGTACAAACTCGAAATGGTCGGGGCTAAAGTTATTTTCATGAAGAATGGACAGGGCAATTTCCTTATCGCCGATAAGCACCAGTTTCTGGTCGCCCGACAAAGCCTTATAAGCCGCTATTGCTCCCAGCACAGTCGCCTTAGGAGCAAAATCGCCGCCCATAATATCTAAGCCAATCTTCATATTTGAAAATTAAACTTAGGCTGTTGCGGTGTTTTCGATAAGGACTTTGCCGTTGTAGTATAAGTTACCGTCAACAGTATAAGCTCTGTGAGGCAAATGTACTGCACCAGTAGTTTTACAAGTAGTTAAAGTAGGCGCTTCAGCTTTGTAGTGTGTTCTACGTTTTGCTGTCCTTGATTTTGAGAATTTCCGTTTTGGATGTGGCATAACTTCCTAAATTATCATTTAAATATTCTTCAAAACGTCCCACCTTGGATCCGTTTTGTCGTCGTCTCCGCCTTTTGCCGATAACTGATTTAATCTTTCGATCATCTCCTTATCACAATAAGACGTGTTCCCCTCGTCGTTGCAAACTGCTATAAAAGGAGCCGCAACATTTATGTATTCATATATCAAACCCGCAATATTGATCTCGTGATCATTCTTGTTCAGGGTGATGATTTCTTCGTCTTCGTCAATTTCCTCTTCGGCAAATTTGGCGATCTGCTGCTCATGAACATCAACAGGATGCGGATATTCGGCCAGGCATTTATCGCATGTCATCGTAATGGTTCCATAAATATGGAAGTTCAGGATGAGCATGGTTTCCTGCTTGTCCAACTCCACTTTGCACTGAAGATCAGCCTTTTTGACGATGGAATAGTCCATTTCATCAAAAAATTCGTCTTTGATCACATAGTCAAAAAAGTGCTTTCCCAGCTTGAGGCCGGTAAAAGGAATCGAATATGTTTTGAGCGATTTCAATGAGCGACAATTAGCCCGCAAATGTAGGGAAAAATCCTAAATGTGGAAAAAAAAGTTGAAAATGGGAAATGAGGGTCATTGATAGCTAAAAAACCATGTCATGCCGAACTTGTTTCACTGTTGTCCGGTAAAAGATTTTATTAAAAAAGTTAAAGGGGTAGTTTAAAGCTACCCCTTCGTGTTGATATTTGAGTTACCACACTTAAATACACAACATGAGCAAAAGTACTTTTTTTACCGGACAGC
>NZ_DATCRU010000104.1:0-25463 GCF_036568825.1 Mucilaginibacter sp. | reverse complement strand
AAGCTGGCTTTAATTGCAGTAGCTAACAAGCTACTGAAACAAGCATTTGCTATTGCTAAAGCACAATCAAAATATCAACAAGATTATTCAAAAAATATTTGCTTTTAAACACAGTTCATTCTGAGCGAGAGCGAAGAATCTTCTTCGAGCGATATGAGGCACGGAGATATATTCGGAATAGATTCTTCACTACGTTCAGAATGACAAAGAACTAAAAAAATAATGAGTTTTCTTAACCTCATACGAATAGCATTAAAGGCACTGCAACGTAATAAGTTGCGGGCATTCCTGACCATGCTCGGCATTATCATCGGCGTGGGTTCCGTTATCGCGATGGTGGCCATCGGGCAGGGATCGAAACAAAGTATTCACGATGCGCTGTCCAACATGGGTAGTAACATGATCACCGTTCAGCCTGCCAGTAACCTGAATGGCGGCGTGCGTATTGCGGGTACCAGTTTCCAGACACTTACTTCAAAAGATATTGTCGCCTTAAAAGCAAATGCCCAATACATTTCAGAAATATCGCCCGCAGTAAGCTCCCGTGGACAAGCTATTAACGGTGCACTTAACTGGCCGACACAAATGTCCGGCGTAGCCCCGGAATATTTGGATATCCGTAAATTAACACTGAAGGATGGCATCGCTTTTACCGAAAATGATGTACGTACCTCAGCCAAAGTATGCCTGATTGGGCAAACTGTGATCGATAACCTTTTCCCTAACGGCGAGAATCCTATCGGAAAAGTGATCCGTTTCGGCAATATCCCTTTCCAGATCATAGGCATACTTAGTCCAAAAGGGTTTAACGCTTTTGGTCAGGATCAGGATGATATATTAATTGCCCCATATACCACGGTGCAAAAAAGGATATTGGCTACTATTTATTATACCAACATCTATGCTTCAGCAGCAAACGAACAAGTAACCGATGCGGCTGTTACCGAGATGACCAATATACTGCGTGATTCTCATCGCCTGCGTGTCAGCGAGGATAATGATTTCACCGTACGTACCCAGCAGGAACTGATTGCTACGCTGAGTTCAACCAGTGGATTGCTAACCGTTCTGCTAACCGTTGTGGCAGGAATCTCGTTAGTAATCGGTGGTATAGGTATCATGAACATCATGTATGTTTCGGTAACAGAGCGTACCAAGGAGATTGGTCTGCGCATGTCCATCGGTGCGCGCGGGAAAGATATTATGATGCAGTTCCTGATGGAAGCTGTACTGATCAGCGTGACGGGCGGTGTTATTGGTGTACTGCTCGGCTTTGTATCGACCCAAATCGTTACGCTTACTTTGAAATGGCCGACAATCATTTCTGAATCGTCAGTGCTATTGTCATTTGTTGTCTGCGCAATGACGGGGATATTCTTCGGATATTACCCTGCGCAAAAGGCGGCGCGCCTTGACCCTATTGAAGCCTTACGTTACGAATAGTCAGTAGTGAATGGTGAATAGTGAGTGGTGAATCTCAACTCACTATTCACCACTCACCACCCTACTCATCCTTAAAAGTATCGTCAGCTATTCCGCTATTCACGGTAGCATCCTTCACTTCAAATTCTATCGGCTGACCGACAACTGTGGTCTTTTCGCTATAAGGAATCTTTACACCGTTTACATCTTGGTAATCTGACCAGTCATATATGGTGCTTCCGCCGGGGATGTCGATATATTGTCTAACCTTTAAGTTAGTCTGCGCGTCATAATAATATCTCATTTTCACGCCGTCCGGCTGGGTAACATATAGCAGGTAAACTAATTCGCCATTTACAACTTGTAACCTAGAGTCTAACTGTACCTTGTAACCTTTCTTTCCAAAATCAAGCTCAGGGAAAAGGTGAGTGCGCGCTCTCAGGTATTTTTTACTCAGTGTATCCAGCGGAACTTTGTTATTCATTTGTCTTAACAACACACTATCGCCGTTAATCACAATACGGTTCACAACCAAACTATTATAAGAAGGTGCAACCATATCCAGATAAACTTTGCCTGATGACTTATAGCGGCCTATCTTTTTAATAGGAACTCCCTGAATGTCGCCTTCAGAAGTAATGGTCAGGTCATCAACGCCTTTTACTTTACTTTCGCCACCTATCGCATCAAAATATTTATTCACGACTGTGCTTGCTGTTACACCTGGTTCAACCAATACGCTGCTGAATGAGTTATTATCAGGATCAATATCCGGTAATTTATGTTCAGGGTCAATGATCGCGTAAAGCACTTTTGAGGTTGATTTATATAGGAACGTCCATGTACCGCCGCGCTGCCATATTTCGGCCGGTAATTTTACTATGCCTGTTTTGCCATTTTCCTCTTTCACAAATACAGTAACCGGCAAAGCCATCTCTTCCTGGTTCTCCAAAGTAATCAGCGATCCTTTTTCAGGGTTGTTATTTACATATTCAATGCTCTTTACCGACTGATCCAGTTTCCAGGTAGTTGTAAACCATTCTTTCCAGAACCAACCTAAATCCTCTCCTGCTGCATTATCCATAGTATGGAAAAAGTCCCATGGTGTAGGGTGCTTAAAGGCCCAGCGTTTGATATAAGTACGGAAAGCATAATCAAAACGCTCTTTGCCTAATATCTGTTCACGCAAAATAGTTAATCCTAATGCGGGTTTATCATAAGCCGCATAACCTAAAAAATCAGCCTGGATCACATCCGGTATATTCATGATCGCGTCTGCATCCTGCGGGAACATGCCGGGTGCACCTTTTTGCTCATCACGTGGCTCATAATATTCGCCGTTATTAAATACTTTGGTATCTACCTGGTTGATAAAGGTATTGAAGCCTTCATCCATCCAGGCATATTTACGCTCGTTCGAACCGACGATCATCGGGAACCAGTTATGTCCAAATTCGTGATTGGTAACCTCCCATAATGCACCACCTTTGTTGTTTGATCCGCAGAAAACTATACCGGGATACTCCATACCACCTACATTACACGAAACATTGGTGGCAACCGGGTAAGTATATTCAAACCATTCGTTCGAGTAAAGCTCGATACATCCTTTTACGTATTCGGTCGATCTTCCCCAGGCTTCGTTACCGGCACTTTCAGCCGGGTAAACTGACTGCGCCAATACCTTTTTACCGCTTGGTAAATTAATTCGCGCTGCATCCCAAATAAATGCCCTCGAAGCTGCCCACGAAACATCGCGCGAATTTTTGCAGAAGAAATGCCAGGTTAAATTGGCCTTTTTAGGGTAAAAATCTTTATTACCTATTTCGGTGGAGTCTTTTATCGTTACAGTTTTATCACTGCCTTTTGCCGTTGCCAGTCTGCTGATAGTTTTAGGCGCTAATACTTCATTAGGGTTAACCAACTCGCCGGAACCTACCACAACTAAATCAGACGGCGCAGTGACAGTGAAATCAAAATCGCCATATTCCAAATAAAACTCTCCTGCACCCATGTAAGGAATTACGTTCCAGCCGGTGATATCATCATAAACTTCCATGCGGGGATACCATTGTGCTATTGCATATATCCAACCGTTTTTACTTTTCATACGTCCCATGCGGTCAGTGCCATACTCGGGGATATCAAAGGCATAATCAATTTTTATTTTGATCTGTTGGCCATTCCCACCTAATGAATTTTTAAGCTTGATCTGCAAACGGGTATCGGTTACAATATAATCCGCCTTTTCTTCTTTGCCATCTTTGCCAATAAGCGTGATCGATTTGATCTCATCACCGTTGGTAAACTCTTTTATTCCATTCCGGCCACCATCTACAGTGCTCGTCGCTGCCCCGCGGGAATCGGTCTTATAAATATTTTGATCTACCTGCAGCCACAGGAATGGCAGTGGACCGGGGCTATTATTAGTATAAGTAATAATATCTGTACCGATAACTCGGTGCTTAGCGGTATCAAGCGTGACATTTAATTTGTAATCTGCACGGTTTTGCCAGTATTTCGGTCCGGGGGCGCCGTTTTGGTTACGCTCGTCGCCGTTTTTCGGCGGATAGAACAAAGGATCAAATACTTTGTGCTGATCGTACTTTGGTGGAACAGTGTCTTGTGTGGTTTGTGCCTTTACCTGGCCCGCAATACCCAGCGCTAATAGGGTAATAATAACTTTTGTGAATCTCATGGTTATAGATAAAAGATGCAATATATTAAAAATCGGCAGCAATTTTCTAACGCATTTTACGTATCAAAACGGTACCGGTTTTTTTGTATTTTTGCACTCGTTTGGAAAATCTTGATTCAACATACATCCAATCGCATTCCCGATCAATGGATATATCAGTAGTAGTACCTCTGTTTAATGAAGTAGAATCGTTACCGGAACTTACATCGTGGATAAGCCGTGTAATGCTTGAAAACCGTTTCACTTATGAAATTATCCTGGTTGACGACGGAAGCAACGATGGCTCCTGGGATATGATCCTGAAACTGCAGCAAAGCAATCCATTTATCAGGGGTATTAAATTCAGGCGTAACTATGGTAAATCGGCAGCTTTGAATGTTGGTTTTGCAGCAACAAAGGGCCGCGTAGTAATTACAATGGACGCCGACTTACAGGATAGTCCCGATGAAATACCACAGCTTTACCGCCGCATTACTGAGGATAATTATGATCTGATATCAGGCTGGAAAGCCAAACGCTACGATCCCATTACAAAGACTATCCCTACCAAACTGTTTAATGCTGCAACCCGCCGCATGTCGGGTATAAAAAATCTGCATGATTTTAATTGCGGGTTGAAAGCATATCGCAGCACGGTGGTTAAAAACATCGAAGTATATGGCGAAATGCATCGCTACATACCGGTGATTGCTAAATGGGCGGGTTTTTCAAAAATAGGCGAACAAATTGTGGAGCATCGTGCACGCAAATATGGTAAAACCAAGTTCGGGATGAGTCGTTTTGTGAATGGCTTTTTAGACCTGCTGTCTATATTTTTCGTCGGTAAATTCGGCAAACGGCCGATGCACTTTTTTGGCAGCTTTGGTGTTTTGAGCTTCTTCACCGGTCTCATCATCGCTATCTGGATGATCTGCGAAAAGCTTTATTCCATCGCACACAACCAGCATTACCGCGATATCACTACGCAACCGCTGTTTTATATTGCGCTTGTGGCTATCATATTAGGTTCGCAGCTGTTTTTAACCGGGTTCGTAGCCGAACTGGTATCCCGGAGCTCGCACGACCGTAATCATTACCAGGTAGAGGAAACAATTTAACGAGATTTGAGATATTAGATATGAGATTTGAGACTTTAAAATCTTCGGAGACTTTCTCGTTCAATTTAATAATCCTGAACTTTTCTTCGGATCTTCTATCTCATATCTCAAATCTCAAATCTCACATCTAAAAACAAAGAATGCTTTTTTCCATTATCATCCCTTTATACAATCGTCCACAGGAAATAAAAGAATTACTGGATTCGCTTACAGTTCAGACTTACAGGAATTTCGAAGTGCTGGTTTTGGAAGACGGTTCAATAAATGATGCAGCGGATATCGTCAAGACTTTTGAGGACAAACTGAATGTCCGGTACTTTGTAAAAAAGAACGAGGGCCAGGGTTTTACCCGCAATTATGGTTTCGAGCGCGCTAAGGGTGATTACTTTATCATTTTCGATTCAGATTGTCTTATCCCGGCTGATTACCTGCAGATAGTAAACGACCACCTAAAAACCAATTGGCTGGATGCTTATGGAGGTCCGGATGACGCGCATCCGTCGTTTACCCCGGTGCAGAAAGCCATCAGTTACTCCATGACCTCCCCTTTTACAACAGGAGGTATCCGAGGTAACAAAAAAGCGCTAGGGCAATTCCATCCGCGCAGCTTCAATATGGGTGTTTCGCGCAAGGTTTGGAAAACTGTTGGAGGCTTTATTATTACGCGTTCTGGCGAGGATATTGAATACAGTATCCGTATTCATTCGGCGGGGTTTAAAATAGGTTTGATACCCGACGCTAAAGTATATCACAAGCGACGTACAAGTTTTTTTCAGTTTTATAAACAGCTCCATTTTTTTGGCCGGGCGCGCATTAACGTATACAAATTCTTCCCTTCCGAACTGAAGGCTTTGCACTTTTTCCCGGCCACTTTTACGCTTGGAATTTTCTTTTCCCTGATAGCCAACATTTTGGCATGGCCTATCGCTATGTTGTGTAACTTTGCATACGCCCTGTTCGTTTTGTTGATATTTTTCCACTCCTGGTGGAGAAACAAGTCGGTAAAAGTTGCATTTTTGAGCGTTATTGCCGCCTTCACACAACTAATCGCCTATGGGTTTGGATTTATGCAGGATTTTTGGAAGCGCGTCGTATTAAAAATATCGTAAGCCGAGTATGTACCACCCCTTTTCCGTTTTAGATATTCTTAAGACTTCCTGGTATCTGTTCAAAAGGAATTTTATCACCATTATCGTCTTTTCGGTCATATCCTTTATCCTGCTATCTCTGTTGGGTATACTCATCGAAATAATCATAGCCCCAGAAGCTTTTGCAGGTACAATGGTGGTATCATTTCTGCTTATACTAACACAGGCCTATACTACTTTGGGCTTATATAAACTCATTTTTACGCTCATTGATAGCGAGTTTTATGAATTTGAATTTAAGCAGGTCATACCGGGCTTTAAAATGATAATAAGCTACCTTGCAGTGGCATTTATTCTTGCCTTTATCATTACCAATTTTGCGGTTTTGGTTGATTATTTGGAGAAGTATCCGGTAGTTGATAACGTTGTTAAAGCTGTCGGCGTAATCGTTGCACTTTACTTTTTTTTGAGGATCATGTTCTTCAATACCTTTATTGTTGACGACCATTCCGGCCCGATTGAATCGATGAAGCAAAGTTTCCGGCTAACTAAGGGTTATTTGCTAAAAGTACTGGTTATATTGGGTATAATATTGTTATGCATCGGCGTTCCGGCTAAGATATCACAATACTATCCCCTTGTCTCTATTGCCATCATGTTCACCTATCCTTTTGTGAACATAATACTTGCTGTTACTTATCGTAAACTGGTTTACAGTCACCAGGATGTGGATGACGACTTTAATGAAACGAATTGAGCGATGGGATTAAAGGCTGCACTGAGTAAAGTATTCGCCGCCCTGGTGAATAAGGATTTGGATAACATCCGGAAAAACTCCGTCGCACTACAGCAAAAAACCTTCCAGCATCTAATTTCAAGCGCAAAAAATACGGCCTTCGGGAAGGATCATCATTTTGAGACGATCAACTCTTATGAAGATTTCAAAAGACAAGTCCCAATCAGGGACTATGAAGACCTGCGACCATATATCGACAGTGTAACTCATGGCGATCCGGATATTTTGTGGCCCGGCAAACCTGAATACCTTGCTAAAACATCAGGCACAACATCCGGCATAAAATATATCCCCATCTCCAAAGAAAGCATGCCCGAGCACATCAAAGCTGCACGAAATGCACTATTAAGCTATATACATGAAACTGGTAAAGCAGAATTTGTAGATGGAAAGATGATTTTTCTGCAGGGCAGTCCGGTTTTGAGTAAAAAGGCTGGTATTTCTGTAGGTCGATTATCAGGCATTGTAGCCAACCTCGTCCCCAAATATTTACAAAAGAACCGTTTGCCAAGCTACACCGTAAATTGCATTGAGGACTGGGAACAAAAAGTGGACGCCATTGTCGAAGAAACACTTCATGCAGATATGCGCCTGATATCAGGCATACCACCCTGGTGCCAGATGTATTTCGATAGATTGGCAGCAAAAACAGATGGCAAGAAAATAAAAGACATCTTCCCAAATTTCAAGCTATTTGTATATGGTGGTGTAAATTTTGAACCCTATCGCGCACGGATCGAAGAAAGCATTGGCTTTAAAATAGATTCCATTGAAACCTACCCCGCTTCCGAAGGTTTTATCGCATTCCAGGATTCGCAAAAAGAAAAGGGACTGCTATTGCTGACGGATTCAGGAATGTTCTATGAATTTGTCCTGGCAGAAGAGTTTTTTAATGAAAACCCAACCCGGTTAAGTTTGCAGGATGTAGAGTTGGATAAAAACTATGCCTTGATATTGAATACTACCGCCGGTTTGTGGGGGTACAGCATTGGCGACACGATAAAATTTGTATCTAAAGATCCGTATCGCATTGTCGTAACAGGACGGATAAAACATTATATATCCGCCTTTGGTGAGCATGTTATAGGTGAAGAGGTAGAACAAGCACTGATGACTGTAGCAAATGAAGAGGGTATTGATATTGTTGAGTTTACTGTTGCACCACAAGTGAACCCAGCAAAGGGCGAATTGCCTTATCACGAATGGTTCATCGAGTTTGGCAAAAAGCCAACCGATATGAAAGCCTTTGCGTTAAAAGTAGATAAGGCGTTGCAAAAGAAAAATATTTATTATTTTGACCTGATTGAAGGTAACATTTTACAACCTTTGATCATCCAAAGCCTCGCGAAAGATGCATTTATTAACTATATGCGTTCGCAGGGCAAATTGGGCGGCCAGAATAAAGTCCCACGATTATCCAATGACCGGAAAATCGCGGACGAGTTGAAAGAATATATAATAAGATAGCGTCATTGCGAGGAACGAAGCAATCCCAAACTATACAGGGCGGATTTGCTAATTGGGGATTCCTTCGTTCCTCGCAATGACGTGGCTGATATACAAAATGTATAAATCGGAAAGTAATATAAAGAATATAGCTATACTCGGTTCGACGGGTAGTATAGGCACCCAGGCATTGGAAGTGATTTCTGAGAATCCTTCCCTATTCAATGCTTATGTGCTGACTGCCCAAAATAACGCCGAACTACTAATACAACAATCCCTGAAATTCAGACCTGCTTATGCGATCATTTGTAATGAAAAATACTATGAGCGCGTAAAGGAAGCTCTTTCCTCGACTGAAGTAAAAGTATTAGCAGGTATCGAGGCGATAAAGGATATCGTTACCAATCCTGCCATAGATATGGTACTTACAGCGATGGTCGGTTTTGCGGGACTGGAGCCTACAATCAATGCCATAAAAGCGGGTAAAGACATCGCGTTAGCAAACAAAGAAACTTTAGTAGTTGCCGGTGAATTAATAACCGATTTGGCTAAACAGCATAACATTAATATTCTTCCTGTTGATTCGGAGCACTCGGCAATTTTCCAATGTTTGGTGGGTGAAGAGCATCATACTATTGAAAAAGTTATTATTACAGCTTCAGGAGGTCCGTTCAGGGGTAAAAGCCTGGAATATCTGGCAGGTGTAACCCGTGAGGACGCACTGAAACACCCTAACTGGGTAATGGGCGCTAAGATCACCATTGATTCAGCTTCTTTGATGAACAAAGGGTTGGAGGTGATGGAGGCCAAATGGTTGTTTGATCTGGATATTGAGCAGATTGATGTTATTGTTCATCCACAATCCATTATCCATTCGATGGTGCAATTTAAGGACGGTTCCATCAAAGCGCAAATGGGCGTGCCTGACATGAAGCTGCCGATACAATACGCCCTCGCCTATCCCGGCAGGATTGAAAACAATTTCAAGCGGCTCGACTTTATTAATTATCCCAATCTGACTTTTGAGAAACCTGACATAAAGACATTTCGTAATCTTGCATTCGCGTTTGAGGCTTTAAAACAAGGCGGAAACATGCCATGCATCATCAATGCGGCCAATGAAATTGCCGTGGCAGGCTTTTTGAACAACGGCCTTAGCTTTTTAGCGATGAGCGATGTAATTGAAGAATGCATGCTGAAAGTTGGCTATCAGGCCAAACCAAAGCTGGAAGATTATTTGAATACTGATAAAGAAACACGCATTTTTGCGCAAAATTTAATTAAACAAATTCCGTTAAGGACATTTACAAATTGATAAATTAAGGAATGAGCATAGTGATCATGGTGGGCCAGTTGCTGCTGGGCCTTTCAATTCTGGTAATATTGCATGAGTTTGGCCACTTTATAGCGGCGCGTGCCTTTGGCATCAAGGTGGAGAAATTCTACCTGTTTTTTGACGCCTGGGGTGTGAGCCTGTTCAAATTCAATTATAAAGGTGTTGAGTATGGTATCGGCTGGCTGCCTTTGGGTGGCTATGTAAAAATTGCCGGTATGATCGACGAATCGATGGATACCGAACAAATGGCAGGCCCACCGCAACCGTGGGAGTTCCGCTCAAAACCGGCATGGCAGCGATTGATCGTGATGCTAGGTGGTATTACGGTAAATATCATATTAGGTATCCTGATATTTTGGGTACTTACCCTGAAATATGGCGAAACCCAAACGCCAAATGATAACCTGAAATACGGTATAGCACCAGGCATTGTTGGTAAAAAGATCGGTCTGCAGCCCGGCGATAAGATCACAGCGGTAAACGGCAAACACATCGAATATTTTGACGAATTGTTAAGCTCAAAAGTATTGCTGGGCAACAGTGTTCTGACCGTTGAACGTGGTGATAAAGAGGTTTCGATTACTGTACCAGGTACCATTCTGAATGATCTGTCTGATTATGGTATAGCAGAATTCGTAAAACCAAGAGTAAAATTTGCGTTAGATGTTATATCACCTAACAGCGGTGCTCAAAAAGCTGGCTTGGCCAAAGGGGATAGTATTATAGCCATTAACGGACAGAAAACGCCGTTCTTTGATGAAGTGCAATCTTCCTTACAGGGTTATAAAAACAAACAGGTAGAATTAACTATCTGGCATAATAACGTTACCCGTCAGCAACAGGCGCAGATATCTAAAGACGGCACACTGGGCTTCCTTCCTAAACCAACCTTGCCGGAAGATACTACTATCCATTTTGGTTTATTTGGTTCACTACCTGTTGGTGCATCAAAAGCATGGGACCAATTTGCTGGCCAATCTAAGGCGCTAAGCAAGATATTCACCGGCCAGCTTAAAGCTCGTAAAGCAATCTCAAGCCCTATAGGTATTGCGGTAATGTTTGGGAGCCATGTGGATTGGGTGCGTTTTTGGAACCTGGTAGGTTTATTGTCAATGGTGTTAGCATTGATGAACCTGCTTCCTATTCCGGCATTAGACGGCGGTCATGCCCTTTTCCTGCTGATCGAAATGATAAAAGGTAAACCGTTAAGTGATAAATTCCTTGAAAGAGCGCAGATCGTTGGCTTTGTATTGCTTATCTGCCTGATGGTATTCGCTTTCGGGAATGATATTGTAAAACAGATTGTGAAGAAATAGAGTGGTTGAATGGTGAGTGGTTAAGTGGTTGACTGATTCAACACCAAATAAAAGGCGGCCCGATTGATTAATCGGGCCGCCTTTTATTTAATACCTGTACCGAATCAAACAGTTGAGGAATCCGGAGTATTATAAGTTGAAGGCTCTTTCTTAAGGATGGCCGCTCCAATCAAACCAACTATAACGCCAAGAATAGCGTAGACGAACACTGTACCAACCGCACCAAAAATCGCCCCGTACTTTTTAGCAATATCCATTGCCTGATCGATCTGATCACTAGATAATTTACCACCTTCGGCCATGGTTTGTCTTTGTTGATCGAGCGCCTGTGCAAATACCTCAGGACTTAAAACCGAAAGATAAATATATACGAATATCGCAGTTAATACCCCGGCAAAGATCCCGTATAATAGCCCAGTGACAAAGGCCTCGCCAAATTTGATGTAGCCGCCCAATTTATCTCTGTGTTCCTTTTGCGCCAAAAGCAAAAAAATGATAAGAGCTACATACGTAACATACTTTACAGGGGAGTTAATACTAAGTTTTGCTACCTCAGATGCATAGGTAATTACGATAGCTACTAATACGTAGATCAAAGACCATTTAATAGCTACTTTGGCCGAACTTGGCGCTGCTGCTTGTTCCATTTTGAGTGATTTAGTTTGATAATTTACTCTAATATACTAATTAGATATGATCAAATACCCCGTCTGGTCAGGAACAATCAACAAATAAACTTACTCCGGATTGTTTTGTACGCTACTTATAGTGACGGTATCATAACCCCTTGCAGGCCTTTTGAACAGCGCTCCAAAGATCAGGGCAATAATAAATATGAAGATGATGGATATAAGTTGTGACTGTATCTCTTGCCCTACAGTAATCTTATCCTGTGTTTCAAATTGGCTTTTAATTTCCTTTTGTTTTTCGGCGATCTGTTGAGCATTGGCACCACTCTTTTTTAAGGCAATGGGCGTTGCGTCGAGCAATACATTTTCAATCTTGGTGCTCATTTGCGGCTCGATCACCCTGGCAAATAGCTGGTCCCTGCCAATGAAAATGATAAAGTAGGCGACAAGAAACATTATAAATATACCCGATGTTGCTACTCTGAAATTCCATTCCCATTTCATTTCGGCCCTCAGCTTGTAAACCATGATAATAGCGCATGGTATGGGCAGAATAATGGAGAAAACATAAGGCACACCGATCACCCCGAGCGGAGATTTTACAATGGTAGTAATAAGGTAAAAGCTGATAATATTAAAAGCCAGCAGGACCAGTCCTAATATTAAACCATTGATTATCGAATACTTTTTTAAATCCCTGCTGATAACTATTCCCATCTAAATCTTAATTAAAACTGATCAATATCTCTAACACTGCCATATCAAAATCTTTTTCAGCGGCATTGGCGGCTATTTTTTCTTTCTCATACTCACCTGCTGCTGTTCCATGGAAAAAGCACATCATTGGATAAAATATCTCTTTGATCTCTGAATCGTCCGGCAGCGCTTTAGCTGCACGACTAATTTCTGATACCTGACTTTCCATCAAAATCTGGTTTTCGATCACAGGCTCGTAAATGCGGTATTCGTCCTGGAACTCATCTTCATCAACCAGCAAAAACTCTTTCAGGTAATCGCTTAACTCCGGTTCAATGTCTTCGTCTTCACATTCGTTCAGGTAAAGTAACAGGTTCAATAATTCTGTTCCCCTATCTAAAGTTTCTTCTTCTATCTCTTCCCATTCCTGTGACTCCAGGTAATCTTCTTCCAGCTTCTTTACATCAGCGCTGAAGAAATTCACCATCAGCAGATCAAAGAACACTTCGCGCAGCGATTCAATGTTAGGATTATCATCAAACACTTCATCCATCATATCTGCCTTGCTCAAAAAGTCTTCTTCTGATGCAAATACATCCTGGAACCTGGCGATTAGAGATGCGCTATCGAAATTGTTGTAATGCGAGAAAGCGGTCAAAGCAGCTTTCAAAGCTGACTCTATTTTGGGATCGATCATAGCTTAAGATTTAAATTGCTTATTGTTGTTATATGTTAACAAAACTGAGCCCTTAAGTTTTTTCCCGATGAAAGGAGAATTATAAGATTTCGACTTATTGTTCGATTTGTCGTATGTCCACTCTGCGTTTTTATCCAGTACCACCAAGTTCGCTTCTTGTCCTTCAGCTATCACAGGAACTTCCACATTTAATATTTTACGCGGATTGATGGACATCTTTTCGATGATTGTCTCCAGGCTTAATCCGGCTTCAAGTGCAGTTGCAAAAGCTGTTTGCAGGCTGATCATACCAAATTCAGCCACCTCGAATTCTACATTTTTAAACTCTACCTCATGCGGCGTATGTTGAGATACGATAGCATCAATGGTACCATCTTTTAAGCCTTTCAATAAGGCTTTTACATCTTTTTGTGTGCGTAATGGCGGCTTCACTTTGTATTGACTGTCAAAGCCCATCAAAGCCTCGTCAGTCAACAGTAAATGGTGAACTGCAACATCGCAAGTCACTTGCAAGCCTTTCTTCTTCGCTTCACGAATCAGGTCGACCGAACGCTCGGTTGATATGGTACTAAAATGTATTCTGGATTCTGTGTATTCAGCTAAGTACAGGTCGCGTGCTACCATCAATTCTTCGGCTAGTGAAGGAATACCCTTCATGCCTAATAGTGTGCTTACCTCGCCTTCGTGAACTTTTGCTTTTCCGGCAATGGCGGTATCTTCAGGATAAGACAAAACCAGTGCATCAAACCCTTTGGTATATAAAAGCGCACGCTCCATCAAGCCTGCATCCTGTACCGGACGGTTACCGTCGGTAAATGCTTTTGCACCGCTTTGATACATATCATACATCTCGGCGAGGTCTTTTCCTTCTCTTTTGTATGAGATAGCGCCCAAAGGATAAAAATCAACCAGGTTATTTTTTGCCCGGTTCATCAGGTACTCGATCTCTGCTTTTGAATGAATCGGGGGTTGGGTATTCGGCATTAAAGCTACGCCTGTAAAACCACCCGCAGCAGCAGCCCGGGTCCCGGTATACAAATCTTCCTTTGTTTCCAGGCCAAGCTCGCCTATATTACAGTTCAGATCAAAAAAACCGGGAGCAAGGTATTTGCCCTTGGCGTCAAAAGTTTCGTGATCAGAAGTAATAGTCGGGGCAATTTTGGTGATGTGTCCTTTTTCGATCAATACATCAACAACTTGCTGGTTAAAGGGCGAACCCGGGTCAGAAATAGTTGCAGATTTGATAAGCAAATTCATTAGCGCTGCTTTAAGAATGGAATATTTGCGATTTATGACAAGCTTGAAAGCTGCTGTTTTTCAGGCTTGTAGAACCTGATGAGCAATATTTCGGCTGCCAGAAAAATCAATGCCAAAATTATACAAAGTTTCCATAATTGAAGGCCAAAATTTAAATCGGATACTTCGCCTTTTATCGAGCCTTGTCCCAGCTGCCAAACATTACCTGCTTGCGGGAATATTTGCTTCAATGTACCGGCATCCAGGTAGCTCATGTCAGACTCTTTACGATTATCATTAAATGCCAGAACTGCCAATGTGCTGTCCTGCTTTTTCAATTCGTAATTGCCGGTTTGCTGTAACTGGTCAGATATATATAGCAGTGTACTTCCTTCCTGCTGCCTCACATCCGGAATAATGCTTTGATCGCCTTTTATCAGTTTTAGAATCTGTTTTTCACTGCTTTGAATTGGCGGCACTTCTATGCTTTCATCCTCGCCTAGGGTATAAAATAGAGGCTGATCGTGGCCGCTTAATAAAGCAATACGGAACATTACCGGAACCAGCAATGCATGACGTTGGAGATTGCTAAAATCGTCATTCAGGGCAACGGCTGATACATAAACCTTGCCTTTGCCACTGTTATACCCTGTCCAGAAAGGCTGTTTACCGGGCAACTCCATCAGGCTTTCGCCCTTACCTGAACCAGAGCTCAACTGATAATATTTCTTTATCACAGGCAAATCAGGGTTTTCAGGATAGGATTCAAAAATATTTTTGAAGACCGGGTTATGCAGGTTGATTGCTGATACCTTAGTATTTTCAGTTACCAGCTTATCGGGATAGGCAGCGCCTATAGACTGCAAAAAGGTCTTATTATTTACCAGATCAGCATCAACAGATGGGAAAAACATCAAAGTGCCGCCTTTGGAAACATAGGTATGTAGTTGTTGAGCCAATCCGGTAGAAATTGTCTTCACATCGCTTAAAACAATTAGCGGATAGATATTCAAAGCTGCATAATCTACATTACCATCATCCGCTTGTTTGGCTGCAAAAAACGGGTCGGTATCAAATACCGCTTTCAGGAACAGATTGGGTGTTTCGCCATAAATTAACAGAACAGGCAATTGCTGCTGTACATTAAAGGTGAAGTAGAACTGATTGTCAAAAGTCACCGGGTTATCCTGTAATTGAATTTCAGCACGTTGCCATCCGCTTTGGAGGCCTGAGAAAGATAACGTATCATTTTGTACAGATCTCGGGTTGATGGTAAAGCTTCCCAATGCTTTTTGTTCTTTATTGATTAACAGCTTCAGCGGAATTCGTTCCGCTTTCTCTCCGGCATAATTATGCAAGCGAACTACCAGCTTTTCGCTTTCATTGGGGCGATGAACGGCAGTTAGCAACCAAACCGAGTCTACGGCCACATTGGACAATTCACTTGCTTTTAACTGAATCAGGTTAAAGTGTACTCCTTCATCCGATTTCACTGCTTTGCCATCAGTCATATTCTTCTGAAAATCAGATATTATATAATCGGATCGGAGAGCCTCTTTTTGGGTATTCAACAAACTTTGCTGACGATTAACGATCTGCTGCAAACCGCGGCTTTGTGGACTGATTTTTACTGCATCTACCGCATCATTAAATTCATCTCGACTCAATAAGCGTTGATGTTTGCCTTCAAAATCCTGTGTAAGCAATTGGAAGCGGTCATTGATACTATAGGCAGAAGCGATCTCCTTAGCCCGGCGTTTGGCTTCATCCAGCAAAGTTCCTTCCTTATTAAGAGTTTGCATGGAATAAGAATTATCTACAAAAATACTAACCACCTGTTGTTTGCCCGCATTGGTTGCATTTTTACCGGGAATAAAGGGACGCGCAAAAGCGAATATCAAAAATAATAAAGCCAGTAACCGGGATGCAAGGATCAGGCGTTCTTTTAGGTTTCGCCGCGAGGCCTGCTGCTCCTGGATCTCCTTCAAAAACTGCACATTGCTGAAATACACCTTCTGATACTTCCGGAAATTAAACAGGTGGATAATAACAGGAATAGCCAGCGATATTAATGCAAACAGGAAAACAGGATATAAAAAATGCATTACAAATGTGCGAATGTGCTGATTACAAATGTGCAAATTTATGTGCAAAATGCAGCTTTGACGATGAGTCTTTTGTTACCCTAAAACAATAAATAACCGGAATAACTTACTTATGATATGAAATGGCACATCGGTTGTTCAGGTTTTCATTATAAAGATTGGCGGGGGAAATTTTATCCTGAGAAACTGGCGATGAAAAACTGGTTCGATTATTACACTAAGTTTTTTGACACGGTCGAGCTGAATGTTACTTTCTATCGTTTCCCACAATTGTCGTTCCTTCAAAACTGGCATCAGAAAAGCCCTGAGCATTTCCGGTTTTCAGTTAAAGCACCTAAAGCGATCACACATTACAAACAATTTCATGATTCGGTTAGGATGATCACCGATTTTTATGAAACGATTAATAATGGCTTACAGGAAAAATTAGGCCCAGTGTTGTTTCAATTGCCGCCACGTTTAGCTTATGATGAGGAGCGTTTGGAACGTATCATCAACAATTTGAACCCGTCATTTAATAATGTGGTTGAATTTCGACATGAATCGTGGTGGAGAGATGATGTCTACAAGGCGCTTGCGGAGCGCAATATCACCTTCTGCGGAATGAGTCATCCAACATTACCTGATGATGTGATTATAAATACTTCAAATATCTATTACCGTTTTCATGGGGTGCCTGATCTTTATCGCTCACCTTATTCAAAAGAATTCTTGCAAGGTGTAGTTAACGCGGTCAAAAGCAACAACAAGGTTAAAACAGGCTGGTTCTATTTCAACAATGACTTTGATGCGGTCGGGGTACGAAATGCTGAAGACATGATTGCATTAATTGTCTGAATCATCACTATCCTGCTTCTTGTGGTGCTTTTTCTTCTTTTTGCTGGTCTTTTTTTCTTCGGTATGCGTCTTCGATTTTTTCTTTGAAGTAGTCTCTTTCTTTTCAGACTTAGAAGAAGATTTAGATGAGGTAATTGACCTAGTTGATTTGGTATCAGCGGTCGTTTTATTGTCAGTAGAATCAGTACTGAGTTGCTTTACGGTAAAGTTATTTCCCCGCAGGCCATATTCCAGTATTCGTTTTTGCCCAGTTGGCTTAGCGTCTTTGCCATTCCCATCATAGATCGGGAATTCGCGCATAAACTTACCTTCCTTGATGTAGAAATTATCATCGCCATGATAACCCTTACGTTGCGAGCTGGTCAGTCTTGGAAAATCCAGTTTATTGGCTCTGCTGTTGTTAAACTCGAAGGCGTAAATGGTGGCATAATTAGCCGTATCTTTTGCTTTGGCTTGAATTAGTATCTCCGGGTTGCCGTCCAGGTCCATATCTGAATTGTAAACATCAACTATCGAGCCATCCAAATCACCGGTAGTAGTCGTATATTTTTTGCCTGAGGAATCAGAGTGCAGTATCAGAAACGAACCCTGAGTAGTCGATCCTCTGCCCCAGCTTAGTACATCATAATCCTCTCCGGGTGAAACTTCAACCAGTTTATGAAAACGGAACGGATCTGCAAAATCCACTTTCTTTGCCGGAGCGGCAGGTGCTGCCACTTTCTGTTCCTGCTGGTTACAAGCTGATGCCATTACAAGGCATCCGATCAATGCAAATAAATAAAACCCTCTCATTCTTTCAATTAGTGAATTAGCGAATGAGTGAATTAGCGAATATTTCAATCAATCATTCACTAATTCACTCATTCACTAATTAGTTATATAGTGCGTCAGGCGATAATTCGCCTTTAGGTTTACCCGGTACGGTCATATACACTTTCAACGCGCTCACCGAGCCAATATCGAAATATTTTAACATAAACTTATGATAACCTTTTTGTAATGCTACGGCGCCGCCTTGTTCGGCTACGGGGTGTTTACCATCGTTGTTTACCACCGGCTGATCGTCAATAACCAATACTGACCCATCATCAGAGCGCGTCGAAAACTGGTAAAGGCCATCAGCATCAATACGTATAAAACCGTTGTATATTACGCCAAAGCCCGGATTATTCTTTTTCAATATAGCCGGGTTAAAGCTTTTTGCAATGCCACTATCGATCACGGCAGCCTTCGAGAGGTCGCCGGTATTATCAAAAGTGCCCTGCATAAACTGGTATTTCAGTCCTTGTGAGTTGCCCTGGTAGGCTACCGGAGCTAACAGGCCCTTGTTATATACCGTGGTATGAGTTACCTGGCTTTGCTTACCTGTCGGGGTGATCACAATAGTTTTTAACTCACGGTACTGATCTTGCGGCACATTATAAGTCATCGGCTTGCTGTACTCGATGTCTGTCTCACGCGGGGTATAGCCATCAATAGTGTAATATACTTTAGCGCCTGCTACAGGTGATTTAAGAGCTACATTTAGCGAGCTGCCAAAAATAATGGTATCCTGCGGTGTGTTTATTGCTAAAGGAACACGATAATCGTAATTATTTTTATCCAGGTAAGCTAACTGAACCGGCAGACGAACTTCAGAGAAATCTTTAAAGTTCTTATTTGCTAAAGGCGTCCATGCCACTTCTGACAAGGCCAGCAAACGCGGGTACAGCATGTATTCTACTTTTGATTCAGTTGGAATATATTCTGTCCACAAGTTGGCCTGCACGCCCATGATGAATTTCTGTTGGTCGGGCGTTAATACAGCAGGAGTAGGATTATAGCTATAAGTAGCTGATAATGGTGAATATCCGCCAATACCTAATGGCTCTCCGCTACGGCTTTGCGCATGATCCAGGTACAAACCACCGCTGCTTGGGGTCATGATCACTTTATGACCTTGACGTGCTGCCGCGATACCGCCTGCTTCTCCACGCCAGCTCATCACAGTCGCATTCGGCGATAAGCCACCTTCCAGTATCTCGTCCCAGCCGATAATGCTGCGACCTTTTGAGTTCACAAATTTTTCAATGCGCTGAATGAAATAGCTTTGCAACTCTTCTTCATTCTTCAACTTTAACTTTTTGATGAGCTTCTGGCAGAATGCTGATTGTTTCCAGGCATCTTTTGGCACTTCATCGCCACCTATGTGTATGTATTTGCTCGGAAATAGTTCCATTACCTCGGTCAATACATCTTCCAGGAAATCAAATGTTTTATCCGATGGGCAATACACGTCTTTAACTACACCCCAGGTTTCGTATGTCTTATAAGTTTTGCTTGGATCGCAGCTTAATTCCGGGTATGCAGCCAAGCCAGCCATAGAATGGCCCGGCATTTCAATTTCAGGAATAACGGTGATGTATCTGTCAGCTGCATATTTTACTACTTCACGAATCTGATCCTGGGTATAAAAACCACCGTATGGCGTATTATCAAACTGTTGAGGGGTGCGATCATGATAATTACCGATTACAGTCTGCGCACGCTGACTGCCAATTTCAGTCAAACGGGGATATTTCTTTATCTCGATGCGCCATCCCTGGTCGTCGGTCAGGTGCCAGTGAAAAGTATTCAGTTTATAATAAGCCATCATGTCGATGGTCTTTTTAACAAATTCGACAGAGAAGAAATGGCGGCACACGTCCAGCATAAAACCCCTGTATCCGAAACGCGGATAATCTTCAATCTGCGTGCAAGGTAATTTTATCGTTGCGCCATGATCAGTCGGAATTAATTGCAGCAAAGTTTGTATTCCGTAAAATAAGCCCGACCCTTTACCGGCAACAATGACCTGCTGCGGAGTGATCGTTAAGCGATAACCCTGATCAGGTAACCCTTCTGTGCCTTTTTCTGTAAAAACGATAGAATTGGCTATGCTTTCACCAGTATTTAATTTTGCCTCATTACGAAGGTTCAGTTTGCCATGCAAGTATTCGGTAAAGAATTGTACTGCTTTATTATTCAAGCTATCAGTAAGCAACGCAGTCTGCTGACTTAAAACAAACTCACCAGAAGTTTTTTTAACTGAAACCGGGGCCGGAACGATACCCATATAAGGATCGGCATCCTGGGCATTGGCGTTTAAACCTAAACAAAGCAAAAGAATTGAGATAGACAGCGCAATATTTTTATACATAATTACTTATACGGAAATATAAGGCGGTGAAGTTAAAAGATTTTGCATAATAGTGTAAGTAATACATGTAAAAAAGTGGATATAGGTTGTAGAAGTTATAAATGTTGAAAGGGTTATAACCCGTGCAATTTATCTGGTGTACACAAATCTGTTGTTATCAAGTTTGAAGTGATTCGTACGCCCAACCACTACAACTTCTACAACCACTACAACGTCTTCAACTAACTAAACAAAAAAGCCATTCGCTTTAAACGAATGGCTCCGATTTATTTCTTTGCAGGTTTGGTTTCTGCAGCCGCAACTGCTTCAACCTTCTTTTTTAACTTGTGCGGCCGCTTTTTCCCGTATGAACCTATTGCAATTTTTCCTTTTTTTGATTTTTGATCGCCTTTTCCCATGGTATTATGATGTTTATGAATTGTTAATCAATAATACGCTTTTTTGTTTGAAAATTGTGATTTGTTAATCAGTGATCAGTTAATCAGTGACTAGTTATCAGAATCTTCCTGGTTAACTGATTACCGGTTAACTGGTCACTACTACGCCGTCACCTCATGCTCTTTCGATGCTAAATAGCGTTCGGCATCAATGGCCGCCATACAACCTGTTCCGGCTGCGGTAACTGCCTGGCGATAAACATGATCCTGTGCATCGCCACATGCAAAAACGCCTTCAATGTTTGTTTTGGATGAACCTGGTATAGTTTTGATGTAACCTGTTTCATCCATATCGATCCAACCTTTAAATATCTCAGTATTCGGGTGGTGACCGATAGCAACAAAGAAGCCGGTCACATCCAGTGTGTTTTCTTCACTAGTTTTATTATTGATCGTTTTAACGCCAGTAACTACTTGACCGTCGCCTACGATCTCTTTGGCTTCGGTATTATAAATCACTTCGATATTATGGGTATTCAACACACGGTGCATCATGGCTTTTGATGCCCGGAATTCATCGCGACGAACCAGCATATATACTTTGCGGCATAGTTTAGCCAGGTAAGTCGCTTCTTCTGCAGCAGTATCACCGGCACCAACGATAGCCACATCCTGACCACGGAAAAAGAAGCCGTCACATACCGCACAGGCCGATACGCCAAAGCCATTATATTTTTGTTCAGATTCTAAACCCAACCATTTAGCAGATGCGCCAGTTGAAATAATCACAGTTTCGGCAATAATAGTCTTCGTTTCATCAACGATCACTTTATGCGGAGGTCCTGAAAAATCAACTGAGGTTACATAACCAAAACGTATATCGGTACCCAGGCGTGAGGCCTGTTTTTCAAAGTTCTCCATCATGGCAGGACCTTGAATACCATCAGGATATCCTGGATAATTTTCAACCTCAGTAGTTTGGGTAAGCTGACCGCCAGCTAATAACCCCGTATATAAAACTGGTTTCAGATCGGCGCGGGCGGCATAAATAGCAGCAGTGTAACCGGCTGGGCCAGAGCCTATGATAAGGCATTTTACATGTTCAATCTCTTGTGACATCAGATTATTTTAAAAAACACAAATCTAACAAAAAAGCGGATTTTATTAGTCAGGCAGCCGTAAAATCAACTACTTGCCCGTATTCGCTTTCAATACTCTGATAAAATTGCCACCCAGTATTTTATCGATATCAGCCTGCGAATAGTTCAGTTTCAGCAACTCTTCGGTGATTTTCGGATAGTCAGCCACATCATCCATGCCTTGAGGATATGATTCTGCACCGTCGAAGTCAGAGCCGATACCAACGTGGTCTACTCCAATGAGTTTAACAATATAATCAATGTGTTTAATGAGCAAACTCAACGGCGGGCGGATTTGATCAGATTCGGATTTATAAATGGCATTCAGGCGGATATTGGCCAAATCGTGGTCATGATAAATCTGTATAAGTGAATCCAATTCAGCATGATGCTTATGCAAAAAGCGCGACACTTTATGCATATAACTACTATCCACAAAACCGCTGTAAAAATTCACAAATACAACTCCGCCGTTTTTGGCCAGTGCCTTTAATTGCGCATCCTTCATGTTACGTTGGTTGGGGTTCAAAGCATACGCACAACTATGAGATGCAATAACCGGTTTAGTCGAAGTAGTGATGACATCATAAAAGGTCTGCTCACCAACATGTGATACATCTACCATCACACCTAACTCATTTAAATGGCGAACGATCTGCTTGCCGTAATCTGTTAAACCAATGTGTTTTAATGTATCGCGGTGATGTGTTTCGTCCCGGGCAGAGGTCGCCCACGAAGTGCTATTGTTCCAGGTAAGGGTAAGATAACGCATTCCGCGTTTGGCAAGGGCGTCGATGTAATCCATTCTGTCCTCAATCATATGGCCTCCTTCCACGCCGATCATCGCAGCAAATTTCTTTTGAGCGACTGCCTTCTCCAGCTCTTCCGCATTACGCACCAGCATCATTTTACCGGGATTGCGTTTGATCAGTGCATCCAAAGAATCAATCTCCCTATTGGCAAATTTAAAAGCCGTTCCTTTACCATAATCCTCACCGCACCAGATGGAAAAAACCTGCACATCCAGTCCGCCCTCTTTAGCACGCACCAAATCGAAATTACCTGTCGACTGGCGCTTGGACAGATCAAGTTTGGTGATCAGTTCATTGGAGATCACGTCATTATGGGTATCAACAAGTATAGCTTTGTCATGAATTTCACGCGCATTTTGGGCGTATGTGTTGATGGTAAAAAACAATGAAAACAATAGCAGCAGTTTTTTCATGAATGAAAGGTAGGTAATTGAATGTAGAGACACAATACTTTGTGTCTCCGGTCATCGCGCCTCCAGGGACGCAAAGTATTGCGTCTCTACCTGGTCAATTGATAAATGATCAATCCAAACGAGAAAAACACAAGACACACTCCGGATATAACAAACACTTCCCATACCAATGGGCTCTCAGCCTTTACGCCTGCAGTGATGAGGTGTTTACGTTCCCGTTGCCGTGTTATTCCTAATGCGATAAATAATAAGCCGCCTGTAGCAGCAATAACTTCATGATACATGTGGGGGTATTATTGCTTTTTTCTGCTAACATGGGTGGGCATCATTTTGTTGTATTAACAACCTGATATTTTGATGTGTAGCAAAAGTTTTACAGTCAGTGATCAGTTAACCGGGGATCAGTTAATCAGTGACCGGTGACCTGTTAATCAGGCAATATCAAACTGACCAATCCCTGATTAACCGGTTAACTGATAACCGGTCACTACCCTCAAGTCTGTATAACCCCCACATTAAACTGTTTTTCAATCGGTGCGTGATTTGCCGCTTCGATACCCATGGATATCACTTTGCGTGTTTCGAGGGGATCGATGATGCCATCTACCCAAAGACGGGCGGCGGCGTAGTAGGGTGTGGTTTGGTAATTATAACGATCGGTGATCTGCTTCAGCAATTCTTCTTCTTTTTTTGCGTCTACCTCCTCGCCTTTTGCTTTCATAGCCGACTCCTGTATTTGTAATAAGGTTTTGGCTGCCTGAGCACCACCCATTACCGCAATTTTTGCAGAAGGCCAGGCGTAGATTAATCGCGGATCATAAGCTTTGCCGCACATGGCATAATTGCCTGCACCATACGAATTACCTACAATAAAAGTAAACTTAGGCACAACTGAATTGGCTACAGCATTCACCATTTTTGCGCCGTCTTTAATGATGCCGCCTTGTTCCGAACGGCTGCCTACCATAAAGCCCGTTACATCCTGCAAAAAAACCAGGGGTATCTTCTTTTGATTACAGTTCATAATGAAGCGGGTAGCTTTATCTGCCGAGTCCGAATAGATAACGCCACCAAACTGCATCTCGCCTTTTTTAGACTTAATCACCTTACGCTGATTGGCCACGATACCCACCGCCCAGCCATCAACCCGGCCTAAACCACAGATAATAGATTGCCCGTACCCTTCCTTATATTCCTCAAAATCAGAGTCATCCAAAAGTCTATTAATTATTTCCTTCATATCGTATGGTTTCTCCCGATTGTCGGGTAAAATGCCATAGATATCTTTTTCATTCTGTTTCGGAGCAACAGGTTCTACCCTGTCGAACCCGGCTTTGGTGTAGTCGCCTACCATGCTCATGATATTGCGGATCGAATCGAGGCAGGCCTGATCGTTAGGCTGCTTATAATCTGTCACACCGGATATTTCGCAGTGCGTGGTTGCTCCGCCGAGGGTTTCATTGTCCACGTCTTCGCCTATGGCTGACTTTACAAGATATGATCCTGCCAGGAAAACCGAACCAGTGCCATCTACAATCATCGCTTCGTCGCTCATAATTGGTAGATAAGCTCCGCCTGCCACACAGGAACCCATAATAGCCGCAATCTGAACGATACCCGAGCTACTCATGATGGCATTATTCCGGAAGATGCGCCCAAAGTGTTCTTTATCCGGAAAAATCTCATCCTGCAGAGGTAGATACACTCCAGCAGAATCAACCAGATAAATTATGGGTAATCTATTCTCTATAGAAATTTCCTGCGCACGCAGGTTCTTTTTTGCCGTAATGGGAAACCACGCCCCTGCTTTTACAGTAGCATCATTCGCAACGATGACACATTGGCGGCCAGATACATAACCGATACCACACACCACGCCACCTGACGGGCAACCACCATGTTCGGCATACATCCCATCTCCCACAAAAGCGCCAATTTCCAACCAGGGTTTATCTTTATCAATAAGGTATGACACTCTTTCACGGGCAAGCATTTTGCCCTTTTCTTTTTGTTTGGCAGCCGCCTTCTCCCCGCCCCCTGCATACACTTTTTTGAGCCGCACTTGCAGATCGTAAACCAGCTGCTTATTTATATCTTCATTTTTATTGAATTCGATGTCCATGGGTGTTAGTGATTGGTTAATCC
>NZ_DATCRU010000103.1:0-56728 GCF_036568825.1 Mucilaginibacter sp. | reverse complement strand
ACTTTTCTGCTGGTTGCAAAATTTACTCTTTGATTATTTTTGTTTGCCAAGGGACTTTGATTTTAGTTTAATAACAAACTTTTCGGTAGATGTTCTAACAGATTTGAGATTTGGGATGCGAGATTTGAGATTTTGCTGCCTGATAAAGTAATATTCATCGTGCTATTTGTCTCATATCTCAAATCTAATATCTCATATCTAAACTATATAAACGACAATAGACCCCGACCGAAAAGGTCGGAGTCTTATGTTAATTATGCCGGTTGAAGTTATTTAACTTCAACAACAGCTCCAGCTTCTTCTAATTGTTTTTTCAGAGATTCAGCTTCTTCTTTAGATACACCAGTTTTTACTTCTTTAGGTGCACCGTCAACAAGATCTTTCGCTTCTTTCAAACCAAGGCCGGTTAGATCTTTTACTAATTTAACAACTGCTAATTTAGCGCCTCCTGCTTCTTTCAGGATAACGTCGAATGCAGTTTGAGCAGCCTCAGCAGCAGGAGCAGCATCGCCACCGCCAGCAGCAGGAGCAGCTACAGCAACAGCTGCAGCAGCAGGCTCAATGCCGTACTCGTCTTTCAATATCTGAGCTAATTCGTTAACTTCTTTTACTGTTAAGTTTACCAACTGTTCAGCAAATGATTTTAAATCTGCCATTTTATTTTTACTTTTTCTTTAAATACTTTGTTGTTTAATGCGGAACTTCTGGGCGTCCGTTAACCTCTTTCCTGTAATGTTTTAACAATTCCTGCCAGTTTATTTCCGCCTGATTGCAGACCAGAAATAACGTTTTTAGCTGGTGATTGCAGTAATCCGATGATCTCGCCGATCAACTGTTCTTTAGATTTCAGGTTGATCAGGGTATCCAACTGTTTGTCGCCGATAAATACAGACGAATCGATATAAGCAGCTTTCAAAATTGGTTTTTCACCAGTTTTTCTCAGCTGTTTGATCAGCTTTGCCGGAGCAGTTGCTGATTTTGAGAAAAGGATTGATGATGAACCTTTTAATGCGTCATACATCGGGCTGAAATCACCGCCTACAGCTTCCATAGCTTTTTTAATCAAGCTATTTTTAGCTACCTGCATGGTGATATCGCTTTCGAAAAATTTGCGACGGATATCGTTTACTTTTGCAACCGTCAGATTTGAAGTATCGGTGATATAAAAATTACCGTACTCTTTCATCTGTTCAGTAAGGGCAAGAACAAGCTCGTGTTTTTCTTCTTTATTCATGATTAGATCCCCGCTACTGTTTTAGTTTCAATTTCGATTCCGGGCGACATAGTTGAAGAGAGATGGATACTCTTGAAATATGTTCCTTTAGCTGCTGACGGTTTTAATTTTGAGATAGTTTGCAATACTTCTAAAGCATTCTCATAAATTTTATCAGCAGGGAAAGATACTTTTCCTATTGAAGCATGGATGATACCGGTTTTGTCAACCTTGAAGTCGATCTTACCACCTTTAACCTCAGTAACTGCTTTACCAACTTCGGTAGTTACAGTACCTGATTTAGGGTTTGGCATCAGGTTACGCGGACCTAAAATACGGCCCAAACGTCCCACTTTAGCCATCACACTTGGCATAGTGATGATAATATCAACATCAGTCCATCCGCCTTCAATCTTGGCAATATAGTCGTCCAAACCAACAAAATCTGCACCTGCGTCCTTTGCTTCCTGCTCTTTGTCAGGTGTGCAAAGCACTAATACACGTACAGTTTTACCAGTTCCATGAGGTAAGGTTGCTATACCACGCACCATTTGATTGGCTTTACGCGGGTCAACACCTAAACGAACATCAATATCTACTGATGAATCAAACTTGGTATAGTTAATTTCCTTTACCAAAGATGACGCATCCTGTAATGAATACGCTTTGTTAGCCTCAATTTTGGACTGTGCCGCTTTTTGATTTTTTGTTAATCTTGCCACTGTCTTAAACTGATTTGTATAAATTAATTGTTCCAGGGAGCTGTACCGGTAACGGTAATTCCCATACTTCTGGCAGTACCTGCCACCATTTTCATGGCTGATTCTACTGTAAATGCGTTCAAATCAGGCATTTTATCTTTGGCTATCGCCTCAACCTGGTTCCAGTTTACACTGGCTACCTTTTTACGGTTTGGCTCAGCCGACCCACTTTTGATACCTGATGCTTCCATCAACTGGATTGCTACAGGAGGGGTTTTGATGATAAAATCAAATGACTTGTCGACGTATACAGTGATCACTACAGGTAACACTTTACCAGGCTTATCCTGGGTACGTGCGTTGAACTGCTTGCAAAATTCCATAATGTTCACCCCTTTTGCACCTAAAGCAGGTCCAATTGGAGGCGATGGATTTGCAGCGCCGCCCTTCACCTGAAGCTTAACCATAGCACCGATTTCTTTTGCCATTTTATTAATTTTAATTAGTACTCAATGTTATAAGTGGAAGCTAAGTAACATTTAAGCTTGTTTAATGATTGATTTAGTGAATGAGTGAATTAGTGATTTCACCCATTTTATAATCATCATTTATATTTTTAAAGTTTCCGACTGATCATTCACTAATTCACTCAATCAGTCATTCACTAATTATTCTTTCTCGACCTGCATGTAATTCAATTCAAGCGGCGTACGGCGCCCGAATATCTTTACCATTACTTTCAGTTTCTTCTTTTCCTCGTTCACTTCTTCGATCACACCGCTGAAACCGTTGAACGGACCATCCATCACCTTCACGCTTTCGCCTACATAGTAAGGAACGCTCATTGTTTCGCCCTGCGCGGTCATCTCGTCAACCTTGCCCAATATCCTGCTCACTTCAGACGGACGCATAGGGATAGCATTACCGGCCTTATCGCCTAAGAAACCGATCACACTGTTGATATTCTTTATAATATGCTCCAGCTCACCATCAAGGGCAGCTTCCATCAGCACATAACCGGGAAGAATATTGCGTTCTTTTGCAATCTTCTTACCGTCGCGCATCTGGTAATACTTTTCGGTAGGTATTAATACCTGCGGAACTAAATGCGAGATGCCCAAACGATTAATTTCGGCATCAATATATTGTTTAACCTTTTTTTCCTTACCACTGATAGCCCTTACCACATACCATTTCAATTGTTCACTCATCTCGTATACAAATTAGGCTAGTGATGTATAAACCTTAGTTAATATAAAATTGATCAGTTGGTCCATACCAAATATTAACAGCGCAATAAGGATCGCGGCCACTAATACCACCATAGCGCTGTTTGAAAGCTCGCGCCAGGTAGGCCAGGTAACCTTCTCGGTTAACTCTATATAAGACTCTTTTATATACTCTGTTATTGCAGCCATTTTTTGTTACTTATTACGCACGGGAACAAGGATTCGAACCCTGATCAAAGGTTTTGGAGACCTCTATTCTACCATTGAACTATTCCCGTTTATACTTAAATTTCTTATTCCCCTCTTTTGTGAACAAAGTACTTAGCCAAATCTGGCTAAGTACTTTGAAAGAAATTAACCTATTCCTTGTGCCCAATTAAGGACGGTCAGGGTAGATTATTTTAAGATTTCAGTTACCTGACCTGCACCTACGGTACGACCACCTTCACGGATAGCGAAACGTAAGCCTTTTTCCATTGCGATAGCGTTGATCAGCTTTACAGTGATGGTAACGTTATCACCTGGCATAACCATTTCTACTCCTGGTTCCAAAGCGATCTCGCCTGTTACGTCAGTAGTACGGAAATAGAATTGAGGACGGTATTTATTGAAGAATGGAGTGTGACGGCCACCTTCAGCTTTTGACAATACGTAAACTTCTGCTTTGAAATCGGTGTGAGGAGTTACTGAACCAGGTTTGCAAATAACCATACCACGACGGATATCAGTTTTTTCAATACCACGTAACAATAAACCTACGTTGTCACCAGCTTCACCGCGATCAAGGATCTTGCGGAACATTTCAACACCGGTTACAGTTGATTTCAAGTTCTCAGCACCCATACCCAGGATGTCTACAGCATCACCAGAGTTAATTACACCACGCTCAATACGACCGGTAGCAACAGTACCACGACCAGTGATTGAGAATACGTCTTCAACCGGCATCAGGAATGGAAGATCGGTCAGACGTGGAGGGATTGGAATGTAGCTATCTACAGCTTCCATCAATTCCATGATCTTTTCAACCCATTTAGGGTCACCGTTCAAGCCACCTAAAGCTGAACCCTGGATTACAGGAATATCATCGCCAGGGAATTCGTAGAATGATAATAATTCACGAACTTCCATTTCAACTAATTCTAACAGTTCCGGATCATCAACCATGTCAACTTTGTTCATGAAAACAACAAGCGCAGGTACACCTACCTGACGAGCTAACAGGATGTGTTCACGGGTTTGAGGCATAGGACCATCAGTAGCAGCAACCACTATAATCGCACCGTCCATCTGAGCAGCACCAGTAACCATGTTCTTTACATAGTCAGCGTGTCCCGGGCAGTCAACGTGAGCATAGTGACGATTTGCAGTTGAATACTCAACGTGCGCAGTGTTGATAGTGATACCACGCTCTTTTTCTTCAGGAGCTGAGTCGATTGAATCGAAAGAACGAGCCTCAGATAAACCTTTATCAGCCAATACTTTGGTAATAGCTGCGGTGAGGGTTGTTTTACCGTGGTCAACGTGACCGATTGTACCGATGTTTAAGTGCGGCTTACTGCGGTCAAATTTTTCTTTTGCCATGATTTATAAACTTTTGTAGGTTAATTTTATTTTTAATTGTCGTATTTATACGCCGAGCCAACAATGGGATTTGAACCCATGACCTCTTCCTTACCAAGGAAGTGCTCTACCCCTGAGCTACGTCGGCTTATTTTTTTAGCTCATTAGTTCACTTGTTCATCAGTTCATTTGTCTTAGCGCTTTGGTTACTAATAAACAATTGAACAAATCAACTAATGAACCAATCTGAGCGGAAGACGAGGTTCGAACTCGCGACCTATAGCTTGGAAGGCTATCGCTCTACCAACTGAGCTACTTCCGCGTTTTAATTAGTGAATGAGTGAGTTAGTGAATCATTGAATTTTGCAATCAACTTTATGTCAATCACTCATTCACTAATTCAAAAATTCACTCATTCAAAAAAAGTGGGGAGAGAAGGATTCGAACCTTCGTAGCCGAAGCAACGGATTTACAGTCCGTCCCATTTGACCGCTCTGGTATCTCCCCATTTGTTTATTTAGTGAATGAGCGAGTTAGCGAATGAGTGAATTTTTATACTCACACATTCACTAATTCAATAATTCATTCATTGAATAAACAGAGCCTCCTATCGGGATCGAACCAATGACCTACTGATTACAAGTCAGTTGCTCTACCAGCTGAGCTAAGGAGGCTTTTGTATCTACTTTTTTTTCGCCCCCGGCGTTCCCTTTTTAAAGGATCCGTCAGCTGAGTTAAAGTGATGGTGTTGTCTTAATCGCTGCTGTAAACTTTCAAATAACATTGAAAGCCACCTGCTTAAATTAAAGACTTCAAATTTACATTTTAAAGAACCATCCTTTTCATTAAGATTTTGCGCGATGCACACCTCTCCGAAAGGGATTGCAAATTTACACATTTTTTAACCCGGGCAAAATAATTTTACAAAAAAAAATCGGCGGGCTTAAAACCCGCCGATTTCTGCATTTTTTTAATGCTGAGTTTCAATCATATTCCTCTTCCGAGGCTTGTAAAACAGCCTTTTTTGTTGCGTCGGCTGCTATGGATTTCTTTTGTTTATGTTTTTCTATTTGTTTCTTGAGGCATTCAACCGCCAGGTCTGTGCCTTCTTCAAATGACTTACACTGCTCTTTTGCGAATAACTGCGTGCCCGGTAACGTCAGTTTTATCTCCGTTATTTTATTTGCTACATCTTCGGTGTTTTCTAATCTTAAATAAACTTCGCCATTAATGATCCTGTCAAAAAACTGATCTAACTTGTTGGCTTTCTTCTGAATAAAATCTAACAATTTCTTGTCTGCATCAAAACGGATAGACTGCACTGTAATTTTCATTTTTCCTCCTTGGTTATGCCTTTGGATGGGCTAGTTTGTAAATAGATTTTAATCGCTCAACTGAGTTGTGTGTATAAACCTGGGTGGCGCTGAGATTTGCATGGCCCAGGAGCTCCTTTATAGCATTTAAATCGGCTCCCCGGTTTAGCAGGCTCGTTGCAAATGTGTGCCTCAGCACGTGTGGACTTCTTTTATTCTGAGTTGATATGTATGAGAGGTATTTATGCACTATTAAATAGATAAACTTTGGATACACATCCGATCCTTTGTTTGTAACGATTAAAGTTAGAGAATTGTTATGGAAATTTTGATTTTTCTTTAACTCGGTATACCGTTCCAACAGCACTTTCAACTCGTGATTGATTGGCACAATACGTTCCTTATTGCGCTTGCCTAACACCTTTATAGTACCATCGTAAATATTGATGTTCTGTTCCTTTAAACCCACCAGTTCGGCAAGACGGATACCGGTGCCAAAAAGTATTTCGAGCACCAATTTATCGCGGGTGCCTTCAAAGTCGTCGCTAAACACTTCATCACTGTTTAGCATGGCGTTCAGCTTTTCGTCTTCCACCACAACGGGCAGATGTTTTACATTTTTTGGCGATTGAATTTTGGAAGTAGGGTTATCAGTGATCAATCCCTCACGAAGCAGGAATTTAAAGTATTTCCTAAGTGTCGCTATTTTGCGATTAACGGACCTTGCGGTCATCTCGCCCATCAGATGCACCATCCAATTGCGGATATGCTGATAAGTAATTTCGGCAGGATGATTTACAGTTTGCTCAGGCTCGTTGAGGAATTTAAAAAATTGATCGAGGTCTGACTGGTAAGCGGAGACTGTATGCGGAGAATACCGTTTTTCAAACTTAATATATTGTATAAACCGCTCTAAAAACATAAAAACTATCTGTACACACGGAGAATTGAATGTACAAATAGTTTTAATATATATTCAAAAAAACTGAAAATTCTTTTGACAAGAATTACACAGTTTCCTGGTTCAAGCCTTGTTTGTATATGGCATGTTTAACAACGTGCCTGCGGGTAACAGATTTCTTTTCGAAAGCCTGGCGACTACGAAGTTCTCTTAAAACACCGGTCTTTTCAAATTTCTTCTTAAAACGTTTAAGCGCTTTATCTAATGATTCGCCTTCTTTAACATTGATAATGATCATATTCCCTTATATACCTCCTTTCGTGGGACGACAAAGGTAAGGGATTTGTTTTTAATTTGAAAATGAATTTGTTAAATAGTTGATTGGTTGATTGAGTTAAGTGGTTGATTGGGTTATTATTGAGTTTATCACTATTCTAAGGACTATACTGGAGTGACGTGGGGCTAACACCAACGACAAACTAATATTATTTAATCGTCTACACTTTCCACGATGTGATCTGATAAAACCTTTCCTGTTTTGCCGTCCAGAGTTATTATGCGATATTTCGAAGTACCTGACAGATGTTGATTAATCTCATACTTGGGCAATTTCGTATCGCGATGAACATAACGGCGGATACGGACGCCTGATTTAACAATTCTAAGATCAATTTTGAAATCCATTAACATTTTATGAACTAAGTCCTCAATAGTAAATTTATAAGGAAGATCCTCATCAATTTCCTTTATAAGTTTTCCATTTTCATCATATTCATAATACTTACCATATCGGATGTCATAGAAAGTTTTTTCAGTGGACTTTAAGACTAAGTTTGAATAATACTCATTGAATATACGATATGGGCTTCGGGACTTACTTAAATTTTCATAATACTCGGTGTCGGCGTATATTTTTGTACCGTCAGCAAGGCTATGAGTATGAATTTTAAGTTGTTTGTTTTTTTTAAAGCTGTCAATATTAAACTTTTTTATACTATTACCCCTATTAGCTGTGTCTAATTTATTTATGTATTCAGCTTTAGCTAAATGGGATGTGACCATTGCTAATATGAGTATCGTCAATCGCATCATATTTGTGATTTTTTAGGTTTGACAATATAACTTTTCTTTGTCAATCTCAATATGCTTAAACCTAAGCAACCACCTAACCAATCAACTACCCTCTCAACGCTTCCCTCGCAATCACAATCTTCTGTATCTCCGATGTTCCCTCGCCTATGGTGCATAGCTTGGCATCGCGGTAGTATTTCTCAACAGGAAAATCTTTGGTATAGCCATAGCCTCCGAATATCTGCACAGCTTCAGTCGCTACTTTAACCGCAACTTCCGACGCATAGTATTTAGCCATCGCAGCCAGCTTGGTTACAGGTTGATGGCGATTTTTCAGATCAGCGGCCTGCATTAATAGCATTTCAGCTGCTTCTATCTGTGTAGCCATATCAGCAAGCTTGAATGATATCCCCTGGAAGTTACTTATCGGCTGACCGAATTGATGACGCTCTTTTGAATAAGCCACTGCTGCCTCAAAAGCACCTTTTGCTATGCCCAATGATAAAGCAGCGATAGATATGCGGCCTCCATCCAATACTTTCATCGCTTGCTTAAAGCCTTCGCCTTCATTCCCTAACAAGTTTTCCTTTGAGACGCGGCAATTATCGAATATCATTTCGGTAGTTTCCGAAGCACGCATGCCCAGTTTGTTTTCCTTTTTGCCTGCATTGAAACCTGGTGTTCCACGCTCCACCACAAATGCAGATATACCTTTTGAGTCGCCCTTCTCGCCTGTTCTCGCCATTACTACTGCTACACCACTCGACTTCCCATGCGTGATCCAGTTTTTTGCACCATTAATAATATAATGATCGCCCTCCAATACCGCAGTTGTACTCATCCGCATAGCATCCGAGCCAGTGTTAGCTTCCGTGAGTCCCCAGGCACCCAGCCATTCGCCGGTAGCGAGTCTGGGCAGCCATTTTTTCTTTTGCTTTTCATTAGCAAAGTTGAGGATATGCCCTGTACACAATGAATTATGCGCTGCAACCGACAACCCTATCGAACCACATACTTTGGCGATCTCCTGAATAACGGTTACATATTCAAAATAACCAAAGCCCGAGCCACCATATTCTTCAGGAACAAACACACTGAGCATGCCCAGTTCGCCCAACTGGTTAAATAGTTCACGCGGAAAATGCTGTTCTTCGTCCCATTCCATTACGTGCGGCTTGATATGTTTTTCAGCAAAATCCTTAGCCATTTGTCCCACCATCTGCTGGTTTTCAGAAACAGAAAAATCAAAGCCGGTATCAATTTTATAGGTACTATCCATAGAGGTATATAATATATGCCGCAATTTAAACAAAAACATTTACTATGCATGCATAGCAACAACCTTTTATAATTTACTAGTGTACGGTGCAAGGCAGGCGGCATAAAGGGCGACTTGCATGGTGGTTACATATCGCTCGCATAGTTGACTCACCCCTGCCCCTCTCTGCTGCGCAAAGAGGGGTTTTTAAAAGAAAAATAAATCCCCTCTTTATGGCTTGCCATAGAGAGGATGGTCGAGCATAGCAATGACCGGGTGAGTCAACTTTGCTACTATTTTATCCCACTATCCCAGTTTTTTAATGCCCTCGTAACATTATTTAACATTTATCATCTAAATTTTTAGTGAATGGTATCACTATTACAATTATTTTAGCGGCAAATCTACCTTAATGGCCAAAACGTTACTATTTCTTCTATTTCTTAGTCTATCTCTTACTTGTTTCGGCCAAAAGAAATACTCCATCAGTGGTACAATTAAGGATGGCGCTACCGGCGAGCAACTTATCGGCGCTACCGTCCGCATTAAGGAATTACCACAAAGCGGCACAGTCACCAATAGCTACGGATTTTATTCGATCTACGCGCCTGAGGGTGACTATACTTTATTATATACTTACACCGGCTATGAACCTGTAGAGCAAAAAGTATCCCTGCACCAAAACCAGGAAGTAAACGTACCGTTGCAAGTCAAAAGTGATCTGAAGGAAGTAGTCATCCGTGCCAACGGGCCTAATAATGATAATATCGCCTCGCCCCAAATGGGCGTCGAAAAGCTGAATATGGCGCAGATCAACCAGGTGCCTGTATTGCTTGGAGAGAAAGATATTTTGAAAACACTTTCATTATTACCGGGTGTTAAGTCATCCGGTGAGGGTAACACAGGATTCTATGTTCGTGGTGGTGGAGCTGATCAGAATTTGATCCTGCTGGACGAGGCTACTGTATATAATGCTTCACACTTTTTTGGATTCTTCTCTACTTTTAATTCTGATGCAATTAAGGATGTGAGTCTTTATAAAGGTGGCATGCCTGCAGAATTTGGTGGCCGACTTTCATCTGTTCTCGACATTAAAATGAATGAAGGCAATAACCAGGATTACACAGTGCAAGGTGGGTTGGGGCTGATTTCCTCACGTATTAAAGTAGAGGGACCATTAGTTAAAGACAAAGGCTCTTTTATGGTGAGCGCGCGTCGTACGTATATCGATTTCTTTCTAAAGGCCTCATCCGATTCAGTTATCCGGGGTAGTTCTATCTATTTTTATGATGTAAACACTAAGGCCAATTATCATTTTGATGATAAGAACGCTATTTACCTGTCGGGATATTTTGGCAAGGATGTGCTGTCTCTTAAAAATACATTCGGCACTAACTGGGGTAACTCTACAGGTACAATCCGTTTTAATCATTTATTCAATAGCAGGTTGTTTTCTAATACTTCGCTCGTTTTCAGCAACTATAATTATGTGGTTCAAAGCTTTTTGAATAACGAAGGATTTAAGGCGACATCTAAAATTACTGATGTTAACCTGAAAGAGGATCTTTCCTATTCAATGGGTGATAACCACACTGTCAAATTTGGGGTGAACATTTTACACCACACCATCGCTCCGGGAGATATTACCGCACCACCATCGTCCAGCTTTAATAATATCCATGTGGAAGACCGCTATGGTTATGAAACCGCCGCTTATATCAGCGATGAATGGAAAGCCAATAATCACCTGACTTTCCTTTATGGTTTACGCCTGAGCAGCTTCTTCCTGTTGGGGCCGGGTACTTTTAGTACTTACGATGCAGATGGAAATGTTACCAGTTCTAAAACCTATACATCCGGCCAATTAGTGAGGAGCTATACTAATCTTGAGCCGCGCTTTTCGGCAAGTTATACTTTGGATGATGCCAATTCGCTCAAGTTTTCTTATAACCGTAATACGCAGAATATTCACTTGCTCACCAATTCAACCAGCAACACCCCTACCGACTTGTACGTAATGAGCAGCAATAACATTAAGCCTGAAATTGCTGATCAACTTTCTACCGGATGGTTTAAAAACTTTCAGGATAATAATTATGAGCTCTCAGCCGAGGTGTATTATAAATGGCTGCAAAACCAGATCGACTATAAGGACGGCGCACAATTGCTGGTAAATCAAGGTGTAGAATCGCAATTGGTTTATGGCACGGGCCGTTCGTACGGTCTGGAGCTTTTCCTGAAAAAGAAATATGGAAAGTTTAATGGCTGGATAGGTTATACGCTTTCCCGCACCGAACGCAAATTCCCCGGAATTAATAATGATCAATATTATCCCGCAACGCAAGATCGCACCCACGATATTTCTGTTGTCGGTATTTATCAATATAGCAAACGCTGGTCATTCTCGGCTGATTTTGTTTATGGTACCGGCAATGCGGTTACCTATCCTACCGGCAAGTATAATGTTGGCGGTTTAACCACCTACTCTTATTCACAACGCAATGGCTATCGCATGCCATCCAACAACAGGCTCGATATCGGCGCTACTTTAGAAGGCAAAGAACATAAGAAATATCATTCGAGCTGGACATTTGGCATATATAATGTATATGCTCACCGCAATCCATACACGATTACCTTCCGCGATAGCAAAACCATACCAAACACAACCGAAGCTGTGGAGACCAGCATTTTTGCAACCATGATACCATCTGTAACCTGGAACTTTAAATTTTGAGGCATGAGATTGACGAGACTTAAATATTACACAGGTTTATTGCTTATAGCAATAGTGGCGATATCATGCAAAAAGGTGATCAAGCTTGATTTGGGAAATGATAGCGGCAAACTGGTGATCGAGGGTAATATTACGGATGAACCCGACCCACAATATGTAAAGCTGAGCCGCAATGTACCTTTTACCGGCACCAATACTTATCCGCCTGTAACCGGGGCTACCGTTACTATTTACGACAGTACTGCCAATCGTTATTTCGATATGACAGAAGGCCCGGCAGGGACCTATTCCGTTCAAAAAGGATTAGGGATATACGGGCACACTTACTTGTTAACTGTTAATACAGGTGGGCAAACTTATAAGGGCCGCTCAGTAATGCCGCAATACGTGGCGATGGACTCGATAGCGACTTCAAACAATATCCTTGATAAACATGACAACAAAAGGATGATGACCGTTTACTTTAACGATCCGGCGGGCATAAAAAAC
Organism: Mucilaginibacter sp.; assembly: GCF_036568825.1. GTDB lineage: Bacteria > Bacteroidota > Bacteroidia > Sphingobacteriales > Sphingobacteriaceae > Mucilaginibacter. The sequence continues at coordinate 44,253 of NZ_DATCRU010000103.1, read as the reverse complement.
CAATACCGGTTTGTGATGTATGTAAACGATGTGCAGGTAAATACCGTTTTTGCTTTCGACGATCAGTTTATTGATGGCAAACATGTAACGCTCGATCTGCAGCAAACCGAGACAGACATTTATCCCGGCGATACGGTAAGAGTAGAAATGCAAAATATCGACCGCCCTATATACACCTATTGGTTTACGCTGGAGCAACAGCAAGGAGATAATCCGGGCGGCGCGGTAGCCCCCTCTAATCCACCTACTAATATCACACCTGCAACTTTAGGGTATTTTAGCGCGCATACTACACAGAGTATAACGGTGGTGGCGAGGTGATATCAGTCTTTAATTAGTGAATTAGTGAGTGAGTGAATTAGTGAATATAAGAATTGGTGTGACTTATCGTGATTGTCTTACTGTCTCATTTTGTGAGGATGGCGCTTCCGGGATAGCGTCTTATATCGCTTATATAGTTGACTCACCCCTGCCCCTCTCTGCTACGCAAAGAGGGGTTTAAAAGAAAAATAAATCCCCTCTTTATGGCTTGCCATAGAGAGGGTGGTCGAGCGTAGCAATGACCGGGTGAGTCAAAACGCCGTGCAGATTACTCCGACTACCTCTTCCCCAACCCCGGATAATACTTCTTTATAGGCCCAAAAGGCCCGTACTTACGCTGATCTTTACTGAATTGACTATCAGCATAAGGACCAAAGGGATAATCATACGGCTTGGTAGCCAGTTTTGGCCAGTCGGTATTCATATTTTTATAAGGATGGGGTTGAGAGTTCACAAATGCCGCCACGTCCCATGCCTGATCAGTTGTAAGCTGGGCATTTTTATCAGCATTGTAAGGCATGTTATGCTTTACAAATCCTGCAAATTTGGATAACCGGTAAATACTGGCGCCGATGTTATAGCTATGTTCACCCCATAATGGCGGATAAGTGTAAGCTGTCCCCGATGCATTTAACAATCCTTCACCATTTTTACCATGACAGACCCGGCATTTGGATACATACACTGCCCTGCCTATCGCCGTATCTGCCGGACGGTCCAGAAAAGCCAGTTCCTCAATGCCCGAACCTACCGGTTTAGTGCCTTTCTTCACGTTCTTTCCTATCCAGGTTAAGTAGGTCACAAAAGCCTTCATTTCGCGGCTGTTACTATCTATGCGACTGCCACTGAGACTACGCTCAAAACAGTCCTCCACTTTTTTTACTATCGTCTCTACCGAACCGCTCCGTTCTTTGAAACGCGGATAACCAACTGCTGTGAGCGAGAAATTATTGCCATCCAGTTTAGTTCCTGCATTCAAATGGCAGTTCTGGCAATTTAAACCATTGCTTTTATGGGCGATTACGCCCCTTGGACCAAAATAGTAAGAGGTATTTATAATAAGCGAGCGCCCGTATTTGATCAGTTTGGCTTCTTCAGGATCAGTTATTTCACTGGTATCAGGAATGATCCATTTTGGTTTTACCGGTTTGACTTCCTTTGTAGTCGCGACATTCTTGTCATGCTTTTCGCAGGCAATCATGCTTACTGCAACGGTAATGGCAGCTATCAATAGTATTAAACTTAAGGTACGGGGCATGAGATGTCTATAAGTATAGATTTTAAAGGCAAATAAACTTTATGTCATTGCAATGAACGGCCTGAGGGGTGAAAAAGCAATCACAGACTATGCATATTGGCCCTGTATAGCATGCGATTGCTTTCCCGAAATAAATTCGGGACAGGCTGTTGCGCGGCACACACAATCCGCCTTACGCCTCGCAATGACACGAATTTTAATAGCTAGCTTATCCTGCAAAGCAATAAGCACACCCATGTTCCTGCGCACGGCCAACCGCCCAAACACCGGATGGCATCAATTGAACACCAGGCAGTAATCCTGCAATCCATTCGTTTTTAATGGTGTTTGCATCGCCGTTGCTTTGCATTGCAGTCACAGCGGAAAATACAGTAATTGCCATTCCGCATGCACAGAATTTAATGCCGGTATCCTGCAGCTCATTTATACCGATCTGCACAGGGCCTATTCCCGGCACTTTATACGTACCAGGCGCAGGTTGCCAGAAAGGATTTTTGGTGGCGGGCGTTTTGCCATCCTCTTCCATAATCTTAAACATTTCGCCAAATTTATACTTGGCCCATAGATCATTATTTAGAGCATAGGGAATGGCATTGTGACGCAGGATAACAACCACACCGCAATCCTTTTCGGGTGTTCCGGTAGCCGCGTTGGTAAGTGTAAACACTCTTGGCCAGGCAAAAGGCATCAGGCCATTTGGGCCGGTAACGTCAAATACAATTTTGTGCACACCTTTTACCTGCTTAAACCACTCGTCGGCATCTGATGCACTGGTGGCCGGAACAGTTTCGGCAGCTAATGAGAGTGGGCTGGCTAATATTCCAGTACCTAATACGGCGGCACCTGTTGCAACCTGTTTCAGGAAATTGCGGCGCTGGTCTGACTGAGATTGATAATTGGTTTTCATAACAGTAAAAAATTAGGTTAATTATTGAGTTTACTGGGCATATTCGAAGAATAAGGTTTCGGTGGGTCCGACTGAAAAACCTTAATTAAAGTTATGTATAACAAACTGATTTTAAGACAGAAAAATGAAAAATATTGTCTGAATCAGAATTTACAGGATTTGAGAATTTGCAGAATGCTCGTAGAGACGCGATGCATGGATTAGGAAAGATAAATCAAGACAATCCTTTAATCCTGTGAATCATGGTTCAGACAATTAGTAGTCCGCCAGTACAATAATATTATCGCTCCAGGGTTGGATGCGCTCTTTGCCATTCAGGAAACCTAAGCCAACTACAAAAGCAAAGCCTGCTATGATGCCGCCCATCTCAGTAATGAGCTCACTAGCTGCGGTTACGGTGCCGCCTGTTGCCAGTAAGTCGTCATGTATCAAAATATGTTGGCCCGGTTCAAAGGCATCAACATGCATTTCGATAATAGCCGTACCGTACTCGAGTTTATAAGCTTTTTGTTTGATGGTATAGGGCAGCTTACCTGCTTTACGAACCGGGATAAAAGGTACACCAAGACGTGTTGCCAAAGTCAACCCAAATAAAAATCCGCGGCTCTCTACTCCGGCAATCACATCTATTCGGATGCCTTTCAGCTTTTCAATAAAGGCATCGACTATGTTTTCGCAAAGCACGGGGTCTTTCAGTATCGGTGTGATGTCCTTAAATACGATACCGGGTTTCGGGAAATCATGGATATCGCGTATGGCGTCTTTTATCTGCTGCTCTATCATTTAAAATCAATATAAGGCTCAATTTTACGCAAAATTTCGTCATTCAATATCGCAATGTTGCGCATGTCATTCAAAGAGGTATAATCACCATGCTGCTCACGAAATTGGATAACGGCATTCATTTGCTTAAAAGTAAGATAAGGAAAATGCTTCAGTCCGTCAAAGTCAACTTTATTGATGTGGATCTTTTTAATATGCGACGGATCAACCGATACCTGCGCTTGCATTTCGGCATAACGGTCATCATCCATACCAAACACTTCTTTAAGCTGCTCTTTATTTATAAATCCCCCTAAACGGTTGCGGTAATTTACTATACGCCTAGCGAAGGATGAGCCAATGCCCTTTAGTCCGGTAAGCTTTGCAGAATCGGCTGAGTTTAACTCAATTATTACATTATCTGCTACTTTTTTATAGACTGGTACAGCATTTGTTTGGTCATCATCGCCTTGCGACTTTTGGGCTTTGTTAAGTATAGCAACAGCTTTATTAAATTCGGCAGGGTTAATTGTTGTATCTTTGCGGAACAGTTGGAGAAGGTAAGGTGCAGCCAGAACAAGCGCGATCAAAATAACCAATACCACCATTCCGTTCCATTCTTTTTTAGTAATGGAGAAGTATTTTTTCAGAGTTGATCTCATTAAGGTTTAGCTCGATACGACTGTAAATTAAAGAAATTTTTAGCATATTTAATGGATTAAAATCCATCGATACTTTTTGTAGAACTAAATGAAGATTATAAGCACTGAAGAGTTTGCAAAGGCTACCAAACTGGATAAGCTGAAAATGCCCGGACTGGCAGCTTTGCTGATGGAGGTGATGAAAATAAACCAGGTAAACAAGCTGTTTGCACAAGCCCAACCCAAGCAAGGACCTGATTTTGTGGACGCTATACTGGAAGGATGCGGCGTAAGTATTGAGTTTGACGAACGTGAGCTGAAGAATATCCCCAAAGAAGGTAGCTTTATTGCCATCGCCAACCACCCTTATGGCGGCATTGAAGGTATGGTGCTGCTGAAAATGCTTTGTATGGTGCGGCCTGATGCTAAAGTAATGGCCAACTTCCTGCTTAAAAAGATTCCTAACCTCGCCGATTACTTTGTAGCCGTAAACCCTTTTGAAAATATCGATCATTCATCGAGCATCAGCGGTTTAAAAACCACTTTGGAGATGCTGGGTAACGGTACACCAATAGGCATTTTTCCGGCTGGTGAGGTCTCAACTTTTAAGGTAGATAAACAACAGGTAACCGACCGTATGTGGCACCCGGTTGTGGGTAAGATCATTGCCAAAGCAAAAGTACCTGTAGTGCCCATCTATTTTCATGGCAACAATGGTTTGCTTTTCAACCTGCTAAGTATGATCCATCCGGCGTTGCGGACAGCCAAGCTGCCTTCTGAATTATTTAACAAACAGGGGCATACCATTAAGCTACGCATAGGCAAGCCTATTAATATCGAGGATATTCCGGATAGTAACAACCCTACTAAACTACTCAACTTTTTACGGGCTCGTACCTATGCTTTAGGTACTGGGTTGGAAGAGGATAAAAAAATATTGAATCCGCGTAATCTTTTCAAGATCAAGAAAGAGGTAGAGGATATTGTTCCGGAAATACCATCGTCTGTACTTGAAAAAGAAGTTGAGCCGCTAAGGGAGAATTACCGGGTTTGGATTGAAAAGAATTATGAAGTATTTATCGTTCCTACAGCGTCCATCCCGAATGTGATCCGGGAAATAGGTCGTTTGCGCGAGCTGACTTTCAGAGAGATAGGCGAAGGCACCAATAAAAGCATCGACCTGGACGAATATGATATTTATTACAATCACCTGTTTATCTGGGATATCGATGCAAAAGTTATTGTCGGAGCTTACAGAATTGGCTTGGGTGATGAAATATTTTACAGCTACGGCAAAAAGGGCTTTTATATCAATGAATTGTTCAAGATCAAGGAACAATTTATGCCGGTACTTAGGAAAAGTCTTGAGTTGGGCCGTTCATTCATCCGCAAAGAATATCAGCAAAAACCATTGCCTTTGTTCCTGTTGTGGAAAGGCATTTTAAAATACCTTATTGATAACCCACGTTACCGCTACCTCATCGGTCCGGTGAGTATCAGCAATAGTTTCTCAAAATTCTCCAAGTCGTTAATAGTTGATTACATCAATCGTAACCATTTCGACGAAGAGTTGGCGCAATATGTGCGTCCGCGTAAAAAGTTCAGGGTTGATTTCTCGAGTATCGATACTGATCTGCTGATGGCTGGCGAAGACAGCTTCAAAGGGCTCGACAATTTAATATCAGAAGTGGAAACGCGCAGTATGAAAGTGCCAGTGTTGTTACGCCAGTATATCTCGCTCAACGCAAAGATCATCTGCTTTAATATCGATCCAAAATTTGCTGATTGCCTGGATGGTTTCCTTGTACTTGACCTGCAGAAAGTACCCCAGGATATTTTAGAGAAGCTAGGGAAAAACTTGTGAGTTGGTTATAATTGGTTGTAGAAGTTGCATTAGTTGTAGTGGTTATGTGGTCAATCAATAAAATGCTTAAGCCTTAAGATCATGAACTATAAATTTACAATTACTTTAGCGCTCGTAGCTTGTTCTCTAACCAGTAAAGCTCAAAAACACGCAGTTCATAATAATCCTATTACAAACAAATGGTACTCTTTAGAAAGAGACTCCAGTGGATACGTATTTTATGACCCATGTGAAGAAAGGATACCTTATGTGGTCGTTTCGGGGAACAAACTTACTTGGGCTGACCATTTTGAAGATCCCGAGGCTTTTAAAATAGTCCGCGTGAGCAATGAGAAGAATGGAAGGACTGTTTTTACTTGCAAAGGAAAAGATCACAATCTTCTTGTCAACGTACGCTGGCTTGATTCATCCTGCACTATGGCTCTTTGGAAATTTAAAGGCATAGGCCCATTAGATGAAATAAAATGGGTGATGTGTCCAGCTAATAAAGTCGCCAGATTCAAGGTTGTACGTTGCATAGGAAACGATACTGTTAAAACCCCGGAAATGACATTCTTGCCTATTCAAATAAATTAATTCCATTTTATTTCAGGACGATACATTAAGAAAAGCAAAAAAGGCGCCCAACTGGCACCTTTTTCAAAAATCACAATATCAAATTTTATTGTTTTGCTCTTGAGGCGCCTGAGTGTTTCAGGATCTTGGCCTCTACGTAGAAGATAATTTCTTCAGCAATGTTTTTAGACTGATCGCCGATACGCTCCAGCTTGCGGATGATCGAAAGCATAAATAATGCTTCATTCAGCATAGTAATATCCTCTTTAATCACAGCGCCAACATTAGCATTTGCGCTGCGGTTTACAGCATCCAGCATTTCATCGTGCTTAAATACGCTTCTTGCCAGGGCGGTATCTTCGTTTTCAAAGGCCGTGCGGGTGTCAATAACGATATTGATGGCCTCGTCGTACATACGTATTACGTCGGTAGCTTCCAATACTTTTTTATCGAATCCTGCAGTGGAATCGATCACATACTTTGCCACGCCGGCAGCGATATCGCCGATACGCTCCAGGTTGGTGTTGATCTTCAATGCAGCTAATAAAAAGCGCAGGTCGATGGCTACGGGGCAATGCAGTGCAAATATGTTTTCGCAATCGCGGTCGATCTTTAATTCGAATGAGTTAACCCTTTTCTCTTTCACCAATACTTCGCGCGCAAGGTCCTTATCGAAATTTACCATAGCTTCACGTGCTTTGCTCAATTGTGATTGAACAAGGATCCACATGTTAGCCAATTCTTTTTTAAGAGCGACAATTTCGGTTTCTATGGGTGTCATGCTTTTAAAACTCTAAATAAATTAAACGCTAATTTCTAATTCTCTAATTCAAAACCTAAAAGGCCAATCTATTAACTGAACCTTCCGGTAATATAGTTCTGTGTACGCTGATCCTTCGGATTGGTGAACATGATCTTGGTATCATCAAATTCCACCAGTTCGCCCAAATAGAAGAACGCTGTTCTGTCACTTACACGGGCTGCCTGCTGCATGTTGTGTGTTACGATGATCAGGGTGTAATTCTGTTTCAATTCGTGGAACAGGTTCTCAACGCTCGAGGTCGAAATAGGGTCAAGCGCCGAAGTTGGCTCATCAAACAGGATCACTTCAGGCTGCATGGCAATGGCGCGTGCAATACACAAACGCTGTTGCTGACCACCTGAAAGGAAAGTACCTTTTTTGTGCAGAGAGTCTTTTACCTCATTCCAAAGTGCAGAACTGGTCAATGATTTCTCAACGATAACATCTTTATCAGCTTTTGACATTTTAATACCGTTTAACAAATAACCGGCTATCACGTTTTCATAAATGCTTAGGTTCGGGAATGGGTTAGGACGTTGAAATACCATCCCGATCTTGTAGCGAACATAAATTACGTTCATTTTATAAACGTCTTCACCATCCAATTTCATCACTCCTTCAGCCCTTGCATTAGGGATCAGCTCGTGCATGCGGTTAATGCAACGCAGGAAGGTTGTTTTTCCACAGCCTGATGGGCCCATCATCGCAACAACCTCATTCTTGTTGATCTTGATGTTTACATTCTTTATGGCGTGACTATCACCATAATATGCATTGATATTTTCAGCGCTTACAATTGTACTTTCCATTTTCTTGTCATCACTTTCGTGATTATGTTTAGGGTTAAAACAAATACTAACAATATGAACGATGCACCCCAGGCCAGGTCGTGCCAGTCGTCATACGGACTGGTGGCATAGGTATATATTAAGTGAGGCAAACTTTCCATAGGTTTCTTCAAAGAAGCCGACAGGAAAGGGCTACCAAAGGCGGTAAACAACAATGGCGCTGTTTCACCGATCACACGGGCTATTGATAAAGTGATACCAGACAAGATGCCTGCAAAACCGCAAGGTACAATCACCTTTAAGATTACACGGTGATAAGGTACACCTAATGATAATGCTGCTTCTTTTAATGACGGCGGCAACATCAGCAATGTTTGCTCTGTGGCCCTGATCACTATCGGAAGCATCATGATGGCTAAAGCGATACTACCAGATAGCGCTGAGAAAGTTCCCAAAGGCTTTACCAGCCAGAAGTAAGCCACGATACCCACTACAATAGATGGAACGCCCTGTAATATATCAACGCACAAACCTGTATAATATGCCAGTTTGGTGCGTGGGTTTTCACTCAGGTAAATACCTGCCATCATCCCGATTGGAATAGCGATAACGGACGACATAACTACCATCAAAAAACTACCGACAAGGGCATTGATAATACCGCCCCCCTTCTCTCCAACAGGTGCAGGCACATTTGTTAAGAAATGCCAATTAACTTGTGCCGCGCCTTGCTTAATGATATAAAGCAATATGATAATCAGAGGCACGGTAATTACAAATGCAAAAAAGATAATAACCCCTTTGAAGGCCAAACTCTTTACGTTTCTGAATCCAATTTTTGCTTCCATGCCTTAGTTATTTGTAACGCGTGAGATAATTCTTTTACCTATCAGGTTAATTACTACTGTTACCAGGAACAGTACCAAACCGAGCTCGATAAGCGCGGATAAATATTCAGTATGATCAGCCTCAGTAAACTCATTGGCTATAACGCTGGCCATAGTGTTACCCGGCGCAAAAATGCTGGTTGGTACAGCGCTGGTATTACCGATAAGCATGGTCACAGCCATGGTTTCACCCAAAGCTCTACCCAATGACAACAATATACCTGCAAATAAACCAGAACGGGTAAACGGCATAATCACCTTGCGTATCACTTCAAAACGTGTTGCGCCTAATCCATAAGCGGCCTCCTTTAATGGAGTTGGTACCATTCTAATCAGTGTGATACCCAATGATGCACCATAAGGAATGATCATTACAGCAAGTATCAGTGATGAAGTGAAGATACCGATACCGTAAGGCAGCACATGGAACTTGATCTCGAGAGCACGTACAATCGGAACCAACACAAATAAACCCCAGAAACCATAAATAATAGAGGGCACTGCTGCGATCAGTTCGATCGTATTTTTTAACAAGTCAGAAAGCCATCCTTTCGGGTTGTATTCGCCCAGGTAAATAGCAATGGCGTATGAAAAAGGTATTGAAATGATCAGCGCGATGAATGAAGTTAACAGCGTACCGATCAAAAATGGATAAGCTCCATAGACATTACTTACCGGATCCCATACTTTCCCCCACAGATACCCGATACCTAATGCTTTTATTGAAGGCAACGACTCAACAATCAGCGTTACCATTACACCCAGTACAAGCACCAGTAAAACGGCGCTCATAATGATCAGCAGCTTCTTGAATGAGATTTCCCATTTCAATTGCTTATCGGATAAACTTAATCTTGAATTTTTCACTTTAACCTGCTTTTGGGAAACGAAGCTATCCTGGATATTGGTGCCGGCCGCATTGTCGGCGTTTGCGAAGGATGGTTTCATAAAATGTTGGTTATGCTTTACAAAACAATTACCAGCACCCTATTGCAGGGGCTGGTAATTGGTATACTTAAGAGTCAAGAGCCAAGATTCAAGAGTCAAGATTTGTTTTGGATGGAACACCTTATCCTGATTCTTGGTTCTTGGTTCCTGATTCTGTTTTTTAATTATAAAATTGGTTTACCGTCGTAAGTAGCTGATTTCAAAATTGCCTCAGCAGCTTTAACAGCTGATTTTGAAAGCGGTGCATAGTTCAAAGGAGCGCACTCAGCTTGTCCCTGGTGAACATTGTACCACAATAATTTCAACAGTTCAGTAGCACGGGCCTTTGAACGGCCATTGTAATTCTGTTCTTTGTAGATCAAAGCCCAGGTAAAGCTGGCAATTGGATAACCTTTAGGATTGTCAGTGTTAGTGATAGACACTTTTGAATCGGCAGGGATAGTTACATTACTAGCTAAAGTAGTAGCTTCGATAGTTGGAGCGATGTATTTACCGCTTTTGTTTTGGATGTTTGCGAAAGCCATACCGTTTTGTTTAGCATAAGCCAACTCAACATAAGTGATACCACCCGGAGTTTGTTTTACTAAACCTGCAACGCCTTCGCTACCTTTACCACCTAAACCAGCCGGCCAGTTAACGGCGCTTGCTTTACCTACTTTTTTAGCCCAATCTGCATTTACTTTAGTTAAATAATCAGTAAAGATGAACGAGGTACCGCTACCGTCTGAACGGTGAACAACTACGATCGGAAGATCGGGAAGAGCTACACCTTTGTTAGCATCAGCGATCTCAGGGCTGTTCCATTTGGTAATTTTACCCAGGAAAATATCAGCAAGATCTTTACCGCTTAAGTTCAAACCACCTTTAACACCTGGTACGTTGTAAGTAACAACAACAGCACCCGAAGTCATTGGGATGTGCAGAACAGGAGCGCTCATCTTTTTAGTTTGATCCTCATTCAAAGGAGCATCAGAATCACCAAAATCAACAGTTTTGTTAGTCAGCTGTAATATACCGCCACCTGAACCAATTGATTGGTAGTTTACTTTTGAAGCAGTGTATTTTGAAAATATTTTTGAGAACAGCGGGTACACGAATGTACTACCTGCGCCCAATAGTGTGTTATCCTGTGCCGCAGCTGATAGTGCGAAGGATGATGCTGCTACTGCAACAACTGCTAATTTGAGACTTTTAATTATTTTCATGGTTTGCGTTTTTGCTCTTTTAAATGCTTATTTCTTATTTACCGAAAGTATAGAAGAAGGTTAGACGGAACACTAAAGTGTGGTCATCAGCTACACGGGTAGTCAAACTTGGGTCTCTCTGATCTTTGAAATTAGTTAACCAGAAGTTTGGCTCAAAGTGAACGTTCTTGGTTGGGTTATAATCTAAACCTGCAGTATAGAATGTTTCTTTATAAAGCGGAGTGTATGAACCGTAGTTGGTATTTACTGTATAGTTATTAAGAGCAGTAAACTTAGTATCAGGGTTGTAAGTGTCAAAACGAGCGAAGTAGTTCAGAGTTTTAACAATTGGACCTCTTACCCATACTGACAGACCTTGTACAGTTGCATCTTCTGGAGTTGTAACCGGAGGAGTAGCAGTAGTAACACTGTTTACACCAGCACCGATTTTTTGGGTATAAGCTTCAACACCTAAAGTGATTGGTTTTGTGGTGTAAGAAGCAAATATCTTGAACATGTTGTGTTCCTGACCAGGTACTGAAGCAGTAGCTGATTGCGTTCTTGCATAGTCAGCGTAGATATCGATATACAATTTTTGGTTCAGGAATTTACCCCAGATATCACCGTAGAATATTTTGTAGAAACCGGTATTGGCGTTAGAAGCTGATAATAAGCTTGAAGTACTGTTGTTACCAACCATTAACACGTAACCAAAGTTTTTGGTTTTAGGATCGAATGTACCTTGTAAAGCTGCACCAACGTCATAAGAGTTGTTTTTATGGAAGTCGGTGATAGTCTTTTCGATTGAACGGTAAGACCAGGTACTTTCAGAAAGTGAGTTAGGACCGTTAGTTCCTGGTTCGTTTAATGCGAAACCTGGGGTGCTCATTTCACCGATCACGAAGTCAGTACCATTCCAAAGATCTCTTACACGTAAGTTAGCATTCTTAATCCAGAAAGCCATTTTACCGTCAACCAGGTTATCACCATTTTGAACGGTAGCAGTGTTAGCGTTAGCAACACCGGTATTTGCGCTTGGCTCAGATGCTAACAAGAATTCTGCTTTGAATTTCTTGGTGATATCGTAATCGTAACCTAAATAAATACGACGGAACTGGAATGCATTTCTGTAAGTTGGAACACCTGCGTAGTTGGTTTCCGGACCACGTACACCAGTTTTCTGATCAGCGTGTGCATCATAATAGAAATCACCAAATGTATAACCCCAGATTCTTCTTTGAGGTTTCCATGAAGTGTCTTCCTGTGCTTTTGCAGTTGCTTTTGTTTCAGTCAGTGTAGTAGCTGCAGAATCTTTCTTTGCAGTTTCTTTTTTAAGCTTCTCATTTGAAGCGAAATTGGTTTGCGCTTTTGCATTAAAGCCAACCAATAAAAGGATCAACATTAAGATTGAACCCGTAAATTTTGTAAACTTTCTTTCCATGTCTGGTGAGGTTAAATTAAATTTCGGGTCAAAATTGCATTGCCTGCATTACCTTAATGTTAACACATGATTAACATTTGGTAATATTATGCCAACATTAAGTTTAATCTAACTAAACAATTCATTAGAAATGAAATCGATTAAATTATTAGTTAATCAAATCATAAATAACTTTAAATCAATAATTTATATAAAAAAGCGTCTTTATTATAAAATAACAATTACTTAACATTAGATTGACTTAGATTAATGATGCCTTAATACTCAGCAGGTAATTTCGTATTTAGAATTATATACCTAATATGCGTAACCTGTTTTTTGATTTTTTCTCGCACCGGGCCTTATTTTATGGACTTTTTAATCAGGCGGGGAAGAATATTGTGCAGATGTCTGAGTTGCTTTCGGCTGTTGTGGAAACGGAATCTGTTGCTGAGCGCGAGCCACTATTTAAGCAAATCAACACTTTAGAAGAAAACGGTGACGACATTACACACAAGGTTTACCTTGGATTAGATAAGGTATTCTTTACTCCTCTTAATCGCAAGGACATCCACATACTGGCATCGGCCATCGATGATGTAGCCGATAATATTCACGAAGCGGCCGGCAGGATTAACCTATATGAAATTGATGTATTTATACCCGCAATTCGGGAGATTGTGAAATATATCAAGCTATCATGCATCGAACTGCAAAAGCTGATTAGCGGACTAAGCAAAATAGTTGATACCGAAGGTATGCTGGCCTCATGCCGCCTGACGAAGGACTATGAGCATCGTACCGATTTAATTTACTCTCATGCCTTAGCGGATCTTTTTGCGAAGGAAAAAGACGCCATTAAGCTTATCAAACACCGGGATATCCTGTTTTCATTGGAAGCATCGGCCAATAAATGCAAAAATGTAACAGATGCAATCGAGATAATCGTGCTGAATAGCATTTGATCTGATTAATATCTGATCGAAAGCTTTTTGAGGATAAAGTGCAGCAGCCATATCGGCCCGATTAGCAGAAATTTCAGATCATCTATAAAAGAAGGCTTCTTACCTTCTATTTTATGACCGATAAACTGTCCAACCCAGGCTACTACAAATATAATAAGGCATACCAGCCACATGGCGGGGCCGCCTGCCTTTTGCCAATCGTCCAGTTTAATAACTCCATAGCTAAAGCCCATCAGCACAAACAGCATAAAATAGGATAGCGTAGGCGACAGTTTATAATAGTAATAGATAACGGCTGCAATAAGGAACGATGCCCAATTAAAATACCCATTATAAGAACCTAAAAACTTTAGATGAGGAAACGGAATAGCCCAAACCAAACCGAATATACTGAACACGATCAGCGGCACGCATATCCAATGGATCAGCTTATTGGTCGGATTTTGGTGATGCTCAGCATACTGATCAAAATACCGATCAATTGGCCGGGTAATGGCCTTAACGGGAGCAGCTTTACTTGAAGATTTGTTATTCGCCACAATAAAAATATAAGCCCCTCTCCTTTTTGGAGAGGGGTTTGGTGTGAGGCTCTTATTTTGCAAAAGCAACCGACCTGGTTTCCCTGATCACGGTTACTTTGATCTGGCCAGGATAGGTCATTTCGGTCTGGATACGGTTGGAGATATCAGCAGCTAAAATTTCTGATTGTGCATCAGATATCTTTTCGCTTTCAACCACAACGCGCAGTTCGCGACCAGCCTGTATCGCAAAGGTTTTTTCTACGCCAGGATAGGACAAAGCCAGTTCTTCCAGTTCTTTCAAACGTTTGATGTAGCTTTCAACCACTTCACGGCGAGCGCCAGGACGAGCACCTGAAATAGCATCACAAGCCTGAACGATTGGCGACAGCATAGAAGTCATCTCTATTTCGTCATGGTGAGCACCGATAGCATTGCATACTTCCGGATGTTCTTTGAATTTCTCGGCCAGTTGCATACCCAAGATTGCGTGAGGCAATTCGGGATTATCATCGGGCACTTTGCCGATGTCATGTAATAAACCTGCGCGTTTTGCCAGTTTCACATTCAGGCCTAATTCAGCAGCCATGGTAGCGCAGAAGTTAGCCACCTCGCGTGAGTGCTGCAATAGGTTTTGTCCGTAAGAAGAGCGGTAACGCATACGGCCAACCATACGGATCAGCTCAGGATGCAAGCCATGTATACCTAAGTCGATCACGGTGCGCTCCCCTATTTCTACGATTTCTTCTTCTATCTGCTTTTTGGTTTTGGCAACCACCTCTTCGATACGCGCCGGGTGAATACGACCGTCAGTCACCAAACGGTGCATGGCCAAACGGGCTATCTCACGACGAACCGGATCAAAACCAGAAAGGATAATTGCTTCCGGAGTATCGTCTACAATAATTTCAATACCGGTAGCTGCTTCCAGTGCACGTATGTTTCTGCCCTCGCGACCAATGATACGGCCCTTGATCTCGTCATTCTCGATATTGAAAATGGAAACGGTATTTTCAATGGCACTCTCCGTAGCCGTACGCTGTATGGTTTGAATAACGATCTTTTTGGCTTCCTTGGTAGCAGTTAGCTTAGCCTCATCCACGATATCTTTTATTTGCATCATGGCTTTGGTGCGGGCCTCTTCACGCAGGTTGTCTACCAGCTGATTTTTGGCTTCTTCGGCAGAAATACCGGCAATGGTTTCCAATTGCTCTACGTGCTGCTGTTTCAGATGCTCTACTTCTTCCTGCTTTTTAACAGCAAGTTCGGTTTGTCTTTCCAGGTTCTTGCGTAGGTTATCCAGTTCAGTTTCCTTGCGGGATGTGTTTTCAAGACGCTGGTTGAGCGATTGTTCCTTCTGCTTTACACCATTTTCGCGCTGATTGATCGCGCTGTTTTTGGAGTTGATCTCATTCTCGTGCTCGGCTTTCATTTGCAGGAATTTTTCCTTAGCCTCGAGCAATTTGTTTTTCCTTAATATTTCAGCGTCGTTTTCGGCGTCTTTCAATATCTTTTTCACTTTGGTCTGGGCTGCCTGCTCCTGGTCTTTGAAGAGCTTTCTAAGCATGTACCGGCCTATGACAACCCCTGTCGGGACACCGGCCAGTAGCCCAATTACGATGTATAGTACTATGATCATCTTTTAAGTTTATATAAATAAAAAACCGCAACTAATTTTTAAGTGTCATGTATTGAAAACCTCAAATCGGGTGTTGGGACCGGGCCTTCGTTAAATACTCGTGAGGAAGTAACGTATACCTTCTTGATCCGCGGATATTGAAGCGTTAAGTTTTTAATAGTGAAACCTAAAATTTAACTGCGGTTAAATCTTATTTTGCTCATTATGTGTAAAGAACGTTATTACTTCGAGAAAAATTCAGACAGCAGATGATCCAAGTGATATACCTTATCCGCCACCTCCGTGTCTTCTACCATCACCTTCTTTTCCGCTTTTAATGAGGATGTTGCGTAATGCAGCACACACATCGAAAGCAGATCCTGTTTATCCCTGACCGCATAATTTTCCTGGTATTCCTTTATCCGGTCGTTGATCAGCTTAGCTGCCCTGCGTATAATTTCTTCTTCTTCCATGTTTACCTTTAAGGGGTAAACTCTGTCAGCAATATTTATTTTTATGGAGATTTCTCCCATTTGAGCGATTCACTTTTTGCACTACTTTTTCAGTAATACAATACACTTATCAATTTCTTGCACAAATTCGTTAATTTTTTGCTTTATGTCAAGAGTTTTTTCGTTGGTCTCCGAAAACGACTTCGCCATCTTAAGCACTTTCATCTTCTGCTCTAATTCGTCGACCTTATTTTTGCTCACCTTTAAAGCGGTATCAAGCGACTGATTTTCCAGTTTCAATAAATCATTTTCCTCCTGCAACACAGAGCAAAGCTCTATCAGGCGTTCGGTTTTTGCTAGTACATTATTTAACTGGTCGGCTGTTGTCATTTATTTAATGAGTGATTTAGTGAATTAGCGAATTAGTGAATGGTTTTGAATTTGTGCAAATCACTCATTCACTAATTCAGTCATTCACTAATTACTTCCGTATCTCCGCTCCTGCTTCTTTTCCGAAATTATAAATTAATTTTTGGATTATACTATCTATTGTTTTGTCTGTCAAAGTTTTTTCTTCGTCTTGTAAAGTAAAACTTAAAGCGTATGACTTTTTGCCTGCCGGCAATTTATCACCCTGGTACACATCAAACACGTTTACATCCTTCAGCAACTTACGCTCGGTTTTTTGCGCAATCTGCTTCAATTGCCCAAAAGTAACCTGTGTATCTACCAACATTGACAGATCGCGGCGTACTGCCGGAAATTTCGATACCTCCTGGTAAACAATTTTATTCTTCTTTACTGCAGACAATACCATATCGAAATTAAAGTCGGCATAGAAAACTTCTTTGTCGACGTCAACTTTCTTCAACGCATCTTTATTAACCGCGCCGAACTTAACCAGTTGTTTGCCATTACGCATATATTGCAATCCAAACGCCATCTTGCTACAGGTAGCATCTTCAACTGTGTAATCGCGGATATTTAACCTTTGCACCAAGCTATCTACAACCGCTTTTATTCTATAGAACGAGAATTGCTGCGGTTTCTGATTCCACTGCTCTTCTTTATCGGCGCCAGTAAGGAATATAGAGAAACGCTGTGTTTCGGTATACTTGTCATCCTTTACACTGTAAACCTTACCGAACTCGTATAATTTCAAGTCGGCGTTCCGTCTATTTTGGTTGTAAGCAATAGCTTCCAAGCCTGAATAAAGCATGCTTTGGCGCATCACATCTAAGTCGCTGCTCAAAGGGTTCAGAATTTTTACTGCGGTATCGAGGTTATTTGAATAAGCCGATTTGGTTAATGAGTTTGACAAAATCTCATTAAAGCCATTCGCACTCAGTATGTCTGATATGACGTTCTGCACATCATCCTTCTCAGGACGGGTTGAATTATTCAGTGATGCACGTATCTGGGTAGGAATTTCGATATTGTTATAACCGTAAATACGCAATATTTCTTCAATCACATCTACTTCGCGGGTAACATCTACACGATATGGAGGAACTTTTAATGATAGTCCTTCTTCTGACTCGCTAACGATCTCGATATCCAGTGCTTTGATGATCGATTTGATCTCCTGATGAGTGATTGACTTACCGATTAACCTATCGACATTTCTGTAAATAATATCTACTTCAAATGGCGCAACAGGATTTGGATAGATATCAGATATCTCAGAAGATATTGTTCCGCCTGCCAATTCTTTGATCAATAAGGCAGCATATTTCAATGCTGTAACCGTAATATTCGGATCAGTACCACGCTCAAAACGGAAAGAGGCATCTGTTTTCAGGCCATGTCTTTTAGATGTCTTACGCACCCAAACCGGGTTAAAGTAGGCACTTTCGAGGAAAATGTTTTTGGTAGATTCTTTTACTCCCGAACCAATACCACCAAACACACCTGCAATACACATCGGCGACTCGGCATTATTGATCATCAGATCATCGGCAGATAACTTGCGGTCTACCTCATCCAATGTTTTGAATATTGTTCCTTCCGGACAGGTGCCAACGATCACCTTATTACCTTTTACCGCATCTGCATCAAAAGCATGTAAAGGCTGCCCCAATCCGTGCAGTACGTAATTCGTGATATCGACGATATTATTGATGGAACGAACTCCGATTACGCTCAACTTCTCTTTCAACCATTTTGGTGAGTCTTTTACTTCGACGCCTGAAATAGTCAGACTTGAATATCGTGGACAAGCCACAGCGTTTTCAACTATTACCTCTATCGGGCGGTTGGTGTTGTCTACCTTGAATGCAGAAAGATCCGGCTTATTGATATGCGTTTTGATGAAGGCGGCTATATCGCGTGCGGTTCCTAAATGAGAAGCGGCATCGGCACGATTTGGTGTCAGGCCGATCTCGTACAGGTAATCGTCAGTTATTTTGAAATAATCTTTAGCAAGGTCACCTATTGGAGCGTCTGCATCCAGCACCATGATGCCTTCGTGAGATTCGCCCAGGCCGATCTCATCCTCAGCACAGATCATCCCTTCGGATTCTTCACCACGTATTTTAGATTTATTGATCTTAAATGGTTCGCCTTTGGTTGGATAAACAGTTGTACCAACTGTAGCCACCACTACTTTCTGTCCGGGTGCCACATTTGACGCGCCGCATACTATTTGCAATTCTGCACCTGTTCCCGCATCTACCTGGGTAATTTTCAATCTATCTGCATTCGGGTGCTGACGGGTATCTTTTACATAACCAATCACCAAACCATCCAGTCCGCCAGGGATAGCCTGTACTTTTTCCAGGCTTTCCACTTCCAGCCCGATGCCGGTCAGTATCTGCGATAGTTGCTCAGGAGTTTTATCTGTATCAATAAATTGTTTAAGCCAATTATAAGAGATTTTCATTATAGCAAAATGATAATCGGCAAAGATAGGATTTTGATTTACGATTTCGGATTTACGAATTACGATTTAATAGCTCAATCAAAAATTCTTAAATCAATCTAAAATCGTAACTCGTAAATCTAAAATCACAACAAACTTTCATCCCCAAAGCTATAATAGCCCGTATCACCTATAATAAGATGATCGAGAATTTGAATATCCAGCATGCGGCCGGCTTCAGAAAGTCTTTTAGTCAGACTGATATCCAGTTGACTTGGTTTTAAGTTTCCGGATGGATGATTATGGATCAGGATGATGCCACTCGCTTGATGTTGCAGGGCAATATGGAAAATGACTTTTGGATCAGCCACGGTGCCTGATAATCCGCCTTTACTAATGAGTTCTTTGCCTAATACCTTGCTTGAACGCCCTAACAATATGATCCAGAACTCCTCATGATTCAGATCAACCAAGTGACGGCGCATTAGGTTATAAGCATCTTTACTGCTTACTATACTTTCTACTGCTTTTACTTCGGTATCATTACGTCTTCGGCCAATTTCTAATGCGGCGATTATAGAGATTGCCTTAGCCTCTCCTATTCCCCTGAAATTGGAAAGTTCCTGTATAGATGCTTTGGCTAATCTGTTCAGATCGTTATCGTAATGATGGAGGATGCGTTTGCTTAGTTCTACGGCTGTTTCGGTGCGGCTGCCGGAGCTGATGAGAATAGCAATAAGTTCAGCATCAGTAAGAGCACGGCGTCCCTGCGTACTTAATTTCTCGCGCGGACGGTCTTCTTCAGCCCATGCTTTGATACTGATCTTTTCTTGATAAGGTTCCATTTTTCTGAATCAGAATTCTCTGAATTTATGAATTGACAGAATGCTAAGATAAACAGTTCTCTTTATTCCGAAAATTTTAAAATTCAGAGAATTCTGATTCAGACAAGCAAAAAAATAGCGATGAGTTATTCACCCATCGCTATCTTGTGTATGATTAAATCCTAAGATTATTTTAAGCCGTTAACGAATTTAGTCAGCTTTGATTTATTGTTCGAAGCTTTGTTTTTGTGGATCACGTTCTTTTTAGCTAAACGGTCAAGCATCGAGATCACTTTTGCTAAAAGCGGTGTAGCTTCAGCTTTAGTAGCAGTGCCTCTTAATTTTTTGATGGCGTTCCTGGTAGTTTTAGCCTGGTACCTGTTACGCAGACGCTTCGCAGCATTTGCCCTGATCCTTTTTATTGATGATTTATGATTTGCCATTTTAGCTAATTATTCGTTTTTATTTAAGGACTGCAAATATATGACGAATTTTTATATTATCAAATGCCTTTTTAAATTTTTGTTAATTAAGTTGATTGACTTAGAATAAGTTGATTAAGTTGCATCTAAAAACGCATCAATTCAACTTAATCAACCATTCACCTAATCAAGCAATCCAACTTAATTTAGCATATTTGATTGTGAAACTAATCCTGAGAAGCCTTATCGTTATCATAATACTACTCTCCTGCTGCTCATGGGGTTTCTTTGCACACAAGCGAATTAATCATGTCGCAGTATTTACCTTACCCAAAGCAATGGCAGGGTTTTACGAAACAAATATCGATTACATTACCGAGCACGCTGTCGATCCTGACAAGAAACGATATGTAGATTCCCTGGAGGGATCACGACATTTTTTTGACGCTGATCATTATGGTAAACGACCATTTATGAAGATGCCCGTAAGGTGGAAAGAAGCCGCTAAGAAATACTCAGAAGATACGTTGAAAAAATATGGCACCGTTCCATGGGAAATTCAATATCAATATTATCGGCTGGTGGATGATTTTAAAGAGCACGATACTACTGATATTCTGAAAACATCAGCAAATCTTGGTCACTATATTGCTGATGCGCATGTACCATTGCATCTCACCCGCAATTATGATGGGCAGTTAACCCACCAGGAAGGTATTCATCATCTGTGGGAAAGCCGCATACCGGAATTATTCAGTGATCGTTATAATTATTATGCTGGTAAGGCCCACTATATTGAGAATCCATTAAATGAAGCATTCAAAATATGCCGCGCCTCTTTTAGCTCTGTAGATTCGGTGTTGAGGTTGGAAAGAATAGTCGGCAATTCCTTCCCGGCGGATAAAAAATATGAGCTAATAAAACGCAGCGGGAAAAAAACAGATGATTACTCGAAAGCTTACGCCATGAAGTATAATATTTTATTAAGTGGCATGGTAGAAAGGCGTATGCGCTCAGCAATCTCAGAGATCGGTAGTTTCTGGTATTCGGCATGGGTGGATGCTGGTCAGCCGGACCTGAACAAATTGATCGACAAACCCTTGTCTGTCACCGAAAAGAAAAAGATACAGCGGGAAGCGGCTTTGTATAGAGCGGGTAAAATAGTAGTTTTAGGTAACCATTGAACCATATCCGTGAATTTAGCCCGATTAATTCTCTTATCCTTTTTTTGTTTGTTGACACATCGCGTCACAGCTCAATATTTTGCGTCAACATATAGACCGAAAAATAATACTGAAAAGACAATCATTGCAAAGATTAAGGCGCTTCCTGAAATAAAAGAATGGTATAAAACGACAAAAAAATCCGATCCTGACCTCCTAATAAACATACCTGATTCCCCATCAGAAAATTATAGGATACAAGTTGGCATCTCTAATCTCAATCAATTTCGAACAAGCTACCATCTTTCTATCAACCCTAAAAACCTTCAAGTATACTATGAAGATTTTTTCGACGAATCCGGAGATAAATCGATCACCTTAGCACAATGGCGGCATTGGCGCTCAAATCCCGGTTTTAACAAACCTCACAAATGGGTTAATGGAAAATTGGTAGTTTTAAAAGATCGATAATCTACGAATGGTCAAAACTACATCGTAGCGGCTTTCTTCTTCCGACGGTTGTTGATACCGGCGATAATTGGCGGTAGTATAGAAACCAAAATAATAGCTATACCTATCAATGAGAAATGTTCTTTAAAGAAAGGAACATTACCCAGCAAAAAGCCTGCAAACAGGAACAGGATGATCCATGATACACCTCCAATGATATTATAAAGACTATACCTTAAAAAAGGCATGCGCCCTACTCCGGCTACGAACGGAGCAATGGTACGAATGATGGGCATAAAACGGCTGATGATCACTGCCTTGCCGCCATGCCTGTCAAAAAAAGCTTTGGTATCCAGGTAATATTGCAGTTTGAGTATCTTATTTTTCTCTTTAAACACCTTTGGACCGAGGTAATTTCCTATCAGGTAGTTAAGCGTATTGCCAGTGAAGGCAGCGATGATCAAAATAATAGTAAGCAAATAGATATTTAAACCAGTATTTCCTCCTGCTATCAAAGCACCTGCAGCAAACAGCAATGAATCACCCGGTAGAAATGGAGTCACCACAAAGCCTGTTTCGGCAAATATGATCACGAATAATATCAGGTAAGTTAAGGTATGATACTGGCTGATGATATCGGCCAGGTGCTTATCAATGTGCAGGATAAAGTCTATCAGGTGCTTTATAATTTCCAAGAGCTTAAATTTTTGGCAAAAATATAAATAAAACCGGGATTACTTGTTGGTAATAAATCCTGAACCAAAGGCCAAACTGTCGGTACGGTTGGCTAAACCATAACAATACAAGGTGTATATCCTGCCGTCTTGTATGGTCACGTTCGGTTTATCAAAAATAACATTCGTTGAGCCTGCCTGGTACATTTTAAAATCGTAAGTACCTGCTGTCAGTTGAATAAATTTAGTTACTGTTTTGTATGGAACCCCCGCAAATGCAGTGGTATCATTTGCGGTTACGGTAACCTGTCCGAGATTATTAGGTGAAGCATTAATAAAGCGTACTTTACCTTTACCCTGGCTGGGTACAGAACTGGTGTCCACAGTAAAAACATTGTATACTGAGCTTGAATCCAGACCCATTACCATCAATGTATACCTTGTATTAGGGACTAACTTATCGTTCCGCGCCAGAATATTATAACTGGGTGGAACAGTGCCTGCTACTATAGAGGTCCCGGGCCGGAGTTGAAATGGCGTATCGATAGAAGGTAAATTAAAATATCCTGATGAGTTAGGATAAAAGTAAGAAGATGTGTTGACTTTAATATAATGAACATACAAGTCGACCGAGCCCAGGCCCTGGTTAAGATTTACAACCTGGTATTGTATATTCAATACGGAAGCGTTGGTGCTGGGGCCTTTTCCACATGAAGAAATAAATGGTGCAACCAGGAAGGCCAACCCAAAAAGCGATAGAAAAATTGATATGCCTCTATTATTATTTCTAAACATTTTAATCTCCTAATTTGGCTTAAATCCGATATTAAAACCCGTCGGGGCCGGCGTACCAAGTGTATAAACCGTATAGTTTGTACCTGGATTTAAACTTACACTATCTGTATAAAAAGGTGTACTTGATCCGGCATTGAATATTTTAAGTGCAGTCAGTCCTGTAACACTTGCATCTTTATATAAACTTACTAAAGCAAAATCAGAGTGACCTTTGAATGGGATGCTACTGGATACTGTAGTGCTTCCAAAGGTCATAGTAAGTGCCCCTGAACCCGGTGAAGAATTTACCAACCTTATAAAACATGTACTATCTGCGGCTTTGGTACTATCCACGTAAAAAACATCATCTATCGCAAATGCATCATCGGCTTTTGCGTCAGTAATAAATAATGTACGAGCGTAATTTGTATCAGCGGGCAGGGTTATAGTAAACAAATTCTGTACAACATTCGTGTTCACATTGAATGGCTTTTTAACCTCAAAAATCTGCTGACCTTCGGGAACAGGATAATATGCGGTAAAATATCCGGGTAAAATGGCGGATGTAGTATTGAGTCGGCTGCCGTTACGATAAATATTAATTGTATCGGCTGATGCATTGATAAAGTTTAATTCGACCTGCCGTACAACCGCTGGCGCATCATCATAATTCTTTTTACAGGCGGCTAGTCCTACTATTAAAACAATTACAAACAATGCCGGTAACCTGATTTTCATTTGGTATATAACTGCGTATACTCAGTTTTGTTATTGGGTTGAACAAAAAAGTCCGGCTTTTGCACCGGACTCTGGATTTGGATTTATAATTTAAGTTTACAACTTAAGCATAACTATTAAGCATTACCGGCATCACCAGCATCAGCACGTCTTCGTTTTCGTCGCCGTTTTGCGGTAATAACAGTCCTGCGCGGTTTGGTGTCGACATTTCTAACATCACTTCTTCGCCGGCAAGGTTTTTCAGCATTTCTATCAAAAATTTTGCATTAAAACCGATCTCGATGTCCTCACCATCATACTGACAGCTTAAACGCTCGTGCGCCTCATTTGCAAAATCAATATCTTCTGATGAAATATTCAATTCGCTTCCGCTGATCTTCAGCCTTACCTGGTGGGTTGTTTTGTTGGCATAAATGGCCACACGGTTAAGTGAACTCAAAAATGCCTGCCTGTCTATCGTCAGCTTATTCGGATTATTTTTCGGTATTACCGCTTCATAATCTGGATAACGCTCATCTATCAGGCGGCACACCAGGTTGATATTGCTAAATTTAAAGAACGCGCTCGTGCTATTATACTCAACAGACACATTGATGTCCTCTGAGGGAAGAGCCGATTTTAACAAATTTAGGGCTTTTTTTGGTAAAATAAAAGATGCGGTGCTTGCTGCTTTTGCATCTTTTCTGCGATAGCGTACCAGCTTATGTGCATCAGTTGCAACAAACGTCAATGACGAGGTTGACAACTGGCAGTAAACGCCTGTCATAGCCGGGCGTAACTCGTCGTTACTTACCGCAAAAATGGTTTTATTGATAGCCTCTGCCAATACTGAAGCAGGCAGGTTTACAGATGACGCGTTTTCAACTACCGGGATCTTTGGGAAGTCCTCGCCATTTTCACCGCTCAGTTTGTATTTACCATCACCAGCATTGATTTCGATGGCGAATGTGGTATCGTCAATATTGAAAGCAATAGGTTGCTCCGGCAACGACTTTAAGGTATCGAGCAGGATGCGAGAAGGGATGGCAATACGGCCGTTTTCCTTTGCCTCAACTGTTAGGGAAGTGGTCATACTGGTTTGCAGGTCCGTAGCCGAAATAGTTAAGTTTCCATCCTTTATCTCGAACAAAAAGTTTTCCAGGATCGGCAAAACTGTACTATTGCTTAAAGCGCCGCTTACCGACTGTAATTGCTTTAATAGCGTGGACGTTGAAACTATAAATCTCATATATCTGAATCGAATTTAGCAACCAAAAGTATAAATTTTAATGAGCATACTTTCGCCTGCGAATATAATGTTGAAAAATAGCAAATATTAACACAAAACCCAAAGGAACGACATTATTTATCACCTGCCAATACAATTTTTCGCTGCGTATACGTGCCCTGTCGAGCAGGCGTAATTGTATCTCTTTGGTACGCAAACCAATCAGGCCTGAATCGTCGGTCATATAGTCGGCAATGTTTAGTAAAAGGTTCTTGTTGCCAAAGCTTTGCTGCGTGTAATGGTCATATCCCAAAGGATATGGCGAACCATCTGAACCTACCTGGTTTTTAAATACATCGCCATCGCTGATCACGATCATTTTGGTTGGTTTGCTTTCGGTCAGCGATTCTACTTTTTCTGTTAAACCTTCCGGTGTGGGCCTGTTCAGGAAGTCAGATTTAAATTTACCCTCCAGCAATACGGCAACCGGTTTGGTAGTGCTTTGGAAATCCTTTGGCTGTGGTTCCTGCTCCAGCATTTGCAGTGACAGCAGGTATGGCGTGTTGAATTTCTTATTATATGGCGATGATGAAAGCAACACCGTTTTATTCACATTCTTTATGGCCAGCGTATCGATAGTGCTGATAAACTCAGTCCGGATAGCATCCAGGTTTTTTACAATCGGATGCTTTGATAATGGCATAATGAGCGGATAAAACAGCCACGGCACATTTTGTATCTGCGCCTGTCCGCCTACGTTACCGGTTGCCACAGGGATTTGAGAACAACTGATATCGGCTATTAGATCATAATTAATGCGGACACCGTACACGAACAATTGGTCGTCCAAATTCAGTTGCTTATTAAATGCCAGCTGCTCGCCGCCATGCCCGCGAAGGCTGTCCAGTTCGGCGCTTACCTGGTCAATCGTCCACAACACCCGGCCACCACGCATGATATATTGATCGAGCTTGAATTTTTCCAGTTCGGTAAATGGTTTGTCTGGTTTTGGGATAACCAATAGCTTTACTTTCTCTAATTGAGCAAACGGTATTGTTTTCAAATCGACACGACCAACAGTAAAACCTTCGGACAATGATTTCATGGCATCGTTCAACTGCACGTCGCTCAATTCATTATGACCTTCTGTAAAACCGATCTCCGGTTTACCACCAGTAGTTACTTTTTTGATGGCTGAAGAAAAAGCGTATTCTAAATTTTGGATTGAATTGTTAAGCTGCTCTTCATCTGAAAGGCCAATCCTACGCATCAGCAGATTTACTACTATCGATTTACCTTCCGATTCCACCAATGCCTCTGGAAATATAACCTTTTGCGATAATCCATTGTCCGTCTTAACACTTAAATTTTGAGCTTCTATTCCCATTGATTCCAAGCTGTCGGAATACGCTTTTTGCTGATCAGCTGAAAATGACTTAGCTTTTTCTAAAGGATCAACAAAATCATACTGCAAGCGATGATGGCTGTACGATTTCAGATCGCTCAACATATCCTTTACTTCGCTGCGCAATCGTTTCATCCCGCCAGGGAGATTATCACTATTCAAGAAAACGGTCACTTTTACATCCTTTGGAAGGCTATTCAAAACATCTCGACTGATCTTTGATATGGTAAATCTCTTTTCTTTGGTAAAATCAAAACGGGTAAAAGCTAGTGATGAAATAATCGCGATAGCAACAATGAGAGCCAACCCGCTAATCAACCCTTTTTTATCGGCGGTTTTTTGACGTTGTATTTTAATCACCAGCAACGTGCACCAGATAAAGAAGGCACTCAGGCAAACAAAGTATCCCAAATCTCGGGTATCCAAAACGCCCCTGCTTACTGATTCGTAATGCGCAGTGATACCGATGTTTTGTAAACCCAGATTCTGTAACGACAACAGTGAGCTTAATGAATCAAATCCGGCATAAAAGAAATAAGAGAGGAAAACGGCGATTGTAAAAGCAATGATCTGATTCTTGCTTACAGACGAAGCGAACAAGCCGATCGCCGCAAAACCTGATCCCAATAAAAATAAACCAATGTATGACCCTATAACAGCGCCGGTATCGACATTCCCCGGCGGGTTGCCTAAGCTGTAAACTGAATAATAATAAATCAGTGTGGGTATCAAGGCGAAAAGCACCAATAGAACACAGGCGAGAAATTTACCTAACACGATCTGCCCATCAGTCAAAGGACGGGTGAGCAATAGCTCAAAAGTGCCTTCTTTACGTTCCTCAGCCAGCGAGCGCATGGTAATGGCCGGTATCAGGAACATAAACAGGTATGGTGCGGTATTGAACAGGCTGTCCAGCCCGGCATAACCGTAGTCCAGTATGCTCGAATCGGGGAATACCCATAAAAACAAACCCAATACCAGTAAAAATACCCCTATAGTAACATAAGCTACCAGCGAACTGAGGTAAGAAGTAATTTCTTTCTTTAAGATGCTATACACTATAAAACGCGGCTGTTGGCTGCCGAAATTACAATATTATTCGGTAAAGCAGAAAGGTTCGCCGTGTTGTAAGGTTGAAATGTTGGAAAGTTGAAAAATTAGGCTAAACTTCTTTAAAAACTGCGCTTATAAGCTACGTCAATGCCGATCTGACTTATGGGGACAGGATAGGCTATCGTTTCGTATCCGCGTTCATATTTAAACACGAGATCAATTCCGCTTTTGGCATTGATAGGAAATATTCCGCCCAATCCACCTGAATAAACAAAGGAGTTTTTCGAGCCTGAATTGAGCTTAAACGCCTCACCCGCCTCGGCATTTATATACATATACCTGGAATAATAATATTGTAATCCGGCTTTTACCGGCAAGTATAAGAATGGCGGTGTTTTTGGTGAACTGGCTGGCGGAACATAACCCAGATAATACGCCGCCTGATCGAGTAGCGAATAGTGTTCATTACTTATGTAGTGCATATATCCTGCAGACACTATGATATGCAGAGTTGAAAAAGCAGGAAATTCTGCCTTTAGAGTTCCCCCTATCCCATCATTATAATGCTGTCTCGTATCGCCGAGATCGTTTGTCCCGGTATTGAAAGGAAAATTAACTTCGGGGCCAAGGCTCAGCATCACTTTATTACCCGATTGTGCTTTTGTAAAAGAGCTGATAAGAAACAGTAAAATAGCAGATAGTATAATTTTCTTCATAACAGGTAAGGTTTAGTAGTCCTTTACGAAGATAATTAACTAAATATAACAGCAAAAAGAAAATTTTAGTTACAAACCAAAGCGGTAAGCAATATGAATGGCTGTCTGCCTTAACTGGTTGGCCCAGTCTTCATAACGAAAACTGATATCGATTCCGTTTTTTTCACCTACAGGCGCAATAAAACCCGGCCCTATTGACCATGCAAATACGTTTTGTTTGGCATAGTTTGTTTCAATGGCTGTACCGGCTTCACCTTCTGCATAAACACTGCGGTTGAAAAAATATTTTACGCCTGCCTTTAAGGGCACATATACAGCAGCACCCGGTGTCCGTGATGAATTGAACAAATTGCTTTTATAAAACATACTGGTAATGCCACCCGTCAGGCTCAAGCTTACGGGCGATGCGATAGGCAGCTCAAACTTGGCTGAGGCACCGGTACCAATATTAAAAATACTATTTGCAGGTATACCTAATTCAAAACCTGCGCTAAAAGCCTTGGTAATAGTAGTTTGGGCAGATGCTTTAAAACAGCAGAACAGAAACAGCAGAATTATTAGTTTTTTCATCCGGGGTAAAATGATTTAGAATGGCGAAAGTAAACATTCGGTGCGAAAAGCAAACCAAACGCCTGCTGCATAACAAAAATGTTATTTAACAACAAAGCCCCGCCAAAATTGGACAAGGCTTTGATTCAGATCAATAAATTCTTTACTGGAAACTGTAAGCAACGCGCAAGGCAATTTGACCTTCGGTGCCATTTTTCGACCAGCCCTCATAGCGTATACCTACCTCGAAGCCGCCATCAGCTACATATCCTACGCCCGGTGCATAAACAAATGCAGTACCTCCGCCATCCTGGACGAAAGCAGCGCCTATTCCGAGCTCGCCAAAGAACCCCGTGGCTCCGTTAAAGTTATAACGACCGCCAAGCTTTACCGGGATAGCTTTTATATCCGGAACTTTTGCTGATACACCACCAAAATCGACAGTTTTGCCAATAAAAACCGAGTAACCTGCGGAAAGGCTGACGTCAAAGTTGGTTGCAACAGGAAGAGCATATTTAATATCTCCGCCTATAGCAAACGAGGAGCCGTCACTTGAACTGCCGACAGGCAATCCCGGGTCAATGCCGATGCTGAATTTTCCTTCGCTACTTGATTTGGATGTTTGGGCAAAAGATGCCGTAGCTGCGCTAACTATTAGTACAGCTAATAGTAGAATTTTCCTCATAATTGATGTTTTTGAATAAGGTTAATAACATCTAATATAAGAATAATTTACAATTACTTAATATTGGTTAATTCTATGAAAATATTATTTTAGTTGTTGGAGAAGTTGTAAAAGTTGTAAGTGTTGGAAATGTTTAAGAGTCGTAAGCTATATTTATGAGAGTTTTTATCAATTCTTTTTACTCAAAAAAGCAATATATCCATTTAACATACGATAGCATTCGTTGTATTTTCTTCGCAAATCCAGCAGTTGCTCCTCTGTTATAAGCTCTTCATCAAGAGCACAGATTAAATGATCAAGAACTTCATTTAGTGAACCTCGGGCATTCTTGCAAAATTTAAGATTATCCTCATAATGAAAACGCCCATGCCCTTCTGCTATGTTAGCTGTTATTGATCGAGAAGCCCGTTTTAACTGATCAACCAAGCGATATTTTTCATCTGCCGGAAAGTTTTTAATCAAAATAGAAATATCTTTTCTGAACTCTCTGCATTTTTGCCATGTTTCCAGATCCTCGAAGGTATTCATATGTTAAAGGTTTAGTTTTTGTGCATAGTTAAAAATCTTTTATAACTTTTTCAACTTCTACAACACCTATAACCTTTACAACTGCACTATAGATTTGTTAATTCTATAAATATATTCTCCAATGACTTACCTTTATTCTTACTCCGCAAATCATCCAACGAGTCATTAGCCACTATCGTCCCTTTATTAATGATAATTACCTGACTGCATACTGCCTCCACTTCCTGCATGATATGGGTTGACAGAACGATGGTTTTGGTTTTACCCAAATCACGTATCAATTGACGTATGCCGATCAATTGATTAGGATCAAGACCAGAGGTTGGCTCATCCAATATCAATACTTGCGGATCATGTAGAATAGCCTGAGCCAGGCCCACACGCTGACGATAGCCCTTGGATAACTGTCCTATTTTCTTATGCCGTTCGGGAGTTAAGCCCGTTTGCTCAATGATCTCATCAATACGTTTTTCGGGCTGATGGATTTTATGAATATTGGCAATAAATTGCAGCGATTCGCGCACATACATATCCGGGTAAAGCGGATTGCTTTCGGGAAGGTAGCCGATATTACGCTTCACTTCTACCGCCTGCGTTTCTACATCAAAGCCACATATGGATGCTTTGCCCGAAGTTTGCGGAATATAGCCGGTCAGTATTTTCATCGTAGTTGACTTCCCGGCCCCATTCGGACCAAGAAAACCCAGCACGCCGGGCGACGCACTAAATGAAATACCATCAACAGCCTTTTGCGAGCCGTAAACTTTAGTCAATGATTCAACGCTGATGCTCATGCTTCAAATGTAGAAGATAGATTTGAGATATGAGATATGAGATTTGAGAGAAATTAACGTTGTCATTCTGGGTTATAAAATCCGCGGCCTCTAAAGGTGAAATGACATAAGAGCGTTGTCACCCTGAGCCCGTCGAAGGGTAAGCGGGCAAGGCCATACCGCACCGCACTTCGACAGGCTCAGCGTGACACCCATGCCAAACATGTCATGGGTAGCGAGAGCGAAGAATCTAAAAACGGGATTTGATAAGTTCCTTTAACAGAAAATGAATCCTAGTACACAAATGCGTTCAATAAAGATATGACTCGCGACAGATGCTTCGCTATCGCTCAGCATGACAAGTGGGGGTTACTGCAGAATGCCATCTAATCCTGAGACTTCGGTAATTATCCGATCCTTGCTTTTAATGGTGAAGTAAATAACAATGGCACTACCTGCATCGCGCTCCAGTCGACCGGCTTTGAATGTGTACATATTATGATCCTCTGCAAGGCCATTCATGCTTTTAAATGCTGTTGTAAAGTGCGGCATTACTGAAATTACCGGTTTGCTGAACTTTAATAGGATACGTGTGTTTGTTAGTGGACCGGTTTCTTTATTACCGAAGTAAAGTGTAGTTATATAATTATTTGAGGAATCTTCTCTTTGTAGTGACTTAACAAGGAATAAATGGCTCTTTAAATTGCCGTTGACTAATACCCTGGCAACTATAGTTTTACCATCCCGGTCATAAGCATTGTATTCTTTTGGGGATGATTTATCCTGGGCAAAGACTATTACAGTGCACAGTAAAAGAATAGCTGTGATTAAATTTCTCATAGTCGGTTAATTGGCAATATAAAGTTACTTAAAAAGCATAAATAAATCCGAAATCGAAAATCCGGCATCCGCAATCAAAAAAATATATCTTTGCGCTGTTATGAGCATACCAACCGACGAACTTTTTAAGAATGTAATATCTCACGCCAAAGAATATGGCTTCGTATTCCAGTCAAGCGAAATATATGACGGTCTGAGCGCTGTGTACGACTACGGTCAGAATGGTGCCGAGCTGAAAAACAATATCAAAACCTACTGGTGGAAAGCCATGGTGCAGATGAACGAGAATATCGTTGGCATCGATTCAGCCATCTTTATGCATCCAAAAATCTGGGAAGCAAGCGGTCATGTTGCGGGCTTTAACGATCCGATGATCGACAATAAGGACTCTAAAAAACGTTACCGTGCCGACCAGTTACTTGAAGACAGAATAGCGCAATATGACAATGAAAATAAAACCGATCTTGCTGAAGAGCTTCAGTTAGAAATGGACAAGGCGCTGAAAAGCGACGACCTGCCTCGTCTGCGCGAACTCATCATCGAGCATAATATTACAGATCCTATCGGCGGTACTGCAAACTGGACCGAAGTCCGTCAGTTTAATCTAATGTTTAGTACACAAATGGGCGCTGTGGCAGATGATGCTGATGTGATCTATCTTCGTCCTGAAACCGCACAGGGTATTTTTGTTAATTACCTGAATGTACAAAAATCAGGCAGGATGAAGATTCCTTTCGGTATTGCGCAAATTGGTAAGGCTTTCCGTAATGAAGTGATCGCACGTCAATTCATCATCCGTATGCGCGAGTTTGAGCAAATGGAGATGCAATTCTTTATTCGTCCAGGTTCACAAAAGGAATGGTTTGAACATTGGAAACAAACCCGCTTGAAATGGCATTTGGCTTTGGGCACCTCTCCTGCCAAATACCGCTTCCACGAACATACCAAGCTGGCACACTATGCCGATGCCGCTTTCGATATCGAATTTGAATTCCCTTTTGGCTTCAAAGAAGTAGAAGGTATCCATAGCCGTACTGATTTTGATTTGGGCCAGCACCAGAAATTTTCTGGCAAGAAATTGCAGTATTTCGATCCGGAGATCAATCAAAACTATGTGCCTTATGTAATAGAAACATCTATTGGTTTAGATCGTATGTTCTTGCTTACCCTTATCAATGCATATGAGGAAGAAGATCTAAGCACAGCAGAAAAGCAAGATAGCCGCGTGGTTTTACGTCTTCATCCTTGCCTGGCGCCTGTAAAAGCAGCTATATTCCCGCTGACCAAGAAAGATGGTCTCCCTGAAAAAGCCCGCGAGATCATGGACAAGCTGAAGGTTGATTTTAATCTGTATTATGAAGAGAAAGACGCCATCGGCAAGCGTTATCGTCGCCAGGATGCAATCGGTACGCCTTTTTGCATCACGGTCGATCATCAGACTTTAGAAGACAATACTGTAACCATCCGTTACCGCGACACTATGCAGCAGGAACGTGTTCCTGCTGATCAGTTACAACGGATCATCGGCGACCTGGTAAGCTGGAAAAACGTCTTATAATCATAAAACTATAAGTTTCTGTGAACGAGCCCGGTAATTAACAACCGGGCTCTTTTGTTTTGTTGATAAATAGGTGAACCCATTACCTTGCTATTACCGTATAAGCACAATGTTTAATCAATAATTAAAAACAGATGGGTAGTCGAGAGAAAACTACCTCTTATAAATTGTGATGTTGGGAAGTAATTAATGCTTCTGGTAATTAGTAAAAAAATTGAAGGCCCCCATAGTTTTTATTCTTTTATTTTCCGCCTTAAACGGGTTTTCCTGTTCACTGACAAATTCAAGCAATTGTCAGCATGCCGGCAATAAAAAAACCGACAGCCTGAGAAAAATAGCCACGGCAGGCCTAAACGGTCACACCTTATCTGTTGATACTGCAACTATCAACCTGGTCAATAGACTGGCTGCCGAGTTTATCGAAATAAAGCCGGATAGTACTCTATATTATGGTTACAAGGCAATTGCCTTATCAAAGAAAACCAATTACAAAGCAGGCATTGCCAACGGCTTAATACAAACCGGGCACGCCAACTATTTTAAGGGGCGCTTTGATCAGTCAAAGGCTGAGCTTAACGAGGCCATTTCTATTTACACCAATTTAAATGACAAGAATGGTTTAAGCAACGCCTACATGGTTACCGGCCAAATGTATAATATGCAGGCCGATTATAAACAGGCGCTTTATTATCTAAACCTGGCACGTAGTATATACGAACAACAGAATAACAAGCATGACCTGCCCGTGTGTTACAAAAACATCGGCATGGTTTATTTTGGACAGGGGCGCCATTCAGCCGCACTAGATTATTATTACAAGGCACTTTTTGTTGAGATCGAGCAGCATAATCAATCAGCTACTGCCGATATTTATAATAACATTGGCGACGTTCTGCAAAACATGCGGGTGTACCCCAAAGCGCTCGATTATTACAACAAAGCTCTTGAAATAGCCCAGCATACGCACGACCTGCTTGAAATCGGCACAGCGACGGAAAATATCGGCGAGGTACTGCTGGCGGAAAAACAATATGACAAAGCGATCACCTACCTATCCAAAGCGCTTCATATTGCCGTAAAGCAGGATGACAAGGATGGAATCAGCTATATCTCTGCGGATTTGGGTCTGTGTTATGCCAACAAAGGCCAGTATGACTTAGCATTAGGCTATTTCAATACCGCATTAGAAACTGCAAGTAAATACAATATCGTTTACGATAAAACTTATGCATTAGTAGGTTTTGCCACGCTTTACAACCTGCAAAAGGATTACAAGAAGGCTTATGATTATGCATCTTCGGGCCATAAACTAGCTGAGCAAATTAATAATATTTGGTTTAGGGCAAACGCTGTTTTTGAGTTGAACAAAGCATTGGCTGGTCTTGGAAAATTTGAAGAAGCGCACAAGTTTTCCATGGAGTATATAGCGCTCCAGGACAGTTTAAACAATGATGAAAATATTCAGAAAATCACTTCTTACAACCTTGAATACGAGTTTGCAAATAAGCAGCATAAACTCATTGAACAGCAAAAGGAAAAGGATGAATTGTATGCTCAGAGATTAAAGCAGGAAAGGATCAATTTATTCTTTCTTAGCACTGTTTTATTAGGGATGATTGTGATAGCCGTTGTTTATTATAAGGGGAAACGCCGCCAGCAAAAGATCAATGCCGTTCTCAAAGAAAGAAACAATGAAGTTATCCGTCAAAAGGCTGACCTGGATGAGCAGGCCATTAAACTGAATGATCTGAACCATCTGAAAGATCGCCTGATCGCTGTTTTGGCACACGATCTAAGGGCTCCGCTCAGCACTTTACGCGGACTTTTTGCTTTGCTGGAAGATGATACCCTGACGTACGAACAATTCCTGGAGCTAATCCCACAGGCATTAAGGAAACTGGAATACACTTCCGACTTCCTGGATACCCTGTTATTCTGGATAAACAGCCAGATGGATAATTTTGACAGCACCGACAAGGCTTTTCTTATCAAAGATGTAGTTGCTAATGAAACCACTAATTATGGCGAACAGGCTGCGTTGAAAGGTATCAGATTGATCGATAATGTTTCGGATGATATTGTGGTCGCTGCTGATCCTAATTCTATCCGAATTGTGGTACGTAACCTGATCACCAATGCTATTAAGTTTTCCCGTGAAAATGATACCATCACCATCAGTACCCGCTATCCTGATGATGATCATATCGTGATATCAATAAAAGATACAGGCGTAGGAATGCCGAAGCAACAGCTTGACAAATTATTTAAAAGTAAAGTGGATAGCGGACATGGTACAAATAACGAATCGGGTACAGGAATGGGCTTATTGTTCTGTAAGGACCTGATTGAAAAATGCCACGGCAAAATATGGGTTGAAAGTCAACCCGGTTATGGAACAGAATTCTTTTTTACACTACCATTGGGAAATCTTAATGCAGAACCCGTAATGGTACCGTAAAAATGAGCTTCTGATGCTGCAGCTCATGCTTATTGTCTGTACAATTCAATAAGACCGAGAAGCAGTTAATTTTTTTAAGCCAGAATAAAACAAATTAACAGTGTGCCTCCGTATAAAAGGTAAATAAATGCATTTTAGGCGATTACCAGCAATCTTGTCGTCTTTTTTGTCATGTTTATACAGGTTAGTATACATTAAATGTCACTATCAGTCATCAAAAGTTTCAGATATTTTTTAATTTTCATTCTACTATTAGCCGGGATAGATCTGTCGGCTGCTACGTATGTCCCTTACAACTCGGGGACTTACAACCTTGCTAATCTTAAGGTTGACAGCCTGCGTAATTTATTGGCTACTTCAAAGGAAAATCCAACTGATACATTAACCATTAACCGTATAAATAAACTAGCTGCCGAGTTTGTCGATGTAAACCCTGATAGCACCTTATACTATGCCAAATTAGCCATCAACAGGTCGCTTACAGTGAAGTATAAAATGGGGATTGCCGACGGCTTGGTTTCAGAAGCAAGGGTTTACGCTTTGAAAGGCAATTACGATGCAGCCAAGAAGAACTTTAATGGGGCAAGGTTACTATATACCAACATGAAAGACGAGGCTGGTCTTGCCAATTGTTATATAGAAGCCGGCCGCATGTACAATAATATTGCTGATTATAACCTTGCATCAGGTTACTTTCAGAAGGCCCTGGATATATACAAGAAGTTAAAAGACGAAAATGGCATTGCATACAGTTACCATAATATCGGGATGCTTTCTGATAACATTGGTAAATCGTCGCTGGCACTTGATAATTACTTCAAGTCACTTGCTATCAATTTAAAGCTGAATGATAAGCTTTCCTCAGCAAAGGATTACAACGATATTGGCATAATTATGCAAAACATGGAGTTGTATCCAAAATCAATGGAGTATTACAAGCGTGCGATCAAGATATGGCAGGAATCGAAGAATGTACAGGGTGTGAGTACCGCTTATGAGAACATGGGCGAGATCATGATAGCCGAAAAGAAATATGATGATGCCATCGTCTACTTAAACAAATCGCTAAAACTTACCAAACAACTTGATGACAAAAATGGTCTGAGCTCTTTATATGCTGACTTTGGCCTATGTTACGCTCATAAGAACCAATACGATGTTGCTTTAAATTATCTTGCTCAGGCTTTAAAAATGTCGACAGATTTTAAAATCGAGATTAACAAAGCTGTTACTTACGTAGACTACGCTATAGTTTATAATCTTCTGAAAGATTATCAGAAAGCTTATAAATACGCTGTTATGGCAAACGATTTGTCGAATAAATTAGGAAGCCTTGCCAGTAGGACCAGCGCTTCGTTGCAATTGAGCGAAGCACTTGGAGGCTTAGGCAGATTTGAAGAAGCCTATAAAGCCCAAAAAATGTATGTAGAGTTAAAAGACAGCCTGAAAAGTGACGAAAGCGTACGCAAGCTGACATCATTTAACCTGGAATCAGCCTTTAACGAGAAGCAGCGTATACTGGCAGAACAACACCAGCGCCAGGATGATCTGTATCAGCAAAAAATACAAAGACAGGGTTTATTGAGCGCTATTTTCTTCCTTATCATCCTGGGTATGGCTGCAATCCTGATCGTTTACTATAAGGCTAAGCTGAAACAGCAAAAGATCAATACAATACTCGAAGATAAAAACGCGGAGGTAATTCAACAAAAATCGGATCTGAATGAACAGGCTCATAAACTAAACGACCTGAATAATCTGAAGGACAGATTAATTTCGGTATTGGCGCATGACCTGAGGGCTCCGCTTAGCACATTACGTGGCCTGTTTGGCTTGCTGGAAGATGATACCATATCGCACGATCAGTTCCTGACCATGATACCACAGGCCCTTAAAAAGTTGGAATATACTTCCGACTTTTTGGATACCCTGCTATTCTGGATCAATAGCCAGATGGAGAACTTCGACAGTTCGGCGAAAATGTTCCCGGTTAAGGATGTTATTTCATATGAAGTAAGCAACTACACTGAACAGGCAGCAGAAAAAGGCATCAAACTGATGGATAATGTATCCGAAAATATTACCGTGGCAGCCGATCCTAATTCGATCCGCATTGTTACCCGTAACCTGATCACCAATGCCATCAAGTTCTCGCGCAAGGATGATACTATTGTGGTAAGCGCCCATCAGAAAGATGATAACTTCATCCTGATATCGGTTAAAGACAGTGGCGTGGGCATGACTGAAAAACAGGCGAATAAGCTATTCAAAAGCAAGGTTGATAGCGGAACCGGCACAAACAATGAATCCGGAACTGGAATGGGGCTGTTATTCTGTAAAGACCTGATCGAAAAGTGTAACGGAAAGATATGGGTTGAAAGCACCCAGGGCCATGGCACTGAATTCTTCTTCACCCTGCCAATCGGTATAGTTGGCACCATAAAAGAAGAGGAGCCGGTTTTTGCTTCCTGACTCCTCTCCTCGCAGTAATTTTTCTTAATCTTTTAAAAAATCATGTCATTTCGAACGAACTAGCTGTGGAATGTGTGGTCGCCGTGAGGAGAAATCTTATACAATTTGATAGCGAACTATGTATGGCGTATAAGATTTCTCTTCGCCCCAAAACACTCCCCTCACCGCTCATCGAAATGACAAAGTGACTAATTATTTACGCCGCCAACACCTTTATCAATGGTGCCATTGGTGTATTTTAACGGATCAACCTTCTTAGGGTCGCCCTGGTATACCCAAACTATATTGCCGATATATTTACGGAAAGCATCGCTTACCTGTTCGGCGGTCAACTTCTTCACGTCGTCAACCAGCGAATATGACCGGCGCCAGTTATTGAATATAATTTCATTGGTTGCCAATGATGCAGCCTGTGCTGAATTGGTTTCCTGGCGATAATAGAAACCAGTAAGGTAAGTTACCTTCATATCAGCCACTTCTTCTGGCTTAAATCCTTCTGTTTTGATCTTGTCAACCAGTCTGTCAAATACCTCTATATATTTATTTGGCTGTGTGGTTGAAACTGAAAACTTGGCAACCGAAGTAGCTCCATAATTAAACCATGCCTGAGGCGCATATGATAATCCGTTATTGGTACGCACATCAAGGAAATGACGGTTGTAAAATATACGCATCGCCACGTTAAAAGCGTCAAAATCCGGAGTGCCGGCTTCGGGTCCGCCGGTAATACCTTCTACATAGTTGGTTGCCAGGTCACGTTGCTCAGCGGAGAATGAATTTTTGTAGATTCTAAAATCTTCCTTTTTCAATTCAAAAGGAGCGCCTTGTTTTATACCATTCAACAGCTGACTTACTTTTTGCTCGATAATGGTTCTGTCCAGATCAGCCACGATCACGATCAGCATACGTGACCTGGTCAGGATCGACTTATAATAAGCCTTCGCTTCGTCAGCAGTAATCTTATTGATATTATCTACTGTACCATTGGGATCTTTAGCATAATCACGACCTGCAAATGCTACCCTATTGGCATATTTATCGATAGCTGCATCCGGTCGGCCTTCGCTTTGTTTAAGGCGGTTGATAGCATCCTGCTTAACGCGGGCAAACTCTTTTGCGTCAAAAGCCGGTACGGTCATCATTTCAGCGTATAGCGGCCAAACAGTTTCAAAGTCACCTTTAATACAGTTCATTTTCACAATAGAATAATCCTTGCCGCTGAAGCCATACACATCAGCCCCCACTTTATCCAGTTGGTTTTTGAAGCTGTTCTTTTCGTGCTTCATTGTACCGCATTC
Organism: Mucilaginibacter sp.; assembly: GCF_036568825.1. GTDB lineage: Bacteria > Bacteroidota > Bacteroidia > Sphingobacteriales > Sphingobacteriaceae > Mucilaginibacter. Next base: position 4,916 of record NZ_DATCRU010000103.1, on the reverse strand, counting down.
GGCCAATGAAGTTAATGCCAACGACTCGATACCTGTTTTATCAGCAGCATAGTTGCGTACACCGCCTTTTATGGCAGTTTGTATCTCAACAATATCATTTCCGCTTGGCTGAACGATAACTTTCACCCCGTCAATGGTCATGTCATAGGGTTTTGCCTGTTGCGCTTTTACTGTTTGAAGGTTAAATGCGGCAACCCCGATAAGCAGTATAAATATTTTCTTTTTCATGATGATCAGTTTAAGGTTATTTGGCTGCAAAGAATGAACCGGCGTTTAACTGTTTATTTAATTCAGGGTTGATGATCAGACCTGCAACCATAGGTTTACCTGCAATATATTTCTTGATATACTTTACAATATCCTCGCGGGTTACTTTCTGGTAGTTATCGTCGTTATCGGTAAAGTAATCCAACGAAGTACTGCACCAGTTATAACTTACCTGGCTTGGTAAACTCGATGGCTTCTCCATGTTATGAATCCGGTTACGCAGCAAAATGGCTTTTGCATCGCTTAACTGTTCGTCTGTAAAATAATCGGGATTTGCAAACTGGCTTACCTGGTTTATTATCTCCGCATAGCACTCTTTCAGTTTATTTGGATTAGGTGTCACAAACATATCGATAGGTCCAACATACTTACAGGTACTATAGTTAAACGAAACGCCCGACGCCAGACCTTTATCAACCAATGCCTGCTGTAATTTTGATGAATTTAAACCCAATATAGTTGAAAATACATCAGCAGAAATAGTAGAAGCAGAATCCGTCAGGTAAGACGGTCCCTGCCATGAAAACAGCATTTCCGGTGTTTGGGCAATCGTGGTTTCCTTTACAAAATAGTCATTTTTCTCAAGCGGCTTAAACGGTGGTATCGGGTATTTCTGGATCGGGTCAAAGCCACTGTTTTCCCAATCGCCGAATATCTTTTCGGCCAGTGCAAAAGCTTCTTCGTGTTTCACATCGCCGCAAATTGTCAGCAAGCTATTGTTAGGGAAATAGTATTTGTTCTTGATGATCATCATCTTCTCAGGGGTAGCTGTATTGATTACCTCGTGGATACCGATAGGATTTTTACGGGTAATCAGATCGCCCCAAAGATGCTGCTGCACATTATACCACAATTGAAAACCCGGATCGCTTTCTGCGCGCTGGAACTCACCGTCAACTACCGGGCGTTCTTTTTTCATATCTTCTTCACGGTAGATCGGGAAACGGATAGCAGCATTCATGAATTTCAATCCTGCTTTCAGACTGTCACGGTCGAATGTAAAAAAGTAGTTTACACGCTCTACGTTGGTGGTGCCGTTCCAAATAGCGCCTAATTCCTGTGTGCGCTTCAGGAATTTTTCCTGGTCAGGATAATCCCTGTTTGCCTTAAAGAACATGTGCTCAAACAGGTGCGACAGACCGCTGTACTCCGGACCTTCAGTATAGGCTCCATTTTTGACAGCGATCTCAATAGTGGCCAATGGCACCTTGCTGTTTTCAATCACGACAACTTCCAATCCATTTGGAAGCTTTTTCCAGTAATATCCCTTTGGCAGCCGCGGCTGTGCCATTGTTTGAAATGCCAGTAAGAAAAGGGACGCCGCAAATAGTAAAAATTTTAGTCGATTTGATATCATACGATGCAGTTTAGATGATAAGACTATAAATATACTATTTACGTTACGAAATGATATATGCCAATATCACATTTTATTTCAAATAAAAAGGGAACCCGAAACGAGATTCCCTTTCTAAATAATTGAGTGTCTATTATTAAGCGTACTGAACGTTCAAAGTAATTGGCACGCTCAGTGCTTTCGAAATTATACAGCCTGACTTAGCGCCTTCAGCTATCTGTTTAAATTTTTCTTCTGACACGCCATCGATCGGTGAGCCTTTGATTTCAAGATGAATACCGTTAATTACTAAAGCTTGCAGATCCAGATCAAGGATGGCTTCGGTTTGCAGATCATTTGCGGTGTAACCGGCCTGGGCTAAAGCTGCGCTAACTGCCATGGTAAAGCAACCTGCATGAGCTGCTGCTATTAATTCCTCAGGATTGGTGCCGATGCCATCGGCGAAGCGAGTTTTAAATGAGTACTGTGTGTTATTTAAAATGGTGCTTTGGGTGCTTATTTCTCCTTTGCCTTCCATTAAGTTGCCGTTCCAATGGGCTTTTGCTGTCCTTTTCATAGTTGGTTCTTTGTTTAAAGTGTGAATGTAATTTGATTGAATTAAATTAGTTGTAAGTGCATGTTAACTTATTCCATATTTAAGTCCCTCTCTATTGGAGAGGGGTTGGGGTGAGGCTTACCACTTTGCTCTTTCATATTGAACCGGCCATTTGATTTCATAACCGAGTTTGTGTGCGGCACGCAATGGGAAATATGGATCGCGCAACAGCTCACGTGCCAGCAATACCATATCAGCCTGACCACTTTTAATAATTTCATCAGCCTGTTCCGCTTCTGTGATCAGCCCAACTGCACCTGTCATAATTCCGGACTCTTTGCGAATCCGCTCAGCAAATTCAACCTGGTAGCCAGGCTTTAAGGGTATCTTTGCCAATATATTTCCACCTGATGAGCAATCTACTAAATCTACACCGGCTTCTTTCAGTTTCTTAGCAATGTTGACTGAATCATCGGCATTCCAACCGCCTTCGGTCCAATCAGTTGAGGATATACGTACAAACAATGGATTCTCAGCTGGCCAGCTTTCTTTTACTGCGGCTACGACCTCTAATAACAAACGTACACGATTTTCAAACGAACCGCCGTATTCATCAGTACGATGATTGCTCAAAGGTGAGTAGAACTCATGGATGAGATAGCCATGTGCGGCGTGTATCTCGATCACCTTAAAACCTGCTTTAAGTGCTCTTACCGCTGCAGCTTTAAAATCGGCTTTTATTTTTTCTATGCCTGCTTTATCGAGTCTAAGCGGGGCTTCTTCAGTTTCTGAAAATGCTACCGGGCTTGGTGCTACTGCTTTCCAGCCATTTTCATCGCTTGATGGAATTTGTTTATTACCTTTCCACGGTACTTCATGACTGGCTTTGCGACCTGCATGTGCCAACTGTACTCCGGCAACCGCACCATGCTCATGAATAAAACCGGTGATCTGCTTTAGTTTCTCGATATGTTCGTCTTTCCATATCCCCAAATCGCCATAACTAATACGCCCTTCCGAAGAGACAGCAGTAGCCTCAGTAACAACCAACGCTGCGCCACCAACAGCACGACTTCCAAGATGCACCAGATGCCAGTCATTGGCAAAGCCGTCAACCGACGAATATTCGCACATGGGTGATACCGCAATACGATTCCTGAACTCTGTGTTTTTTATTTTAAGGGGAGAAAATAAGTCAGACATAGGTGTGTTTTGTGCAAATATAGGTTAACTAACACGGAAGGCAACCTCATAGTTTTGTAAAATAAGAATGACGGCATCAAATGGATATTCACCTGAACATTTATGCTATTTCAGAGTTTAAATAGCTAAGTAAATTCGTATTTTTAAATTAAAACAGCCCCTAACTAAAGCCGACTCGACTTTGACCACGTACACTACTCTCATCATTTTAAGCGGACTGGTAATTTTTTCATACCTGTTTGACCTCCTCGCCGGGAAAACCAAAATACCATCGGTATTACTGCTATTGTTTCTGGGGATATTTATTAAGCAGTTGGTAGACTACTTCAATTTCAAAACGTTTGATTTTACAAAGGTATTGCCGGCACTGGGAACACTCGGACTGATACTGATCGTTTTTGAAGGCGCACTTGAGCTTAAATACAGCAAGGAAAAGAATGCTATTATTAAAAAGACCTTCTTTTCGGCATTGATCACACTGCTGCTTACCTGTGCCTCCATCACGTTTATGATCAGTTATCTGACGCATCAGAGTTTTTATCTGTGTTTTGTAAACTCTATCCCTTTTTGCGTGGTGAGCTCGTCTATCGCAATCCCATCATCGGCGGGTATTAGCAAAGCCAAACGGGAATTTATTATTTATGAATCTTCTTTTTCGGACATCCTTGCGATCATCCTTTTCAACTTTGCCATCAGTAACACGCAATTTGATGTTTCAGCCTTTACCGGACTTGGAGTTGAGCTGCTTATCATCCTATTATTTGCAGCGTTGTCATGTGTTTGCCTGCTTTACCTGATCGGTCGAATTAAACACCATATCAAATTCTTCCTTATTATCTCACTGATCACCTTAGTATATGCGATAGGCCAATCTTATCACTTATCAGCATTGATCGTTGTATTATCATTGGGACTATTCCTGAATAATGCCGGACAAATACGTCTTCCGTGGTTCCGGAAATTCTTTTTGTATCCTACTTATGCTTTGAGCTGAAGCAGCTATTGCAATTGTCGGGTGAAAGCGCTTTTGTAATGCGAACCTTCTTTTTCGTACTATTTGGCTATTCAATGGATGTATACCAGTTGGAAAATATTTCCATCCTTATCATCGGCGGAGCGATTTTATTAGCGATATATCTTATCCGTTTTTTATACATTAAGCTGGTATCTAAGATTGAGATGATGCCCGAGTTAGTGTTGGTACCCCGCGGATTGATCAGTGTACTGCTCTACTATAATCTGCCTAAAGAATTAAAAATAAAAGGTGTTGAAACCGGGTTATTATTTGTGGTAATCCTGGGCACGAGTATTATCATGAGCCTGGGGCTGCTTATCAGCAAAAGGGAAAAGCACGTGGAAACCCATCCTGATGTTACTTAATCAAATTTATCTTCCCGTCTAACCAATAGCACTTCATCACCATCCAAAGGCAAATAACCATACTCATAACAGAAGTGGTAAGTTTTACCATTCTGAGTTTGATAGGTGCGGGTATGGTATTCAAAATTATAGCCTTTTGCGGCCATTTTTTTCTGTGTGGTTTTGGTTTTACCA
>NZ_DATCRU010000102.1:0-34206 GCF_036568825.1 Mucilaginibacter sp. | reverse complement strand
AAAAGCGACATTCAGGACTATATCACGTATTATAACAACGACAGAATCAAGCTCAATCTAAAAGGAATGAGCCCGGCTAAATACCGAGCTCATTATGATAATAATAATTAAGTTTGTCCAACTTTTGGGGTGCACTTCATTTCGGCGCGCCTTGCATTGTGATAAAAGTAAAGGTTATTCAGTTCTGTTATCGTTATTATCGTCTTTCTTTTTAGGCTGATCTTTTGCCTTTCCGTTTTCAGCTTGCAGCTTTTTCAGCATTTCGTTACCGATCAGGGCATCGATCATACCACCGCCACTTTCGCCGTTTTTACCACTGACCAATATCTCAGGAACCAGCTTGATATTATTGCTGGCCAATGTTTCGGCCACACGAACGATGGCATACTGCTCTGAACCCATGGCCTGGGTTTTCTGCTTGGTAACTTCGGCTTCGGCCAAACCGATCGCTTTGATCTTACCGGCTTCGGCTTTACCGTTTACCTCGGTTGCATTAGCGTCGGCAGTAGCGTTTACAGTTTTCACTTCGGCGTCGGCCTTAGCATTGATGGTTTTTACTTTAGCATCAGCTTCGGCGTTAATTGTTTTTGATTCAGCCTCACCTTTGGCGATGGCAACTTTAGAAGAAGCCAATTGCGTATTGATCTCTACCTGGCGGGTTGATTTTACAACTTCAGGCTGCATGTCGGCACCGGCTTTGGCGCTCTCAAATTCCTTACGTTCAACCTGTGCGTTACGCTGAATTTCGTAAGTGATCTTTTCCTGCTCGGCCAGCTTACGGTCGGTAAGGGTTTTCATTAACGCTTCCGGAGGAACGATGTCACCTATCAGGGTATCCACTCCTACTACGTTATAATCGCTCAGTACTTTGCTGATATGACCTTTTGCATCATCCTGGCGTTGCACACGGTTAGCCAGGAACTCGATCACGTCACTCTTTTGTGCCGAGTTACGGAAGTAGTTAGCGATGGTTGGTTCCAGTACCTGGGATACCAGGTTGCGCATGTTACCAAAACGTGCAATTACTTTCGGAGCCTCATTTCTTGGTATGTGAATGATCTGGGACACGTCCAGGTTAAATGTAAAACCGTCGGACGAACGAACCGTGATGGTACACAGGTTCTTATCCAGTTCATGCGCTTCGGTACGGCTATTGGCCCAGTTCAATACGATATTGGTTGTAGGCACCACCTCCACAGCATGAGTATAAATATTTACCGGGTGCTTACCTGGGTCGAGCGGTTCGTCCCAAACACCTTTTTGGCCCTTTTTAACGATATTACCATGCTTAAAGCTGTCGCCGCTGGTATCTTTACCTTCCGGACCAACAAAGGAGTTCACAACACCTACGTTACCGATAGGGATGTACACCATATCAACCTGCTCAACCACTACAAACCAGGGGTTCAGGTAGTAAGTACCGGCAAGGATCACATCCTCCTGTAAGCCTTTCATACCGCCTGCGGTGATGAATGCAATAGGATCCTGGTAGTTTTTATGCCCCGCTACCGATACACCGGCAATCTCGCCTTTACCTAATGGCTCACCGTCGAGCGTGGTCACAATACCTACTTTGTTCTCCTGAATCTGGGTAATAGGTACCATCTCAATATCAAACAAAAAGGCATTGATACGATAGCTACCCGGGGTAAGAAAAGCAGCCTGGGGGCCTTTTTGGCCGCCATTATCCAAAAATGCAGTGGCATCCTGGAATTTGTCGCATTCAACCGGTTTACCCAATACGCGACCTGTATCCAGCGAGGCGCCATCTTTAGCCTTCACCAAACCCAGCTTATTCTGCTCTATGACGATAAACGGCTGCATCGTCACCGAATATTGCCATGGCCACATCCCCCAGTACAAACCCGGAGCCAGCGCTTTGGCCTGCATACCGGCTTCGCCGTTGGTAGCGATGATACGGCCGTCTGGAAGTCGTTTATTGCCCGAAAGCACATATTTTTTTACTACAAGACCGATACGGTCGTCGGGAACGATAACCATACCAAAGAAAACACGGAGTACAAATTTGTACGCCACAAGAAGTACTATGACAGGCACAGCCCACCAAAGTAATTGGATCGAAAAATTGCTCATATTATTTGTTTAGATTTTTTAACGGAGACCTTAAGGTGCGGACTCCTCACAAAAGCTTATAGCTTGTTGAGACCTTAGCTATATAGCACCCTTTAGAGATATTGCATTTTACTTTGTTACACATTGTGACAGGATTTATTTTATCAAATATGCTTTTCGCGTTTGTTAATTGCAATAGCGTGGACCTGATTTCCGTATTAAATTATTGTGAACCATTCAATTACCAAAAGTATGGCATTTCGAACCTGCTGGACTGGGTTGCACCACGGGAGCAGGTGAGAAATCTTCTGCAACATGCAAAGCGTACTATGCAGGGCGGAGAAGATTTCTCCTCACCCATTACTATTCCCCTTCCATGTTCGTTCGAAATGTCATCGTTAATAATTTCCTATAAAAATTTTAAGGGTGAATACCTCCAAATCCTTAGATTTAACTCGTTATGATCAGATCATTCATCGCAAAAAACAAATTAATCACCGGCGCGATTTTACTGAGCCTGCTCACCTCATGCCAGCTTTCCATCAAACCTGAATCCCTGTATGGCAAATGGAAATATGTTAAGATCGAGAACAATAGCGTTGCAAATACCCGCAATGTTACCCCCGAACAACTGGAGTCGGAAGAGCCTTATATTAAAATCACCAAAGACAGCCTAATGATTTGGTGGGGCGGACAAGTGCTTACACATGGCACTTATAAGCTCGATGGTGATAAAATTCAGTTCAAAGAAATTCAACCGGGTGGTAAAATCCGCGAGTTCCCATTCATTGTTTCCAAATTGGATGATAAGAACCTGGTTTTTGAAACTAAGGGGGATGATGGATCAAAAGTGACAGCGATTAAAGAACAGTAGCAGTTCATTTGTTCATTGGTTCAATAGTTCATTGGTAAAAAATCCTACTAATGAACTATTGAACCAACGAGCCAATAAACTTTTCAAAATAAAATGGTGATACTTTATCGGTAACTTGCACTTAGTAGTAAAGAATAAGCTTATGCCAGGATTTAAATTTTCAAACCGGACAGCAGAGGAAAGGGAAGAGCTATTTATCAGTCTTTATAAAAATGCATTCCCGACAGTGGCGCGGTACGTGAGTAAGATGGGCGGAACATTTGATGAGGCGAGGGATATTTTCCAGGATGCATTGGTGATTTATTACGAAAAATCTGTTGAATGTTCCTTCGAGCTGAAGACAAATGAGAAGGCTTACCTTTTAGGCATAGCCAAACATTTATGGCTAAAACAACATCGGGATAATTCCAGGCTTACTCCTATTGATGGCTTTGATGTGGAGAGCGAAGAAGCGGCCCAGGCATCCGACAAAAAAGTCCTCAACTTTCTACAAACCGCAGGCAAAAAATGTATGGACCTGTTGCGATCATTTTATTATGATGGGTTACAGCTTGCTGATGCTGCCGAACTGTTTGGATTTTCAGGCGTGCGGTCAGCTACCGTGCAGAAATATAAATGCCTGGAGAAAGTAAGGGAAACCGTTAAACAAAAAGCATTAACCTATGAGGACTTCGTTGATTGAGACCGAACAGATAGAAGCGCTTTTGATGCAGCGATCAGAACCGGGCGATCAGCTGGTGTTCGAAGCCAAGTTATTGTTGGAGCCCGAGCTGCACGAGAGAATGCAATGGCAGCAGAAAGCCTATCGCTTGGTCAAACTTTATGGTCGCGATCAGCTGAAACAGGAGATCGAAGCTGTTCATCAGAAGTTATTTACGCAAAAGAAGCACTTAAGCTTCAGCCAGAAAATAAGAAGGTTATTTATTAACCGGTAAAACCCGAAATTTTATGAAAATTGACAAGAATGAGTTCCGCAAATATGCGGTGGGGCATCGCCATGTCCAAAGTTTACTGGTAGACGATTATATTTCAAAAACCGAAAGCCGGATCACTGCCTCCATGACGCCCTATATCACCGAAGAGCGCGAGCTGCGTGTGGCGCAAATGGATGTGTTCTCGCGCCTGATGATGGACCGTATTATATTTCTAGGTGCGGCGGTAGATGATAATGTCGCCAACATTATCCAGGCGCAATTACTTTTTCTGCAATCAACCGACCAGAAAAAGGATATCCAGATGTATATCAACTCGCCGGGCGGATCGGTGTATGCCGGGTTTGGCATTTATGACACCATGCACCTGATCGCCCCAGATGTGGCGACCATCTGTACAGGTATGGCGGCATCCATGGCTGCTGTATTGTTATGTTCAGGTGCGGCAGGTAAGCGGGCTGCCCTCACCCACTCCAGGGTAATGCTGCACCAGCCATTGGGCGGTGTGCAGGGACCAGCTTCTGATATTGAGATAACTGCTCGCGAAGTATTAAAAGTTAAAAAAGAGCTTTACACCATTCTCTCCAAACATAGCGGACAAGAATATCAAAAGATACATGATGTATCCGATCGCGATTTTTGGATGATCGCTTCGGAAGCAAAAGAGTTTGGGATTATTGATGAGGTATTAGGACACGATTAAAGGATTTTTAAGATTTTCCCGTTGGCTGTGTCCCCACAGCCAACATTTTTACTCCTGGTAATGGACATATGCAGATACTTGTCTGTGAGGACACAGACAAGGGAATTGAGAGGACACAGACAAGGGAATTGGGATGAAAGATTTGACAACTTTTTAAAAATTGTCTCACCTCACCCGTTGGCTGTGTCCCCACAGCCAACTATTTGCTTAATTATCCTATTTTTGATCAAAACCTAAAATATGATCTCGCACGAACAAGCCTTAGCATTTGCGAACGAATGGGTGGAAGCATGGAACGCCCACGATCTCCCTCGGGTGCTGGAACATTATACCGACGATTTTGAAATGACCAGTCCTGTGATGAAGCAAATGGGGTTGAGCGAGACCGGAACTTTAAAGGGGAAACAAAACGTAGCGGATTATTGGCAAAAAGCGTTGGTAAAATATCCTGATCTGCATTTTAAAATAATCGATGTGCTATCGAGCGTAAATTCAATTGTCGTTTATTATCATACGATCAATAACAAATTATCGGCTGAGCTTTTTATGTTCAATGATGACGGTAAGGTGTACAAATCTGCCGGACATTATAATTAATCTCAGAATTACTTTATACAGATTTTGAACAACTTTAGCCATTAAGTTTGCCATGCAATGGCAAAAAAGACGTTGGCTTATTTTATCGGTATTTATTTCCTCGCCGGAAGTTTAGTGCTGCCATTGGGAGATTTTTCGCTGATCCGTGACCTGCCTCAAATGTATCGTGCTTACGAAAGATTGGCCACGCCAGATGACCGGAGCATTATCGACTTTATAGGCGATTACCTGCTAGGCGGCAAAGCCATCTTTGGTCATAATAAAAACGATCTGCCCGAAACCGGTAAATCGGCGGTGCAGTTTCAGCATGCCGCAGGCTTCTGCACTATTGTAAGTATTCATTCCCAAACAATAACTACCATTGTTGCGGATGCCATTATCTCTCATCCCGATATTATTACCCCTGTTAATACCTCCGAATTTCATAACGAATTGTTCAGACCGCCGCTGAATACACTTAGCTAAAAATCAATTTTACTAAAGTCTATTTACCAGCAATGCGCGGCATTGCCTCAATTCTATTTCATGAAATTTTATCTTTTATTATTTGCTATACTGGCATGCCAGATTGCGTATGCCCAAAATACTTTCAAAGCTGTTGTTAAGGACGATAAAACCAAACTGCCTCTTCCCGGTGCAACCGCTACAATAACATCATTAAACCTTGGCGGAACTGCCGATACCAGCGGACGGATCAACATTAACAACATTCCCAACGGAAAATACGAGGTAAAGTTCAGCTTCGTAGGATACTTTGGGCAGGATAAAATTATTATTCTTCCCTTAAATAATCCTGATCAGGCAATGGAAATCTTCCTTGAACCACAATCAGGTGAGCTAGCTGAAGTAACCATACAAACCACCAGAACCAATCAAAATTTAAGGGACATCCCTACCCGCATCGAGGCACTGCCACAAGAGGAACTCGACGAAAAAGGAACCATGCGACCGGGCGATATAAAAATGCTATTGGGAGAAACCACCGGGATACAGGTGCAACAAACCTCTGCAGTAAGTGGCACTGCTAATTTTCGTTTCCAGGGATTAGATAGCCGCTATACGCAGTTGCTGCAGGATGGCATGCCTTTGTACCAGGGCTTTTCGGGCGGGCTAAGTTTGATGCAGGTATCTCCCTTAAATTTAAAACAGGTTGAATTTATTAAAGGATCAGCATCAACCCTGTATGGTGGTGGCGCAATTTCCGGGCTTGTCAACCTGATCAGTAAAACTCCCGAGGCAAAGCCTGAACTTACCTTTCTGCTCAACGGCAACAGTGCAAAGGGCGTTGACGGCAGCGCTTATTACTCGCAAAAGTGGCAGCATATCGGTACAACAATTTTTACCTCTTATAACTATAATGGCGCTTATTCGCCGGGCAATACACTATTTACTGCAATTCCTCAAACAAACCGTTTTTCTGTAAATCCGAAGGTGTTTTTATACCTGGATGACAAGAATACAGGATGGTTCGGCGTAAATGCTACCTATGAAAACCGGTTTGGCGGCGATAAGCAGGTGGTAAATGGTGATGCAGATAGTATCCATCGATATTTTGAGCGAAATAAGACTTACCGCTTTTCTACCCAACTGTCGTTTACCCATAAAATTGATTCCGCCAGTCAGTTTAATTTTAAAAATACGGTAGGCTATTTCGACCGTCAGTTGGATGAACCCACTTATGATTTTCATGCTAAACAATGGTCCTCCTATACCGAAGCCAACTATGTTTATAAAGGGAAGGTTGCCGCCTGGGTTGCCGGCACCGATTTGTGGACAGACCATTTAACGCCCGATTATCCATTTACACAATTGGGCTATGGCATCAACACTTTAGGCGGCTTTGTACAAACTACCTATAAAGCAACCAGGTGGTTGTCGGTTGAAAGTGGTTTACGGTTAGACTATAATACGCCTGCACCGAATAATGAGCACGATGGTTTATTCTTATTACCCCGTATCAATGTGCTATTTAAGCTGGACGAACACCTGAGCAGTAGAATTGGCGGCGGGATGGGCTACAAAATGCCGACCATTTTTAATGATCAAAGCGAACAGCAGGGCTACGAATATTTACAGCCATTATCCATCACACACACCAATGCCGAAAAATCAACAGGCATAAATGGCGATATCAATTATCGCAATGTGGTGGGTGATGCTGTGGTGAATATCAATCAGCTTTTCTTTTATACCAGGGTTGATCAGCCGCTTTTGCTGGTCGATAACGCCTTCGTAAGCAGTCCGGGATATTTAAACACAAAGGGTACGGAAACCAACGTCAAAATCTTTATGGATGAATTGGGCATCTATCTTGGGTACACCTATACAGACACAAAACAACACCTTAATGGAACCGTCGCCCCCCAAACGCTTACTCCTAAAAACAAGCTAAGTGCCGACGTGACCTATGAGATTGAAGACAATTTCAGAGCCGGAATTGAAGGGTTTTATACTGGGAGTCAATTACTCTCTGATGGTTCGACCGGTAGGAGTTATTGCACCTTTGGTCTGTTAATACAAAAGATGTGGAAACACTTCGACATCTTCATCAATGGCGAAAACCTGACCGATCAAAGCCAGTCACGTTGGGGAAGCATTTATACGGGAACAATAACCAATCCTGTATTTAAAGACGTCTACGCTCCTTTGGATGGTGCGGTAATTAACGTCGGGATAAAAATAAAAGCGTTTTAGGAGCTGTCTAAAAATAAAAACTATGTCATTTCGAATCCGCAGCAACGGGTCTGTAGTGGGCGCGGGTGAGAAAACTTATACGATTTGCATGGTCCGCAGCCATAACGTATAAGTTTTCTCCTCACCCGATCGCTTTATCCCTTTCCGTTCGTTCGAAATGACATAGTTTATAATAGTCTGTTAAAATTTACATAGTTTCTTAGCCATCAATGCGCCGAAACAGCAGCTGAAGGATCAGCATGCACCGCATGTACAATGTTCCTGCGGCCAACCAATAAAACGATCAATGCAATTGCTGATGAGACGGCCATAATAGCCGCCATCGGCGTTGCTGATTTGCTACTGAAAACACCTACGCAAGCTGATGTTGCTGCGCCCAAACCCAACTGCATTGTTCCCAATAAGGCCGAAGCCACCCCTGCATTTTTGGGGAAAGGTGCCATGGAAAGCGCTGCAGTATTGGGGTTGGATAACCCGATGCAGCTCAATATAAAGAAGATCATGATTATGGTTCCGGTAAGATTAAACCATCCGTTAGATGCTCCGATCACGAAAACAGCGCTGAAAATTACTTGTGTAATCAAGGCTGCGTTGATCACCTGTTCGCTTTTAAAACGTTTGATCAGCAATGTATTTAACTGGTTCGACCCAATAAATCCCACGGATAAACCGGCAAATACCCAGCCGTATTCTTTTTTGCTCAGATCAAACACATCCATAAAAACCAATGGTGAACCTGCCACATAGGCAAACAATCCCGAGAATGCGATAGAGCCCGCAACTGCATAAGTATAAAACTGCGGGTTTCGTATCACCAGTAAAAAACTGCTGACAATTGGGCCCGGTTTTAATGAATATGAGGGATCAGGTTTATAACTTTCGGGCAGGGTAAAAATAACGGCTACCAAAATTAGAGCTGCTATACAAAGCAATACGATAAATACCGACTGCCACCCTAACGAATCAGCCAGATAGCTGCCTGCCGTTGGTGCAAGTAATGGTGATGCCCCAAGCACCAGGAACAGCAAAGCAAACACCTTGGCATTGTCTTTTACAGGAAACAAGTCGCGAACCATCGCTATAGAAGCAACGCTCGCCGCGCAACCACCTACGGCCTGGAAAAGTCGCATCGCGATCAGCATCTCCACAGAGGCGGACAAAAAGCAACCTACCGAAGCGATGATGTAAAGGCTTAATCCAACATACAAAGGCCGCTTACGTCCGAACCGGTCCATTAGCGGGCCATAGATCAATTGTCCAACCGCAAGACCAATGAAATAGCTGGATAAGGAAAGATCAACCCTTGAGGTAGTTGTATTGAGCGACTTCGCAATATCCTGGAAAGCAGGCAGGTACATATCGATAGAAAACGGGCTCAGTGCCGTGAGCGTACCTAAAATAAGTACCAGGAAAAAGTAACGCCGTTTGGTCATAGATACTGTTTGGTTGGAGTGCGAAGATAAAAAGGCTTTTTTAGAACTATCTAACAATTATGTCATTTCGACGAACAGCAAAGATATGCGGGAGGGTGAGGAGAAAACTTATACGACCTGCATTGTTCGCTTAGCCAGCTGTATAAGATTTCTCATCTGCCCTTTTGCTCCGCCGCCCTCGCAGATTCGAAATGACATAAGTTTTTCACCCGTCTCAGCAGGATCTCCTGAAAGAGATCCTGCTGAGACGGGTTCTTCCATAGCTATTATTTTGATTTCCAAAGTGTCACCTCAAATTATTTTTAAAAAAATTTGCGCAACCGAACAATTGCATATATATTTGCAATCAAACGGTTGCAAATAATATGAGACGAGATACTTTTCAAGCCATTGCCGATCCAACCCGCAGAGCTATTTTAACCCTGCTGGTAACCGGCGCCATGACACCCAACGCTATTGCCGGGCATTTCGACAGCAGTCGTCAGGCAGTATCAAAGCATTTACAAATATTAACCGAATGCGAGGTGATTACTGCCAAGCAAACGGGCAGAGAAATACATTATCACTTTAACCCTGACAAAATGAAAGAGATAGACGTTTGGCTGGAACAACTCCGCAAGATGTGGATTGACCGCTTTGATCAGTTAGATAACCTGTTAAACGAATTATAAAACAATCATGACAAACAACTTTGTGTTCGATGCGGACCTGGCCGCTAAAAAAATTCATGTGGTACGCGAATTTAATGCGCCAATTGAAAAAGTATGGAGAGCCTGGACGGAGGCCGATCTGCTTGATAAATGGGTAGCACCCAAACCATGGACTGCTGTAACCAAAATTATGGATTTTGCCGTTGGCGGAATATGGTTGTATGCCATGGTTGGCACAGAAGGTCAGAAACATTGGGTTTATGCTGAATTTACTGCAATAGAAAATGGCAGCAGTTTTTCATCAATAGGCAGGTTTTGCGATGGGGAGGGTAACCCGATCATGCAAGCACCAAAATCATACCGGGATACTAAATTCTCATCTATTGAGGGTAATAGAACAAAGGTCGAATCGGTGATCACTTTTGAGGATGAATCCACCATCAAAATGTTTGTGGAAGGCGGCTTTAAAGAAGGTACAATTGCAACTCTTAGCAACCTGGATGAGTTGCTGGCTTCAGAACAGGTTTAAAACTACCAGATCATTTATAAACCGTTAAAAACTAAATGTTATGAAAACTGGATTTTTGAGCGTTGCTCTTGGCATTGTCTTATCAGCAACCGTTTTGAGCGCTAATGCGCAGAAAAGTTATTCGGAAGGATTGGCTACCATTAAAACCAGCGCAGCCGGTCAGGATGTTGTAATGAAACAATATTTCAGAAGCGACTCCATCGCTACACTATTCTCTGCCGGTCCGGCAAACATTAAGCTTTTGTCAGACGCTAACTACAAATTCTTCGCAGTAGTGGCCGAAGTAGCCGCCTTCAAGGTAAAAAAAGCTGCCATTTATACGCCGGATGAAATTTCCCAGGCTTTAAGTGTTTATCCAACATTCTCTTTCGCTCCTTCAACCGAAACCAAACAGATCTCTGGTTTTAATTGTAAGAAGGTAGTGGCAACCGATACTAAGACCCAAAAAACCTATGATATCTGGATAACCAATGATATATCATTACCCCCTGCTGTCGTAGAAAAATATTATGCAACTATCGGAGGCACACCTATACAATATGCCTCGTTCCAGACCGGTCCGGATGGGAAACTTTACATTGCTGATTACACTGTAGTCAGTGTTTCTGATCAAAAGGCTCCTACAGGTACTTTTGGTATAGCTCCGGATTTTGATAAGATATCAAAAAGTGACCTGGAAGCAATGGCCCGCAACAATCAATAACATTGTCTCAATAAAAATCACTCATAAAACAAACTAATCATGACAAACAATTTTGTATTCGAGGCAGATAATGCAGCGAAAAAAATTCATATCTCACGTGAATTTAATGCGCCGGTTGAAAAAATCTGGAAAGCGTGGACAGATCCGCAGATACTTGACCAATGGTGGGCGCCAAGACCTGCTAAGGCCGAAACCAAAATTATGGATTTTAGGGTTGGTGGCACCTGGCAATTTGCAATGGTTACCCCCGACGGGCAGAAACACTGGTTGTATGCTGAGTTTACCGCGATAGAAAACGGTAAATCGATCTCAACCAAGGCTGTATTTTTTGATGGTGAAGGCAATAAAGTTCCAAGCGGACCAAATTGGTACCGGGAGACCAGGTTCTCATCTATAGAAGGCAACAGAACTCGGATAGATATCGCCATCTCTTATGATGACCAGGCTACTTTTGAAAGGTTCACCGGCGACGGCTTCTTTAAACAAGGCACCGCAATAGGCTATAACCAACTGGACGAATTGCTGGCTTCAGAATTGATCACTTTATAAAACCAAATAACTATGACAAACAATTTTGTATTCGAAAAAGACCTCTCTTCAAGGAAAATTCACGTAGTGCGTCAATTTAATGCACCAATTGAAAAAGTATGGCAAGCCTGGACTGACCCTGATATACTTGAAAAATGGTGGGGGCCGAAACCCTGGATAGCCAAAACCAAATCGATGAATTTTACAGTAGGCGGTTCTTGGTTGTATGCCATGGAAGGCCCTGAGGGCCAAAAGCATTGGAGTTATGTAAAGTTTACCGCTATAGAGCCGGAAATCCGTTTTGCCGCCGATTCTTTATTTTCTGATGAGAATGGTAACGCCGCACCAGGTGCCCCTGTAGGGCATTGGGATAACAAATTTGTAGCCGTTGGTGATAAAACCAATGTAGTGGTCGACCTGAGCTTTGACCAGGAAGCTGACTTTAAAATGTTAGTAGAAATGGGCTTCGAGGGCGGCTTTACTATGGGCTTGAACCAACTGGACGAGTTGCTGGGATAATAAAACAGAAATCGCTTTTAAAAAGGAGGCGCCTACGGAGCCTAAAAATATTATTATTATTTTTCTATAAACAGGTTGCTCCTACAGAGCTATAGTCTTCTAAGTAGTTGACTCCATGGGAGTCGCCTGTTTATAGTAAGTATTTATAAAGATAATTGGGCTCCAGCGGAGCCTCCTTCAACGATTAGAAATTTTGAAGGAGATTCCTGGAACAATAAACACAATCACATTTAAAAACCAATTATATGAGAAAATTAAAACTACAAATGCAAATGACCATCGACGGTTTTGTAGCTGGTCCTAATGGCGAGAATGACTGGGTATTTCTACCCGGGAAACAGGATCCGGCTGCGTTGCAGTTCACTATTGATATGGCAGACAGTTGCGATACTATCTTGTCGGGCAGCAGTTTGGCAGATGGGTGGGTAGACCACTGGCAAAACATCGCCGATAACCAGCCTGACAGCCCATGGAATCCCTTTGCGAAACTGATGGTGAGCCACCGCAAGGTCGTATTTTCACAAAGCAAAGCCGAGATAGCCGGTGCAAATGTAGAAGTGGAAAAACGCGATCTAACCACAGTGGTACAGGAGTTGAAAAACCAACCAGGCAAGGATATCATCGTTTACGGCGGTGTCAAATTTGCAAGGTCACTTATCAGCCTTAACCTTGTTGACGAATATTATCTAATTGTCAACCCTGTAGCCATCAGCATCGGTCAGACCATTTTCAACGAGAAAAAGATCATGCAATTGGAAGAATCCGTAGCTTATACAAATGGTAAGATAATGAATAAGTATGTGCCTGTGGCTGGTTGATTAGATTGAAGTTTTTTACTGTGTCATTGATTTCTAAAAGTTACTCCCATTCTTAAAAATTCATGCAAACCGGCCTGCATGAATTTTTAATTACTACTTTAGCAATCGGGCTAAATCAACCCTAAGCTGCCGTCCAATGATATTACTTGTTATCCTGTTTTGCATTCTTTTGCTTGTCCTGTTGGTAAGCTGGGCAAAAGTCAACCCCTTCCTGGCGTTCCTCATTGTTTCTATTACAGCAGGGCTAATATTAGGAATCCCGTTTGATAAGGTAACCAAATCGGTTGAAAAGGGTTTAGGCGATACATTTGGTGCTATTGCCGTTATCATTTGTGTTGGCGCTATGATCGGTAAGTTGGTCGCCACCAGCGGCGCAGCGCAGAAAATTGCAGAAGTACTGGTAAACGCCTTTGGCGTAAAGCATATCCAATGGGCATTGGTAATAGTCGGGTTTATTATCGGTATCCCGCTGTTTTATGAAACAGGTTTTGTGCTGATGGTACCGCTCATCTTTTCGGTAGTATATAAATACAAGCTGCATGCGGTTTACATTGGTTTGCCTATGCTGGCGGCCCTATCGGTAACACATGGGTTTTTGCCCCCTCACCCATCCCCCTCAGCATTGGTAACTATATTTCATGCCGATATGGGAAAAACCCTGATGTATGGGCTTTTACTTGCAATTCCGGCCATTATACTTGCTGGCCCCATATTTTCACGGACACTTAAAAAAATACCTTCGCAGCCACTGGCCACTTTCCGGGCTGAAGAACTACCGGCGGATCAATTGCCCGGCGCATTTACCAGTTTTTTAACTGCATTGTTGCCTGTAATGTTATTAATGGGCACTACCATCTACCTTAACATCGATCATCAGCAAAATACCTTTCACAAGATAATAGCATTTATTGGCGATGCACCTATTGTTATGCTCATCTCACTGGCATTCGCAACATTTACACTGGGTATCAGGCAAGGTAAGGACATGAAGGAACTGGGCGTAATTTATGCCGATGCAGTGAAGGATGTATCCATCATCCTGCTTATCGTAGCAGGTTCGGGTGCATTCAAGGCAGTGCTTACCGATAGCGGTGCCAATCACCAAATAGCCGATCTGCTGCTGAGTTTCCACTTGCCTCCGCTGATGCTGGGCTGGCTTATTGCAGCCATCATCCGCATAAGTTTGGGCTCGGCTACTGTAGCCGGCTTAACCGCCGCCGGAATTATATCATCTATCGTTCTGCGCGATCCATCCATCAACCCAAACCTGATGGTATTGGCCATTGGTGCAGGCAGTCTCACCTGTTCGCACCTGAACGATGGCGGATTTTGGCTGTTCAAAGAGTATTTCAACCTTTCGATCAAAGACACACTCCGCTCATGGACGGTGATGGAAACTACGGTTTCTATTGTGGGATTAACAGGGGTTTTGATTTTGAATGCTGTGATTAAATAGCGATCGAAGAAGGCTATTGATGTTTTTGGATATAATCCACCACCTGCTTTTGCTCCTCAACATCCAAAAGATTACCTTCATACAGCCATTTCCCATCAGCTTTTAAAGAAAGATTTCCCAGGAAGTCTGGATTATTTTCATCGGCCAAATCATCGTTTCTTTCATCAATCTCCAGCTTTTCGGTGAATAATCCGGATTGGTTATCGGCTGAGTTTTTATAGATTTTATAAGTTCCGGTTGCAACGATTCCATCTGAACCCTTTTCAAGTACCGGCTCAATAATAATACGTCTTTTTGAACCTTCAGAATGCTCTATATTGAAATAAGCAGGATTGATCATAAGCGTTTGACTACTGATATTAAATACAGTACCTTATCCGGATTGTTTCAACAAGGCGACATTTTAGCCGATAGTCGGGTGTTGACCTTTAAGCAGAAACAGAACTCGGGTTATTTAACTGCGATTCTTGCCCGGCAGTGGACCGAACTTCTGTATTGTTCGCATGATTAATCTCCTCAAAATACTTCTTCCGCACAATACTCGACATTTTATGATCACCGGTATGGCTCCAGCCGGGAGGCATAATGATGTACAGAAATTTGTTTTTGATGCCGGGAGCTTTTGCAACATCCTTCGCCAATAACACAATCTCGCCGAAATAAGCATCAAGGAAGCTGTTCTTCTTCATTGGCCGGGTAATGCCATATTCAATAGGTATTTTACGATCTTCGGGCTGATAAGTATGAAATACCCGGTCCCATATATTCAGCAGGTTACAAAAATTGGTATCCATGTAAAGCGGATTGCGGGCATGGTGTACGCGATGGAACGATGGCGTAAGAATTATCTTCCCTAAAAAGCCGAAACGTGCATCATTTACCAAATTTTCGCCAATATGGATGAATGCACCCCATAAACCATCAATAAACATGATCACGAAAAGCATGGCCGGGTTTACACCTAATAGAATACAGATTGTAGTACGTATAACATCTGCGTAAGGCCCCTCCAGGAAGAAATGCGCGTAGGTAACTGAAAGGTTCATCGAAGTAGGCGCATGATGCGTTGAATGCAGGCACCACAATATCCTCACCTTATGTGCCAGGAAATGATAAACAAAGTGCGCCAGTTCCCAAACCACATAGCCGTAGATGAACCAGTACCAGGTGAAGGTAGTTTTTAGGATAGCATAGTCTTTAAAAAGCTTAATACAAACAACAACCATCGCAAAAGAGATCAGCCGACCTATAAAAGCGTTGAATACATAGGTAAAAAACGACAACTTATAATCGATCACTTTAAACCGCTTAAAGAAAGCGCCACGAATGATTTCGAGCAGCAGCAGCAGCGGGATAAGCGGCCCCAAAGCAGAAGTGATGCCATGCCAGGTGAGCAATTCATCATACTTGCCAGTCTTTAATATGTCGATCAGACTATTAAAGTTCCAAAATCCAATAAACTGATCCCAAATTGCTTTTAAGAAACTCATTGCAGAAATTATAATTGGTTGTCCTGCTAATTTACGCTGAAAAAAACCAAAATATTACCAGTATGTTGTTTTTAAACAATTCTGCAGCAAAATTGCCTGAGGCAGAGTGGAAATAACAATTAAAAACCATGGCAGATTATAACATTATATACACAGCTGAAGACGACCAGGATTACTTATGGAATGGCAACGGCTTTGACCTGGTTGATAACAAGGAAAATGAAAAACTGTTATTTAGCGGCAGGAGCTACAGCGATAAAGACCTGCCTGATGAATTATCAAAAGTTCGCGAAGCAGTTAAAATAAGTTTCCCAACCGATACCAATATCCGGATAAAGCAGGTGGAAGTACCTGTCAATAGTAAAAGCGATAGTCCGGGGCACACCCCGCATATTATCTCCTGAATAAGAGTGTTGTCATGCTGAATTGTAAAATCCGGGGGCCTCTAAAGGTGAGATGACATAAGAGCGCTGTCACCCTGAGCCTGTCGAAGGGTATGCGGGTAAGGCCTTTACGCGCCGCACTTCGACAGGCTCAGTGTGACACCCCTTTATTTTATTATAGGTAAAGAAGATTTCAGGACTGAATATAACTCCGTAGCTGTTCTATCGTCTCTTCGTGCGATAGGATGGTCTCTGTAACCAGGTCGTTGATCGAAACTATACCACATAGCTGATCATTCCTGAACACAGGCAGATAACGAATATTATTCTCGCTCATGATGTGCATGCAGGTCTCAATCGTATTATCAGGTATAATGTGCGGAAGATTGGTTGTCATAATCTCGCGTACCGAAGTTTCATCAGATGATTTGCCTTTCAGTATAACTTTTCTGGCGTAATCACGTTCAGTAAGCAGGCCCTGGTATTTGCCATTTTCGTCGGTTACTACTACCGATCCGATGTTGCGGTCGTCCATCAATCTCAGCGCGTCTAAGACGGAAGTTGATGCATCAATAGTGACAACAGCGGCACCCTTACGGGCAAGGATATTGGAAACTTTTTTCATAACTTACAGATTTAGTGGAGAAAACGGCTTATACCCAAATATAATAAATCGCTTTTAAACGAAGAAGTTTTTATTTAAAAATATAAAGTATAATATTTAGATTGGCGTCAATTATCACAACTATGAAGAGAACGCATTTGTGGCTGATCATTCTGATCTCTTTTTTTAGTCTGAATTCATTCGCACAAACGACTGATGCCGGACAGTTCTTCACCTCTTTTGATGGTACTAAAATTTACTATGAAGTTAAGGGAACCGGGTATCCTGTGGTACTCATTCACGGCTTTTGCGGAACCGGCGAAGGGTGGAAAAAGAGCATTGTTTATACCAACCTGATCAAAGGCGGTTACAAAGTGATCATACTCGATCTGCGGGGTAATGGACAATCGGACAAACCACATACCGATGAAGCTTACAGCAACGATGCCGAAGCAAAAGATATCATGGGTTTGATGACCAGCTTAAATATCACCAAGTATAATGTAGTGGGTTATTCACGGGGATCGATCATTGCCTCGCGGTTGCTGGTTTTAGATAACCGGGTAAACAAAACGGTAATGGGCGGCATGGGTGATGGCTTTACCGATCCACACTGGCCAAGAAGACTGCACGCTTATGCCACTTTAATGGGCAATAAAAACTTCCACGAGTTTGATGATATGATGAAGTATATCCATGAACAGGGTTTTGATATACCTGCACTTGCCATGCAGCAAAAACATCAGCCAACCACAAGCGGAGCCGAACTGTTAAAAATAACCAAACCGGTATTGATCATTCGCGGAAGCGATGATAAAGAGAACGGATCGGAGATTGGCCTGCAAAGACTTATTCCGGGTTCAAGAGTGTCCTATGTACCCGGCGATCATAACACCGCATCAAAAAACAACCAGTTTTCGGCAGCAGTATTCTTTTTCTTTCAATCCTGATGTGATTTTGTAGCGTTTCGCGTTATAGTAATCGTATGTCACAAACAAGTCACAAACAATTTGTTTGGGCAAGTTGTGTCTTAAAGGAATAATGTATAAAAGTCTGCTTTTACTTTACCTTCTTATCATTCCTTTGGCACTCCACGCGCAAAAGGCCATCGATCCCAATAAACAAATTGATACAATGGGGAAAAAGGATTTGATCGATATCGGCAAATCATTTTTCCATATCGAAAATAAGATTGACACCAGCAAAAAGGACAGATCATTATATTTCTCCGTACTACCATTATCATCTGCAGTTCCAGGTGGCGGCAGGGCGGTGTTTACGGCTACCACGGCAGGTTTTTACCTGGGCGAGCGTAATACTACTTACCTGTCATCCGTAACATTCTCTCCTTATTTTAATTTCAGGGGGCGATATGGGTTCCCTTTTCGGTCCAGCTTGTGGCTCAAAGACAATAGCTGGAATATACAGGGAGATACACGCTTCCTGGTATACCCGCAAAACACCTGGGGACTGGGCGGAGGCACACCCGAGTTCAACAAATTCGTGGTGAACTATAATTATTTTCGCTTTTACCAGAGCGCTTTAAAACGGATCACCTCGTATTTATATGCAGGGATTGGTTACAATATGGATATCTATATGGATATCGAGACAGACAATCCCGGTGCGCTGCAGAAGTTTACCAAATACCCTTACGGTACTTCGTCAGAGCAAACCTCCTACTCATCCGGCGTTACTGCAAATTTGCTTTACGACAGCCGTAACAATCAGTTCAATCCCCTGCCGGGTGCTTATACCAGCATCGTATATCGTGTAAATGCCCACGCATTTGGGAGCGATGCTGATTGGCAATCTATTTATATCGATATGCGAAAGTACATCTCGCTCACTCATACCAATGAGCACAATGTTTTAGCCTTTTGGACCTACTATTGGAGAACATTCGGAAACGGCATCCCCTATCTTAACCTGCCAAGTATCGGTTGGGACCCATACCAGCGCTCGGGCCGGGGGATAGAACAAAACCGCTACCGTGGTAAAAGCCTGGTTTATTTTGAAACTGAATACAGAAGAGACATCCTCGAGAACGGTTTGCTGGGTTTTGTGGTCTTCGCAAATGTTAATTCCGTGTCCGAACCAACTACTAACCGGTTTACTTATTGGCGACCTGCAGGCGGCACTGGTTTGCGCATTAAATTCAATAAAAAATCAAATACCAATATCGCTATTGATTATGGCATCAGCCAGGGATATTCAGCTATTATCCTGGGACTTGGCGAGGCATTTTAAATATTATTTTTATTAATAATATCACTCCTATGTAAAGCGAATGTTACACATTAGATCATTCTAATATCTTGAACAGATATTTTATATGAATAAAAAAATATTATATTTGAAAGTTATAGTTCGATTAGATTTTTAGCCGAAGCATTTGCTCAATAGACTGAGCTTTTCACAAGACCCCAGTAATTTCTTTTCGACGTTAAACTTTATCCATACAAGCAAATGTTGAAACGTGTACTAGTTTTAGATGATAATCAGGATATCCTGGACGTGGTTCAGGAAACATTATCATACGAAAAGTTTGAGGTAATAAGCACGGCAGAAAGCGATAAGGTAATGGGGCTCGTAAAGGAGTTTGTCCCTGATCTGATCCTTTTGGATTACCGCGTAGCCGGAACCAATGGCGGCGAGGTTTGCCAGCAGATCAAATCGCATCCTGAATTTAATGACATCCCGGTAATTATTTTTTCGGCATACATTAACCACCAGGATGAAATATTGGCTTACGGTTGCGATGCCATCATCAACAAACCTTTTGACCTGGTTGAGCTCATCAATAAAGTAAACGACCTTATCAGTTAATTTTTTAATGATCAGAAACCTTTACCTTTATAAATTCATATAAAGGCGCAAATACCCCTCATTAAAAAAACTTATTTTTCCCTGCGATTGTTTACAGGTATATTTTGCCTGATTGAGAAATTAAGTTTTTATTAGTGGAACAAGAAACAACAACGACATTATTAAAACCCGCCACTGTACGGTATTGCCGTAAATGTGGCTCGTCTTATCATTTTCAGCTGCACCGCAACTGGTTTGTAAAAACTTTCCTGTTTTTTCTCCCTCTCAGGGTATATTTCTGCGCCAAATGTCAAAAGGCCAGGTATGTACTTATTAAAAAGAAAAGTGAAGATTCCTGAGTACAGCCTTTGTACTAAAAAAAGGAAAAACGCTGTCCTAAATTTCCGACTATATGTTACCACTTATAGTTTTAACACACGCTTAATGTGTATTACAAACACATATAATGTATGGTACAATTATTGTTATTTCGACCCTTAATACTAAGAATTACACCTACTTATATGCGCAAAATTATAGTTGTTGACGATAACGAGGATATTTTAGAAATTATTAAGCTGATACTTGAAGGTTATGATTACAAAGTAGTTACACTGGCAGACGGAGGCTTATTATTCGATAGTATCCGGGAGTTCAAGCCAGACCTTATTCTGCTTGATATTATGCTGGGCAATATGGACGGCCGCGAATTATGCAAAGCGGTTAGGGAAAATGATGAAACCAAAGATATCCCTATCATATTCGTATCGGCAAGCCACAGTATATCAGACCGTTTTATGGCAATGGGATCTAATGTAGATTTCCTGGCAAAACCTTTTGATATTAATGAGCTGATAGACAAGGTTGAGATGAGCCTGTCTGCTGCATAGTATTTACCTCCTCACATCTTTTCAGCTGGTCTTTTTACGACCCTGGTAACATTCTGCGCCGCTTTGTAATCTGATACATACTGCTCATAATCCTGCTTCACCTGCTCTGCATATTTTTTGGCATATTTTAATATCACTTCATGCCAGTCATTATTGTAACCAAATTCAATAAGCTTATCTGCAATTACCGACCCCTGTCTGCCTGTACTGCGTAATTGTGCCGATGCTGTTAAAAGCGCCATATCTTCTACCACCAAACGGATATCATCATACCGGTTTTTTATCACCTCAAAATTGATCCTGTCCTCTGTTGGCTGCATTTCCTGTATCACATAACTATCTCCTTTAAACATGCCAGTTCCCAAAAGTGCCGGCGATACATTTTGCATTCGTTGCTTAACCTGCATAACCCTGGTAGCATCATTTTGCCATTCAGGCTGTTTTATATTTAAATAAGGCCGAACTGATGACGGTTTCGCCTGCTTCATATCCACCAGCAAATATTTGCCATTCTTTTTACTCTCTAATAAAAACATATATCGCTTCACGCCAATGCTTCCGGTGCCTGCTATACGGAACACACAATCAACAACCTCATAACCATACTCCTTCACCATGCTGCTTTCCATCCAGTGACCGAAAAACCGGCTAAGCTCTTTTTTATAGATTTTATCTTCTATTGAAAAATGGCGTTCGTCAGTCGCCAGGCATAGACGGTGTTTCTTTTGAATAGTTAATTTCTTTACCAGGTCTTTCTGCTTGCGTTCATCGGCATTGGTCAAGAAAGTGCAAACTATTCCGCTGGCAATGCGGGGATCAATACTAAGGGCCTTACCTGTCGCTAATCTGGCTGAATAAGTTTTCAAATATGCTTCAGCCATTTTAGCCGCTTTCTCGGCTTTTATGCCGAGATTATCAAAAGCGATAAAAATGCTCGTTACCATGCGCGATACTTCCCATAAGCAGGGTGCTAATACGCTCTCGTCAAAATCATTCAGGTCGAAATAAACCAGGCGGTTATCCCCTTTGTAGCTCCCATAGTTTTCCATGTGCAGGTCGCCGCATATCCAGGTTAGCG
The DNA here is from genome assembly GCF_036568825.1 of Mucilaginibacter sp. Taxonomy (GTDB): domain Bacteria; phylum Bacteroidota; class Bacteroidia; order Sphingobacteriales; family Sphingobacteriaceae; genus Mucilaginibacter. The sequence continues at coordinate 12,444 of NZ_DATCRU010000102.1, read as the reverse complement.
GTGAATCAGGGATATGTTCTGCTTTGCAAAAGTCTTCATAAAATAAATGGCAGGTGCCACGATAAAAACGATAAACGTTTTCGGCCATGCCCACAAATTTGAGCTGGACTATATCGGGTAGCCGGTCTTTATTGAAGGCTACTATTCTTTCGTATACACTGTCCATTGATAGGGGTAAATATGTTTTGAGATAACTGATATTTAGTAAACAGCAGTATCTTTATACAAGATAAAGATAAAATCGCTATGCTAATCAACGAGACTTTAAAAACATTTGTACCCACCATAAAACCGCAGGAAGCAAAGACATTTTATCGGGATGTTTTGGGACTAACATTTTTAGGCGAAGACTCTTACGGAATAGAGTTTGACTCAGGCGGTAGCCTGCTCCGTGTAATTACAGTCAGAGAGCTGACACCGCATGAATTCACCATCCTGGGCTGGAATGTAAAGGATATTGAGGCAACTGTTGATCTATTGGTTAGCCGTGGTGTATCATTCCAGAAATATGATTTTATTGATAACGACCGTGGTATATGGACATCGCCCAATAACTCAAAAGTAGCCTGGTTTAAAGATCCGGATGGAAATGTGCTGTCGGTATCGCAGATGCCGTGAGGATTAGACCTGCATAGCATCGTCAACTCACCCGGTCATTGCTTCGCTCGACCACCCTCTCTTCGCTTCGCGCAAAGAGGGGAATTTATTTTTTTTTTTTGATTTCTTCTTCACCCTCTTTATGGCTTGCCATAGAGAGGGTCGAACAGCGTAGCGCATTCGGGGTGAGTCGACTCTGCGAGCGATTACGCTATCTATTTCTTCACCTCAAACGCCCGCAACTCCTTATCAATCTTTTCATTCCACTCCGCTTGCGCTGCACGGTCCTCTCCATGCCTCGTTTCAGCATCATACTGTCTTTGCTTGCTCGTGGCATCACGCAATGCCTGGAGATATTCTACATTGATAGGACCGTAAAAATTATCTGTCGGCAGCTTCATGGCTGACAATTTCTTCTTATAGCGCTCGCCCACTATTTTTTCGATATCAAAATGTCGTTGCTCGTGATTGAGCACATAGTCATCCTTCTCACCTTTTACCCAGCAATCGCTTTTGGCTACGCTTACTTTAATGGCCATGTCCACATAAATAATTCCGTTTGCAATACGATTTTGTTCGGTATAGCCCATCACTGGAATTATTTCTGCCTCAAAATGATTATCCCTCGGCTTATCCTTAAAATCGGCCCAGGTTAACGGTCGTTTAGCCGAATAATAAATAGTATCTCCTTCCGGTGTTTCAGTATAATCTGTAAACCGCAGTTTCACTGCTTTGGCCAGCAAGGCATTAGTTTCTGCATTGCTATTGATCCAGGTATTAAAAAAATCTAACGTACCTTCTATCCCTTGTCTCAAAATTACTTCAATATCAACCGGGCTATTTGCCTGGCGGATATAACGGATGCCGCCCGTATAATCCACTAAATGGATGGTTCGGTAGCCTGCCTGAAGCGAGAATGCGAAAAAGACACCCAATCGCCCACTGATCTGTCCGTTGGATAGTTTAGTCTCTGTTACCTTAAATTCTTTCAGGGTGATTATTACCGGTCGCAGATTAGCATCGCGATGCAGGTTTTTAGCTATGAATTGTTTGATGGAGGTTGTAGCGCCATCTTTCAGATCCAATTTTTGAGAAGTAATTGAATGATCCGGCTTGGTAATGATCAGGTCTGCAACTGAGCTACGGTCCTTGCGTTCGTCTGCTACTTCGGCTATATAAAACTCTTTGGGAGTGAAATTAATTTTTTCGTCGCGCAGTATAATAGGACCGTCAATTTTCTGTTTAATAGCAGATGCCCCGCACAGCAAAATACTAACAATTGAAAACATTAAGACGATGCTACGGTTAATTGACATTGCTGATTTGAAATAACTAGACTATAAACCTATTGAGTGGGGCAATATTTAATAATATTATTCATAAAGTTTTCCACACCAATAACATACAGATTACATAACCGTTCACTTAAATAAAAGTGTTATTCACATTTGTGAATTACTTGTGTGGATTGCATTTTTGCGTTATAACTACTTTCGCATATTGATATCTTGCGCTATGACCAAACTGAAATACACCGCTATCATTATTCCTGTATTTTTTACTCTCACAGCCAGAGCCCAGCAAGACCCCTCTTTCCAAATTTACAGAACGTATCACGCCGCGTCCGACCTGCTTAGCAAAGGTAAGTATGTTGCCGCAGCTGAGCAATTCCGTTTGGTGGAGCGTTCAAGGCTGGAAACGGGCACTCAACCTAAATTTGAATCGTCGCTTACGCTGGTTCAGGAAAACTCACAGTATTATGAGGCGGTTTGCTCCCTTGAGCTGGGGAATGATGATGCAGAGAGTCTTTTCATGAAGTTCATTAAAGAACATCCTGAAAACCCGCTGGCAAAGGTGGCTTATTTCCAGATCGGTAAATTTTACTTTAAACAGGGTAAATATACCGAGGCCTTAGAATGGTTCAACAAAGTAAATGCCGGCGACCTGATAGGCAGCGAAACTGTTGAATACAAATTCCGCAAAGGCTATGCTTATTTTGAGACCAACGATTATAAAAATGCGCAACTGCTGTTCAGCGAGATAAAAAATGAGCAGTCGCCCTATACCCAGGATGCAACTTATTATTTTGCCTACATTGCTTATTTAAATAAAGATTATCACCTGGCACTGCTAAACTTTGAGAAACTAAAAAACTCGAAAAAATATGAAGCCAGTTATCCATATTATATCACCGCGGTTTATTTCCTTGATAAACGCTATAACGATGTGATCAGCTATGCAGTGCCGATCCTGAAAACCACGCATCAGCAGCACGAAACCGAAATGTTGCGTATTGTAGGTGCATCCTACTTCGCTAAAGCTGATTACGATAACTCGGTAGCTTATTACAGCCGTTTCGAGGATCAGGATCATGGCAAAACCCAGAATACGCAGGATAGTTACCAAATGGGTTATGCTTATTTTAAAGTAGGTAACTATGCTAAATCAGCCAGTGAACTGGAAAAACTGGTTGACCAGAACGACATCTATGCCCAAAACGGTAATTACACGCTTGGTAATGTATTCTTGAAGATGAGTAACAAGCAGAGCGCACGCAATGCGTTCTTTGTGGCATCAAAAATGAATTTTGATCCGCAGTTGCAGGAGGACGCCTTGTATGAGTATGCTAAACTATCTTACGAGCTTGACTTTAACACCCAGGCGCTGGATGCAACAAGATTATACCTGAAAAACTACCCGCAATCACGCAGGACTGACGAGGTAAAAATCTTACTTGGTGAAGAATTATTAACCTCAAAAAACTATAAAGAAGCCGTTGAAATATTAGAGCCTATTCCAAATAAGTCGGCCAGTGCAAGGGCGGCGTATCAAAAAGTGACCTATTACCGCGGTTTGGAGTTTTATAACGAACGTGCCTTTGAAAATGCCATCGGTATTTTCCTGCGTTCATTGAAAAATCCGTCAGATAAGAAAATTGAAGCTTTAACAGTATACTGGATGGCAGAAGCGATGTTCGAGGTCCGTAAATACGGCGAATCGGTACAGAATTTTGAGCGCTTTATGGACATGGATGCCGCGAGCGAAACATCTGTTTACAACTATGCCAACTATGCTTTAGCTTATGCCGCATTTGGCGACGAGCAATACAGAAAAGCGGCCACTTACTTTGAAAAGTTTTTGAGGGGCGGTGAAAAAGACCGGAATACCATCAATGATGCGATCACCCGCCTGGGAGATAGCTACTTTGTATTGAAAGATTACAGCAACGCCCGTCAGAACTACGATAAGATCATCGCTCAGCACACCAAAGGCGAAGATTACGCCTTATTCCAGCGTGGTATGATACAGGGCTTGCAGGGCTCGCCGGATGCGAAGATCAGTACGCTTACCGACGTATTAAATCAATTCCCGAACTCGGATTATGCGGATGATGCTTCTTTCGAGATTGCCTACACCTACTTCCTGAAGAACGATGGTTCGATAGCTAAGGAAGATTTGCAGGCGATGATACAAAAGTATCCGCACAGCAGCTATATCCCACGTGCGTTAGTAACCATCGGTTTGATCGATTACAACGCAGGCAATGACGACCTGGCAGTTGAATCGTTCAAGAAGGTAATTGCTGATTACTCATCAACCGATGAAGCTAAACAGGCGTTAAAACAGATCGAGAAGATATACACCGATAAAGGTGATGCGCAAACCTTTATCACTTATGCGCAGTCTACACCTATCGGCAACTATACCGTTGCCGACCAGGAGAGCATCATGTACACTGCTGCTAACAATCTTTACCTGAAAGGTGACTGGGCAGGAACGGTAGCGGCTGTAAGTGCCTACCTGGATAAATTCCCAACCAAACCGATATACGAAAAGCAAGTGCATTTCTTACGGGGCCAGAGCCTGATCAACCTGAAACGTGGCGACGAAGCTGTTGCCGACTTCAACGTAATATTAAACGACTGGACCAGCGCTTACACTGAAAAATCGCTGATCAGTATGGCCAACTGGGAGATATCTCAGAAGAAATACAACGAAGCCGTTGCTTACTTAAAGAAACTGGAGATCAACTCAGAATATAAAGCTGACTACTCATTTGCGATCAACAACCTGTTGTTGTGTTACGCGCAAATGAAGAGCCCGGATGATGCATTGAAATATGCCAAGCTGGTTCGCGAGTATGAGAAATCATCACAGGAAGATAAGTTTAAAACAGGCTTATACGCCGGTATAGCTTATATGCAAAAAGGCGATACCACATCGGCAGTTAAAGAGTTTGACTACACAGTAGCCAATACCAAAACTATAGCTGCAGCTGAAGCCAAATACAACATCGCCCAAATAGAATACAATAAAGGCAGGTACAAATCATCACAGAAAACCTGCTTCGATTTGGTGAAAGAATTGCCAAACTATGATTACTGGGTAGCTAAAACCTACATCCTGCTAGCCGACAACTATGTAGCGCTAAAGGATAACTTCCAGGCGAAGGCTACGCTGCAAAGTATCATAGACAATTATAAAGCCGACGACGATATTTTACCGACAGCGAAGGATAAACTGGAAAGATTAAGTCCGGGAAGTACTAAGGCAACTAAACAGTCTCAGCCTAAGCAGGGAATCCAGCAGGATACGACTAAGCAGGAAACTCAACCGGACACAACTAAAAATTAATTAACAGGATAACAAAGAAATAGGAAAAGACAAGCAATGATCAGATCAAGATATATATTCGCGCTGCTTACCTTAGCAATAGTATTTTACTTTGCTCCTGCTAACGCACAGAATAAAACTACTACTAAAAAGAAGACTACCACTACGAAGAAGCCTGCAGAAAAAACAAAAACTGCTGCTAAAACATCGGCTACTCAGGATACCACCAAGAAAGGCGGTCAGGCACAAGCCAACAAAAACCAAAACCCAGGTGGATTATCAGAAGAGGTGGTGGTAACTACAGCTTACAAACCGGTTTTGGCCGATGCGGTGAAGATCCGCCGCAACCCTGATTTGGAAGATAAAACGCCATTCAAAGCGCCACTAACCTACTTCCCGCTGGATAAACGCCTGGAACGCAATACAGATATCCATCAGTTGTCGGCCATGCAGATGCCTAAGGAACAGGATTCCGTACCGTCAAACAACTATGCACGTATCGGAGTGGGTAATATGAAAACCACTTTTGGGGAGGTATATATCAATAACGGGCAGGACCCGAATATGCAGGTGGGTGGTTATGCAAGGCACTTTGCACAATCGGGCAGCATTCCTAAACAAAACGAAAGCCGCGACGAAGCTAACATATTCATCAAAGGCATTCTTGATGATAACGATATTACCGCACGTGTAGGCTATAACCGCAGAGGTACTTACTTCTACGGCTTTGATCCGGCCAATCCGCCTAAAGCCTATAGCCCGTTAGCTCAGCATTTTAATACCATAAGCGGTGGTGTTGAAGTAGCCAAAAAATTTAAGGACGAAGAAAATGCCTTTACTTATGCCGCTAAAATTGACGGCTACGTGTGGGATAATGCATTCGCCACCAAAGAAAACAACATTGTACTGAGCGGTTTTATTAACCAGACTGTTAAACAATTCTACGCTGGCTTAGGCGCTTCATTGGATATGAGCTCTCAAAAGGATAGCGCTTATTCCATCAATAACAATTTGGTTAGATTGAATCCTTACTTAAAATTCCAGGGTGATAATTATAAGATTGATGCAGGATTAAACCTTGTTAGAGGATTTGGAGCAACAACAAAAGCATACATTTTCCCTGCTGCCAGACTGGAATTCCAGGTGATACCAAAATATGTACGTTTGTTTGCAGAAGTAAAAGGCGATGTAAACAAAACATCTTTGCGCGATTTGTCGGAAGAAAATCCATTCCTCGAAAATAATCTTGAGATCCGGAATGCTGTTACAGGGCTGGATCATAGCCCGATCCAAAACTCTGTTGACAGGCTTGATATCGCAGCGGGATTAAAGGGTACTGTAGCCCCCGGAGTTGGCTTTAAAATAACAGTATTCCAGAACAAGGTAAAGAATATGCCTTTGATGGTGCTCGACTCCACTTCAGTTAATCATAACCAATTTGGAATTGTGTATGATAACGGCACAGCAACAATCACCGGCATCAATGGAGAGTTAGATGTGAAAGTTTCAGACGCTGTAAATGTATTTGGCAGGGTTGAATATAAGAACTACAAAATGGCCAGCGAGACCGAACCATGGAACCTGCCTAAATTTAAGCTGACAGCTGGTACTCAACTCCATATCACTAAACAACTAAGCATTAACGGAACATTATTATTCAGGGGCAGCACTTTTGACGAAACTTTCATTAGCAGTACTGTTTCGGGTAACACAGTTACCAGAACCTATAGTCTGCCTGTATCAATTAGCTCGTTTGCTGACCTGAGCGGTGGCGTAGAATATAAGATAAACAACACATTTTCAATTTTTGGACAAGTAAACAATATTTTGAACAGTAACCCGCAAATTTGGCGCTACTACCAGGCCTATGGCTTCAACGTATTTGGTGGTGTAGCCGCACATTTTTGAGTTGTGTGATTTGTGATTTACTGTTACTTTTAGCGGAATGGATTTAGCCGTATATATAAATGAACTATTGGGATTAGAGGGCGAAGTAAATGTGCCGGGAATCGGTCGCTTTGCTCATACCCGCATCAACGGCTACTACAACGAGAAAGAAAACAAGTTCTATCCGCCAACCCACAAAATAAATTTTGACGGCGGAGCCCTGGCCGATGACAAACTGGCCGTATTTATTTCGGACAAGAAAAACATCTCGCTGGCGTCGGCAAAATATTTTATCGAAAAGTATGTCAACGGGCTAAAACAGCAGATACCTGTACAAAGAGTTGATATAACCGGTGTAGGTCAGCTTTACTTAAATGGCTCATCCATCGGCTTTAACGAGAATAGCTCATCTAAAGAAATCGACCCCGCGTTTTTTGGGCTGAAGCCGGTAAGCATTGACGAGATAGTAGAAAAACCTTCAGTAAGATATACTCCTCCGCCAATTAAGGTACAAGAGGAACAGAAAACGCCATCCACAGCCGATCAGGCGCAAACTGAATTGGTTAACAATAGGATCCCTCCTCCACCTCCAAAAATTGAGGAAGAGAAAAAACCATTATCTATTGCCGACCAGATACTGAGTGAACTGGCGCATGATCGTATAACGCAACCGTCTCCAAAAGTTGAGGAGATTGAAAAACCTGTTGAGGACGAAAAAGCACCGGTTATTGAAACGCCACCTGTTATTGAAACACCTCCGGTCGTTCAAAAACCTACTGTTATTGAGAAAGACGAAGAGCCGGTTGAGGAATATGCTTATGAAGAACCTGTTCGTCGTAATAATAACAATACCTGGATAGCGGTGCTGCTTATACTCATTATCGCTTTGCTCGCCTTGATGGGTCTTTATAAGTATAAACCGCAATGGTTTGATCGCTCTAAAGATAAACCGCAAACTTTTGTAGCGGTAGATACAACCGCAGGGCAATCAGTTGAGAAGAAGACCGCAGGTACCGATACGACTAAAAAAGCTGCTGTCGCTACAAAACAGGATTCCTTGGCGAAAGCACAAGCCCTGGTTACAGGCAACAGTACGGGTGCAGTTGATACAGCAGCCACTTTGCATTACGAGATAATAGCAGGAGCTTTTAAATCCTCTGAGCAGGCATATAATATTATAAACCGATATCAGAGTATGGGCCTGAAACCACACATGCTTAAACATATTGATGGCAAAAATTACATAATTACATTAGGCACCTATTTTGATAAAGAGGTTGCAGATAGAGTCAGAGATAGCATTCTGAATACTACCAAGATTAAAAAAGGCGATATTTTAGTACAAATTTATAAACCAAAAAAATGATGCTATTAGCACAAATAACTGATACGGCGCACAAACTGGCCGACACTGCAAAAAATTTACCCATAGTACCCGGACAAAGCGACGACCTGCGTTTCGGCGACCTGCTGATCAAAGGTGGTTGGGTAATGATCCCCATCGGGTTCCTGGCGGTACTGGGGTTGGTAATATTTTTTGAGCGGTACTTTACTATCCGTAAAGCAGCGAAGGATGAATCGAACCTGATGAGCCAGGTACGTACCAGTATTTTGACAGGTAAGCTGGAATCAGCTATCGCGATATGCCGGAATAGCAACTCGCCGCTTGGTCGTATGCTGCAAAAGGGACTGTTACGTATCGGTCGCCCGATAAAGGATATTGAAGGCGCTATTGAGAACGTGGGTAAGCTGGAGGTTTCCAAACTCGAGAAAAATATCAGTATATTAGGTATCGTTGCCGGTATAGCACCGATGTTTGGGTTCCTGGGTACAATTGCAGGGGTTATCAAAATATTTTATGATATATCAAAGACTGACAACATCAGTATGGGCGTTATATCTGGTGGTTTGTATGTGAAGATGGTAACATCGGCAGCGGGTCTTATGGTGGGTATCGTAGCTTACGTATGTTATCATATTCTGCAAATGATGGTAGATAAAGTAATTTTGAAACTGGAAACCGACGCTATTGAATTTATCGACCTGTTAGAAGAACCAAGCAAATGAACTTAAGAAAAAGACATCAGCGCGTATCGGCTGAGGTGCACACCTCGGCAATGAACGATATTATGTTCTTTCTGTTGCTTTTCTTCCTGATCGCGTCGACCATTACCAACCCGAACGTGATCAAACTGATGCTGCCAAAATCATCATCGGGCAAGGCGGTTTCTAAAAAAACCATTTCGGTAACCATCGACAAGAATCTAAAATACACAGTTAACAATAAACCGATTAAGGTAGAGGATTTGCAAACTACCCTGATGGGTTTTAAAAACGTGGCAACAGAATTGACGATAGTTTTATCAGTAGACCGTACCGTAGCCATACAGGATGTGGTACAGGTAATGGACGTAGCACAGAAATTGAATATAAAACTTGTTCTGGCAACAGAACCTAAAGGATAGTTGGCAGTTTGCAGTGGGCAGTGGGCAGTTAAAACCATATGACCTAAAGCAAGCGACCACGTGAAAAAGTTAGCAGTTTACAGTTGGCAGTTAAACTCTGCAAACTGTAAACCGGCAACTGCAGACTGAAGAGTTGAGGAAGAGTTAGCAGTTTTCAGGAAGCACCACACAAATGCCAACTGCAAACGGCCAACTGCAAACTGAAGAAAATGGAAGCTTACCAGGAAGAGAATAATTACCCGAAGGCATTTTTAGCCACAGGCATCATTATGGGAATATTGATCGCCCTGTGCTATTTTATTGTATTTAAAAACCCGCCTCCGCAAGAAATGGGAACCGGTGGGATATTGGTGAATTACGGTACAAGTAAAGAAGGTATGGGTGATGACTATATGAGCACGGAAGAGCCGTCCAAATCTCCACGGCCAACGCATACCAAAGCTACCAAGGTTACTCCACCTACGCCAACACCTCAGAAGACACAGGTAGAGCAAGCCGATAAAAAAGTAGTTACTCAAACAACAGAAGATGCGCCGGAGGTTAATGATAAAACGAAAAAAACGACCAACGCTGTAACTACTTCTGAACCCACTAAAAAAGCTGTAAAACAAACTGTCGACAACAGGGCACTCTTTAAAGGGATGAGCAGCAAAGGCAACGGCAATGGAGACGGCACGACAAACACCCCGGGTAACCAGGGTAATCCCAATGGTTCAAACCTTTCCAATAATTATAACGGTACAGGCTCTGGGAATGGCGGTCTTGCTCTCGGAAACAGAAGTTGGGTTTCCCGTCCGACTGTTGATGATAATCACCAGCGTGCGGGCAAAATTATTGTCCAAATACAAGTTGATAAGAATGGTAATGTCATTTCTGCAACTGCCGGTGCAAAGGGTACAACCATAGTCGATTACGATCTTTTTAATAAATGTAAACAGGCAGCGTTAAACGCCAAGTTTAATCCTTCCGACAATGCTCCCGATGTACAGGTAGGCTATATAACTTTTACGTTCAAAGTAAAATGATTCTTATTTACAAATAAAGTTGCAGTGGCAGTTGCAGTAGCAGTACTTTGTAAGTAAAATCAATTTTATGACAGGCAGTTTTAAAGACCTTAAGGTTTATCAATTAGCATTTGAGGCCGCGAATACTATATTTCAAATCAGTAAACGATTTCCGAAAGAAGAAACTTATTCTCTTACTGACCAAATAAGACGATCGTCGCGGTCAGTTTGCGTCAATATCGGAGAAGGTTATAGAAAACGTATCTACCCCAAACACTTCACTACAAAAATGACGGATGCAGACGGTGAAGCAACCGAAACCTCTATTTGGTTAGATTTCGCTTACAATTGTGAATATATTAATCAGGATGAGTTCCATCTTCTTCAATCAAAATATCAAGAAATTGGAAAGATGCTAAACTCAATGGCTAATCACCCCGAGAAATTTACTCCCAAAAACTAAGTAATAACTTTTTGGTTACTGCTACTGCCACTGCTACTAATAAAATGGACTACAAAACTACCCTCGACTACCTCTACAGCCAATTACCCATGTTTACCCGGGATGGTGCTTCCGCCTTTAAGAAGGACCTGACCAATACACTTGAGCTGTGCAAACGCCTGGGTGATCCTCATAAAAAATTCAAAAGCGTACATATTGCGGGCACTAATGGCAAGGGCTCTACCTCTCATATGCTTGCTGCAATTCTGCAAACAGCGGGGTATAAAACCGGATTGTACACTTCACCCCACCTTCGCGATTTCAGGGAGCGTATCCGCATTGATGGCGGGATGATCAGCGAGCAGCATGTGATTGATTTTGTAAAAGATCACCGCCAGGATTTTGAAGATATCAGACCATCCTTTTTTGAGATGACGGTTGCTATGGCTTTTGATGCCTTTGCACAAGCCAAAGTGGATATAGCTGTTATTGAAGTAGGTTTAGGAGGGAGACTTGACTCAACCAATGTGATCACCCCTCTCCTTTCAGTAATCACCAATATAGGTTGGGACCATATGAATATGCTGGGTGATACGCTGCCGCTTATTGCAGGCGAAAAAGCAGGGATTATTAAACCTGGCATCCCGACTATCGTTGGTGAATATCAAAATGAAGTTGCAGATGTATTTATTAATAAAGCAAAATCAGAGAATGCACCGATCAGTTTTGCTTCGGAAGACTGGTTTTTGAAATCGGAAATTGGAGATCAGAAGTCAGAAGTCGGAAGTCGGAAATCGGAAGTTCTGGACTATTTACAATTTGATATTTCGAAAAAAAAATCACCATTCACTACTCACCACTCACCACTCACTACTCAACATTTACAACTTGATTTACCTGGCACATACCAACTGAAGAACGTAAAAACAGTTTTATCTGCAGTGGAAGAATTGCGGCGACAGGGTTTTGCGATAAGCGATGAGCAGATAAAAACTGCATTAAAGCAGGTAAAAAAGCTAACTGGTCTGCACGGTCGCTGGGAAACATTAACCCATCATCCGCTAACTATTTGCGATACCGGCCATAACCCTGAAGGTATAACCGAAGTATTAAAGAATATTGAAAGCACACCACACGAAAACCTTCACATCGTGATGGGTATGGTAAATGATAAGGACATCAGCAAAATACTGGCTATGCTGCCTAAGCATGCTACTTATTATTTCTGTAAGCCAGATATTCCGCGAGGGCTTGATGCTGAGTTACTGCAGCAAAAAGCCGAATCCTTTGGTCTGCATGGCGAAATATATGTATCGGTAAATGCAGCCTTAAAAACCGCACAAAGTCAGGCTGATAAAAACGATTTGGTTTTTGTTGGCGGGAGTACTTTTGTGGTGGCGGAGATAGTCTGAATCAGAATTTACAGAATTTTTAA
>NZ_DATCRU010000101.1:0-40107 GCF_036568825.1 Mucilaginibacter sp. | reverse complement strand
GTTCTGTTGCAACCAACAAATATGCCGAAGGTTTACCGGGCAAACGCTATTATGGCGGCTGCCAGGTGGTTGACGAAATTGAAACCATAGCTATCGAGCGCGCTAAGCAATTGTTTAATGCCGAGTGGGTTAACGTACAGCCACACTCTGGTGCACAGGCAAACGCGGCAGTAATGCTTGCGGTATTGCAGCCGGGCGATAAAATATTAGGTTTTGACCTTTCTCATGGTGGTCACTTAACGCATGGTTCGCCTGTAAACTTTTCAGGTAAATTATATGAGCCTCATTTTTATGGGGTGAAAAAAGAAACCGGTCGTATTGACTACGATCAGCTTAAAAAAGTGGCACTTGCCGAAAAACCAAAACTGATCATCTGCGGAGCATCTGCTTACTCACGCGATTGGGATTATGAGTTTATCCGTAAAGTAGCTGACGAAGTTGGCGCTTTGGTGCTGGCCGATATTGCACACCCTGCCGGTCTGATCGCAAGAGGTTTATTAACTGATCCGCTTCCGCATTGCCATATCGTTAGCACTACCACACATAAAACCCTGCGTGGCCCACGTGGCGGTATGATCATGATGGGTAAGGATTTTCCAAACCCATGGGGCTTAAAAACACCAAAAGGCGAGATCAAAATGATGTCGGCTATATTGGATATGGCTGTGTTTCCTGGCACGCAAGGCGGTCCGCTGGAGCATATCATCGCTGCCAAAGCCGTCGCTTTTGAAGAAGCGTTGAGCGAAGAGTATATGAAGTATATCTTCCAGGTGAAAAGGAATGCCGATGCAATGGCCCGTGCATTTGTTGCAAAAGGATACGACATTGTTTCTGGTGGTACAGATAATCACCTGATCCTGATCGACCTGCGTAATAAAAACATCACCGGTAAAGCAGCAGAAAATGCCCTTGTAGCTGCCGATATCACTGTAAATAAAAATATGGTGCCGTTTGACGATAAGTCGCCGTTTGTTACTTCAGGTATCCGTGTAGGTACCGCAGCTGTCACTACACGCGGCTTAAAAGAGAAGCAAATGGAGTACATTGTAGAGCTCATCGACGCCGTAATTATCGATCCGGACAACGAACCTTCTTTGAAAAAAATACGTAAAAAGGTCCATCGGTTAATGGAAGATTTTCCATTGTACCGTGATTAGGGATCTGATTACGAATGGCATTACAAGAAAAATTTATTTCCGATACTGAATACCAGCGTTTAAACGCACTTGAGTCTTATAATATTCTGGATACGCTGCCGGAAAAAGAGTATGATGCCATTACACGCCTTGCATCTTATATCTGCAAGGTTCCTATGTCCCTGATCACCTTTATCGACCTTGACAGGCAGTGGTTTAAGTCGAAGATTGGTATGGATGGTACGGAAACATTACGTTCTGATGCGTTTTGTAACCATACCATTATGGGCAATGATATTTTTGAGGTTAAGGATACCTTAAAATCTGATGTTTTCAGGGATAACGCCTATGTGCAGAACGAACCCCATGTGCGTTTCTATGCCGGAGCCCCGCTGATCGACCCTAATGGTCACCGGCTGGGTTCTCTTTGTGTTATCGACCAGATTCCGCGTGAGCTGACCGATGATCAGCGCGATGCTTTGAGGATTCTGGCTTCGGAAGTAATGGCGCAATTGGTTTTGCGTAAAGAAAAGCAACAGGCCGAAGAAAGCCTGATCAAGCACGAAGAATTCTATAATCTTTTCAATAATTCGGGCGAGGTACATTGTATCACCGATCGTGATTTCAATATTCAGTTAATTAACGATACTGTTTATAAAACCCTAGGCTATCAACCAAAAGAACTGGCAGGAAAGCCTATCTGGAACTTCTTTTTACAGGAAAGCAAAAGCGCGTCGCTTGAAGTATTGCGAAAGGGCATCAAAAGCCAGAAACGATTTTTTGAGATAGAAACCTTTGTGGTTACCAAAAGCGGTAAGATCAGGTGCATGAGCTGGTCTGTATCCTACAGCAATGACAAATGGTATGCCAGCGGACGCGATATTACTGGGCAAAAAGAAATTGCCGCACAATTGGAGCAGCTGTCATTGGTAGCAAGCAAGGTAGATAATGGTGTGGTGATCAGTAATGCCAAAGATGAGGTTGTTTGGGTAAATGACGGTTTTGAAAACATCACCGGCTATTCGTTAGAAGATGTTGAATCGAAATTTTTAGGCGAGGTACTGAAAGGAAAGCTGAGCAGTAAGATGACCAGTGAGGGATTAGATAAGTTGTTGCTTGAAAATCAGCCTTATGAAATAGAACTTTTCATTAAGCATAAAGACGGCTACCCGATGTGGATATCCGTGATGAAATCGGTATTGAGGGATGAGCATAGCGAAGTCATCAAACAGATCAGGATCATATCGGACATTACTGCAAAAAAGAAGGCCGAGCAGGATTTAGAACTGCTTTCTTTTGCTGCGTCCAAGTCGTCGACAGGTATGCTGATACGCGATGCAGAAGGCCATGTGATCTGGATGAACGAAGCATTGGAAATCATCTTCGGTTACTCACTGGAAGAAATGAAAGGCCGGAAATTTGGCGACATACTGGTTGGCCCGGAAACAAATTTAGAGGTTTTCGAAAAGGCATCGAAATCTCTTGAGCAAAATAAACCCTATACGGTAGAAATGAAGGCCTATCGTAAGGGAGGCATGCCAACATGGGTGTATATCAATAACAGTCCGTTTTACAACGAAATCGGTTATGCCGAACATCAGGTAGGAGTTGTGGTAGATATTACAGAACGTAAGATGGCAGAAGAGCGTCTTACCATGTTATCATTAGTAGCAAGCAGCACTACCAGTGGTGTTGTCATCAACAATAAAAATGGCATGGTGGAATGGGTGAGCAGTGCTTTTGAAAACATAACCGGCTATGGATTAGAGGATGTGCAGAACAAACACCTGGGCGATGTTTTAAAAGGCGAGCTTACAGATGTTGCAGTAATTGAAGAGGCACGGCAGCTATCTAGAAACAAAAAATCATTTGAGGTCGACCTGCAGGTTTATCGCAAGGATGGAAAACCGCTTTGGATATCGGTGATCAACTCTGTTATCCTGGATGATAAAGGCGAGGTTGAAAAATACATCGAGGTTGTTATCGACATAACTGATAAAAAACAGGCCGAGTTTCAGTTAATAGATGCTAAGGAAGAAGCGCAGCAATTAAGCAAGGCGAAGGATATGTTCATTTCTGTGATGAGTCATGAAATCCGTACGCCGCTAAATGCCGTAATTGGTATGTCGCGGCTGCTGCAGGAAGATCATCACCTGGAAGCACAGGAGGAAAATCTGGGCATTCTGAAGTTCTCAGCGGAGAACCTGATGAACCTGATCAATGACGTGCTCGACTTTACCAAAATCGAAACAGGCAACATTGAGCTTGAATCGGCCGAGGTGAATTTACGCGAATTAATAGACGGTATCACCAAGTCGATGCAGTTCAGGGTGAATGATAAAAACATTTACCTGAAAGGGAACGTAGACAAGGCAGTGCCGGATGTGGTGATGGGCGACCGGACAAGAATATGCCAGATTTTGTTAAATCTTGCAGGGAATTCTGTTAAATTTACAGAAGAAGGTGGTATCACCATCGACCTTAAGGTAATTGAACAGACCCAGAACAATGTAACAATACGTTTTGCCGTTAATGATACCGGTATCGGTATTGCTGCGGACAAAATTGATACGATATTCGAATCGTTTAAACAAGCCGAAGCAGATACAACGCGTAAATATGGCGGAACCGGTTTAGGTTTGGCAATTACCAAGAAGCTGGTTGAGCTGCACGGATCAAGGATCAATGTGGACAGTACACCGGGCAAAGGCTCGAGTTTCTGGTTTACAGCGAGGTTTAATAAAGGACAAATACAAGGTAATACAGATATTAATAACAGTACAGTGGAAACAGAATTACAATTAAACATCCTGGTTGTTGATGACAACCAGATCAACAGGTTACTGATCAATAAAGTGATCACCAAATGGGGTGCGACGGTTGATTTTGCAGAGAATGGCCTGGAAGCAGTAGCTAAAATTGAAGGAAAGGCTGACTACGATGTTGTGCTGATGGATATTCATATGCCTGTAATGGGCGGTTTGGAAGCTACCGAGATCATCAGGTCGAAGAGCGAGACCTACTTCCAGCAATTACCGATCATAGCGCTAACCGCATCTATGCTGACCAGCGAAGTGAACGAGATCACCCGCGCAGGAATGAACGATTACGTTCTGAAACCATTTGACCCTAAAGGTTTATACGATAAACTGGCCAAGTATCAGAAGGTTAGTTGATTGGTTCATTAGTTTATTAGTTCAATAGTTCATTGGTGTCTGCTATTCGGCGACAAAACCAATGAACAAATGAGCCAGTGAACCAATGAACGTCTCACTCGGCGCAGGCTATCGTGGCGATACTCAGTTTCGCTCCTTCCGCCTTTAATAATTCAGCGCCGCAGGCTTCCAGTGTTGAGCCTGTTGTCACAACGTCATCTACAAGCAAAATATGCTTATTTCTTAATGCTTCGGTGTCAGTGAGGGCGAATACCTCCTGCATATTCTCGAACCTCGAAAAGCGCGAGCGGTGCGTTTGCGTTTCGGTCGCTCTTATCCTTACCAGGTTGTTTTCATCAACCGGGACTCCCATCTTTTCAGACAAACCTTCGGCAAAACACATACTCTGATTATAGCCTCTTTTTCTCAACCTGCTTTTATGCAGCGGGACAGGTATGATCACATCCACAGTTTTAAAAACCGGACTTTTCAATAATTGCTCTCCTGCTATATTACCCAGCAGGTTGCCGATCTCTTGTACACCTTTATATTTAAAATTATGCATCAGGTGCTGGATCTTACCGCCTTTTGCAAAGTAGCACATAGCATAAGCGCCTTCCAGGTTGATCTTTCCCCAAAATTGCTGGGCTACCATATTATCCGGCTTCAGATGAAAATCGGTAAATGGCAGATTATAGCGACAATCGAGGCAAAGCAGATCTTCGCCAGCAACAAGGCTTTCGCCGCAGGCCTGGCAAAGTTCGGGGAATAATAGAGAGACAAAATCGGCCCAGTAGCCGGTCTGCAATTTCATGCCATCAATTTAGCAGAAATTAGGCGATCAGGAAACTTTTGCTTTTTCTTTTATGGCGAGCTGTCCGCAGGCTGCATCAATGTCCTTTCCACGGCTGCGACGCACATTGGTTATAATGCCCTGTCCCCGCAGGTAAGCAGCAAATGCTTCAATCTTATCTTCACCTGCATTCAGATAATTGGCAAACGAAATGGGGTTATATTCAATAATGTTTACCTTACATGGTACATGCTTGCAGAATTTAGCTAATTCGGCAGCATCCTGCAGTTCATCATTAAAGTCGTTAAAGACGATGTATTCGTATGTAACAGGATTTTTTGTCTTGGCGAAATAGTATTTTAAAGCGTCTGCCAGGGCCTTTAATGAATTCTGCTCGTTGATCGGCATAATGGTGTTGCGCTTCTCATCGTTGGCTGCGTGTAATGACAACGCCAGGTTAAACTTAACCTGATCGTCACCCAGCTTTTTGATCATTTTGGCTATGCCTGCTGTTGAAACGGTGATCCTCTTGGGTGACATATTCAGGCCATCCTCCGCCGTAATACGCTCCACCGATTTCATCATATTGGCATAATTGAGCAGTGGTTCGCCCATGCCCATGTATACAATATTGGTTAGCGGTAAGCCATAATTTTCTTTAGCCTGCTTGTCAATCAGCACCACCTGGTCGTAAATTTCGTCTGGGTTAAGATTGCGTTTGCGCTCCATATAGCCTGTTGCACAAAATTTACAGGTTAAACTACAGCCAACTTGCGACGAAACACAGGCTGTCATGCGCTCGGGGGCCGGAATAAGTACTCCTTCAATTAAATGATTATCATATAAAATAAAAGAATTTTTTATAGTTTTATCGGCGCTAAACTGTGAGTTGTTAATTTTTACGTTATTGATTATAAAATTTTCATCCAGTTTTTGCCTGAGTTCTTTTGAAATATTGCTCATTTCGTCAAAAGAAATGCATGATTTTTTCCACAACCACTCATAAACTTGCTTTGCCCTGAAACTTTTTTCTCCCATTTGAGTAAAATGTTCGTATAAAGCCTCGAGGCTCAGGTTGCGGATATCAATTTTATTTCCAGTACTTTTCACAGTGCAAAGGTACGGAAATAAAAAAAGTCTGCCTTTTGGATAAACATTCTTTTTGTAATCTTTTGATCAGAACAATAAGCAGTTAGCTATTGTGTTTGATAAAAGTGGGGTGTCAGGGCGCGAATGTTTAGACGGAAAACGTTTTGAGCAATAGGTTTAAATTATTTTTTAATGAAAAGTTTTAGAGCCGATTACGTTTTTCCTGTACATGCCGATCCGATTAAAAATGGTGTGGTCACCATTGATGACCACGGGCGGATCATTTCTGTATCCGACATACCCCCTCCAAATGTTAAGCTCAGCGAAGTTGAACATTTAAAAGGAGCTCTTTGTCCGGGGTTCATCAATACGCACTGTCACCTCGAGTTATCCCATCTGAAGGACAAGCTATCGCAAGGAAAAGGGCTCATCAATTTCATTAAAGAAATACAATCTCTCCGGAACGCCGATAACGCCACCATACTAAAAGCCGCTGAAAAAGCTGATAAAGACATGTATGAAAACGGAATAGTGGCCGTTGGTGATATCTCAAACAGCAATGTCAGCGTTGCAATAAAAGCCAAAAGCAATATCTACTATCATACGTTTGTTGAGGCCTTCAGCTTTATGCCCGACAAGGCCGAAAGTACTTTTGATAAGTCAATGGCGCTTTTGGGAGAATTTAAAAATCAATCGGCCTCTGTTACACCGCACGCACCGTATTCGGTATCAAAAGAATTGTTCAGGCTGATAAAAAAATACAGCGATGCCCATACTAATCTGCTTAGCATACATAACCAGGAAACGGAAGAGGAAAATAAATTTTACCGCTACCGTTTAGGCGGATTCCTTGATCTGTACGATCATTTCGGGATGGATATCAGCTATTTTAAGTCACAGGCGCGTAACTCACTGCAATCTATTTTGCCACTGTTAAGCAACAAACAGGATATTTTGTTTGTGCATAATACCTACACGAACTTAAAAGATATTTACTTCATAAAACGCTTCGACCGCAAAGTGCATTTCTGCTTTTGTCCAGGTGCTAATCAATATATCGAAAACAGGCTGCCAAAGATTGATCTTTTCGTTGATCAGGGTTTCAATATTACCCTCGGTACTGACAGCCTCGCGTCAAATACTAAACTATCTATCCTGCACGAGATGCAATTGATACAGGAAAAGTTCCCTGCTATCGGTTTACAAAAATTGATTGAATGGGGTACCATCAATGGCGCTCGTTACCTGGGTATTGCTGATGAAAAAGGAACGCTGGAAACAGGCAAAACACCTGGTTTGAACCTGGTCACTGGTTTGGACGGTCTTAAAATTACTGCTGAAAGTAAGGTGAAGAGGTTGGTTTAACTTCGGTTGAAAAGTTGTAAGGTTGAAAAGTTGGAATGTTAATTCATAAAGCTTAATCGTATTGGATAAGACCCTAACTTTGCAACTTTCAAACTTTTCAACATTACAACTTCAATGATCCACCTCGATATAACAGTAAAGGGCAAAGTGCAGGGCGTATTCTACAGGGCTTCCACAAAGGCAGTAGCCGACCAGCTGGGTATAAAAGGCTATGTGCAAAATGAAGATAATGGTGATGTTGCCATAGCTGCCGAAGGGGATAAAATGAGCATGGAGTTATTTTTGGATTGGTGCAGGGAAGGACCTGAAAATGCGGAAGTGACTTCGGTAGAAAGCCATGAAGGGGAATTGAAAAACTATCGTAATTTTGAGGTTGTAAAAAAGAGGCTATTTTAAGCCTCGTAAAAAATTATCATTGTCAACAGCTAAAAAATTCGCGGGCCAAACGGCTATATACGGCTTTAGTACAATCGTTCAGCGATTACTTAGCTCGTTACTCACCCCACTTTATACTACCGCTTATCTGCCATCTATTTACAGTATTTTCAGCACTATGTTTAGCTATGCGTCTATCCTTAACGCAGTGCTGTCATTCGGAATGGAGACTACCTTTTTCAGATACCTGAATAAGGACGATGCAAACAAAAAGCAGGTTTACAACAATGGCTTTTGGGTAGTATTTATGATGTCGGTAGCATTTCTTCTGCTGACCTTCCCATTTTCACATACTATCGCCGGATTTATAAAAATAGGCAAGGATACACCACAAGATCAGTTCGAGCTTTATATCAAATATTTTATCGGCATCCTGGTGCTTGATGCCTGGTGTGTTATCCCATTCGCAAAGTTGCGCGCCGATGGCAGACCCATTCGTTATGGTGTAGTTAAGCTGGTAAATATCATCGTGATGGTAACGCTTAACCTGTTTTTCATATTTGCTGTACCTTATATGATCAGACATCATTCGGCAGGCTCAGAATGGTTTAAGCAATGGTATGTGCAAGGCTGGATAGGTTATGTGTTTTTATCGAATCTAGTGGCAAGCTTTATCACCTTTTTGATGCTCCTGCCCGAGCTTCTTCAAATTCAGATAAAGTTTGATGGCGACATGTTTAAAAGCATGCTGATATACAGCTGGCCCATCCTGATCGCTAACCTGTCATATATTATTAACGAAAATCTTGATAAGCTGCTTTTAGGTAAAATATTGGATCCGAGTATTAGTGAGCATGAGGTCGGTGTATATTCGGGTTGTGCCAAGATTTCGATCTTCCTGAGCATATTTATACAAGCTTTCAGATTGGGTGCCGAACCCTTCTTTTTCAATCATGCCAAAAACAAAAATTCAGGACAGACTTACGCCCGCATCATGAATTATTTTGTGATAACGGTTTGTATAACTTTCGTGGCAGTTACCACCAATATCCAGATATTGAAATACTACGTTAATAACCGCTCATACTGGGTTGGGTTGGATGTAGTACCACCGCTGTTGTTCGGCTATGTGAGCCTGGGTATTTACATGAACCTTTCTGTGTGGTACAAATTGTCCGATCAAACTAAGTATGGACTCTATATTTCTGGTATCGGTGCTATCCTGACGATAGTATTGAATGTGCTGTTCATCCCTAAATACAGCTATATGGCATCGGCCTGGGTCTCGCTTATTGCGTATACCGTAATGATGATTTTATCCTATATCTGGGGGCAAAAAAACTACCCGATTCCGTACAATGTAAAAAAGAACCTGGCGTATATAATTTCCTCAATTTTAATCGTTTTTCTTTCGTTCTATATTTTTAAGAGGAATATATTTGCAGGAGACGCTCTATTATTATTATACGCCCTTGCAGCTTTTTATTTTGAACGCAAGGACTTAAAAGCCATATTCAGCAAGCGATGAACATCAGGATAATCAACAGGTCGAAAAATACTTTACCTGCTTACGAAACTATACACTCAGCAGGCATGGACCTGCGTGCCGACCTGGAAAGCACCGTGCTGCTTAACCCGATGGAGCGCAAGCTGATCCCGACAGGATTACATATTGAACTGCCCGAAGGATATGAAGCGCAGATCAGGCCGCGAAGTGGATTAGCATACAAACATGGTATCAGCATTGTTAATTCTCCGGGAACAATTGACGCAGATTATCGCGGTGAGATAAAAGTGTTGCTGATCAATTTGTCAACTGAACCTTTTGAGATCAACACAGGAGACAGGATAGCACAAATGATCGTGTCCAAACACGAGAAAGTGGAGTGGCAGCAGGTGGAAATATTGAACGAAACAACACGCGGTGCCGGCGGTTACGGACATACAGGAGTAGGATAAGATGAGATACGGACTGGGCATATTCTTAGGTTTTATGGTGTTGCCGGGTTTAGTCTTTGCACAAAATGACAAATCGGGCAAGGCAAATCGTGTGGTAATGGTTGTAGGTAAACCTATGAATGCCGACGACAGTTTGATGGTGCGCCAGCTTTTCTTTTCGGCATTGCGTGAGAAGACAGTTGAGAATTTTACCCTGGCTACCGAAGAGTTTAACCAGATACTCTCGATGGACCCGCAGAATGACGCTACGCTTTTCGAACTGGCTAATCTTGCTAAACTCAAAAATAACTATTCCGACGCCCGCGACTTTCTTGAAAAAGCGGTTACGGTAAAACCTGATAACGAATGGTACTGGGTTGGCCTTGCTGATTGCTACGAAAAGAATAACGAGATTGATAAGCTTGAGAATGTTTTCAATGAACTCATAAGGATCGATCCGGATAAAGTAGACTATTACTACGACAAGGCTAACGTTTATTTTCTGCAAAAAAGATATGACGATGCTTTGGCCGTTTATAAACAGATAGAAGAAATCTCCGGTATTACCGATGATCTTATGGCCAAGCGCCAGGCAATCTACCTGAAACAAGGAAAAATAGACCAGGCTGCTGCCGATATGGAGGCGATGATCAAGGATAACCCTACCCAGGTAAGATACTACCTGTTCCTTGCCGAGGTTTATAATTCAAACAACCTACAGGATAAAGCGCTTGCAACATTGCAATCTGCTGAAAAGATCGACCCCAATAATGGACAAGTTCATTTAGCTCTTGCCGATATTTACCGCGATAAAAAAGATAACGAACGCAGCTTTAAGGAGCTAACCACTGCTTTTGCCATTCCTGATCTGGATATCGATCAGAAATTAAAGATCGTCTTGAACTATGTTCCGAAATTTCCTGATCCCAATGCGAAAGCCAGTGCATTGGAGTTAAGCAGGCTACTTACCGTTGCACATCCGGATGACTCAAGAGCTTTTGCTTTGTACGGCGATATGCTTTTACAGAACGGCAAGTACAAAGAGGCGAAAGAGAATTATAAAAAGTCGGTTCAAATGAATGGACAGGTATACGAGGTGCGTGAGCAACTGATCCGGTTAGAACTAAGCGACAACGATGTCGATGGCGCCTTAAAAGACGGGCAGGATGCACTATCACTTTTCCCTAACCAGGCATGGCTTAATTACCTGGTCGGCGTCTGTTATCAGCAGAAAAAAGACTTCAAAAAGGCGGTTGAATACGTGAAAAATGCCTCCGAACTGGAGACTCAGGATAAAGAGCTTTTATCTCAGGCTTATTCCTCTCTGGGAGATTGTTATCATTCACTAAATGATCTCACCAAATCAGATCAGGCTTACGAAAAAGCTTTGACCTATAATCCGGATAATGCTTATACACTAAACAACTATGCTTATTACCTCTCGGTGCGTGGTATCCAGTTAGAAAAGGCTGCTGAGATGTCGAAGCATTCTAATGAGCTTCAGCCTGACATGGCTTCATTTGAAGATACTTATGCCTGGATATTGTTTAAGCAAAAAAAATATACTGAAGCAAAAACCTGGATGGAAAAAGCTCTGGCACATAATAAAGACAACAGTCCGGTACAATACGAGCACTATGGCGATATTATGTTTCAATTGGGCAATGCGGATGCTGCCCTGCAAAACTGGAAGAAAGCAAAAGATAACGGCGGAGGTTCACCCATTTTAGACAGAAAAATAAATGAGAAGAAATACGTTGAATAAGCTGCTTATTGTTTGTATTTGTGGTTCGCTGGCTGTGTTTGGCTGCAAAGCGAAAAAGAAAACGATAGTAGCCCCTAAACCGGTAACAACTGTTCCTGATAAATCGCTTAACAAGCTGGATGCAATCCGGTCGAGCCAGCTAAGCTATAATACCTTCTCGGGCAAGGCAAAAACGATGCTGGATATCAACGGCAGCAGTAATAATGTAACGTTGAATGTTCGCATACAAAAGGGCCAGAAAATATGGGTTTCCATTACTGCCATTGCGGGCATCGAAGTTGCCCGGGCATTGATTACCCCTGACAGCCTTTTGGTGATCAATAAATTACAGGGGCTATACTTGCAAAAGCCATTTTCATACATTTATTCGTATACCAGTCACCAGATTAATTTTGACTCTTTAGAGGCGCTTTTGGTGGGCAATGCTATACCTCAACTGATAAATGATGATGCGAAATTACAGGCAGATAGCGGTCGCACGGTAATGACAGGCAATTTGCAGGAATTGGCTTATAAACTGGTTTTAGGAGCCGATCTGAAAGCAAATCATACAGAATTATCCGATTTGGTTGCGGGGCAGTCGTTAACGGTAGACAACAGCGTGTTTATTCCTGCGACAAACAGGATTCTGGCATCGCAGATTGATCTGTCGTCGGTAATGCCGAAGAAGAAGGTGAAAATGAGCCTGCATTATATTAAAGCTGATTTTGATCAGCCGCTTGAATTTCCTTTTAGTATCCCGTCGGGTTATAATCCGGCTAAGTAATTTTTATATTTTTGGTTAATGAAATTTTTTAAAGTAGTATTCTTTTTGATCGGTCTATTTGTAGCTGTAGGAGTGCACGCACAAAGCAGCGATGAATTGAAAAGGCGCCGTGATAAATATAACGAGGAACTTGAAAAGCTTAACCGCGAATATGAACAGACGGTAAATGATAAACGCAGCTCATTAAAGCAGCTTAGTTTATTGAAGGCACAGATCAATCTGCGTGAGCAAAAGATCAGCAATATCAACTCGCAGGTAAGGTTACTGGACAATCAAATTTCTGAAAGTAACAATACCGTTCACAGCTTACAAAACCAACTAGATCAGTTGCGCAAGCAATATGCAGCTATGATATTGTTTGCTTATCGAAATAAGAGTTCGTACAACAAGCTCATGTTTATTTTTGCCTCGAAGGATTTTAACCAAT
The DNA here is from genome assembly GCF_036568825.1 of Mucilaginibacter sp. Lineage (GTDB taxonomy): Bacteria > Bacteroidota > Bacteroidia > Sphingobacteriales > Sphingobacteriaceae > Mucilaginibacter. Next base: position 27,298 of record NZ_DATCRU010000101.1, on the reverse strand, counting down.
CCTATAAGCGTCTGAAATATCTGCAGCAATTTGCATCGTACCGGGAGCGGCAAGCGAATTACATTATGGGGACGGAGAAAGACCTCCACATAAAAATAAACGAACTGGATAATACCAAAAAAGAAAAAAATACACTGCTGAACGACCAGGTTAAGGAAAAGGAAACACTCGGCAAACAGAGGAAAGATCAAACCCAGGTGGTGGCAGATCTTTCCCGCCAGCAAGGGCAGTTGAAAGATCAGCAAAAAGACCTGCAGCGTAAGATCGCAAAGACCAACCAGGAAATTAATGCGGCCATCAGGAGAGAGATCGAAGAGCAACGCAGAAGAGCCGAAGCTGCTGCAAGAGCCGCCGCCGCTGCTGCTGCCGCTGCAGGGGTAAATCCTGCTAACAAAAATGTTACAAACGCGCCGAAAACAATTACCTCAAAATCAACTACCAGCGAGGTGCTGAATGCTACGCCGGAAGCTGCCCGTTTATCAAACGACTTTTTGGGTAATAGGGGTAGTTTGCCATGGCCGGTAACAAATGGGGTTGTTGTGCAGGGGTTCGGGAAATATATGAACGAGGGCATCACCAGCGAAAGTAATGGTGTCGATATAAAAACCAACCAGGATGCCTCTGTAAGGGCTGTTTTCCAGGGAGATGTGAGAGCGGTACACAATACTATGGGTACCTATTTCGTTGTTATACAACACGGGGAATACTTTACGGCTTATTCAAATATGAAAACAGTAAGTGTATCTGTTGGCCAAAAAGTAAGCACGAAACAAAATATCGGGACTGTGGCGCTTGAAACAGGGACAGGCATTCCTAAGCTTAGTTTCCAGGTATGGAAAGGTTCAACACCGGTTAACCCGGCTGCCTGGTTAACACCTCAATAATAATTATTTGAAATTTGTCCCATATTAATCTGTATATTTGTAAATTAATTTTTGATGTATGTCTGGTAGTGTTTTATTGTTCTTGAATATTGGCGGTCCTGAGATGATCCTTATCATTTTTGTGGCATTGTTGCTTTTTGGCGGCGAAAAGCTTCCTGAAATTGCGCGTGGTTTGGGGAAAGGGATAAGAGATTTCAAGGATGCTTCGGAAGGAGTAAAACGCGAGATAACTAACCAGATCAATAATTACGAAGAAAGAAAACCAGAACCACAGGTTGAAGAACCTAAGCCCGAATTATTACCTGCCCCTACACCAGAAGAGCTTCTTGCAATAAAGGAGGCAGAGGCTGCCAACCATGAAAACGCAACCAACCCTACGCCGGAAACGCAGGGTGTACCTAATACCATACCTTACAACGAAAACTATGGGAAAGTTTCAGAAGTAAACCATGCAGCCGAAACGCATCATGCGGAAACGGCCAGCACGGAAACACATACTGAAGCTGCTAAAACAACACACGAATAAATAAAAGTAAGTAACATAAAAATTAAAAAACATGGGCTCATTAGGCGCACCAGAAATTATTCTGATCATCATTGCAATATTGATACTGTTTGGCGGTAAAAAAATCCCTGAATTAATGAAGGGGTTAGGAAAGGGTATGAAAGAGTTCAAAGACGCTCAGAACGGCGAAAGCAGCAACCCAACAAATACTACCACTACAACAGAAGAAAAAAAGGGTTAATCTTTCTCGGGTTAATTCTCCATAATAATTGCTGATATAAACTTATCTGCTGAAATTTCTATTTCAACGGATAAGTTTTTTATTTTAGGCCCATGACTAAGTTTTATTCCTCTTTGGATGAAATAAAGAGGGAAATTCAGGCAGGCGGGATCACTGTAGAAGGATTAGTGAAAAACTATCTCGCCCAAATTAAATCAAATGCACATCTGAATGCATTTAACGAGGTTTTTGAAACAGAGGCGCTTGCCAATGCAAAAACAGTTGATGCACGTATTAAAGCAGGAACCGCAGGTCGCCTTGCCGGTATGGTAATCGGCATTAAGGATAATATTTGCTATAAAGGGCATAAAGTAACCGCCTCATCCAAAATATTAGACGGATTTACCTCTGTTTACTCTTCCACCATTGTTGAACGGCTGCTTGCAGAAGATGCCGTGATTATCGGTCGCTGCAATTGCGATGAGTTTGCTATGGGGGCCTCCAATGAGAACTCTTATTATGGCCCGGTAAAAAATCATGCTAATAATAACCGCGTTGCGGGGGGATCATCGGGAGGATCAGCAGTAGCTGTTCAGGCTAATTTATGCCATGCGGCTATTGGTACCGATACAGGCGGTTCAGTAAGACAACCAGCTTCTTTTTGTGGTTTGGTTGGATTAAAGCCAACTTATGGCAGCATCTCAAGGCATGGTATTATTGCATATGCCTCGTCATTTGACCAGGTTGGACCGATAACACGCTCTGTAGAAGATGCCGCGCTTTTGCTTGAGGTAATGGCTGGGGCTGATGAATATGATAGTACTTTGTCACAATCACCACTCCCAAAATATACCGGTGCATTGTCACCTGATAAATCAAAAAAGAAGATCGCTTATTTACAGGAAGCCATATCAAGCCCCGGGGTAGATGATGAGGTAAAGAGCGCGATGGTTCAATATATCGACAAGCTTCGTGCGGAAGGTCATACCGTAACACCAATTGCTTTTGAATACCTGGATTACATCGTGCCAACTTATTATATACTGGCCATGGCTGAAGCATCATCCAACCTGGCAAGGTATGACGGTGTGCATTATGGCTACCGTAGTCCGCAGGCAACTGACCTGCAATCAACCTACAAACGTTCGCGTTCCGAAGGCTTTGGCAAGGAAGTAAAACGCCGTATCATGCTGGGTACTTTTGTTTTGAGCGCCGGTTATTACGACGCCTATTACGCTAAAGCACAGAAAGTTCGCAGGCTGATAAAAGAAAAAACTGACAGTTTATTAGAAGAATTCGATTTCATTTTAACCCCTACGGCACCCGAACCAGCGTTCCCGTTAGGCAAAAAAGAAAAAGATCCTGTTGTAATGTATCTTTATGATATTTTTACCGTACAAGCATCATTAGCCGGGGTACCAGCAATTTCTTTGCCTGCCGGAACGAACAATGAGGGCTTGCCATTAGGATTACAACTTCTCACCAAGCGTTTTGCAGAGCAGGAACTGTTAAATTTTTCCAAATATTTCTTAACACTATAAGAAATTTAATAAATTAGGAAAGATTTTCGTTGGGGTAACGGCATAAAATCAAGCCTGGTTAAGAAATGAAGAGATTATTAGTGAGCGTTTTCTTACTGTGTTCGTTGAATGCTGTTAACGCTGCCCCCAAACTTTTCCGCGATTCGTCCCGTACTTTTGTTCCGTCCAGAGATGGTGTTCAGGATACCATTATGGTGCCTGTTTTAAATGCTGCGCAGGTAAGTCCATACCAGGGCAGTATCTACAAACGCCGTTTGGATTCTATTCAAAAGGAAGTTCCACTGGATTACAATCCCTATGTTCAAAGTTACATTGATACCTATACTATGGGTAGCCAGCGCGAGAGCCTGGGCCGTATCCTGGGGCTTACCAAATATTACTTCCCGATTTACGAAAAGGTTTTCCATGATATGGGCATTCCGGAGGAGATTAAATACCTTTCGATCGTTGAATCTCAATTGAATCCTTATGCCGTATCGAGAGTTGGCGCTACCGGTCCGTGGCAGTTTATGGGCCCGACTGCTAAAATATACGGTCTAAACATAGATAGTTACGTTGATGAACGCCGTGATCCTATTCAATCAAGCTATGCAGCAGCAGCGTACCTGAAAGATGCTTACCAGCAATTTGGCGACTGGCTGACTGCCATCGCATCTTACAACTGCGGAAAAAGCAATGTGCTGAGAGCAATTGAACAAGCAAATGGCGCAACCGACTTCTGGTCGATCCAAAAATATTTACCAGTAGAAACCAGGGGTTATGTGCCTGCTTATATCGCTGTTACTTATGTAATGAACTATTATAAAAAATATAATATCGTTCCTCAATCCTGCAATTTATCAGCAATGAAAACTGATACCGTGTTGGTAAATAAATTTATTTCATTGAACAGTGTTGCAAGGGTATTGAATATCAGCCTTGCACAATTGACACAGTTGAACCCTTCATATAAAGTGATGATCATCAATGGCAGTCCATCAGCGCCAAAAACACTGGTGATCCCGCAATCAGCTAAAGAAAAATACACTACTTTATATAACTCGATCAATGCTGATCTGGGTTATATACAACTGGATAGAAATATGCTGCAATATTCTGTGGATAAAGCTGCCGAAACGGAGTTGAATAGCTATTACAGATCGAAAAAGCGTTCACGCAGAAATCCGGACAGGCAGTATTTTTCATATAGTGTGAGTCATAAAGCACAGCAGATCAGCAAAGGTTGATCGGCTAATAACAATATTTGAAGGCCCGGTTCTAATTATATATAGAGCCGGGCTTTTTTTATATCAGTATATTTAGTTTTAACTATATATTCAATCCATGGAAGAGCTTTACACTTTCAAAGTTAGAACCAGGCAGGACTTTGCAAAGTTTCTTGATTTATTATCAAAGGATTACGTCGAAAATCCAGCTACTTGGGAGAACAAAACCGTTCCCGAACTTTTAGAAGCAATGAGCAGATATTCGGAAGATATTGATGGTTATTATCATAATACTAAGCAAAATATTGATGCCGACAAACCTGATTGGGGGACTTTTGCACACATTTTTTTAGGCGCAAAAATTTATGAATAATAATTCTCGATTTTAGAGGCGAGGTCTTCACAACCGTGTAGGCTTTTATTTTTACACGGCTCAAAAAGAATTGTAATTTTGGGACTTGAAATTATAACCATGGATAAACCTAATGTACGCAGACAGGACGCGCTCGATTACCATTCGAACGGACGCCCCGGAAAGATACAGGTTGTGCCGACTAAACCGACCAATTCGCAGCGGGATTTGACGCTCGCTTATTCTCCGGGTGTTGCCGATCCCTGTTTGCAAATAGCCGATAACGTAGATGATGTATATAAATATACCGCCAAGGGCAACCTGGTGGGAGTGATCACCAATGGCACAGCCGTTCTGGGACTGGGCAACATCGGTCCCGAAGCCAGTAAACCAGTGATGGAAGGAAAAGGACTGCTGTTTAAAATCTATGCCGATATCGACGTGTTCGACCTGGAGGTGAATGCTAAAACGGTTGATGAATTCGTGAATATTGTAAAGGCGCTTGAGCCGACATTCGGAGGTATTAATCTGGAAGATATATCAGCACCAACCTGTTTCGAAATAGAGCGTCGCTTAAAAGCTGAAATGAAGATCCCGGTGATGCACGACGATCAGCATGGCACAGCGATCATATCGGGAGCGGCATTGATGAATGCCTGCGAGATACAGGGTAAAAAGCTTGATAAGATAAAAATGGTAGTGAACGGCGCCGGCGCAGCCGCTGTTTCCTGCTCAAAGATATACCTGTCGTTAGGAGTCAAGAAAGAAAACCTGGTGATGTTCGACATCAATGGTTTGATCACCCCGCAACGTACAGACCTGGACGAAATGCGTATGCAATTCGCCACCGACCGCAAGGACATTACCTCGTTGATGGACGCCATGAAAAATGCCGATGTGTTTATCGGTCTTTCTGCAGGCAATGTAGTAAAGCCTGAAATGCTGAAGGTGATGGCTAAAAACCCTATCGTTTTTGCCATGGCCAACCCGGTGCCCGAGATAGATTACGATACTGCCGTTCAGGCACGCAAGGATATTTTGATGGCAACCGGACGCGTGGATTATCCAAACCAGGTGAATAACGTGCTTGGTTTCCCCTACATTTTTAGGGGAGCACTGGACGTTCGGGCTACAGCCATTAATGAAGAAATGAAACTGGCGGCAGTGCGTGCCATTGCCGATCTGGCCAAAAAGCCCGTTCCGGAAGCGATTAACCTGGCCTATAATACCAATAACCTGAAGTTTGGTAAGGATTATATCATTCCAAAACCAATGGATCAGCGTTTGATCACCGAGGTTTCATCTGCGGTAGCAAAAGCGGCTATTGAGTCGGGAGTAGCGCGTCAAACTATTACTGACTGGGATGCTTATCGTGAACAACTTCGTCTAAGAATCGGTGCTGATGATCGCTTGCTGCGTAACATCGCCAATAAAGCTAAACAAAATCCAAAACGTGTGGTGTTTGCCGAGGCTGACAATTACAAAATACTAAGGGCTGCTGAGATAGTAAAAGAAGAAAAAATAGCTACTCCGATCTTATTGGGTAATGTAGCCCGAATCAAAAAGATCATCAAAGATAACGCGCTTGAACTGGATGGCGTCGAAATCATCGACCCACGCGAGGACTGTGCCAATTTTGAAGAGTATGCTGAATACCTGTACCAGAAACGCCAGCGCAGGGGCATTACCCTGCACGAAGCCCGTAAGATGACCCATCAGCGTAACTATTATGGTGTCTGTATGGTTCAGTTTGGCAGGGCCGATGCGTTGATATCCGGTTTGACAAAAGACTACGTATCGACTATTAAGCCTGCATTGCAGATCATCGGTATTGAAGAGGGAGTAAACCGTGTGGCCGGCATGTACCTGATGATGACCAACAAGGGCCCGGTATTTATAGGCGACCCAACCGTAAATGTCGACCCGACTGTTGATGAGCTCATCGATATTACCGTGCTGATCGATCATTCGGTAAGACAATTCAACATTAAACCCCGTATCGCAGTGCTATCCTACTCCAACTTCGGCTCAAACGAAGGCCCTATACCTTATAAAACCCGCGAAACAGTTCGCAAACTGCATGAACGCTACCCGGATATGATAGTAGACGGTGATATGCAGGCCAACTTCGCCCTGAACTCAAGCTTGCTGGCGGATAATTTCCCATTTTCATCACTAAACGGCGCCCCGGCGAATACCCTGATTTTCCCTAACCTTGAATCAGGTAACATCGCCTACAAACTGCTGCAGGAAATTGGCGGAGCTGAGGCTGTCGGCCCGATTTTGCTCGGACTCAAAAAATCGGTACATGTACTTCAGCTGGGCAGCTCAGTAAGGGAAATCGTAAACATGGTGACCATTGCCGTGGTAGATGCACAGGGAAAGGCAGAAAACGCCGAAAATGTAACTAATAACGCAAATTCACGTACACGTTAATAATCGCTCAGAAATAGAATGTACGCATATATTGATGGAAAATTGGCTTATAAAAGCCCTTCATATGTGGTAATTGAGGCGGGTGGTGTAGGCTACCATATCAACATATCATTAAGTACTTATTCAAAGCTGGGCGACAGCGAAAAATGTAAGCTGTTTACATGGCTGCATGTGAAAGAAGACGCGCACACTTTATACGGTTTTGCCGATGAGGGTGAGCGCAGGTTGTTCCTTCACCTGATATCCGTTTCGGGGATAGGCCCTAACACAGGCCGGATGATGTTGTCATCCATTACTCCCGAAGAGATACAGACAGCCATTGTAAAAGGCGATGTTCCTTTGATACAGCGTATTAAGGGGATAGGCCCAAAATCGGCGCAGCGGCTTGTACTTGAATTGCAAGACAAACTACGCAAAGAAGGACCTGATACATTGATCGCGGTACCATCGAACAAAACAGTAAAAGACGAGGCATTGTCGGCACTGATTATGCTGGGATTTGCAAAAAATGCTGTTGAGAAGGTATTGGAGCAGGAATTGAATAAAAATAGCCATGATTTAACAGTAGAGCAATTAATTAAATCCGCGCTAAAAAGCTTATAATTACGAATATTTTTACTATTTCGATTGGGTCCGAAATTTACTCTTAAAGCTGTCACAATAGCCTTGCTTATTACTGCGTTTTGCGGTATCAGAAGCGCTTTTGCCCAACAGCAGCCTAAATGGAAAAAGGATTCGCTGCTTATCACCACGCCTTACAACGGTACGCAGTCAAGAAATAATCAATTACGTGAAGGTTTCCTGGATGTTGATCCGCCAAACCTGGTGCGCACTTTTCAGTATAATGCTGCAACTAATCAGTATATTCTATATGAAACAGTAGGAGGCTACCAATACCGCCCGCCGCGTTACCTTACTGTTGAGCAATACCTGCAAATGCAGCAAAGGGAAGAGGAACGGGCCTATTTCAAACAATTGTCTGATAACTATGCCTACCAATCCCAACAGCCCGGTTTTATTCCAAGCATCAGCGTGCGCAGCCGCACTTTTGCGCAGATATTTGGTAGTGATGTCATCTCTATCCGTCCGCAAGGTTCAGCAGAAATGATCATGGCCGGACAGATCAACAGTAATCAGAACCCGTTGTTCAGCACCCGTCAGCGCAACCAGTTTAACTTCAATTTCGATCAGCGTATTCAGATGAACGTGACCGGTTCGATTGGTGATAAGCTGAAAATTACAACCAACTACAACACCGAGGCACAGTTCCAATTTGAAAACCAGATAAAACTGGACTATACAGGAACAAAGGACGAGATCATACAAAAGGTAGAAGTTGGTACGGTGAGTTTCCCGTTACCTACTACCCTGATAACCGGTACACAAGCACTGTTCGGTATAAAAACCAAATTGAAGTTTGGTAAACTGGATGTAACGAGCATCTTCTCGCAACAACGTTCGCAATCAAAAACTTTGACCATTACCAACGGGGCACAACAGGGCACTTTTAGTCTGACACCTGCTGATTACGAAGCCAACAAGCACTATTTCCTGTCGCAATATTTCAGGAATAACTATAACAAGGCCCTGGCCAATATTCCGATCATTAGCTCGAACATCAATATTACCCGTATTGAAGTTTGGGTGACCAACCGTACCAATAGTACAACGGGCTCCCGCGATGTGGTAGGTTTCATGGACCTTGGTGAAAATAATCCGTACAACAAGTCCCTGGTGCATGGTGGTGCAGGCTATAGCGCATTGCCTGCTGGTTTTTCAGGTCCGGGCTTTGCTCAACAATCCAACTCCCTGTTAAAAGGTTTACCGGCGTCAGCCAGGTTATCGAGCTCGAATGCTATTGTAAGCTATTTCCAGGGAACCGGTGGTACAGACAACTATGCCAAGCTGACCTACGCCCGCAAGCTGACCGAAAAAGAATATACCCTGAACCCGCAATTGGGTTATATCTCGCTGAATAACGCGTTGAATAATGATGAGGTATTGGCGGTAGCCTACCAGTATACTGTAAACGGTGTTCAGTACCAGGTGGGTGAATTTTCGACAGATATTCCGGTTAACCCGAATACGCCACAGGTATTGTATGTAAAGTTGTTGAAGAACTCTTTGCTGAAAACCAACCTGCCAACCTGGAAGCTGATGATGAAAAACATCTATTCATTAGGTGCGTTCCAGATCAGTCCGAATAATTTCAGATTGAACATTTCCAGATTAGACGAGAAATCGGGTATTGCCAAACCGATCATGGATGAGGGTATCCATACCAAGAGTAAGCTCTGGATACAGTTGCTCGGCTTAGATAATCTCGACCCGCAGAACGATAAGAAGCCTGATGGGGTCTTCGACTTTTTGCCGGGCATTACCATCGACCCAACCAATGGACGGTTGGTCTTTCCTGTTTTGGAGCCTTTCGGTTCCGACCTGGCCAAACAGTTTGACCCCGGCGAGCAGGATCTGATTAAACGATACGTTTACCAACCGATATACGATTCGACCAAAACCATTGCGCAGCAGTTCTTCCCGCAGTTAAACAGGTATGTGATGAAAGGAACTTATTCTTCGCAGGGCGGTTCGGAGTATCAATTGAATGCCACCAATATCCCGCAAGGTGCAGTTATTGTAACCGCCGGAACGATCAAACTGGTTGAAGGAACAGACTATACTGTAGATTATACCGCGGGTAGGTTAAGAATATTGAACCAGGCATTGTTAGCATCCGGTCAGCCGATTACGGTAAATATTGAGAACAACGAGTTGTTCGGTGTTCAGCAAAAATCCTTATTCGGTTCAAGATTTGATTACAAGGTGAACGATAATTTGGCATTAGGTGCTACCGTGATGCACTTGACTGAGCAACCTATTACTCAGAACGAAGTTATCGGCCAGGAATCGATCTCCAATACCATGTACGGGTTCGATGTTAATTATAACTCCAACTCACGTTTCCTTACACGTTTGGTTGATAAAATTCCCTTGATCACCACTAAAGTGCCATCATCGGTAACCTTTAATGGTGAATTTGCACAATTGCTTCCGGGCAACCCTTCAGCTTTAAATTTTGCCGGCTCAAAAAATGGTACTTCTTATCTGGATGACTTTGAGGCTAGCCAGTCGGTTATCGACCTGAAAAGCTCCTCAACCTGGCAAATTTCCGGTACGCCGCAGATGTTCCCCGAGTCGCGCAACTTTAATAACCTGAGCTATGGTTTTAACCGTGCACGCCTGGCATTTTACAATATTGACCCTGTTTTTTATGCCGGTGGGACTATCCCAGTTTCACGCACCGAGTTGTCCAAACCTTATGTGAGGGAAGTATTGGAGACAGAAGTGTTCCCATTCCGGCAATCTGTTACCGGCGAGCCGCTGACATTGCCAACTTTAGACCTTGCGTTTTATCCAACTGTACGTGGTCCGTATAACTATGCTACTTCAGGCATCAATAACGATGGTAGTTTGGCAAATCCAAAAAACCGTTGGGGTGGTATCTTTAGGGGAATATCGACAACGGACTTTGAATCGCTAAATGTTCAATATATCGAGTTTTGGGTGATGGATCCGTTCATCGGCAAGCCGAATTCACAGGGTGGTGATTTGTATTTTAACCTGGGTAACATTTCAGAAGATATATTGCTCGACGGTCGTAAGAGTTTGGAAAATGGCATCCCGGTAAACGGCGACCAGAGCCAGGTGGATACCACTGCCTGGGGTAAAGTAGCCAAGCTGCAACCGGTGGTAAACGCATTTGACAATAATCCTAACAACCGTGTTATACAGGACGTTGGTTTGGACGGTTTGAATGATGCGGAAGAAAGAAATAAATTCGGAAACGTTGTTTCACAGGTTCGGACAGAAGTAAACCAACAGGCCGCGGCTGCCTTTGCTGCCGACCCGTCATCAGATGACTATCAATATTACCAGGGCCCGCAACTTGACCAGGCACAGGCAGGCATCCTCGATCGTTACAGCAAATACAACGGTACTGAAAGTAATTCCAAAACAGCACAGCAATCACAGGCATTATTGGGACTCTCTACTTCGGCATCAACATCATTGCCAGATGCGGAGGACGTGGACCGTGACAATAACATGAACCAGGATGACGAGTACTTCCAGTACCATGTATCTATTCGTCCACAGGATATGGTTGTGGGGCAGAACTTCATCAATGATAAAGTAACCTCACAAGTAACTTTAGCAAACGGTAGCAAGCAAAATGTAACCTGGTACCAATTCCGTATCCCTATTGCGCAATATCAGACTGCCGTTAATAATATCCAGGATTTCAAATCCATCCGCTTCATCCGTATGTTCATGACCAACTTTGCCGACACGGCCATTTTGCGTATGGCAACGCTGCAATTGGTAAGGGGTGAATGGAGGGCATTTAATACAGAGAGTAATCCTCAGAATGTAATAGCAGATCCGGCTATTGTTAACCCGGCTTTGGATAACTCAACCATAGATGTAGAAACTGTAAGCATTGAACAAAACGGTAATCGTACACCAATACCATATGTTGTTCCTCCAGGTATCCAACGCCAGCGAAACTACAACAACCTGCAAACTAACACTAAGCTGAATGAGCAGTCTTTATCGTTGAATTTCACCAACGTGCGCGATGGCTATTCAAGGGCAGCCTTCAAGCCATTCAATAATGACCTTCGCAAATACAAACGTCTGCAGATGTTCATCCATGCGGAAGGTACACAGTTGAAAAATAATGATGTAAGCGCCTTTATCCGTTTGGGTATTGATTATATAGATAACTACTATGAATACGAAATCCCGCTTTCGGTTACTCAGCCAGGTACAGCAGACCCTAATGCCATATGGCCTGCCGAAGATGAGCTGGATTTGCAATTGTCCTTACTGACTAACGCCAAAATCGCCCGTAATAATGCAAAACTGAACGGGCAGCCATGGCCTTTAAATGTACCGTTTACCTTATCAGATGGGCATAACAAAATCACCATTAAAGGTCAGCCTGATTTGAGCCGGTTGGCGGCGGTAATGATAGGTGTACGAAATCCATTGCGAACGAGCTCCAATGCGGCCACGGATGACGGGCTTTCAAAGACGGGTATTTTGTGGTTTGATGAATTGCGTTTGACTGATTTTGATAATAAAGGGGGCTGGGCAGCAACTGGCAGGTTAGATGCGAAACTAGCCGATTTTGCCACGGTAACAGTATCCGGTAGTAAAACTACGGTCGGCTTTGGTGCATTGGATTCACGCCTTGATGATAGAAGTTTGAATGACACCCGTACTTATGATGTATCAGGAAATATCGAGTTAGGTAAATTCTTCCCTGATAAGAGCGGGGTACATATCCCATTGTATGTTGATGTTTCAAAACAGGTGAGTACACCCGAATATGACCCGGCTTCGCCTGACATCACCCTAAAGCAAACCCTGGCGAATGCAACCAGCAGTAAACAGCGGGATTCGATACAAAATGCCGCTGAGGACTATACTATGCGCAAAAGTTTTAACCTGACCAACGTGCATAAATCAAAAACGAATACGACAGCGAAAAGCCATTTCTACGATATAGAGAACTTTAATGCGACCTATTCTTACACGGAACTCGATCACCACGATTTTACGACGGAGGGCGATTTTGAGAAAACGTATCATGCATCAGTATCTTATAACTTTAGCACAACCCCGTCTTATCTGACCCCGCTTCAGAAAATCATCAAGACTAATACGCTGGCTCTGATACGGGATATCAATTTCAGCCTGATCCCAACGAGGATCAATTATAGCATTAACTTTGATCGTTTCTATTCGGAAACTACGCTGAGGAATAATGACCCGGACAACCTGATACCGATTCCGACGACCTATAATAAGACGTTTAATATTACGACAATGTACGGCTTAGGCTGGAACCTGACCAAGTCGTTAACCATGGATATCGATGCGATTAACCTGGCAACGGTAGATGAGCCTGCCGGCCGGTTAAATGGTTTGAAACGGGATACCTTGTGGCATAATATTTTAACCCTGGGGCGTACAACTAACTATAATCACACGTTGACATTTAATTACAATGTGCCGGTCAATAAGATACCTTTTATGGATTGGACTAATGTAATAGCCCGTTATAGCACGCACTTTACCTGGCAGGCGCAACCACTTTTTGCCATCAATGATCCGTCGTATGATGTGGGTAATAGTATCCAGAACAAGCGCGAGATACAGTTGAACCCGACTTTCAATTTCACTACGTTATATAATAAAATAGGTTGGTTAAGAAGAACAGCTAACCCCGGTAAAGATGATCAGCCGAGCGAATTAAGAAAAGTTTTGGTTGGGTTGCTAACCAGTGTTAAGGATGCGAGTGTGGCCTACACCCGTGGTGATGGAACCTTCCTGCCGGGTTATCTGCCAAGCGCCGGCGTGGCAGGTGAAGATTTTAATTACAATGCGCCGGGCATAGGTTTCTTGTTGGGCAGCCAGGCCGACATCAGGCAAAAAGCGGTAACAAATGGCTGGATAACTACCGATACGCTGCAAAATCAGTTGTACGTGAGAAGTGTAAATGAAGACATGCACTTTAAGGCAAGCTTAGAACCGTTTAAATATTTAAAGATCGACCTGATCGCATTTAAAACACAGGATCATAGCTATCAGACTAATTTTAAATATTTACCAACAACAGGAGCGTTCCAAAACCTTTCACCTGTTACTACAGGTGATTATACCATTTCGTTTATGTCTATCGGAACAGCATTCTCGAAAATAAATGGATCGGATAATAGCTCTACAATTTTTAATAAATTTTTGAGTGACAGGGCAATTATTTCACAGCGTTTAGGCAGAAGCAACCCGAATTCGTTATCGCAGGTGGGCAATTATGCAGATGGTTACGGGCCAAACTCACAAAATGTGATCGTGCCAGCATTCCTTGCAGCCTATACCGGCAGAAACCCGAACGGCATAGGCCTTAACGGCTTCCCGAGTATCCCGATACCAAACTGGGATATCCGCTATAGTGGCTTATCGCATATCCAGTTTTTCTCTGATATTTTTGAATCGATCGATATAAAAGACGGTTACCGCTCAACTTATACCATTGGTAACTACAGTACATTGCTACAATATGCGGAAAGCGACAGCCATGTAACTTCGCGCGATTTGAATAACGACTTCCTACCTGTCTACCAGTTTAACTCAGTGACTATCTTCGAGCAATTTGTACCATTGGTTGGTATCGATGCGCGTTTCAAAAATAACCTGACCACCAACCTGGAATTCCGTAAGAGCCGTGCCTTGAGCATGAGCCTCACCAACAGCCAGCTTTCGCAGCAGAATGAGAATGATATCGTTTTCGGCTTTGGCTACAAGACTAAAAATTTCAGGTTTCCATTCGGCCTGTTCAGCAATACGAAGCTGAATAACGACCTGACCTTTAAGGTTGATTTCTCACTCAGGGATAATAAAACTCTGATCTACCAGGCCGACGTTCCGGGAGCACAGGTATCCGCCGGTGCACAGAATATTACCTATCGTCCGGAGATTGATTATGTGATCAATCAACGGTTCAACCTAAGCTTGTTTTACGATTCCAACCTGACAAGACCTTACACCTCACAAACGTTTAATACTGCGTTTACCAATTTTGGCATTAACTTGAAATTGTTGCTGCAATAGCCACTCGCCCATGCTCCGTAGGAGCAAAATGTTAGTAGAATAAATAATCAATCAGATTTTTTTGCGCCGTAAGTGCAATATTAAGTGATAGGCATATTAGGCATGGTCAAGATGTGTTGCACCTAAGGCGCAAAAATTTATCTTCTTGCATAAACTACTACTACTACTACCAACATTTTGCCCCGATGGGGCAATGTTATAATTAAAAAATACCCTCTCTTTTGCTTGCAAAAGAGAGGGTGATCCAGCGTAGCGTCGATCGGGTGAGTTAATTATTCGAGCGGTTTAATGATGATTATTACAATAAAAAAATACCGCCTTTTGAGCGGTCTTGCAGTTCAATAATCTATGTTGATTTGTGTATGTTAATTAGCTCTTGATACCCTGCCTGAGCCTACAGTACGTGTATCGGTAATTTGTGCGTTGCCTGAATAAACAACATTCCCTGAACCTGTGATATGAGCAGAAACGGTTTTCTCGGCATTTATATACACGCTTCCTGAGCCTGTAATACCGGCGCTAACAGCCTGTGCCTTCAAATCGCGCGCTTCGATCTGACCTGAGCCACTGATGCTAAGGTCGGCATCACCGCAACTACCTCTTAATTTGATTGAACCTGAACCACTGATCTTGGCGCGCAAACCGTCAGATTTAATAGTAGCGCTGATATTGCCTGATCCGCTTAATACGGTTTTAAATTCATCTGAGGTACTGATCGTCCCTTCAACCTCCATATGTCCTGATCCGCTGTTGGTAAGCGAGTTTAATGATTTGGCAGAAACATAGATTTCTGCTTTGTGAATATTATTATAGCGGTTGCTCCATCTATGATCTTTAAATTGGATTTTGAGGGTATTGCCTTCTACAACAGTTTCAATCTCATCGATAAACTTGGTGTCGGCTTCTACTTTTACGCTTTCGCTGCCGTCCATTTTAATGTGAACGTTAAACGGGCCGCCAGAAGAGATTGCTGAGAAACCAGAAACCGAGCGATTTTGAGTAGAAACATCTTGTGCCGAAGCTTTTATGGTTGCTGCAACAAGCAGCGCTGCTGATAACAGAGTGAATGCTAGTTTTTTCATAACGAATTACTTTTCACAATAGACGCATCGTTTTCAGGATACGTTGCATCAGTATGAAAAAGTAATATGATGAAGGGTCAATCCGGGTTCTCCTGAGCCTGTTCTTTTTGCTGCTTCTTTAGCTCTCTTTTGAGCCTGCGTTCAGCACGGCGTTGTTTTCGCTGCTCTTTTTTTATCAGGCGTTCCTGCTTTTTTATAGCTATATCGGCTATTTTATTTTTTACATCCTGCTGCATCTTTTCATCAAGTCCAATGCATGGTTTTATGCCGGTTAGTAAAGTATGCCAGATGTTTTTGAAGAAAGGATAGTCCCGTGGGCGTTCATAATTTACGTAGAATGAACGTGGTATTTCACCAGGATTGTCCGGATTGTTATGCTTTAAAACCATTACATTCGCGAATAGCGAGGCGATGGTCATATGCTTTAACTTATCGTTTATCGTGTCGGCTTTCAGGACAGTTACCTTTAGATCTTTATACAACAAAGCTACTCTGCCTTTCGATACGCTGTTATCCGCCTGAATATCGAAATCAAAACGGGTGAGCTGCCCTGTATTGACTTTTATGAGGCCAAGGGTCATAACCGCAGGGTTAAGTACGGTCAGATCCATCGGCCCAATGCTGCCTTTGTAAGTAAACGGCAGGTTTTCGTCAGTAAGATTGAAAGTGAACTGCACATCTAATTTACCCCGGTTCATAAAATAGCTATTGACATTTACCGTACAGATATTATTCCTGGCAAGGGCTTCTTTATTGGTAGTCACGTTTAAAAACCGGCCTGAGGAATTATTGAAAACAATTGTCCCGGTTTGATCCGATTTATGATTGTATTCTGTATAGGAAACATTGATATGTTTCACATCGATGGTATCGATATTTAGATCGGCACGAATTTCCTTGAGTCCGAAGTTCGGATAGGTTCGTTCCCTGTCTGTTGTTTTAAGAATAAACTTAGGGTTACTAAACAAGTTAAATGACCCTGTGTAAAGCGACATATGCGATGCATTGATCACCCTGTATTTATGATAGCTTTGGTAATCAAAATGCTCAATCCTTAAGGTATCGAGATGTACGTCAAACCGGTCTTTTTCGCTATTCTTAAAGAATACATCAGGCCTTACGGGTTTCAGGTCCAGGCCTTGTATATCGAGCCGCGATGTTTTGGTTGAAAGGCGTAAGGATTTCACCTTGTATTTATAAAGACCGTTTTTAGATTGCCCTGAATAATTATTCAGTTCAGCAACAATATCCTTGCAATATAAAACCCTTGATTTATCCGTTTGCGAAGCGGAATCAATAAGCAGATCGGTTGCGCTTAAATTCATCTCCTTCAATTCAGATATGGCCAATTTGTGTCCTGAGTAATCCTGGTATTTAAGCTTTACATCGCCTAAAATAATATCGCCGATATGGATGGATTTAAGAGACCCTGATATCTTTTGGTATATACTGCGATGATCTTTTGTAACGGTATCTTTTAAATGATTTTGTTGATAACTGACATTTAATTCAGGCTGACTTAATACAATGCGCCCGATTTCCAGCTTATGCTGAAAATAAAGCATGAATGGGTGCATGTGCGAAATGATCAACCGTTTTACATGTAACTCTACAAGGTTATTAGGTGCCAGGTGGGCTTTAAGGCGCTGGTTATAAACCGCTGTATCTGGTTTCAGGGTAATATTATAAATATCCAGCTCTCCTCGAAGGATATGTAATTTGGCATCAGAGAAATCAATAGTATACAAACCTTCACTGCTGGTGTAAACCACGCTTTTTACCTTTTTTGCCAATATCGGCGACCAATATTGGTTCACAATAAAAGAGAAAATAAGGACAATCCCCACTAGCACCAGGAGTATGGTCAGTCCTATTTTATGCTTTTTATGTTTAAAGAGGTTTAATGCCATCTTACTATTGCGCCTGGTTAGGTTGATGTGTATACGGAACTCCGTTTTGCCAAGTTAACCAACTTCGGCCACTTCAACTATATGCTTAGTACTCTTTTTTACAATGTCACTACATAACAATAGATGTTTCATTTTGTTAAACGTGACAAACTGTCATTAAATTCCAAATTTTGTGTAATTTTGCGGTTCAATTTTTATAAATAATGGATTTGGTTATTCCTGATAAAACACACGACGAAAGCAGGCAGGGGGAGGCTTTAATACTGGAGCCTAAGAACGGAAAGAATAACGGCCGCAAGCTTTATATCGAAAGCTATGGCTGCGCCATGAACTTTTCGGATAGTGAGATTGTCGCTTCTATTTTGTCGGATAAAGGATTTGAAACCACCGGCGATTATAGCAATGCCGATGTGATCTTCATTAATACCTGTTCCATCCGCGAGAACGCCGAACAGCGTGTGCGCAACCGCCTGAAAGAATTTACTGTAGCCAAGGTGAAAAATCCCGGCTTAGTGGTCGGTGTGCTTGGCTGTATGGCTGAAAGATTGAAATCAAAATTTTTGGAGGAAGAGAAGCTGGTTGATGTTGTGGTTGGTCCCGATGCATACCGAGATTTACCGGGATTAATAGATAAAGTTGACGACGGGCAAAAAGCAGTAAACGTATTGCTATCCCGCGAGGAAACTTATGCCGACATCAACCCGGTGCGTTTGAATAGCAATGGTATCAATGCTTTTGTGTCGATCATGCGCGGGTGTGATAATATGTGTTCATTCTGTGTAGTGCCGTTCACCCGTGGCCGCGAGCGCAGCCGTGAACCGCAATCTATATTGAAGGAATGCACCGATCTGTTTAACCAGGGATACCGTGAAGTGACTTTGTTGGGGCAGAATGTGGATTCGTATAAGTGGGGTGGCGCAGAGAGCTTGGCGGATAGCGGAAGTCAGAAATCAGAAGTGGTTAATTTTGCTAACCTGCTTGAAATGGTTGCCCTGATCCATCCTGATCTGCGCGTTCGCTTTTCTACTTCACATCCTAAGGATATAACCGACGAGGTACTTTATACCATAGCCAAATACGAGAATATATGCAACTATATACACTTACCGGTGCAATCAGGCAACAGTCGCATTCTGGAATTAATGAACCGCACTTACGACCGTGAATGGTATATCAACCGTGTTGATGCTATCCGCAGAATCATCCCGGAATGTGCCATCTCAACAGATGTGATTACGGGCTTCTGCACTGAAACCGATGAAGAGCACAAAGATACTTTGAGCATGATGGACTATGTGCATTACGATTTTGCCTACATGTTCATGTATTCGGAAAGACCGGGTACGTTGGCGGCTAAGCGTTATGCAGACGATATTCCGGATGCTATAAAAAGCAGTCGCTTGAAGGAAGTGGTTGCTAAACAGCAATATTATTCTCATCAGCGTTTGCAGAAACAAATAGGCAAGGTGCAAAAAGTTTTGATTGAAGGATTTTCAAAGAAATCCGACAAAGACTACTGCGGCCGAAACGATCATAATGCTATGGTTGTTTTCCCGGTAGGCGAAAATTATAAACCAGGCCAGTACGTAAATGTATTGGTTGAAAGAACGACTACGGCTACTCTTATTGGAAGAGTAATTAGTTAATTTGATGGTTTGAAGACTTGAAAATGACTAGCATCTTCAAATTTTCAAATTGCCAAATATTCAAATCGAATAAATGGAAGTACAGGAAATAAAACAGCGATTTGGGATCATTGGTAACTCGCCTTTATTAAACAGGGCTATTACCATTGCCAACCAGGTTGCTCCCACAGATATATCAGTGCTGATAACCGGCGAAAGCGGTAGCGGTAAGGAGGTGTTTTCGCATATCATCCACCAGATGAGCCCGCGCAAGCATGGGCCCTTTATTGCCGTTAACTGCGGCGCAATTCCGGAAGGCACTATTGATTCAGAATTATTTGGTCACGAGAAGGGCGCTTATACAGGCGCAGTTGGCGAACGGAAAGGGTATTTTGAAACTGTAAACGGTGGTACTATCTTTTTGGATGAGATCGCCGAAATGCCTTTGGGCACACAGGCTCGTTTGCTCAGGGTATTGGAGTCCGGTCAGTACATAAAAGTAGGTTCATCCAAAGTTGAAAAGACCAATGTGCGTGTAATAGCTGCTACTAATGTAGATGTATATGAGGCAGTTAAAAACGGAAAATTCCGCGAGGACTTGTACTATCGTTTAAATACAGTACCACTACGTATACCAGCGTTACGCGACAGGAAAGAGGATATTTACCTGCTCTTTAGAAAATTTACAGCTGACTTTACAGATAAATACCGCACGCCTCCTATCCAGTTGGATGACGAGGCACAGCAGTTGCTTGTCAATTATTCATGGCCAGGTAATGTACGCCAGTTGAAAAATATGGCTGAGCAGTTGGCTGTATTGGAACGCGACAGGCTGATCACCGCGCCGATCATTTTAAATTATATCCCGGCTGAATCGACCACCCGCAATCTGCCGATGCGTCTTGAAAATCAGCCTAAAGAAGATTTTTCGGAACGCGACATACTATACAAAGTGCTGTTTGATATGAAGCGTGATATGAACGAACTGAAGAAGCTGGTTGCCGATATTATTCAACATGGCGGCGTAAGTCCGGATTATGCCAACAACCAGCAAACTTTGAATCATCTTTATCGTGATATTGAATTGCCGGGAAGCACGCCTGAGGCACAATTTACGATACAGCATCCCGTTATTAATACCGGCAACAATGGCGATTATAATATCACGCATGAGGCCGAGGAGGTAGAGGAATCTTTATCGTTGATTGAAAAAGAATCTGACCTGATCCGCAAAGCCTTGAAAAAGCACAAAGGAAAAAGGAAACTTGCGGCTAACGAGTTGGGAATTTCTGAAAGGACCTTGTACCGTAAAATAAAAGAGTTAGATCTATAATAAATGACAAAAAGGGTAGTTGCAGTTTTAACTGTCGGAATGTTTCTGGTGTTTTTTACTCAGGCGTGTACAATAAAACTGTCTGGTGCCTCAACGGTAGGATTAAAAACTATCAACGTAGGCTATTTTGAAAATAATGCCCAATTAGTAGTTAGTAACCTAAGCCAGAATTTTACAGAAGCACTGAAAAACCGCATTCGTACCACCAGCAGTTTGGCAATAGTGCAAGGCGAGGCTGATGCTTCTATGACAGGAAGTATTACCGGTTACACGATAGAGCCCGTTTCTGTCCAGGCTACTAACAATAACGTTGCCCCTATAGCCGGCGCAAATAGGTTGACGATCACGGTGAGCGTAACTTATACGAATAAGGCCGATAAAAAGAATAATTTTACCCAGTCGTTTCCGGCATTTGCTGACTTTACGGGCGATATTGCCACCCAGGAGCAAAACCTGATAGCGACCATCACCAAGCAGCTGACGGAAGATATTTTTAACAGAGCCTTTGCTAATTGGTAAAGCAATTTGTAGTTTCATCCTCTCGTGGATCAGTATCTAAATAATAAGGAAAATGAAGTTTTATATAGCTTGCTGGCAGATCCTGCCAACAATGGTCATGCCTATGTAGCTGATTTGCAAAGCCTGGTAGCAGAATTCCCGCAAAGTGGTTTGTTGCATGCATTGCTTGCCCATGCCGAGGGCGGGCAAAACACAGGTAGTGCTGCAGTATATGTAGATCCACGGCTTTTATATAAGCTGACTCACTCTCCTGAAAGCTTAGCTGCAGTGGCAGAAGACCAGATTATTCAGCAAACCAGCGAAGCAACACATGCAGCTCCGATTGTTGAGGCAGCGCAACCTAAAACCGAAGAAACTGCTAATCCTGAAACAGAATTAGAGCATACTGAAATTAGTGAGCCAGAAGCTACTCATGAAGAAGTTCATCAGAAAGATGCGGTAGTTGAATCGCCTGCAGAAGCTATCACTGAAGTTGAACCAGTAACAGAAGAACATACAGACTTTACTCATAAGCACGATACTGAAGCATCGGAAGAAGTTGAACAAAAGGAAAATGAGTCAACCAAGCTGCCTGCGGAAGTTGAATCTGCAACTGAAGAACCTGCAGATTTTACCCACTACCATGATGCAGAAGCATCGGAAGAGGTAGAGCACAAAGAAAGTGCTCCGATAGAACTGCCTGCAGAAGTTGAATCTGTAACCGAAGAGCCTGCAGATTTTACCCACTATCATGATGCAGAAGCATCAGAAGAAGTAGAGCATGCTGCACACGCCCCCGCTATTGAGCAACATCACGAAGAAGCCGATTCAACTGAACCAATCCACAAACCCGTTTACGAAGAAGAAGCTACGACAGACGAAG
Organism: Mucilaginibacter sp.; assembly: GCF_036568825.1. Taxonomy (GTDB): domain Bacteria; phylum Bacteroidota; class Bacteroidia; order Sphingobacteriales; family Sphingobacteriaceae; genus Mucilaginibacter. The sequence continues at coordinate 5,147 of NZ_DATCRU010000101.1, read as the reverse complement.
AAATTATTGAATACGGTCCGCTGGCAGATGAAATAACTCAGCCTGTAGCCGAAGAACATAGAGGAAATAATATTCGTGAAGATGAGCAATTAACCGAAGCCCCGGTTTTTGCTCTGGCAGAACCTCCGCATGGTATTGAGGACGATGTGTTTGATGAGATTGTCGGCATAGAGAATATCAGCTTTGCGCGTATTCCAAAACCGGTTGAAACTGTTATCCCGGATGCTGAACTGCCTATAATTGATGAAGAAACTTCAAACTCAACCTTCGAGGAGCATATAAAAGAGCCCGTCACCAACGAAGAAATAGCCCAATCAGATTTAAAAGAGCCTGCAAGAGAATTTACAGCGCCGAAAGAGCGTGCTTTAAATATGGATGATGAGGCCGAGAAACTGATCGTCGGCAATATTGCGGCAACTGATTATTTTGTGTTCGACAGGGCATTTTCTGAACACAAATCTGACGAATCGAAGAGCCCACATGCTGAACCACCAAAGCGGGTAGCCCCGGAATATAACAAACATGATGTATCCAAATACGACGATGATTCGCTCCCTTATACCTTCTTATGGTGGCTGAATAAGACACGTAAAGAACATGCAGGTGTTTACCAGCCATTTAAACTGGACACCACCCAGGCTATACAGAGACGGGTTAATGATGAATTGCAGCAACAGTATTACGAAAATATTTTCCATCTGACATCAGTAGAGGAGTTGGATAGAAGCACTGCTGAACCGCCATTGGAATTTGACCCGAAAAGTAAAGAAGACCGGATCATAAAGAGGTTTATTTCTGAGGAACCCCAGATCACCCCGCCAAGCCTGGACAAGATCGATAATGAAAATAAGGCCAAGAAAAGTTCCGAGGACCAGGATGTATTTGTGAGCGAAACACTGGCAAAAATATACATCGACCAGATGCTTTACCACAAAGCCATAAACACTTACAAAAAATTGATGTTGAAATTCCCGGAAAAAAGCCGTTACTTTGCCGACCAGATTCAAATTTTAGAAAGAAAAACCAATTAATAATAAAGAAATGTATTTGATTTTAGTGATCCTTGCCGTTGTGGTGTGTGTGCTTTTAGGCGCTATCGTATTGATCCAAAACCCTAAAGGTGGAGGTTTAACATCTAATTTTTCAAGCTCATCCCAATTGATGGGCGTACAAAAAACAGGCGACTTTTTGGAAAAAGGAACCTGGATTTTGGCCATAGGTTTAATGGTGTTGTCGCTGGCTATTAACATCTCTGGTAAAACAGGAACTACTACCAAACAAGGTGTTAGCCAGGAAACACAAGAAACTGCTGACAAGGCAGGAAAGCAAACTATACCTACAACACAGCAAGCGCCTGCTTTGAATTTACCTGCTACTGGTTCAACCGGCTCTACAGGTGCATCAGGGAAAAAATAACAATATTAACCAATATAAAAATGGGCTTGGAGATAAACCGAAGCCCTTTTTTGTTTGAAGCGGCACTGACATCATGACATCGTTGCGTTAATTAATTATTAAGACGCGACAGGCCGCTTGACCTAAATATGACATTTGAACAGTTAGGCTGTCAATTTGGACTTTAACGTCTGCTTGGCATAATTGATGTTCATTGCAATCTACCCTTGTTATGGGTATACACACTTTTAAACTTTTTATAAAATTAAATTAGGATAACTATGGCATTAAACATTAAACCTATCGGAGACAGGGTAGTAGTGGAAGCTGCTCCGGCCGAAGAGAAGACTGCATCCGGTATCATCATTCCGGATACTGCTAAAGAAAAACCTCAACGCGGAACAATCGTTGCTGTTGGTGACGGTAAAAAAGATGAACCCTTAACTGTTAAGGCTGGTGACCAGGTTTTATATGGCAAATATGCCGGTACTGAAATTACCTACGAAGGTAAAGAGTACTTAATTATGCGTGAATCAGACATCTACGCAGTGTTGTAATTAGTGAATGAGTGAGTTAGTGAATTAGTGATTTTCACAGTTCAAAATTCACTCAGAGCAATCAATCATTCAGAAAACAATCAATTAAAGAATTATGGAATTAGTAAAAACGAATCACTCATTCACTAATTCTCTAATTCACAATTAAAAAAAGACATGGCAAAACAAGTTAGATATAATGTAGAAGCACGCGATGCTTTAAAGCGTGGTGTGGATATTTTAGCCAATGCGGTTAAAGTAACTTTAGGACCAAAAGGTCGTAACGTGATCATCGACAAAAAATTCGGTTCACCTTCAATCACTAAGGACGGTGTAACTGTAGCTAAAGAGATCGAATTAAAAGATTCTTTAGAAAATATGGGCGCTCAGATGGTTAAAGAAGTAGCTTCAAAAACTGCGGATATTGCAGGTGATGGTACTACTACTGCTACCGTTTTAGCTCAGGCTATCGTAACCGCAGGTATTAAAAACGTGGCTGCCGGTGCAAACCCAATGGATTTGAAACGCGGTATCGACAAAGCGGTTGCTGCTGTTGTTAAAAACCTGTCAGAGCAGTCACAAACTGTAGGCGAAGACACCAACAAGATCAAACAAGTTGCTGCTATCTCAGCTAATAATGACGAAGTTATCGGTTCATTGATCGCCGAAGCGATGGGCAAAGTTGGTAAAGACGGTGTGATCACTGTTGAAGAAGCAAAAGGTACTGAAACTGAAGTTAAAACTGTAGAAGGTATGCAGTTTGACCGTGGTTACCTTTCTCCATACTTCGTAACCAACGCTGATAAAATGGAAGTAGAATTGGATAATCCTTACATCCTGATCTACGACAAGAAAATATCTTCAATGAAGGAATTGCTTCCTATCCTTGAAAAACAAGTACAAACCGGCAAACCATTGCTGATCATCTCTGAAGACCTGGATGGCGAAGCTTTAGCTACTTTGGTAGTTAACAAAATCCGTGGCTCGCTGAAAGTGGCTGCTGTTAAGGCTCCTGGCTTTGGCGACCGTCGTAAAGCAATGCTAGAAGATATCGCTATCCTGACTGGCGGTACTGTGATCTCTGAAGAAAGAGGTTTCAAATTAGAAAATGCTGACCTTTCTTACTTAGGTACTGCTGAGAAAGTAGTTGTTGATAAAGACAATACTACTGTTATCAATGGTGCAGGCAACAGCGAAGAGATCAAAGCTCGTGTTGGCCAGATCAAATCTCAGATTGAAACTACAACTTCAGACTACGACCGCGAAAAATTGCAGGAGCGTCTTGCTAAATTATCAGGCGGTGTTGCTGTATTATATGTTGGTGCAGCTACTGAAGTTGAAATGAAAGAAAAGAAAGATCGTGTTGACGACGCATTACATGCAACCCGCGCTGCTGTTGAAGAAGGTATCGTTGCTGGTGGTGGTGTAGCTTTCATCCGTGCCGTTGAAGCTTTAGTAGACCTTAAAGGTGAAAACGAAGACGAAAATACTGGTATAGCTATCATCCGTCGTGCTATTGAAGAGCCTCTTCGCCAGATCTGCGAAAATGCAGGTATCGAAGGTTCTATCGTAGTACAAAAGGTAAAAGAAGGTAAAGCTGACTTTGGTTACAATGCCCGTACCGACAAATATGAAAACCTGATCGGTGCTGGTGTAATCGACCCAACTAAAGTAGGCCGTGTAGCTTTGGAAAACGCAGCTTCAATTGCAGCTATGTTGCTGACAACTGAGTGTATCCTTGCTGACGAACCAGAAGACGAAAAAGCTGGTATGCCTCCTATGGGTGGCGGCGGCATGGGCGGCATGATGTAATTTTTTAAGCCCGAAGTCTTAAGTCTTTAATCCGGAGTCATATGACTTTTGACTTGAGACTTTCGACTTAAGACTAAAAAGCCTGTCTGTTTTTACAGACAGGCTTTCTTTTTTTCTGAACTAGCTGTAAGTCACCATAATGTAAAGCGAGCGTCATCGTTTAATCAAATGATTAACTTTTGTAACAATACTCGTGAAATTGGGTGTAGTTTTGTTAAAGATTGTTAAACAGCCGGTTTCAGGCACAACAATTGGTTATACGAGGTCATGAAAGCAATAAACGATAAGGCAAGACAACTAAAAACACAGCTGCTTGAATGGGTGCTCATCAAGGGGCCTGAATTGTTTGTTGCCATCTACGGAAAATAATTTATTTCTTACCTTTGGCTTCTCTCTATGAAGCTCGACGAATTCTATCATCAATTTCACGTTTGGGTGGTCAACAACGGCCAAAGTTACGTGTTCGGACTAATCATCCTGTTTATCGGTTTTTGGGCTATCAGGCTTATCAAAACACGGCTCAGGGCCAGGCTTGCCCGTAATGAAGTTGATTCTGCCTTACGGCCATTTTTTGTCAGTCTTACCATCACTTCCTTATATGTTCTCCTGATATATATTGTATTCAAGATCGTCGGCTTTGAGTTAAGCGTGCTCAGCACGGTTTTCGGTGCGATAACTGTGGCAGTAGGTTTAGCGCTTTCCGGTACTTTTCAAAACTTCGCCGGTGGTGTATTGATACTGTTACTAAAACCTTTTGAACTTCACGACGATATCGTAGCTCAAGGACAGGAGGGTGTCGTTAAATCAATTCAGCTATTTTATACGGTTGTATCGACCTATGATAACCGTACCGTAATTATTCCCAATGGTAAGTTATTTAACGAGGTAATTGTAAACGTCAACCGCGAAGGTAAACGCCGCGTTGATTTTGAATTAAAGCTTGGATATATTGTAGAGATAGAACAGGTGAAAAGTATTATCAATGCAGCTATTAAAGATATGCCGGGCATCTTAAACAAACCAGCCCCTCTTGTAGGTGTAATTGCATTGGAACTGGACGGTATACGCTTTACCGTAAGAGTTTGGGTAAATACCAAAGATTACCTGACCACCAAAATAAAACTGCAGGAAAAGATCATCAAAGATCTGCGTGAAGCAGATGTGAAGTTACCGACGCATCATTTGTTGCCTGGGACGTGAGATAACTCTTATTCACTTTACGTAGTTCCCTTTTTTGGGCCTAATTTATAATTATCAATTTCTTGACCCATAGGGTCTACCGCTTTGTAGCAAAAACAATAATAAAATGATTTTGCCTCGTAGAGCAATGTCATTAAGTTAAGAAAATAGCAAAGGTTACAGAATTTATAGTTTTGAGGTATCGAATCTTAAAACCAAAATCTG
>NZ_DATCRU010000100.1:0-24661 GCF_036568825.1 Mucilaginibacter sp. | reverse complement strand
TATAAAACCGCCAAAAGGCGCTTTGCAATGGAAGTAAGAGATTTGGCAATAGCCCTTATCGTTGTACAATGTGGCGGCGATCCAGGCTTGCTCTTTAAAACATAATAAATGGCCGGAATATTCTTCCGACCATCACTGGATAAATCCCCCCTCTCGTCAAAACAAAAAACAACTTACATTTTTTTGGTTGTATCTTTTACCATCTTGCCTTTCTTCATCTTATCCATTTTCTTGTCCTTGTGATCCATCTTGCTCATTTTCATTTTGGACATCTTACCTGTATCGACGGGCAAACCTTTTACTGATGCCTGAGCGCTGATGGTGAAGCATACTGCAACTACGGCAGCCATAACTACTTTTGAAATTGATTTCATACTGTTGTTTTTAGTTTCTTATACTTTTCCTGGTTAGTAGATCAACCCAAACAAACCTTACAAGAAATTTTAATTTTATTTTCGGCGTCTCTGGCTTTACTTTTGCCTCTATGTTACAATCAATTGGCATTGAGAATTTTCTGACTTTCGTGATAGCAGCAACCATCTTTGTGCTGACACCCGGCTTGGATACCATATTCATTTTAAACAAATCTATCGCACAAGGCAAACGGGCAGGAATTTACGCCACTATGGGTATCAATACAGGCGTACTGGTTCATACCGTATTTGCTGCGCTTGGGCTTTCGCTGATAGTAGCAAAATCGGTACTTGCATTTACTGTGTTAAAATATTTCGGTGCAGCTTACCTGCTCTATTTGGGTGTATCGAAATTGATATCAAAAGAAAACATTATCGATGTTCAGGCAGTTCAAACCAATAACAAAACGGGCAAGCAAAACTTTATATCCGGCGTAATCAATAATGTATTGAACCCAAAAGTGGCTTTGTTTGTGCTGGCATTCTTTCCTCAATTTATTAAAAGGGAATACATCAGCAGCCCAGCGCCATTTATTTTCTTAGGAATTACTTATGCTATATTAGGGCTGACATGGCTATTGATCCTCACTTTATTTGCATCGGCATTTTCAAAAAAGTTAAGCAACAGCAAACGGGCCAATACCTGGCTTAACCGCTTTTCTGGGATCACTTTTATATTAATGGGAGTAAAAGTTGCGCTATCTAAACGTTAATTTTTATCTAATTCATTTTCGATCCTGTCCTGCAGATTCTTTTTAAAGGTATCATCCAGGTGCTTTTCTGAATTGGCCGAATCACTAAACAACTGGCGAACCATTTGGCTGATCTTGATGGTTTGCCTTTGATAGGTGCGGCATATCCCGCATCCAAACAGGTGTATCTTTAGTTCTATTTTCTCGCGCAGGGTAATATGCCCAATAAGCCTCTTCTCGATCAGGAAAGTGGCCTTGTGGCAATTGTTTTGAATTTTCTTTAGCGTTCCCATAATCAGATCCAGTTTTTTTGAAGGCAGGCCCTCAGGTTAAGTTTTGTACGATGGATGATCACCCAAAAATTGGATTGGGTTACTTTTAGTTCGGAACAGATCACGTCGGTCGACTGGTCATCCATGTGCTTCATTGTAAAAATGGAGAGCCAAAGCGCAGGCAGCTTTTGCATACACTTTTGCAGGATGCTGTTGAATTCCTTGTTCACTACCGGGTCGTGGTCATCAATACCAAATGCCACGGGCGCATGTTCCCTTGTCCAGTGGCCATATTCAGGTTCAAAAAAATCAGATTCCTCTTGTTCCGCCCGCTGCACATCGGCATTCACCACCAGGCCGGAGGATTTCTTTCGGTAAACATCAATAATTTTATACTTCAATATCGCAGTAAGCCAGGTACGTTCGGAGCTTTTGCCTTCAAACTTATCTACCTTTTGCAGCGCTGCTAAAAAAGTGTCCTGCACAAGGTCTTTTGCTTGTTCTTCGTCGTTTATGCGGGCAATAGCATAGGCATATAGGTAATCGGCGTGTGTGGCTACCCAGTTCCGGGGTTCAATCTGGTGAGTTTTAGTGATCATTTATGCTGATGGTTATACCGTTTAGTCGTGGGCCTGATTCGGTCCTTACAAGTTACACGCAGAAATATTTTGTCTGCCGTAGGTAAAAAAGATTTAAATTTATTGTAAGGAACCAAATCACAGAGCGACTAAATCCGTAAATGAATTTAAATATAAAAAAATGAGATCGTTCAGAATATTTATCGCATTGATCTGTCTTGGTTTGACTGGCTTGCTGACCGAGGCATTTATCACCATAAAAAATAAAGATATCAGCGTACCTGCAATAGGCAAAGGCTTTGTTGTAGTGGAATTATTTACTTCCGAAGGCTGTTCAAGCTGTCCGCCTGCTGACGCATTAGTGGCGAGGGTACAAAAAGAAAGCGCCGATAAACCCGTTTACATATTAGCATTTCATGTAGACTATTGGAACCGATTGGGGTGGAAGGACGTTTTCAGCAGCCATGATTACTCCAGCCGCCAATACCAGTACAGCAAATGGATAAAATCAGAAGTGTATACGCCGCAGGTTATTGTTAATGGCCATACAGAATTTGTGGGCTCGGACGAAAAGAGCTTGCGAAATGCCATAAAAACTGGATTGGAAAACTCAGCTAAAACAGAACTCAGCCTGAGCAATATCAAGATTGAAGGAGATAAAGCAAATGTTCAGTATCATGTGACAGGCGCTGCCAGCGGCTCGAATTTATTGATCGCCATGATTGAAAAAAACGCGACCACCAAAGTTCAGAGCGGCGAAAACAGTGGACGTACTTTATCGCACGTTCAAATTGTGACCCAATTGAAAACTATTGCTTTTAAAAGCAATGCAAACGGCACTGAAAGCATAGCTTTATCGCACGGTTTTGATCCGCAGAAATTTGAGCTGATCGGCTTTGTTCAGAATGCGTCAAACGGTGAAATTACCGGTGCTACTAAAGCGCAATTTCCGTCAAATTTGAGTGCTAACGCTAAATAATGTCTCAACTATAGCGATGGGTTTAAAACCCATCGCTATAGTTGAACCAAGAACCAACAAATGAAAATCATCAAAGAAAAGCACCCTTTGGTAATGCGGTGGACCCACTGGGTCAACTTCCCGATACTCGCCATTATGATATGGAGCGGGATGCTGATCTACTGGGCAAATGACGAGTATAGCATTACACTATTCGGGCATACTTACGTGCGTTTCTTCCCGGATTGGTATTATAATTGGCTGCATATACCGCAACGCCTGGCCGAAGGTATGGCCTTTCATTTTCTGTTTATGTGGTTCTTTGCGTTGAACGGATTTTTCTATGTGCTATACACTATTATCTCCGGCGAATGGAGGCATTTGGTACCGAATAAGCATTCATTTAAAGAAGCATGGTTGGTAGTATTGCATGATCTGCACATACGCAAAACTGCGCCGCCGCAGAATAAATATAATGCAGCACAACGAATTGCTTACACCGCCATCATCATCATGGGTTTTGGTTCATTGGTTACAGGACTGGCCATTTACAAGCCCGTGCAATTCAACTGGCTTTGCTGGCTTTGCGGCGGATATCATTTAGCCCGGATATGGCATTTTGTGCTGACTATTGGATACGTTCTATTCTTCCTGGTACATGTCATCCAGGTAATTCTTGCAGGATGGAACAATTTTCGCTCAGTTATATCTGGTTTTGAAGTAGTAAACGAACGGCCCCAACCCGTTATCGAAAGTAATAATGAAGATGAAAAAGCCTGAGAAAGAACTGACCACCGAGCAAAAGATAAAGCGTAGAAACTTCATCTCCTTTACCATTTTTGGCGCCTACGCTGCTGCGGCTTATGGTGGATGGCGTTGGCTTTATAAATCACCAGATGAAACAGCCGGGATAACCGCAGGTGCTCATAAGCCTTTGCGCAAGGCATTAAATAAAACCGAGCTTTTCTTCAGGCGATTGACCTTTAATGAAAATCACCTGGTGAAGACCTACCCGCGTGAAATGGCAGCCAAAAAGATACGCCATAACAGCGATATCGGATCAGCAGGTAAATTACCGCCCGAGAACTGGAAGCTGCAAGTGAAGAAAGCCAATGGAGAAACTTTACAGATCACCCTGGACGAATTGATGCAACTCCCCAAAACAGAAATAACTTACGACTTTAAATGTGTTGAAGGCTGGGACCAAATATCACACTGGCAAGGGGTAAGCTTTCGCGATTTTATAAAGCATTATAACCTTGATGCTGAGGCGAAGATGGGTTATGTTGGCCTTGAAACTCCTGACAAGCAATATTACGTAGGTATTGATATGCCAAGCGCTATTCACCCGCAAACTTTACTGGCTTATCAAATGAACGACGAGCTATTGAACGGCAATCACGGACAACCTTTAAGGCTGATCATCCCGGTTAAATATGGTATCAAAAACCTGAAACGTATAGGTATTATTACGTTCAGTAATAGCCGTCCGCGTGATTATTGGGCTGAGCAGGGGTATGATTATTATTCGGGGTTGTAGAGTAAAAATGTGTAATCGTTTTTTAGGAAGGATTGGGCGAATTGCTTTACAGAACTTTTTCCAGTCGCACTGACGCTAATATTTTGTTTTTATCATCTAGAATCTGTTGGGCAATATCACCTACCTGCTTTAAATCTGCTTCTTTCCAGCTTATATCCTTCAGATTTTTATATCCATCTAAAAATTCATTCATATCTGTGACTTCGATAATTTTCATTGATAGCGTAGTCAAATATGGTGTATACATTAAAACTCCGACATACTGATAATATCTTTTAATTTCGTGCCACGTGCTGCTTTGGTAAATTACAAGTGCTTTGCCAAGTCCTGTTATCCCTCGTTCTCCAAATACCGTTTTGTAGTTTTCTAATACATGTTCCCTTTTAAATACTATCCATTCTTTTAAAGAATTGTGTTGTATTAAATCATTAACTATAAGTTCAGGCATATCATTCATTTTTACAAATCTATCAAATTCTTCTACAGAAAATTTACATTTAATAAGTTGTAGATTAGTATAATATAATCTTAATCACAATGGAACAAAAACCTTTACCCAAAACCGAAATTGATTTCAAAATAGGGCATGCAAAAGAATGGTTAGATAACGAAAGGTCTTTAAGGCGATTTATGAGTGGCAAATACGGATTTGAGATATTAAATATGGTCGTCGTTTTTGCCGGAGTTCTAACCGCACGGTTTTTGGGATTTATAGACAATTGTGTCACAGGAACGCTACTTGGAACAGTTATAGGCTATTTTTGTGCGGATATACGCAAAATACATAACTAAGCAAGTTGTAAACAATAATTCGCATTTTGCATCAATTTCATTTGCAAAATGTCTCTCAGCTTCACTATTCGCCCTGTAACCCGCGAAGATTACGATCAATGGCTTCCTTTATGGGCAGGTTATAATGCTTTTTATGGCCGTTCAGGACCAACTGCACTACCTGAAGAAATTATCAAAATGACCTGGGGCCGATTTTTCGATGGTTATGAACCAGTCCATGCGCTGGTTGCCGAAAGCGAAGGAAAATTAATCGGTTTAACCCATTATATTTTTCACCGGTCAACCATTGCTATCGGTCCAAATTGTTACTTGCAAGATTTGTTTACAACAGAATCAGCGCGCGGTAAGGGTGTCGCAAGAGCTTTGATCAACGAAGTTTATGAGCAGGCACGACTGGCCGGTTCGCGGCGCGTATACTGGCAAACGCATGAAACCAACTCGACCGCTATGGCGCTTTACGACAAGGTAGCTGAGAAATCAGGCTTTGTAGTCTACCGGAAAAACATTTGATTGTTGGTTTCTTTGCCAACGCTTCAGCCAAAAATATTTCGCATCTTGCAGTAAATGCCTGCTGCAAAACTACCTTTGAGCAAAGAGATAGCCTATGCCTGTGGAATGGTAGGCTGGAGCATCATGACGAACCTTTTGATCGTGATGTTGCCTTATTTTTACCTGCCTCCATCCAATGCAGGATTAAAGCCGCTTGTTCCTCAGTTGTTACTTTTTGGGGTAGTGAATATCCTTTCTATTATCGCAGCCTCAGGGCGTTTTGTTGATGCACTATTTGATCCATTCATCGCCTCACTCAGCGATAAAAGCAAAAATCCAAAAGGCCGCCGCATACCGTTTATGAAATGGGCCATTGTACCGGCAGTTATATTTTGCTGTCTTACTTTTTACCCGCTCGAAATGAAGGAGAGCGGCACCAATGCCGCATGGCTGGCCATTACCATGACTTTATTTTTCATGAGTGTAACTGCATATATTATCCCTTACAATGCCTTATTACCCGAACTAACTGAGACCGCAGAAGAAAAAGTAAAGCTATCCTCGTTTCAGCAGGCCGGCTTTGTATTGGGTATTATCATCGCTGCATCAGTAAACAATTACGCGGATGCTGTTGAGTATTTATTTCACATAACCAATCGCGATCAGTCGGTACAATATACCATCTGGGGTTTAGCCGCAATTGCGGGCATCGTAATGCTCATACCAGTATTTGCTATTGATGAGAAAAAATATTCTGTCAGCAAACCTTCACATCTGCCGATCTTCTCAGCAATAAAGAAAACCTTTAGCAATGCTAACTTTAAATACTATCTCATTTCAGACTTTTCGTTCTACATGTCGCTGAGTGTCATATCAAGCGGCATGCTTTATTTTGTTACTGTACTACTTAATCTTCCTGAATCAATCGGTGGTGCATTAATGGGCGCTATGGTGGTTTTGTCGCTGGTTTTTTATCCTCTTATCAATTATTTGTCAAACCGAATAGGTAAAAAGCCTTTGGTACTGTTTGCGTTTGGCTTGCAGAGCATGGTTTTTATTGCAATGTATTTTTTGGGGAAGTTTCCCGTGTCGCCTTATTTGCAAGCTTATGCGTTGGTGCTTTGCACCTCGTTTCCACTGGCTGCTTTGGGCATTTTGCCAAATGCCATTTTAGCTGAAATAGCTCAGCACGAGTCCGAAGTAACGGGCGAAAACCGCGAAGGGATGTTCTTTGCCGTAAAATATTTGTTCGTTAAAATGGGGCAAACCCTCGGTATAGCTGCTTTTGCTTTTCTTACAGTATATGGAAAAGATCCGGGGAATGACCAGGGTCTGCGACTAAGCTGCTTATGCGGATTTATATTATGCGTTACCGCGCTTGCCTTCTTTACCCGGTTTCGGGAGAAAAGAAATTGACGTAGAGACGCGATGCATCGCGTCTCTACCAGACATCTACTGGACCTTTCTCAATTTAATGATCCTCAAAGCATGAAGCGCTCTGATGATCACATAGGACGGGTCAAACTCAAACCAGCGTTTGGCAAAGTTCGCATCGTTCGGCTTTTTGTGATGATTGTTCTGGAACAATTCGCCCATCATGAAAAAATCAAACGGTAGTGTATTCTTACTATGGTCGTCATTGTTAAAATTGGAATAACCGTATTTATGGCCGCACCAATTAACTATAGCACCGTGTATCGGTCCCATCAGGTAATGTATGGGCAGCAGTAAAAACATCCACCAATGTGTTGCATAAACTATATAAAAGATGGTATACAATACTCCAAATGAAATGCGCGTAATTAATTTATCGCCAATTGCATCTATCCATCCCCATGTCGGATAGCGGTCGCGGAATTGCGGCTCGGGTTCCGTTTTATATCTCTGGTAATCGAGGTAGATTCTTTTGGTCTTCATCATCAACCCAAATACATCCTTAATAAAATGCGGCGAATGCGGGTCTTTTTCGGTATCACTGTAGGCATGATGCATACGGTGCATAATGGCATACGCACGTGGGTTCAGAAATGATGAACCCTGGAAAATGAAGGTACAGAAGTAAAATGTTTTCTCCCAAAACGGGGTCATCTTAAACATTTTGTGCGACGCATAACGGTGCTGGAAGAACGTCTGGAAGAACAGCGACAGAAACCAGTGGCACAGAAAAAAGGTTAAGATGATCATTTTGGTTGAAATAAAAAGCCAATTACAGAGCGTGCAAGTTTATGGATTAAATTCCGATAATTCTGTTAAATCAACTACAATAAAAAAGAGCCCTATGTTTCACAGAGCTCTTTTTTATTTTCTATGCAAACTGCCAACGGGCAACTGCAAACTTCTTAAAACGGAAGATCATCCTCGTCAGGTGCTGAGCTGATATCAACCTGTGGTGCGTATTCAGGCACGGTGTTGTTGTTAGCGCCGCTTAATACGTTCACTTTCCATAACTGTAATGAGTTAAAATAGGTTTTTTTACCCGTTTTGTCAGTCCATGGGCGGCCCTTCAGGTTAAAGAAAACCTCTATATCGTCGCCAACGCGCAGGTTATCCAGCAGGTTGCAACGGTCCTGTATAGCTTCAAATTTCAAATATTCAGGATACTGAGGGTTTTCTATGTATTCAACAATCAGTTCTCTTTTCTTCAGTGATTCAGTTACCTGGGCGGTAGGTGATACTTCGTGTACTTTACCCTTAATTTCCATATCTTCTTAAAAATTAAAATGTAAAGTTAATGGTTCAGAAATAAAATCACGGGTATTTAATTCATAAATTCGCCAACTTATTATGCAAGTTTTCCACACCGAGAGTAAAATCATAGTTACCTGCAATAAAAGGTTATCCCCCTATTTGCAAAGCGAGATCGAAGCGCTGGGCTTTAAACCGGTACGTGTTTTTCAAACCGGTGTTGAGTTGAAAGGCACTGTGAATGATTGCATTGCATTGAACCTCAATCTGCGTTGCGCCAGCCAGGTTTTGTACTTACTTAATAGCTTTACAGCTGCCAATCCGCAGCAATTGTATGAGCAGTTAGTCGCAATAGAATGGGAAAAACTGATCGATTTTACAGGCTACTTTTCGGTGACCTCAAATGTTAATAACGAGCATATCACCACCCCGCTTTTTGCGAATGTAAAGGTGAAGGATGCTATTGTTGACCGGATAAAAGATAAAAAAGGCATCCGGCCAAATTCCGGTCCTGAGCAGAATAAAACGGTGGTCCACCTGTACTGGCAGGATGATAAGGCTGAAGTGTTTTTGGATACTTCCGGCGAAACTTTAGCCAAGCACAGTTACCGTAAGATTCCCGGTAAAGCGCCTATGCTGGAAGCTTTGGCAGCGTCCACCATAATGGCTACCAATTGGGATAAAAATAGCACATTTATTAATCCCATGTGTGGGTCTGGGACCTTAGCTATCGAAGCGGCTTTGCTGGCAACAGATAAAAGTCCGGGATTTTTCAGGATGAACTATGGCTTTATGCATATCATGGGATATGAGGAGGAAGTGTTTTTTACTGAGCGCCGTAAGTTGAAAGATAAAGCCAGGAAAACGCTTAACTTTAAGATTATTGCAACCGACCTGTCAGCTGATGCCGTTGACATTGCCCAGAAAAATGCAAAAACAGCCGGCGTAGAACATTTGATAGATTTTAACGTTTGTGACTTTGCGGACACGATAGTACCCGATGAGCCCGGCGTAATTATGTTCAACCCGGAATATGGCGAGCGTTTAGGCACGCATACCAAACTGGAGGCGACATATAAACGCATGGGCGATTTTATGAAGCAGAAATGCCTGGGCTATCGCGGTTATATTTTTACCGGCAACCCTGATTTAGCAAAAAGAATCGGATTAAAGGCTAACCGCCGCATTGAATTTTATAATGGTAAACTTGATTGCCGCCTGTTGGAATATGAATTGTACGAAGGCAGCAAAAGGGAGCCGAAGGACGTTTAGATAATGTCGAACACCGAATGTTAAATAATGAATATTGAAGTGCAATCGTTTTACTTCGATATTCGACATTCGAAATCCGATATTCGTTATTTAAAATACATGAAGAAGATCCTATTATTAGCTGTTACCCTGATTATTTCGAGCTATTGTATGGCGCAGCAGCAGCTGGCTTTCCCGTTCCAGGGAGGCAGCGCGGCTATGACGCAGTTTTTTAAGGATAGCATTGTAGTGTCACCAGAGATCATCAAAAGCAAAGCAACCGGAACGGTAATATTCAAATTCTCTGCCGATCAGAAGGGAACCATTCAAAAACTGGTGATATATTACGCCGATGATGCCATTTTAGCTCCGCCGCTGATCGAAGCATTGAGAAAATCCAACCATCATTGGGTGGTGCCCGATAATGAAAAATCACATGATTTTATACTTTCATTTGCTGTTGGTTTCAATCCTCCCGCGGCAACTACGCCATCGCCGCAGAAAGGGGTATATAATTTTTATTTGAAGAAAAAACCTATCCTGTCAACCAACCAGGTGCCGTTGGATAATGTGACGTTGTTACCGGCAATTGAAGTGAAATATAGCATCGATTAAGAGAGAGTCAAGAGCCAAAAAGCAAGAGTCAAGACTTTCTAATTTTTTATCTTGATTCCTGGCTCTTGTTTCTTGATTCTGCCTTCCCATATATTTACGGTTCATTTTTATATTTATGGAACAAACCCTGATCATTCAAAAAACCCGTGATTTTGTTCGCAAAACTTTAGAAAATGCTGAAGGGGGGCATGATTGGTGGCATATTCATCGTGTCTGGCTTAATGCACATCGCATAGCTGAGGACGAAGAGGCCGACATGCTTGTTGTTGAGCTGGCAGCATTACTGCATGATATTGCTGACAGCAAATTTCATAATGGCGATGAGGAGATCGGGCCAAAAACAGCAGGCGATTTTCTCAGAGAATTGAACATTGATGATGTTATAATAATTCATGTGCAACAAATCATCCGGAATATATCTTTCAAATCCGGATTTGATCAGAAAACATTTCGCTCAAAAGAATTAGAAATTGTTCAAGACGCCGACCGCCTGGATGCTATCGGCGCAATCGGTATTGCAAGGGCTTTCAGCTATGGCGGTTTTAAGGGCAGGGAGATATTCAACCCGGAAATTGAGCCTAAACTTAATATGACTAAAGAGGAATATAAGAACAATGCAACGCCTAGCATCAATCACTTCTATGAAAAGCTTTTGTTATTAAAAGATAAAATGAATACCGGAACCGGTAAAAATTTGGCTGAACAACGTCACCTATTTATGGAGCAATACCTGCAGCAGTTTTTTGGCGAAGCAGGAACTTACATACAAAAGCAAAACGCGTAGCTTTGTATGTGATGAAAGCACAGGTTGAACAGAAACTGGCATCCAAAAAGATCAATCCTACTGCCATGCGTATCCTGGTGCTGGAGTTGCTTTTGCAGCAAACATCTGCCATCAGCCTGAGTGATATCGAAAAAAGCCTGGAGACTGCCGACCGAATTACTATCTATCGCACATTAAAAACTTTCGAACAAAACGGACTGATACATAGTATTGAAAATGGTACCGGTACACCCAAATATGCACTATGCGTAGAAGATTGCACTACTCATGAGCATCACGACATGCATGTTCATTTTTATTGTAATTCTTGTAAAGAAACATTTTGCCTGTCCGATCATAAAATCCCCGATATTACTCTCCCAAGCGGTTTTTCAACTACCGAAATGAATCTCATCGTTAAAGGCATCTGTGAAAACTGCGTTCAATAATGCAATACCATTGCATGGTTTTATAAACTTTCTTTGCAGCGAAATTGTATAGCTATATATAATTTAGGTTCATTTTAAATAAATTTTAGACTTATCTAAATTTATCATTAGATTTGCCTAATAAATTAACTAACTGAAATAGTTAACATTACCTTAAAACTGAAAACATATTTTCGCCAAACGCATGAGAAAACTAATACTTATCCAATTATTTCTGGCTGGAGTTACCGGCGTTACTTTTGCGCAGGATACAGCTAAACGTTTTAGTTTACACTTTCAGCAAACTATCATTACTCAATATAAACCAGAATTTAGTGCGCCATATAGCGGCCAAAATAGCTTAATTACAAATCAGGAGACGGAGAGTTCCATCACCTCAACACTATTTGGTGCTGCCCGTTTATGGAAAGGTGCTGAGGCTTTTTTTAACCCGGAAATATCAGGTGGTTCTGGCCTGAGTCAAACCTTAGGGGTGGCCGGTTTCCCAAATGGCGAGACCTTCAGGGTAGGTGGCGTTCAGAACAAAATTTATATTGCCCGATTATATTTCAGACAAAACTTTGAATGGGGTAAAGAAAAAGATACCATTGAAGATGATGTAAATCAATTACCCGGTTTAAAAAGCAAACGTTATTTTTCAATTACCGTCGGCAAATTCGGCATGGCAGATTTCTTCGATGCAAATGCATTTAGTCATGATCCGAGAGCTCAGTTTATGAACTGGTCGTTGATGGATAACGGTGCCTGGGATTATCCTGCAAATACACGCGGTTATGTATTTGGAAGCGTGGCTGAATTAGGCCAACCCGACTGGACATTACGTTTCGCATTTACCTTGAGTGTTACCCGAGAAAATTCATCTACATGGGATGCCAAAATAGGCAAAGCCAATACGCAAACACTCGAATTTGAAAAACGTTATTCGCTATCCGGGCAAAAAGGTTCAATACGCCTTTTGGGCTTTTTGAACAATGGTAAATTTGGTAACTACCGGGATGCGATCAACCAAAATCCAACAGCGCCAGTGGTAGATTCGACACAAGCCTACGGCCGGCATAAATATGGTTTTGGTATCAATGCAGATCAATATCTGACCAAGGATTTCGGTGTATTTGCCAAAGCCAGCTATAACGATGGCCATACCGAAACCTGGTTCTTTACAGAAATAGACCGTTCCGTAAGCTTTGGCGCAGTGCTAAAAGGCTCGTCCTGGAAACGTCCGGATGATGAAGCAGGTCTGGCATTTGTTGGTAACGGCATCTCGCCGGATCACCGGGATTACCTTGCTGCCGGCGGATACGGCTTTATCATTGGTGACGGCAAGCTGAATTACTCGCCCGAAATGATAGCGGAGTTTTACTATAAAGTGAATGCCTATCAGAAAAAAATATGGCTATCGCCTGATTACCAATTCATCCTACACCCGGCTTACAACGCTGACCGGGGACCGGTTAATGTGTTTGGCTTCCGGGCACATGTAGAGTTTTAGAAGCCCTTCGATTTTAAGATTTACGAAGTTTTAAAAACTTCGTAAATCTCTTCATGAAAATAATAGTTCACATATTATTATGTTTGAACCATCGTTTATATAACAATATGAAAAAAATATCTGCCATCTTTTTACTGGCAATCTTCTCTTGTTTCGCTTTTACCTACATAACCAAACAAACCATTACCAAATCAGCGATTACCTTCCAAATTAAAAACCTTGGAATAAATGTTGGCGGCAGCTTTAGCGGTCTCAAAGCTGATATAAATTTTGATCCGGAGCATTTAGATTCAAGCTCGATAGAAGCTTCCGTTCAGGCAAACACCATCAATACAGATAACGATAGCCGTGATAGCCACCTGAAAAGCGAGGATTTTTTTGACGTGGATAAATACCCGGAGATTAAAATGAAATCGGTCTCTATCAGGCATAACGGCGGAAACAATTATACGGGCACTTTCAATCTGACCATAAAGGACAAAACCAACCAGGTGCAGGTTCCTTTTACCTACACCGAAAATGGCGGTACTGCCAATTTTAAAGGCTCATTTAAAATAAAACGTACCGATTACGGAGTTGGCGGTAAAAGCATGGTGATGTCAAACGACGTAACTATTACCATAGATGTGTCTGCCAGTAAATAATTAATCATAATTTAATATCAACTTACGCTTATACAGAGCACGTAATAGCATACAAATTGTAACTTTACTAGTATGAAATTGCGTGTACTTGTTTTTATAAACGCTTTGGCGGTTGCTATCACCGTCTCGGCGGTCAATTATTACTTTAAGCATAGCTGGTATGATATGTCCGTTACCTTCGGTTTAACGTTGCTTATCAGCTTTGTCACCTTTTATATTCTGCTCGAAAAATACATCTATTCCAAGATCAAGATCATTTACAAGCTAATTCATAACCTGAAGCTTGGCCGCGACCTGCGCGATGCACTGGGCGAACATGTAAGTGCTGACCCGATCAATGATGTGGAGCACGAAGTACAGGAGTGGGCGCGTCAGAAAAAATCGGAAATAGACGAGTTACGCAAGCAGGAAAAATTCAGGCGCGATTTTTTGTCGAACATTTCACACGAATTCAAAACTCCTTTGTTTGCCATACAAGGCTACATCGATGCTATTATGGATGATGAATTTGAGGATACCGAAATGGCCAGGCAATTCCTTGAGAAGGCATCGAAGAATGTGGACCGGTTAAGTTACCTGATTAAGGACCTTGATGAAATATCCAAGTTGGAAACAGGCGAAATGCCTATCAATTACAGCAAGTTTAAGATCAATGATCTGATCAAAGAGGTATTTGAATCGCTTGAATTGAAGGCAAAAGAGCATAAGATCAAGCTGGTCTTTAAGCAAAAATATGACGAGCCGATACTGGTAAGTGCCGACAGGGAGAAGATCAGGCAGGTGTTGGTCAACCTGATCGACAACTCATTTAAGTATGGTAAAGAAGAGGGCAGCACTTCCGTAAGCTTGTTTGAGCTTCATGACCAGGTATTGGTCGAGGTGACCGACGATGGCATAGGTATTGAAGAAAAATATCTGCCGCGTTTGTTTGAGCGCTTTTTCAGGACAGATACCAGCCGCTCAAGACAGATTGGCGGCTCCGGACTTGGTCTGGCAATCGTGAAGCATATCATTGAGGCACATGACCAAACCATCAATGTAAGGAGTACGGATGGCTTGGGATCGACCTTTGGTTTTACACTGCAAAAGTCGAAACAGGGACTGCCGTTTCCGGTAATTCCGGCCCTAAAGAGTTAACATTATGTTAACATTGCAAACATTACCTTTGCAAAAATTTAATATAACAGGTGTTTTAAGACCCTAATAAATATAAAATGTCACTAAATAGCATCTTCCAGTATTTTGTTCCGAAAGACAAAAAAATATTCTTTCCATTATTTGAGCAGGCAGCAAACAACGTAGTTGCTATGTCCAATGCCCTTGTAGAAGCGGTTAACTCTGATGATGCTATTAAACGGGAGGAGCTTTTTAAACAGATTGACAAATTAGAAAACAAAGGTGACGAGCTAACCCACCAGATTTACCTGGAGTTGGGTAAAAACTTTATCACACCCTTCGACCGGGAAGATATCCACTCCCTGGCAACTGCTATTGATGATGTGGCTGATTTTATACAGGGTTCTGCCAACCGTATGAGCTTGTACCAGATTGATGATTATAATGATCATATCCGCAAACTATGCGACCTGATCCTTCAAGCATCGTTTGACCTGGAAAAAGCCGTACGTGAATTAAAGGACTTGAAAAACGTAAGGAACATAGCCGACTCATGCATACGCATAAACAGTGTTGAGAACCAGGCTGATTATGTGTTTGATCGCGCTGTTGCCGACCTGTTCCTGTATGAAAAAGATGCTATCCGTTTAATAAAATATAAGGAGATACTAGCAGCGCTGGAAACAGCTACTGACCGTTGCGAGGATGCCGCCAATGTAATGGAATCAATATTAGTTAAAAACGCCTAATTTCGCTGAATGGTCACCTCATCACTGGTTGTAGTAATTTGCCTGGCGTTATTATTTGATTATACAAATGGCTTCCATGATGCAGCCAATTCCATTGCTACCATAGTTTCTACAAAAGTATTAAGTCCTTTTCAGGCTGTCCTTTGGGCAGCTGCCTTCAATTTCATCGTATTTTTCTTTATTAAAGACCATAAAGTAGCCAATACAGTATCCAAAATTGTTGTTGAACATTTTGTTACCATACCGGTGCTTCTGGCCGGCCTTATTGCCTCTATCAGCTGGAATTTGATCACCTGGTGGTTTGGCATTCCATCCAGTTCATCACACACCCTGATCGGTGGTTTTGCAGGAGCCGGCATTACTAACGCTTTGTATATGGGCGCGCATCCAATGACTGCCGTTAATATGGGCTACATTTTAAAAATCGTTGCTTATATTGTTCTGGCGCCATTTATTGGATTAATTATAGCCTATATTGTAACCATTATTGTATTGCACTTAAGCAAAAATTCAAGGCCCTCTACAGCCGAAAAGTGGTTCAAGAGATTACAGTTATTATCATCTGCGGCATTAAGCTTCGCTCACGGCGGCAATGATGCACAAAAAGTAATGGGTATTATTTACGTAGCCTTAATTGCTGCTAAAGTAATCCCTTCAGGCAGTCACATGCCCGACTGGATACCCCTGGCATGCTACACAGCCATTGCTTTGGGTACGCTGTCGGGCGGCTGGAAGATCGTTAAGACTATGGGCGCGCGCATCACTAAAATCACTCCATTGGAGGGTGTAAGTGCCGAAACTGCAGGAGCAATCACCTTATTTTTTACTGAACATTTTGGTATTCCGGTTTCGACTACCCATACTATAACTGGCTCTATTATCGGTGTGGGTTTAACCAAACGACTCTCTGCCGTACGCTGGGGGGTAACCATCAACTTGGTTTGGGCATGGATAATAACCATACCCGTTTCGGGACTTATTGCTGCAGGAGTATTTGCCTTACTGCGGGCAATAGGTTAATTTTACGGCGAACGTTTAATTAAAATCCTATGAAAAGAGCATTTATTTTGTTGCCCCTGCTAATCGTTGCTGTCAGTTTAAGCAGTTTTGATACTTACAAACCCACCCCTGAAGCTGGTCTTTATCCGCAAATTATCCCCTCGAACATTGATATAGGTAATGCCCTTAAACAAGCTTTAGAGCAGGGTACAACCAAGAGCTCCGATCAACTATCTGCCGTAAACGGCTTCTTTGGAAACGCAGCTGTCAAAATACTTTTCCCACCCGAAGCACAAAAGGTTGAAAAGACCTTACGTGGTATGGGTATGAATAAACTTTGCGATAACGTGATCCTGTCTCTAAATCGTGCTGCCGAAGATGCTGTTAAAGATGCTAAGCCAATATTTATTGATGCCATCAAAAAGATGACCATCCAGGATGTGTCAGGCATTTTATTAGGCAAGCAGGATGCGGCAACTCAATATTTTAAAAAGACCACGAGCGCTGCATTGGCTGCAAAGTTTAAACCGACAATAAAAGTTAGTCTTGATAAAGTTGGGGCTACCAAATACTACGGCACCGCCGCAGGTGAATACAATAAATTACCATTTGTAAAGCACCTTAATCCGGATATCAGTGACTATGCAACACAAAAAACCATCGACGGTTTATTTGTTGAGATTGCCCAGGAAGAATTAAAAATACGCCAGAATTTGCCGGCTGCGAGATCGACACCGTTATTGCAGAAGGTGTTTGATTTTGCGGATAAGAAGAAGGGCAATTGAGGTAGTTCCTCATCCTAAATAGCGATGGGTTTGAAACCCGTCGCTATTTAGGATAAACAAATTTATTTTATCCTTGAACCGGTTTTAATATCTTTTAATTCATCGCTGAAACTTTTATCACGATGATGGCTTTCCTGATTGTGGATGTAATTTCTGACCTTCCATACGTTATCAGGACTAACCGTAAACGCGGCAAAGCCATCTTGCCACGAAACATATTTTTCGGGATCATCTTTAAACTGTTCCCATGAATTTCCTTTTATTGTTTTCACAACGTCTGCGATAGATTGATCTGTCCTTAACCTGATTAATAAATGAACATGATCTTCTATACCGCCGATACAATCCAGGTATATTTCAAAATCATTTGCAATCACTTTAATCGCAGCGAAGACTTCACTTTTTAGATCGGGAGTTAAAATCGGTTCACGGTTTTTGGTAGACCAAATCAAGTGTACCCATAGAGATGAAAAACTTTGAGGCATAAGGTTTATTTAGAAAGCAATATAATAATTTTTATAGCGATGGGTTTGAAACCCATCGCTATAAAATTTGAAGGAATATCTTAATGAAACTTCACCGTCACCGTCACCTCTTTAGCCTTCCCATCAGCATTGCCAACCCAGGCCGGGCCGGCACTTATTAACGCAATTGCTTTTTTATCAGCATCGGCACTCAGGCTTTTTACCACCTTAAATTGGCTGAGGCTGCCATCTGGCGCAACGGTAAAGGATACTTTTTCCTTCCCTGTTTTGCCATCGGGCGATTGCGCATTTTTATCCAGGTAATCATTGTATGACTTCCAGCCATCGCGGGGATGGGCGTTCTGCGCAGTGGTTTCTGTTTCTTTAGTTACCACTACTTCAGCTAATGAGCTGTTGGCAGGGTCTAAACTGATACGCATGGAATCCTGGTCAGCTTTTACCTTTTTTCCGCTGTAGCCGATATAGTTTACCGAAATTGTTTGTCCCTTAGGTACGTCCTGCAATGTGAATTTCCCGTTAGCATCGGTAACCGCACCAAAATTACGGCCCTGTACCTTTACCGTTGCGCCCGTAATTGGCATTCCGCCATCGCCTACAACAGTACCGGTAATGGTATGGCTGTCATCCGGATTCACATTTACACCGTCTACACGACTCTGTAATAAGGTTGCCGTCGATGGTAAGCCCTTGTGTTTAGCGGCAGAAGTGCTAGCCTTTTTCTTAGATATATCGCTAACCAGCATATCGTTTGCGCCTATCGAGTCTTTTTTTGGGCTGGCATATCCGTATTCATACACATCCTTTAGTTTATCAGAATTCGCTGATTGGTCTACAGCGGCCGGTGCATTGGCCTTTGCAACAGACTCATCAGATACTACAGGGGCGGACTCATTCAGCTCCGTTGCTTTATTATATTGAGCAGTTGCTTTCGGGTTTATTTTGACTACCCTGGCTGCCTTGGCTTCTGGAGCTGCAGTTTTAGCTATCGACTTATCTTTTTCAACTTTTAAGGTATCAGCTGCAACAGCTGAGTTAGAAGATGCAGGTGTTTCCTGCTTCTTTGCAACCACATCCTGAGCTACTACGCGTTTAGCTTCGGTCTTATCGCCACGGTTTGCAAAAAACCAAATACCAGCACTCAATACAATCAAGATCGATGCAGCGGCAGATAACGGTATCCACGGAATAATTTTTCTTACTTTCTTTTCGGTACGTTGATGCAGGCGATCTGTGAGTTCGGCCAGATTGGCTTGCTGATCAGTCGGGGCATGTTCAAAGCCCTCCAGTGCATCAGCCAAAAATGGATCATCCAGTGCACGAAGTTCCAGTTCGTGCATAGCACGGGCATTAAGCTCCCCGTTTAGGTACTTCCTGATCTGAATTATGTCGTCCGCTCTATCCACTGCTTCTCTCCAAACATATTTTCAGGTTACGCTTCCCGTTCTGGATGTAACTTTTCACGTCATTCAAAGTAAAACCGGTTATCTCGGCTATTTCTTTGTAGCATTTCTCTTTTAAATAAAACAAGTCGATGCTTTGTTTCTGCACGGGGTTCAATTTCTCCATGCATTTCTCCAAAGCTTTCATAGCTTCTTCTCTGTTGCTTTCCTCAGGATGCAAAAAAGGTGTAAATTCCATAACCTCGTCTAAAGAAATTTCTTCAACCCGTTTTCCGGCCCTTAATTTCATTAAACAATGATTCCGGCTTAATACATAAACCCAGCTTCTGAATTGCTTTATCTCGTGTTGCTTTACTTTTATAATCAGTTCTTCAAAAATGCCCATTACGGCATCCTTGGCATCCTCCTCATCCTTAAGGTATTTTAGGCAAACACCGTATATTAAAGATACATATTGTTCAAACAACTTACCAAGTACAGCAACATCACCGCTTTTGCGGTAATTATTCAGTTGCACTTCGTCGTCAGTATCGTTGGTTTTAACTGGTTTGCTAAAAAAGCTCATTTCAGACCGGCAAAATAAAATTTTTCATTCGCTTATGGAAATGCGAATGTTATTGCATCCTATATAAAATTAGTGCAAACTAATTGAATTTGGATAAGCATTAGGGGTATTGAGGTACGACTCCGGCCGGGCCATCGTGAACGAGGATTATTAACTGATTACTAAGGTGACTCCGTGCCGGAGTTATTTATGCAAATCCGCACACACATTAACCCAACCTAAACCTATCTAACCATCGCAGGGCCGGGTGAGAGCGGTCCTGCGTTTTTATTTTATATTAGACTGATGGATGAAATAAAGGTCGACGTTCAAGGCATCAGGATGATCAACAAGGATGGTATGTACCAACTTGTTTTGATGGCATTAAATGAATTATGGGCGGATATTTTGCTGCGGACTTTGGGTGATGCCGTTCGGCTTAAATACCTGTATGATGGCAGCGATATCACCTTTTACCTTGTGTTTGAGCTATCGGGAATAAATAAAATGTTTAAAGTTCCTGTAAATGCAACCACGGAAACGCGCAAGTGGCTAAGCCTGATCGATGATAAAAAAATAAATGCCATCAGGATTGGCTACCGTGATGGCAAGGGTGGTTTATTATTTTATGGCGAATCAGTCGCTGTTAACTGGTAAACCCTACCAAAGCTTTTTCTATACGACTGATCGTTTCCTGTTTACCCAATAAGGCTGCAATATCAAACACATGCGGGCCAAATTTGCCTCCAACCAGCATAATACGGAATGGAAGCATCAGTTCGCCCGCTTTGATTCCTTTTTCTTCGGCTAATTTTTTAAACTGTTCTTCGAATGAATGCGCCTCAATAGATGCTTCACTCTCGGTCAGCATGACAATGAGGGCTTTATAAAAGTCTGTTTTAGCCTCGGTCCATTTAGGCTTTACGGCGTTCAGATCGTATTCTTTAGGCTGCTCAAAAAAGTAGGAGGATTGATGATAAAAATCAGGCAACAGTGTGCAGCGTTCTTTTACCAGGTTAATAACCGTAATCAAATAGTCATCGTCCTTTGCCGGAACATCTTTTTCTGTCAAGATTTTTAATACATCCGACTTCAGCCTTCCGCCTTCCGACCTCTTAATCCACTCCGCGTTGAACCATTTTGCCTTTTCAAAATCGAACTTGGCGCCTGCTTTATTTACTCTTTCAATTGAGAATTTTTCGATTAGTTCATCCAAAGTAAATATCTCGTTATCGGTGCCGTCATTCCAGCCCAGCATAACCAGCAGGTTTAAAAATGCTTCCGGTAAAAATCCCAGTTCACGGAAACCCGGTGTTAGTTCTCCGGTTTTTTCGTCGAACCAATTCATGGCGTATACCGGGAAGCCTAGCCGTGCACCATCGCGCTTGCTTAGTTTGCCATGGCCATCTGGTTTTAATATTAATGGTAGATGTGCCCATTGCGGCATGTCTGCTTTCCATCCCAGATATTCCCAAAGCAGCAAATGAACTGGTGCTGATGGCAGCCATTCTTCGCCACGGAAGGCGTGGGTTATCTTCATTAGGTAATCGTCAACCACTACTGCCAGGTGATAGGTAGGCATACCGTCAGCCTTTAACAATACTTTATCATCGCTTTGACTGGTATCAAAACTCACATGCCCACGTATCATGTCTTCAAAATGGATATGCTCATTTTCAGGCATTTTTATACGGATCACGTGTGGTTCTCCGGCATCTATCAACTGCTGGACCTCATGCAAAGGCATGGATAATGAATTACGCAAAGTATCGCGATAAGCATGACCATATTGAAAATTAGGTATTTCATGGCGGTTACGCTCCAACTCTTCGGGCGTATCAAAAGCATAATAAGCATGGCCTTGCCCGACCAAACGCTCGGCATATTCGCGGTAGATAGATTTACGTTCGCTTTGGCGGTATGGTGCATAATGACCACCTGCAACCGGACTCTCGTCAGGAGTCAATCCACACCATTCCAGGCATTCCAGTATGTATTCCTCAGCGCCTTTTACATAACGGCTCTGGTCGGTATCCTCTATACGGAGCACAAAATCGCCTTTATGTTGTTTGGCAAAAAGATAATTGAACAATACGGTACGTACGCCGCCAAGGTGAAGCCCACCGGTAGGGCTTGGGGCAAATCTTACTCTTACTTTTTTATCTGACATTGTGGGGCAAAGATAGATGTTTTAGTCCGGAAGTCGGGAAGTCCGCATAAGTCCGAAAGATGGATTAGCATTATTTTACGCCGGGTAAACTTAGAAGGCCCACTTTCCAACTTGCTGACTTACGCGGACTTTCGGACTTTCCGACTAATTACGTAATTTGGGCATGATTTCCGCGTTCCGTATTTGGTCGTTCTTACCGACTTTCGGTCTTCCGGACTTCCCGACTAAAAAATGAACCCATACCAACAGAGAAAACGCTGGAAATATTCATTGCTCGCTTTTGCGGTGGTCATAGCCAGCGGCTCCTTGTTTTACACAGGCTATTTGGTAAAAAGTATCAAACGTTCTGAGCGTACCCGCGCGGAAATATGGGCCTTGAGCATCAAACAGATCACCGCTGCGGATGATAATGACTTCCTGGAATATGTGTCCACCGTCCGTGATAGCCTCACAGTTCCTGCTATTATAGTGGATGACCAGGGCGATTTCATTACTACCCGCGGGCTCGATACTACCAAAACATACATAAAAATACCGCCGGGACAGCATCCGAAGGGCACAAAGCCAAGAGTATATGATCCGGGATACTTTAAAGCTGAATTGGCCCAGATGAAAAAGCAGCACGAACCGATCCGGCTTAAAGTGTTTGGTGCTAACTGGTTTGTTTATTATCACGACTCGTTCGTGCTAACCCAGTTGAAAGTGTTTCCATACATACAGCTTTCGGTTATCGCTATATTCCTGCTGGTAGCTTATACTGCATTTAATACTTCGCGAAAATCGGAACAGAACCAGGTTTGGGTAGGTCTTGCTAAGGAAACGGCCCATCAATTGGGTACGCCGATTTCCTCATTAATGGCTTGGGTTGAATTGATGAAGGAGAAATTCAATGCGGAAGATGACCCGCTGATTGCCGAGATGGAGAATGATATTCAACGACTGGAAATCGTAGCCGACAGGTTTTCAAAGATCGGCTCCATGCCGGTACTTGAGGATCTTTCTGTGTATGAGGTAATCAAAGATTTCATGGATTATTTCAAGATCCGCGTTAGCAATAAGATCCATTTTAATATTGATGGAAACCCTTATCTGCGTGCCGGATTGAATATTCCATTATTTGACTGGGTACTTGAAAATCTATTAAAAAATGCGGTAAACGCCATAGAAAATGCAGGCAGCATTAGGGTAGAAATATCTGGTAGCAAAACAAAGAAACAGGTTTATATAGATGTTTCGGATACCGGCAAAGGTATTCCCCGCTCCAAATTTGATACCGTTTTTCAGCCTGGCTATACTACCCGCAAAAGGGGATGGGGGCTCGGCCTTTCGTTAACCAAACGTATTGTCGAGAATTACCACAATGGACAAATATTTGTTAAAGACTCCGAGGTTGGTAAAGGTACCACCTTCCGCATCGTATTAAAAAGCTTAACCCATGATACACAGACCGCAGCCTAATGAGTACCCTGCGTTTGCACAAGCATACGTTGGTTCTGTTCCCGATGAAAATGTTTTAGAATTGCTGGAGAGTAATAAACAAGTCACCTATGACCTGTTCCGCAACCTGAGCGAAGAACAAGCCATGCATTCCTATGCCGAAGGTAAATGGACACTGAAACAGGTACTGGGTCACATGATAGATACCGAACGCACTTTTGCTTATCGCGCACTTTGCTTCTCAAGAAACAATATCGAATTACCTGGCTTTGACCAGGATATTTATGTGAACAATACAGACTTTAATAGCCGCAGCATACAAAGCCTTGCCGATGAGTATAAAGCAACACGCGAGTCGAATATGTTCCTTTTCCGTTCACTTAGTGAAGAACAATTATCACGTGGTGGTAAAGCAAGCGGTAATCCTACAACGGTAAGAGCTTTAATTTATATGACCGCCGGCCACGAACAATACCATTTGAAGCTGATTGACGATAGATATCTCTGAGATGAGGTGAAGGGCGAAAGGTTAAAGGCGAAGGGTATTAAAAAAACAAAGGTGAAAGATACTGGGGCAAACCCTTAACCTTTCACCTTTAAGCTTTTACCTAAAAAGAACTATTCCTGTCCTTCATTATTCGACAATTCCTTTTTTTCGGTGCGATAAGAAGCAAATAGGCCTAATCCTCCAAAAATTGCTATAAGTGAGAAATATATAGCTACGTTATCGTCATCAAAATCCGATTTGAGGGCTGTACGACTGATGATGTTAGCAAGCAACAATCCCAAACCGGCTCCAATTAGTAGTAAGGCCCATTTTAAAGTTGGGTAAGGTGCGGAACGCTGTTTGTATCTCCGTGGATCCATTCCCCGCTCTATCATTGCCATTCTCTCCCGTTTGTACAAGTAAACTATACCGAAGACCATGGCAAAAAAGCCAAGGCAGATAATTATTCCGGTCATCATTCCAAACTCGGGTGTATCTAAATTATTCATGGTGTTTATTTTTTTAAGTTAATAATTTTTTCGTTTTCAAACCGCCCTAACGGTGTATTTGTAAGCTATGACGACGTGTTTTTGGGGGAGGTTACAGTGTTCCTGAAAAAAAATTCATGCTTGTTCTGAGTAGCAGTGGCAGTTGCAGTAGCAGTTAGTATCTTTAGCATATTATATAAATTTGACTGACTGCCACTCGCCGCTGCAACTGCCACTATTCATAATGTTTCTAGTTATATTTACATAACAGGTGTAACCTAAACGCCGAACGGGTAGTCAGAGAGGGTGTATACAATGCAAAGCAAGCTTTCGGATATAGAATTGATAGAGCAAACACTGGCGGGAAACCA
>NZ_DATCRU010000099.1:0-39173 GCF_036568825.1 Mucilaginibacter sp. | reverse complement strand
GGTAAAGTGATTAGCATTCCGAACGGCTTCCTACAGCCAATGACAAATCGTAATCTTTTTCTTTACCCTTTTCTTCTGCACTAAATCTACTCTTAACTCACATTGTTTTTATCCTATCCACAAACATAGGATGACAAAAATGAAGTTTACTTCATTCTCACCAATCGCACCACCTGCCCGCCGCCAACAGCCAAATCAGTATTTAGGATGCTTTTATTATTAACCTGTTGAACAATCTTAACCAAATGATTGGGGTTGCTATCTGCATCAGGAGCATCGCTGTAAATCTCTGCGTTATAATTTCCTTCTGGTAAAAATGACAGGCTGGTTTTAATACTATGTGCGGTATTATTGCTGATTGTGCCGATATACCAATCATCACCTTTTCGGCGCGCTATGGTAACGTAATCGCTCATTTTGGCATTCACTACTTTTGTTTCATCCCAGGTAAGCGGTACCTGCTGTAAAAACTCAAATCCCGGCTGACCGATATATGCATCCGGAAAATCGCATACCATCCCCTGCTCGTTTTCTAAAACCACATACATCCCAAGCATATGGCAGCGTGTACCCAACACCATAGGGGCGGTATAATGCTGCTTAAATGTTTTGAGATTAGCTGCCCTGAATCCACCCAAATGATAATCGGTTGAACCAGCAAGCGCACGGGTAAAGACAATATTCACATCAGCATCAGGCGTAACAACCGTGTTCCACTTATCATTTTCATAGTTCAATGTGCCTTCGCGCGTAAATTCGTTTGGATAAGTGCGGGCTGTGCCGGTTGGTTTATAAGCACCATGAAATTGGATATGCAAGTGATGCTGCGCCGCCTTTTCCAGTATTTCGGTTTGCATATTTACCATTTCCTGGTCGTCGCGATCCATAAAATCGCACATTAGGCCTTTTATACCCCATTTTTC
This sequence comes from Mucilaginibacter sp., assembly GCF_036568825.1. Taxonomy (GTDB): domain Bacteria; phylum Bacteroidota; class Bacteroidia; order Sphingobacteriales; family Sphingobacteriaceae; genus Mucilaginibacter. The sequence goes on along the minus strand of NZ_DATCRU010000099.1, from coordinate 38,250 downwards.
AAACTGGGCGAAAGTCTCATCCAGTTTGGGATATAAAGCATAAAAATGTACCCAAACCCGGATGCCAACCCCTATCTTTTTAGCTGAGTCACATATTTGCTGCATGTCCAGCCCCGGTACAGCCCTGCTCGGGTCGGCATGCGGCCCGGGTTGAAAGCCGGCTCCATCGTTCACATACCATTCATGCAAACCGTACTCCACCACGCTGTGATAACCGAGACCATATTTCGCGCAGAAATTCACGTAGTACATGTTGGTCTCGTAGTTATTTCCCGGCGCAAATGAGGTATCCGGCGTTACGTTACCATTCCACCATGGAAAGGTTGTTTTCCCTGGCTTTATCCAGGAAATATCTTTTATGCGGCAAGGCTCGCTCAAATTAGTCAGGATATTGGACTCCATCAAAGCGCCCACCCTATCGCTGATCATCATCACCCGCCACGGACTATTGTGCGGCAGTTTGGCAAGCACTTTGATCTCCTTTTGATGCGGCAAAGGTGATAGACTGCTTTGTAAAACGCCATTATGTTTGATGAGGTACATTCCCGCATAATCCAGTAAATTGGCTTCGGTAATAGCCATATATACGCCATGCGGGTATTCAAACGTGGCCGGAAGATCCATCAGTGTATCAGGTTTCATTTTGCTGATTGGCAGTTTGTCATATAAACCTTCGTGCGAAGTGGTATAATTCTCCCTGAATAAGACCAAAGCTGTGGGATCCTGAGTCAGATTAAACTGATCCGCTTCATCGGTGATCTCGACTTTTTCACCATCCTTACCAGGAATCACATATCGAAATGCAGCACCATCATTAAATATCCGTATTTCAATATTAATCTGTCTTTTCAGTCCACCGTTTTCCATAACCGGTACCATCAGTTCATTACTCAGGCTGTGTACATGACTGCTCTTACCGATTACCAGATCATAAGTCTCTTCCATTCTTTTGGAGGATACCTTACCAAAAGTGATGTCCTTACCAAATTCACCACCCTCTTTAAAACTCAGACTCAAACGTGATTTATCGACCAGTAATTCTCCTTTATAACTTACAGTGTAGAACACACCGGATGCATCTTTATCCAGTGTAAACATTATTTTCTTATCTGGCGAACTAACTGTAAAACTTGATTTCGCAAAAGCAGAAGTGATGGTAAGAAATACCAGGAGAATAGTTAACCGGATAGCAGTCATAATTGGTTTCGTTGGTTTATAAATGTAAAAAGAATAGCTGACGGCTGTGATTGAAATTAGTATTTTGTTTCGGTTTAAGCAGATTCAGCAATCATGAAGATCATCACCTGGAATTGTAATATGGCTTTTCGCAAGAAAGTCGATTTGCTGTTGCAATACCAACCCGACTTGCTGATCATCCCGGAATGTGAACATTCGGATAAAATAGTTTCCCCCGAACCGCCAACCAGCGCCGTTTGGTATGGGGATAATCAGCATAAAGGACTTGGTGTATTCTCATTCGGAGATTATAAGCTTCAACTATTAAGCCGCCATGAACCTTCCTTCAAGACAATCTTGCCAATTGCTGTATCAAGCGGAGATATCAATTTTACTCTTTTCGCCATATGGGCCAATAACCGTCAGGATAAAGGCAATCAGTATGTAGGGCAAATTTGGAAGGCCATTCATCACTATGAAGATTTGATCAAACCTGAAAGAACAATTTTGATCGGTGATTTTAACAGCAACAGCATTTGGGATAAGCCGCGAAGAATTGGAAATCATACCGACCTGGTTAAGAAACTAAGTTTAAAGCAGATCAAAAGCGTTTATCATCAACATTTTGATCAGGCACATGGCAGCGAGCTACACCCCACCTTCAATCTATATAAAAACATCGACAAGCCTTACCATCTTGACTATTGCTTTGTATCAGAGGATATTATGCTAAAACTAACCGGTATGCAGATTGGTCTGTATGACGATTGGAAAAAACATAGCGATCACTTGCCGTTGATAATCGACTTCAATTTTTAAAAATCGCTTTTTTCAATACAGATAAGTGAATATTATTGCCTAATAGAAAAAATCATGAAAGACTTTATAGTTTTAGTACGGGAACCTGATGGAAGAGCTGATGAGCATACCGCAGAAGAGTTAAAGCTGCACCGCGAAAAATGGGATAATTGGTTTGCTAAATATAGTAAATCGGGGCACTTTAAGGGTGGTAGTGCATTGTCGCTCAATGGCAAAATAATAAAAGGCGTTGATGCCACAGTAATAAATGACATACACAAAATAGATTCCGAAATCATTGGCGGATATTTGTTACTGAAAGCTGAGGATCTGAACGAAGCAGTTGAAATTGCCCGGGAAATTCCGGTTTTTGAATTTGAAGGTTACCTGGAAGTAAGAGAGTTACAAGTAGATCAGGAATAAATAAAAAAAGCGTTCCGTCTCTCACCCCGGAACGCCCTTTCAACTAAATCCCGTATCTCATGTTATAGATACAAGCTTATTATAAATCCGTTCAACCTCTTGAAAATATAATGCCACAGAATTAGTTGTTTGATTATCAAAACATTGCACAAAGCAGCAACATCCTGATGTATCAAAAAGCGAACGTATGATGTCCGCTTTTGATGGTAGAAATATTAAGATCAGTTAATTTGAAGATTAGTTAATTAGTTAACCGGTAACCAGTGATCAGTAATGTTAGTATAATACTGATTAACTGGTCACTGATTAACTGATAACCAGTCACTCCGACCGCAGACTCTTCACCGGATTAGCTACAGCAGCTTTAAATGCCTCATAACTAAGGGTGAACAACGCAATCAGTACAGAGCTCGCTCCTGCCAGGATAAATATCCACCATGACAAGTTGATGCGATAAGCAAAATCCTGCAGCCACGAGTTCATAGCTAACCATCCCAACGGCGCAGCAATAACAAAGGCAACGATGATCAGCTTCAAAAAGTCTGCCGCGAACAAGCTCATCAGTTGACTTAATGACGCACCAAGCACTTTACGCACACCAAACTCTTTGACACGCTGCTCAGCAGAAAACATCACCAAGCCAAGCAATCCTAAGCAGGAAATACCTATGGCGACCACCGCAAATATTATAGAGAGCTGTGAAATAACGAGCTCGCTGCTATACAGTTTTTGATATTCCTGGTCGACAAACTGATAGGTAAAAGGATAATCAGGATTGATGTCTTTATAAACAGTTGCCAGGCTCTCCAATGCCTGTCGGGTTTGACCCGGTTTTATCCGTGCGATGATCACTCCAAAATATTCGTATTCCTTTACATCCAGCATTACCGGTTTTATCGGATCCCGGAGCGATTGGGTATGATAATCTTTTAATACGCCAATGATATGCCCGCGTTTTTTCCAGGCCTGTACCCACTGCCCTATCGGGTGCTTCATATTCATTTCCTTTGCAGCTTCCTCATTGATCAGGAATGCATCGGTAGAATCTGTTGGATTAGTTGGAGAAAAGTCTCTTCCTTCGGCCATTTGCAGTTTAAATAGCTTTACAAAATCAAACCCAACAGAGGCAGGCTTAATCCCCACGGTAGAATTCTTCTCTTTGCCCTGCCAGGTAATCTCATCATCGGTTACTACAAAGCCCTTGTCTTGAGGCAACACCTCGGTAGTACGGTCGACCATCGCTATGCCCGGCATGCGCAAGGCACGTTCCTTAAATAGCCTGTACTTATTTTCTTTGGATAATTCGCCTTCAATCCGGGTATAAACTAAATTTTCGCGGTCATAACCCAGGTGTGCATTTTGCACATAACTGGTTTGCCTGGTGATCACGATCGTAGCAATGAGCAATACAATAGAAAGTACAAATTGAAAGATCGTCAACCCTTTACGAAACCAAACCGATCCGCGCGTGAACTTAAGCGTACCCTTTAAAATCCTAACTGGTTTTAATGATGACAGGTACAATGCCGGGTAACTACCGGCCAATATACCTGTGATCAGCATCAAGCCTATGAGCGATAACCAGAAGGAAACATGCACCAACGGGAACCCCAACTGTTTGCCGGTGAACAGGTTAAATGATGGCAATAATGCCAGAACCAGGAGAATAGATAAAACCATCGCTATAAAAGAAAACACCAGCGATTCACCGAAGAACTGCCCGATCAAACTGGCGCGGGTTGAGCCTACTACCTTACGCACACCAACCTCCTTAGCGCGTTTTACCGAACGGGCGGTAGCCAGGTTCATGAAGTTAATGCATGCGATGATCAGGATGAAAATGGCTACCTCGCTGAATATTTTGACATATTCAATGCGGCCCGCGGTTGGCTTTCCGTTTACAAAAATGTTGTGAAGATAATTATCGCTAAAGCGTTGCAATCCAACATGAAATTGAACGCCTTTTGGTAGTGTCAGCTTCGGTTGTAAATATTGATTAATAGCAGCCTCAACACGATTTGGATCGGCATTATCAGCCAGTTGGATATAAGTTTCATAAGAATTGGAGGCCCATTCGATCCGTTTCTGCATTTCCCAGCTAAGCGCAAAGTCGAACTTTAAGGAACTTGCTGATGGCAGGTCTTCAAAAACGCTGCTCACAATAAGATTATAAGCATTTTCATAGCGGATTGTCTTACCAATAGCATTCTGGGGAGTACCAAAAAATGTCTCGGCCGTGTGGCGGGATATCACAATATTACTCTGATCCTTAAGCGCTGTTTCAGCATTATTTCCGGCAATGATGGGGTAGCTGAACATTTTGAAAAAGTCTGTTCCGATGCGCGAGCCGTTCATTTTTACGATCTTCTCACCTACCCTCAGCGTCTCGGGATGTCCCCAGGGCAGATCATAACCTGTTGCATAGCAAGCTGTATTTGCAATTCCGGGGACACTGTTCTTAACATCCTCAAGAAAGAAAATACGCCCACCCTTCATCTTATCGTATGTAGTAGGCATATTATAGTCGCCTGAAACACCGCTATTATATGTCGTGGTTTGATACAGCACATAGAGATTTTTACCATTTTTATGAAAATTGTCTATCCCTTTCTCGTCCTGCACCCAAAGCAGGATAAACAGGCAGCAGGTCATGCCCAGAGCCAACCCGATAACATTGATGAAAGTATGCGCCTTATGGCGGATCACATTGCGCCAGGCTATTAATAAATAATTGCGTATCATGATCTTAATAGGTTTTAACGGTTAAATTTTTGTATGCGCAGGATAAGCTGTTGCCAAACCAATAGCCTACAGAGCCCTGTTTCAGGTCCGGATCGAGGTCTTTATAAACCATCGACGGTTTTGCCTCGTGATTTACATAAACCTTGAGTTCGTTTCCTTTTACAACCGCCTTTATATGGAACCAGTCGGTAGCCGGTAATGCTGCTTTTGCCTGGTATTTATCGGCCTCATAATCCCACCAGTTGAAATCATTTTTCTTTTCGGGCATGTACTGAATGGCGTTTATGGTACCCGTAGAAGCAGGTCTGAAATAAAGCGTTTGGTAATGATGGTCATCTTTTATGCGGAAGGCAAGCCCCAAAAAATCCTGTCCGCTATTTGATGCCATATCCAGTTCGATCTCGCCATCAGTAAAATTTAATCCTTTGGGATAAGCTACGGTACCGAACTTGTAATTGTTAAAGCTCTTTTTGATGATCAGCGCTTTTGAGCCCTTATAGGTCTGCATGGTGCTGCTTACACCATCTGAATTGGGTAGAACCCATTGCCCGGTTTGGATAGTGCTGTAATTGTGCGTTTTACTTTTTTGCTGCGCTCCGACAATACCAGCAGCGATCAACATCATTATGGTTATCAATTGTGTTTTCATAATCAATCTTCTAGTTAATAAATATTAAACCCGTGTCATTTCGAACGAACCGGTGGGGCTGTGCTCTGGCGTGAGGAGAAATCTTATACAAGCGGCTCGCAAACTTTGCAATCGTATAAGATTTCTCTTCGCGGCCCTCACTCTATCTTTACCGCTCATCGAAATGACATTCTTTGTTTATTCATTTCGTGTAACCGTCAGATTAGCAAATTCAGCTACAGTCCCATCTGTCCATAAGCCAAACATGCCCTTACTTCTTCCCTGGAGTGTTCGTACAGATAATGAAGGTTTATCCATCCCATTCACATATACTTTAATACTGTCTTTGGTGACGACGATACGCGTATGTATCCAATCCTCAGGTTTTGGATTTGGGATGATTTCGCTCTCAAATTGTCCGGTATTCTCCTTGCGAAGCCGGTCATACCCATACTGCGGCAGACTCATATATTGTACTGACCATGTACGTCGCACAGGATCAGCATGCCGGAAATTGAACGGACGGAAGTAAATCACATCATAATTTCTTGAGGTATCAACTGCATAAAAGGCAATGCCCGGGAAGCTTTTCAGGAACTCATTTCTGCCATGGATATCCACTTCGATGGTGCCATAAGAAAAATTGATATCCTTCAACCATACATTATCACGGCAGCTTATTCCTTTTTTATCACCTTCTTCAAAAGGCTTTACCTGGCTGGATGGGCCATATACCAGATTGCCATCCGCCAGCATCTTTTGCAGGTCGATTGTTTGGCTGAACGACGTGGCACTTGTTAACAACGCAACGAGTATAAAAATTGCTCTCTTCATGGTCTTAGTCCTTTAGATTTTCCTTTTTTAGTTTTGCAAGCAGATGATCAAACCTCACCCATGCCAGGTGACAGTCCTTCGGACTATGACCTGTTGAGTAGAAAAGATACTTGCCATTTGGCGTAACGTATTCACCCCAGCGGTGTGCCACACCATCATTTATTTTCGGACCGAGACTAACCGGCGCTGTCCAGCTACCATCTTTTTTATGAAAGCTGATCCAAAGCTCACATTCGTAGGTTTTGGTTTCTTTGGCGCTTATGATGATGTAAGATTCATCTCTCGCCACAAAAAAATCGCCGTCAAAACCCGGCGTGTTCAATGGCTCACCCAGACTGCGGATTGTGGTATCTGTCCCTGTCATTCTCAATTCACTGATATCATAATCCTGGAAATCTGTCCTCTTATCCGGATGGACATTACTCGCGGCGTAGCAGGTTCCACTGGCTGTCGGCATAAAATCATATAAACCGTAACCCTTTTTTAAATACACTTCGGGTGCAGTCCACCCGGTAGCTGTGCGATGCGATTGCCAGACGAGTGAATGCTTGGCGTCGGGCTGTCCGCCTAAAAAATAGAGCGTTTGGTTATCCGGCGAAAAGGTCGGCGCGTAATAATGTTCGTTCAAAACAAATGGCCCTTTCCATTTGCCGTTCTCAAATTTCATATAGCGCACCTTGCCATTTACACCGCTGAACCAGGTGTTGTTGCTTGGATAATAGAACTCGGTACCGTCATCCGAAAAGGCTACACGGTCAAATGCAAATGTGTCCGCCTTAGCCAGTATTCCAGAGCCGAATATCTCGGGAGTATCGCCCGGTGGTTTTTGCCCTAGGTAAGCATCCTTTGTATTCCAGATACCTTTTTGTGCGTGTAGGCTGGTACTTAAACCCAGCAGTAATGCCATTGGTAAGAATGTTAGTTTATTCATGATGCTGCTTTTTAAAAATGCCTGCAGGAATGTCATTCCCTGCTGATGAAGCTGATAAATTCAGATAGTTTTTGGGTACGCCATTGGCGGTAACTTCATTTAATATCACTGTTCCGGTTTTTCTGATTCCGTTCTCCTTTGGTTTATTCAAACTGTCCGGACTAATGCTATTACCATTAAAGACCATATAATGCGTGTTATTTGCGATGAGTGAATTGTTGAACACATAGTTGGTATGAACACCTTTGTAGCCGACAAAAAAGTAATTACTATTCGATATAATATTATCCCGGAAAGTGAATGGAAGGTCAGCACTTTCATTATAACCAAACCATACAGCACCTTCATAGGTACCGTAAATAATGGAGTTAGCCAGTGAAAAATCATTGATCTTAATAAATACCAGGATTGCATTTTTACATCCAAAGAATATGCAATGATCGACATGGATGCCGCTGCCTTGCGCAAAAACACAGCCTTGTATAGGCGATGAGTTTTTCTCGCCAATAAAGTAACATTGGGATATTTCCAGGTTTTGCAATTCCGGGTTATGCCGTTCAACAGGGTAGTAATATTCCACATCCGGGGAGGCATTGCCTAAAAACTTTAGCCCCTTTAGACTTACATTGTTCCGCTCGATCTGGAAACCTACGCAATGATTAAAATGACCATAATCTTTATTATTAGCAGATACCGACTGGATTACCGGCATTTTTGCAGGTGACCAGTCATCATCATCAGGCATAACCATCGCCTCAATGGTATATTTTATAGTGTCGGTTTGTTTCTTAAATGACGGGATAATAACCTGGTGAGCAAGCAGGTATAAGCCGGGCGCCAGCTTTATAGTTACCGGTTCATTGCCGGTGAAAGTACTCGCCACCGTTGCTGCTCTTTCTAAACTGCGTAGGGGTTCAGCTACGGTTCCCTTCGCATCATCATTACCTTTTACAGCATCAACAAACAAGGTCTGCGATTTTGCAGATCCCGCTATTAACACACAGGCTAAAAAGTAAATAAGAAAAGCTCTGTTCATTTCTATAATCATTAAATTGCCGTTGCAAGGCTTTTAATTGCTTATACAAACTTATCCAGGCATTTAAACCAGGGCAATTCATAACCTGTTCAAGTTTTTTCAAGTTGTATCTTTTTGAAATTAAATGAATTACAATAACATTCCGATCATTCTATCATCCAATAGACTGCTTTTCCGCCAGCATATCCCGGAGGATATAGACGCCTATTGTGCCATGGAAATGGATGCAGATGTAAGACTTTACGTAGGAGGTCAACCCCGATCACGGGAAGATGCCGAGCGAAGGTTTATGGGAACTTTGGAACCAATTAAGGATAGGCTGAGCATGTGGGCCACAGTACAGAAAGAAAATGGGCAGTATATCGGGCGATGTGGTATTTATCCACATTTTAATAATGATGGTAGCACAATCCCTAATGAAGGCACATTAGCATTTTACATTTCAAAACCTTTTTGGAATCATGGTTATGCAACCGAGGCTGGCAACGCTTTTATAGAATTTGGATTTGAGGAGTTAGGTCTGAAAAGAATTGTCGCCCATGTACAGGCAGGGAATGAGGCTTCGGTACATGTTTTAAAGAAGTTGGGATTTGAACTTGAATCGACTGAAATAGCTCACCGTACTTTTTATCATTTTCAGTTGAAAGATTCTGTCACATAATCCATCTTCCTGCGTCTAAAGGAATGGATAAATGGTTCTGAATTGAATAAATTGCATCATGAGTGCCGCTGACCTGAAACGTTTACTGGCTATTATCGAGGAGCAACTGGACTGGGGTGATCCGTCTGGCTGGCAGGGAAAGGATTTTGAGATACTTAACGAGCTCATCCTTGAGAAAACCAAAGTATCACTAAGCGCCAGCACCTTACGCCGTTTGTGGGGCCGGGTTGAATACAACCACCTTCCGAGCGGAACCACCTTAGATACCTTAGCCCGTTTTGCAGGCTTTGAAAACTGGAGAGCATTCACCAAACGGAATAAAGATACACTGGCGCTTACCGCATCAAAAGAAGTAATTTCTGAAGAGGTAACTAAACAACCAACTCAAAGTCCGGCTAAAAAAACCGGCTGGCTTTTCAAAACTGTTTTGATCGTGGCTGGCGCAATCGTGGTAAGCTTATTGGGCATCTATGGCAAACGCACACCTGCTGACCCAAAAGGAACTATTCTGTTTCATACCCGCCCGGTTACCCGATCTCTGCCCAATTCTGTAATTTTCACTTACGATGTTAAAACTAATCCGGACGACTCTGTTTTCATTCAGCAATCATGGGATCCGGACACCAGGGTTATCGTCGATAAAAACAAACATCAATTTACTTCCGTGTACTATCGCCCCGGTTTTTATCACGCCAAACTGGGCATTAATAATAAAGTAGTAAAAGAACAACTATTGATGATCCCAACCACCGGCTGGCTCGGAATGATCTCGCAATATCCTGTTCCGGTTTACCTGGAGCAAAATGAATTTCTGAGCAAGGAAGGCATGAAGATACCGTCATCGCTTATCTACAAAAAAAATGTCCCGCTCGGTCCGCAGCCGCCGGGAGTTGAATACTACAATGTAGGGAATTTTGAGCCGGTACCTTTGAAGGAGTTTTCTTTTAGCAACGAAGTCAAGAATGATTTTCATGAAGGAGCCGCGGCCTGTCAATTCATCAGGATTATACTTTTTACCGATTATACCCCGGTTATTGTGGAAGTGTCGGCTAAAGGGTGCGTGTCTAATCTTCGATTATTGAATGGAGGCTACTTTATTTCGGGTAAAGATAATGACCTCTCAGGTTTTGGCACCGATCTTTCACAATGGACCAAAGTGGGCTGCAAAAGTGTCGGAAACAAGATTCAATACTTCATTAACGACAAGCTGGTTTTTGAATCACCAAGACCATTATATAACGAAAACATCATCGGCATTGGGTATGGTTTCCAGGGAACCGGTGAAGTGAAAAATGTAAGGTTAGATAAGGGCAATAAGACAGTTTTTGAAGCGTTTTAAAGATCGGTTGCAGGAAATGGAGCAATCCCGGACCGGCAGGCTTAGAATTTGAAAGCTGACCCACCAGCCGGAACTACTCCGTTTCCTGCATTTACCATCCTCACTATACCAACCGGCCTGTTTTCACGGCTTCCTGCAGGTTTTGCACCCTGAATTTTGGCTTATATAATTTATTGGCTACTTTTTTTACCCAGGTGTAACGATAGCCGAATACCGTTTTGATCATCTCAACTCCCATTGAACCCTTGGGATATCCGTATTTATACCAGGTAAATTTCGAATCGTCGATACGAAACCTGTCAGTAAATTCGGCAAGGAACAGGTCGATCTCGATATCAAAAATATCCAGGTCGAGGTCGATACTGGTATCCACAGTCAGCGCTTCCGGATCCACTTTTTGTATTTTATAACGGTCGCAATATCCGGTAATAAATTCCTTTAATTCGGGCAGTACCTCTTCCATTTTAAATGAATTTTTTGTGAACGTTTGATTATAAGACGACACTTTTTTAAAACGGTTGCATCAAATTCAATATTTATTTCAAAAATTTGATTCTGAGAAAGAAATCAGAGAACCTGGAGGTATAAGGTATATTATTGATATAACAACAATAGTTATCTTGAAGATAATTATTCACAAACAGGAAACTCATTGCTATTTTATTGTTTTCAGTCCCAATTCATGATCATCATAATCAAGCAAATATTCATTGTTGATAAAGAAATCGAGTCCGATAATTGATATCTGTGAACCAGAATAAGAAGGATTTTCTACTATTGCCTGGTTTTGTGTAACACTAGTAGTGTAATTGTAAATAAAACCATTACTTGTGGAAATAGACATGGCTGAATTTGATTTTATTGAAGCAGGGCTGCTGGGACCGTTAGCATATTCGATTACGCTATAAGGACTTGTACCGGTATCAAAAATCATTTCTGCAAAAATATTACTTCCTTGTAAACCTATGCTTCCTGGTACTATTGGAAAATAACCTTTGCCTGATACATATATAAATGTATTAACAGTAAATCCACTGGAATTAATATCCGCATCTGTAAGGCCAACAGTGAGTACTTGCGCGTATGTACCGTCTTTTGAAAAATTAGATGTACCCAATGCATCCATTTTAAAACCTTTTTTCAGGCCGTTGCCAGCATCGTAAAACTTAAAAGGGCTCGTAATTTCAACAGCATTGGGAAAAGTAATATCAGTTTGATCGGATACCCCAAAAATATCAAACTCATGTGGCGGATATATATTTGCTTGATTGTCAATGGCTTTATAATACAAAAGGAAAGGCAATCTTTTGACGATAAGGTTTCCATGCTCATCACCAACAGTTACATCTGCGTAAGCTAAATTTCCATAAACAGTATTTTTTGTAGAATTATCGTCGCCGTAGCCTACACTTGAAGATTGATTTGTGATGGTGATTCCATTTACCACAATTGAATCGCCCGAAAAAACAAATCCCGAAGATGATATCATTGAAGCGGGTATTATACCATTAGCATCGATAACCATGCCTCCCGAACCTGTATCAAATACCAGATCAAAATCTGTCGTTTTATTACCTATTTTGGAGATATTCATCAGTAACTCTCTGTAACCAGCCGAGTCAGATTCATAAACGCCTAACTTTTTGGACTTTGAGGCCCCAGGGACCGGATCATTTGATTTATCGCTCTTTTTACAAGATGTTAGCAAAGCAGCAAGAAGTACAGATACAAGAAAAGCTCTGAATATAAAAACTTTGTTCATGTGAGAGGTTTGGTTGTAATAAACAGTTCAGGATTAATTTACGGCTAAGATAATAATTGGTTACATTCCTTAAGTTTTTTTTAGAAAGAAATCGAATACAGGTTACCTTTTGCATTAATTATTTTTACAAATTTGAGCCACTAAAATACCATTGCAAAAGTTCTATTCTAATGGACATAAAAGTGATCGCGTTTGATGCCGATGATACCCTTTGGGTGAATGAACCTTATTTTCAAAACACCGAAAAGAAATTCTGCGCTTTGCTGGAAGAGTTTCTGCCTCAGCACACCCTATCTCGTGAACTTCTGAAAATTGAAATCGACAACCTTGCACTTTATGGTTATGGCATCAAAGGCTATATTCTTTCTATGATCGAAGCTGCGCTAAAGGTAACTGATAACAATATCCCCATAGAGGCCATTGAAAAGATCATAGGTTATGGTAAAGAATTGCTAAATGAGCCGATCGAGTTATTGGATGATGTTGAAGAAGTTTTAAAATGTTTGCAGGGACATTACCGCATTGTAGTCGCCACCAAAGGTGATCTACTGGACCAGGAACGCAAGCTCAAGAAATCGGGACTAAGCCATTATTTCCATCATATTGAGGTGATGTCGGAGAAGAGGGAAGCGGATTACTTAAAGCTGATCAGGCATCTGGATATCCAGCCTGAAGAATTTATGATGATCGGCAATTCGCTTAAATCGGATGTGATCCCCGTGATAAACATTGGCGGTCATGCTGTTCACGTGCCTTATCATACAACCTGGGCGCACGAACATGTGGAAACGAAATTAGAGCATGAAAATTTCAGGCATGTGGAGAGATTGAGGGAAGTGTTAGATTTGGTTTTGGTATAAAAGTTCATGTAGTGGTAAATAATATATTACACCGCTCATCCTGTCAAACCCAAGCTTTTTTTTAGAATTCATTTAACGGAACTAATAGCATTAAATGAACCCCGTCAACAGACCAGCTTCGGGTGAAATCAATCAAAACAAAGGTGGACTGTGAAGAGGAAAGGGCATTAGCAAACTTTACTGAAGCAGGGCAAAGCGCGAACGACAGTGGGGTAAAGTATTGCAGCCGTGGTTTTGATTGATTGCAGGGCAAAGGCCTGTGCGTGAAGAAGTCCGCTGGCTAGCGTATTGACTTGATTTATTCACAGTTGTTTGTGTTTTTAAAGGTGCTCATGAGATCGCTATCGCTAAGTTTTTGTTACTTTTTGATCAAGCAAAAAGTAAAAGAGCCTCCCGCGGCAATTGAGCGGGCCTACACATTAATTGAATTCAAAAATTTTATTGGAACACTCACACTTCTTTCTCAAACACCGCAAGCTGAATTTCCTCGCGCGGTACTCCAAACCGCGTACCATCATGGAAAGGCAGTACCTCACCGGTAGCGTGATATCCCCGGCGCTCGTACCAGGCTATCAGCTCTTTGCGGCTTTTGATCACCGTCATATAGATGGATTTACAATTCAGCTCCCTGGCTTCCATTTCAGCACGGTGAAGTAATTGGCGACCGATGCCGTTTGCCTGCAAAAGCGGAGATACGGTAAGCATGCCAAGGTACAGACGCTCATCTTTCACTTCCAGGTAAACACAGCCAATGATCTTGCTTTCATCATTCACATATTTCAGGATGGTGATATACGGATCCTGGAAATATTTGATCATGGCTATCTCATCAATACGGATGCCATCTAATAGGTGCGCTTCCGTCGTCCAGCCTCTTTTTGAGGATTCACCGCGATAGCCGCTGTTAACCAGCTGGGTTAATTCGGCGACATCGGCAATTGTGGCTTTAGTTATCTTCATAGGGGATTTCTAAAGCCACAAACCTAGTTTTTTATAGCCAATACTACAAGTAGCTGCTTACAAGGATGATATCCGTTCAGTTGGCTTATTAGCCTGCAGTGTCACGTGCAGGTGAATGGTTTTATAGATAAGCGTATTGTATTTTATGTTACTTGTTGCAATGTTCCAGTCGCGGCGATCAATATCGATATCCGCTTGTGCATTAAACTGGTCGACCGCATTTTTGGTAATATCAGCAGTAAAAACAATTCTTTTGGTTATGCCATGCATGGTCAGGTTGCCATTAACGGTAATAAAATGATAGCTTGGCTCCGATTTATGGTCAACCGAAATAATATCGAGCCTGGCCTGCGGATATTTATCAGTTTCAAAAAAGTTGTCACCACGCAGATTGCCTTCCAGTTTTTGCTTATCCGGTGAAGAAAGGTCTGTTACGTTGATCGATCTCATATCGATATTAACCGAACCGCCCGATAATTGCCTGCAGGTAAAGTTGAGCCTGCCACCAGTAATTGCAATAGTTCCTAAATGTGTCCCTGTTGGTTTTTCGGCTTTCCATGCGATGTTGCTGTTTGCCGGATCGATACTTAAAACGCTAAAGCCGCCTGGCTTCGTTGTGTTGTTTGTGCTTTTACTGAAACCGAATACTACCAGTACCAGTAATCCTAAAATGAGTTTTTTCATGTTGTTGCGATTTAATTTCAACACAAGATTAGGCACCCGTACGTTCCTGCTAAAATAAAGTAGACCAAACACTTAATTAATAGATGTATATTAGATCAATGTTTCGCCGCATGCCATTTGTCTACTAAATCCGGTGTTGGTCTACTCCATTGGTCGTTTATCTGTTTTATGCCCAACCTTTGCAGAAATAAATTAAAACGTGCATAAATATGAAATGGTCGGTCACAAGAAAGTTGTTGCACCTGTTGCTTTGGGTCATCATCACAACCGTGTTTTTGTTTGAGCGGCGTTATTTAATCCAGAAGGCGGGGTTAGGGCACTTTGCTGAATGTGCAATTGTGAGGCTTGCGTTAATTATAGCTCTCTCCTATTTTAATCTCTTCTGGCTCATACCCCGTTATTTTTCTACCAAAAGATATTTTACTTACGGTGTTCTGCTTGTACTGTCGCTTTGTGTTTATATAGGTCTGCAAGGGTTATATGATATTTACTTATATGGTTTTGTTATCGGGATGACCTCATCAAGGAGTTTTTGGTATTTATTTCCATACAACTTCCTAACCTCGGCCTGGTATTTAGTTGTCACTGTTGCTTTTCAGCTGAGCCTGGATTGGTACAGGCAACAAAATAAAATAAAAAGCTTGCAGGAAGAACTGGAACGCGACGCCGCAGTACTGCAAAACGGGAGTAGCAATAATAATGAATATATCTTTCTCAAATCGGGCACACGGAAAATGAAAACGAGCCTCAGCTCGATCAACTACATTCAGGGATTAAAGGATTACTCCATTATTTATACCGACGAAGGCAAGGTCATTGTAAAAGGCTCGCTTAAAATGGCGGAAGAATTGTTTCCAAACAAATCATTTCTGCGGGTGCATAAATCGTACCTGGTAGCTGAAAGTAAGATCAAACACTGGCAGGGTAATAAATTAGTGCTGATCAATAACGAAATAATCCCGATAGGCCGCAGCTACAAGCATTCCCTTCAATCTGCCTGAATGTTATTGCAATATTTGTAGAATGTGATACCAAAGCGATGTAGTAGCGAATGCCACAAGGATGCTTATGCCAATGATCAGGCTAGACAATTTTGGATTGACATTATATTCTTCCGCCACCACTCCCGAGGTAAGCAAGGTAGGCATCGCAGCTTCAAAAATTGCTATTTGAGGGATCACACCTTTCAAGCCCATCAGTAAAGCAACGCCCAATACTAAAGCCGGTGCAATCAGTAGTTTGTAAGCCATTGATGCGCCTATGTGTTTCAGTTCATTTCTCCATCCGTCAAACTTCAGTTGCAGACCAATAGAAAATAGCGCGAGTGGAGCAACAGTAAGAGCCAACTTATCAAAAAAGGGATCGAGTGAAGATATATCGATAAAATGCGGGATAATAAGTGCACCAACACATCCCAGGAACGGCGGAAAACGCAATACTTTTTTAATAATTGCAGATGCAGATAGGTTCTGTTTTTGCGAAGCGTTGATTGCCACAAGTACACCAGCAGTGGAGAGCATCATAAAAGTTACCTGGTCACATATAACAGCGATCCCCAATTGCTTATCGCTAAAGTAAGCCATGATGAGAGGAAACCCGACAAAAGAAGTGTTGGATAAACCGGATGACAGTTTTAGACAACCTTCGGTCGGTTTGCCCATTTTGTTTACTGATGAATATAATTTGACAAACAACCATCCGCCAAGCCAAACGATAACCGGCATTAAAACAGGGAGCAACAACTGACTGCCCCAATGAATATGTGGTAAATATTTGAATGATACTGCCGGTAAAGCCAGGTAAATGATCCAGGCATTAATGCCTTTATGCGCATCAGCAGGCAACAACTTAGACATCCGGAAAAGCATTCCGGCTATCATACAAACGCCTATCAGTATAAAGTTGACCAAGTTCTAATTTGATTTATCTTACATTTTACCCATCCAGATCATCCCGAGCATAAAAACATCATACGCCAAATGAAAAAAGATGAGATACCACAAATTGCCTTTGAATAGTTTATAAATCCAGGTAATGACCAGCGCAAAAATAAAAATGCCGATCATCGCTCCTATTCCCTCCTGCCAGTGATATAGTGCGAAAAGAATGCTGGTGATTACTCCGCTGATATGGAATGATTTGCCAAACATCGATTTTATCCGGTTAAAAATGAATCCGCGGAATACTATTTCTTCATACGGGATCACAAGAATGGCTGCTAACAAGATCAGGAACAGGTAATTTAGCAGGTTATGCCGGATGAAGTTAAAATCGGACAGATTAGCACTTTTGAAACCCAAGTGAGTAATGAACGGCCCTATTATCCAGAAAGCAAAAACTGTATAAAGCAACCCTAAAGCGCCACCTGTATAAAAGGCTTTAAATTTTAGATCAGAGAACCGAAAACCTATTGAATTAAAGCTTTCTCCATTAAAATTCAGGTAGACCCAAATCACGCCAAGCACTACAAAAGGATAAGCATACCTGGGCAGATGACCGTAATGCGGAAACAGCATCGCAAATGCGATCATGACGCAATCCAGCCATACCCTGTTCTTTTTGCGGATAGCCATTTGTTATAATGCCCTGTAATCTTCCCTTACAGGACTAAAAATATCGATCAGTTTGCAATCTGTAATCGCCCTGCCGCCATGCTCTACATTTGAAGGAATGATGGCAAAAAATCCTGGCTCCAAGACCTGTGCGTCTCCATTTACAGTGAGTTCAAACTTGCCCTCTATGGCAAATGAACATTGTTGGTGTACATGCTTGTGCAGCGGGATTGAGCTTCCTGCCTTCACTTCAATGAAATTGATGGTATTGGTATCGGTGTGGATCAGTTTAGAGAAAAATCCGGGCGCTACCTCTTTAGTAGCGATATCGGAAAAGTATTTGAAGACAGATGTATCCATTGCGGTTGATTGAAAAGCTAAAGATACAATCAACCCCAATAAATAAAAAGGGTGTCACACTGAGGCGCTCGAAGTGTGGTGCGCAAAGGCCTTACCCGTCAATGCTTCGACTGAGCTCAGCATGACAACGCTTTATTTTGTATTACACACCTCTAAACACCACCGTAGCATTATGCCCGCCAAAACCAAAGGTATTGCTCATGGCTACATTTACTTTGTGATCGATAGATTCCTTTAGCACGATTTTTAAATCCGAAGAAATTTCCGGATCAAGGTTTTCAGTGTTGATAGTTGGAGGAACAATACCATTCTGAATAGCCAATATTGAAATAATCGCCTCAACTGCACCGGCGGCGCCAAGCAAATGGCCCGTCATTGATTTGGTAGCACTGATCTTCATATTTAAACCTTTGCCCAAAGCCGAGATAGCTTTAGTCTCAGATAAGTCACCAACATGGGTTGATGTAGCATGCATATTCATGTAATCTACATCTGCTACATTTATAGCTGATTCTTTAAGTGCTTTTTGCATGGCTCTTGTTGCGCCGATACCGTCTGGGTGAGTAGCGGTCATATGGTAAGCATCAGCTGTCATGGCTGCACCGGTTATTTCGGCGTAGATTTTTGCGCCACGTTTTTTGGCGTGCTCATATTCTTCCAATATCAATGCCCCAGCGCCTTCGGCCATCACAAAACCATCACGATCCACATCAAAAGGACGTGATGCGCCTTGCGGATCATCATTTCTTGAC
This sequence comes from Mucilaginibacter sp., assembly GCF_036568825.1. Classification (GTDB taxonomy): domain Bacteria; phylum Bacteroidota; class Bacteroidia; order Sphingobacteriales; family Sphingobacteriaceae; genus Mucilaginibacter. The sequence goes on along the minus strand of NZ_DATCRU010000099.1, from coordinate 19,752 downwards.
GACATAGCCTTCATCGAACTAAATCCACCAAATGAAGCTGGTGTAATGGGCGCTTCGGAGCCACCGCTCACAATAATTTTGGCATGCCCTAAACGGATATGGTTAAAGGCCTCCATAATGGCGGTATTGGATGTAGCACATGCCGATATCGGGGTGTAGTTAACCCCCATAAAACCGTTGCGGATCGAGATCATACCCGAGGCCATATTAGTCAAAAACTTAGGCACAAAGAATGGATTGAACCTCGGATGACCGTCGCCTTTGGCATATTCAGTTACCTGCTGCTCAAATGTTTCCATACCGCCCTGACCGGTTCCCCATATCACGCCTACATCAAAAGGATCCATTGTGCTCAGGTCGAACCCTGAATCCTTTATGGCTTCGTCTGTAGCGATCAAGGCATATTGCGTAAACGGGTCGGTTCTTTTTATTTCGGCGCGATCGAGGTGATCGGCAACATTAAAATCTTTCAGTTCGCAGGCAAATTGTGTCCTGAACAATGACGGATCAAACTTAGTGATCCTGGCGGCACCACTTTTCCCATCAACAATATTTTGCCAGAACGCCTTTACATTATGACCAAGAGGCGTTAATGCCCCTAACCCTGTTACTACTACCCTGTTCAACATAGCTTTAAAAATTCGCGCAAATGTACAATACCGATTGGTATTTTGTGCAATCACTGTGTAAACAATCGAATTGCAGACATTGCTTTTATTTCAGACAGCAAAAATTGAAAATTTATTTTCTTTTTCAACCAACGTTTTCACGATTGCTTGCGATGATGCATTAAAAGGGACAAAAAAGAAGATTAAAGATTTATTTTCCTTTTTACCCAACGTTCTTGAGTTTGATTACGATCATACCATAAAAAGCAAAAAAGAAAATGAGATAATCATTTAAAAACATAAAAAATTAACCTAATCCTTATCACTATAAAAATGAAAAAATTAAACCCTACACTTTATCAATTTAAAAAAATGAAAACATCAACCTATGTCTTACTCGCCCTAATCCTTATCGTTATAGTTAATGGATGCTCCAAGTCGCAAGTGACTCCTGCACCCAAAAACAAACTGACCGCCTCGAGCTTAAATGCAGCTCTGGGCGGCCTTCAGTTAACGGTAAGCAATCCAAAGGTCAGTCAAAATTTTGCTGATACAGTACGCATCAGTGGTACAAGCCCTTCTGACTCTGTACGTTGGTTTGTCAGCCCGAATGCCAATGTGAACTCATTGCTGAAAACCAGCAATTTCAATGTTTTTTCATTTTCAGCACCGGGTACTTACAGAGTAAAAGCTGTGGTGAATAATAAAGATTCCGTTTCAACATCAATTACTGTTACTGATTCTGTTGCCACATCATTATCCTTTCATCGGGTGCCGATAGCAGGCGACATTAAATTAACACCGCATTTTCACCAGGGGCTTTCAGCAGACAGCACTTACTTGTTTTTTACTGTTCAAACTGCTAATGTATCTTCTTGCGGGAATAGTTACCTGGAGTTTGGAAGCTTTCTTACCAGTGACAAAAATTTTATAGTATCGTTCAACGGTATACAAACGCCTGATGCCTCACATTGTACCGGTGGCGGCATTCCTTTAACGGCTACGGTAACCTTTAATGGATATCATCAAAACTATGTTGCCGATACGGCCAGTTATCCGTTAAAGATCGTCTTGAATAATGATGCAGCGCAAACTTATATGGGCAGTATCAATTTCTCACCGACTGCAATAAGCTTTAACTGGAATTACAATTCTGGAGTAGTGTTTACAACAAAGCAGATCAGTCGTTAAATAAAATATGCTGACAAAAGAGACCTGTTTAAGTGGTCTCTTTTGTTTTAACATTTAACCTTTATTAATATGAAAAAATAATTTACTTTGACCACCTCTGTATGCCCGTGACCATATCTCTTAAAAGTGTTTTGATTGTAACGAATGGGGCTCTCTAAAACACAACTTGATAAACTTGTTAATGGTTGCCTTAATAACGACCGGGCATCGCAGGAGGCATTGTATAAATTCTTTCATGGCGACATGCTTCGCGTGTGTTATACCTATCTGAGCGATAGGGAATTAGCCCGCGAAGCTCTTAATGCCGGCTTTTTAAAAGTATTTCAGTCGATTGGGAATTTTGATGATCAAAAAGGTAATCTGGGTGGCTGGATAAGGAAGCTCATGATTCATACTTCCATCGACTTATGTCGTAAGGAACTTGTGTTCCGGCAAATTGTTCCGCTGGATAATGAAGCAGAAGACATATTTATTACCCCCAGTATTTTAGAACGATTACATTTTGAGGATATCCTGGCCAGCATTCGTACGCTGCCGTATTCAATGCAAACTGTATTTAACTTATATATATTGGATGGTTTCACACATAAGGAGATAAGCGAACAACTTGGCATAAGCGAAGTCACTTCAAGGTGGCATTTATCCGAGGCCAAAAAGAAATTAAAAACGATGCTCGAAGACTCGCAGGGAGAAAGGAGGGAAAATAGGATATGAAAAATCTGGCCCAATATCTTAAACTCTGGCAGAAAAAGCGGGACGAACTAAGGGTGGATACAGATGCCGGCAGCGATTGGCTTGACATGAGCAAATTGCTTGACAAGCACATGCCTGTGAACAATGATTCCGGCGGATCAGCGCCTAAAAAGGGCATAAGTTTATTCACTACCCTGCTGATCACTTTATCGGCAGCAGCAATGTTTTATGTTGGGCATAGAGTTATTGAAACGAAAAAGAAAACGGCATACCAAAAGCATCAGTTACATCATAAAAAACACGGGATTTCATCGGGGATTGATTCATTAGCAGTGGCTGATAGCTTACAGCAAAGTGAGAATCAAATCGCTGATAACGATAGTACTTCGGCTGAACAAAATACCATAGTTGGTAAAGCTACTTCCGATAACGGAACAACTAAAAACAATGCTAAATCATTAGCTAAAACTGATTCCGTAAATAGCAAAAATATAGCTGAGCAATCAAATAGTAATAATAAAAAGGCGACCAACACACAAAATTCTAAAGCGTCAGCTGAACTATCTGACAATAAAAAGTTGAATTCAACCAACGCTGGAAATAAAAGAATAAGTAATTCATCAACAAAAGGACAAAGCGCTGATTTGTCATCCAATTCATCTTTACTGAATAATTCTAATAGCGCTAAAAAACTGAATTTTACAGGTAGCAGGGATAATAAAAAGAACAATAAGCTAACAAATTCATCCGACAAAAATTCACTTACACTTGCAGGAAAAAACAATCAATTCAACAATAATAATCTCAACAATAATAGTTTCTATACTGAAACTAACCTTAACCCAACAAATCGTAACCAAAGTTATAACAGGGATAATCAAACATTATTAACTCTACCGGATGGCAAAAGTATTGGCGTAAATGCCGTGTTGGTTAATACTTATCCGACCTTGAATAGTAAGTCGCTTTTCCAAACTGGCGCTTCGGCTTCATCAAAAAGTACAAAAAACAAAGTCAAATCACCTCTCCATATTTATGGCACTTTTGATTGGGGAGTTTTGATAGGCGCAAATTCCAGCGGGAGCTTTACATCCGGCAGCTTGAACAAGAATGGAAGTTTGCCTGTTGACATTTTCCCTGGCATTTACGGTACTTACAATTTGAATGCTAAATGGGGAATCGGGGCTCAGGTTTCTGTGCTTAGCCCGCAAATTGCAAAGGGTGCAACGTATGATCATCCATATTTTGTCTATGCCGATTCAAGTGTCAGCATAAAATCCAAACTGGTATCCACTTCCAAAAAGATATATTCTGTACAGGTGCCCGTTTATGCCACTTATAAAATTGCAAATAACATACACCTCAAGGCCGGACCTGTAATTAGCTTTCCGTTAAAACAATACAATGTTGCTACACCAGTTGATTCTGTCTCGCAATACGTATTAAGCCATTCTCGCTACGATCAAAAAACAGATTTCGGTTTTGCAGGCGGAGCAAACTACCAATATAAGCGGCTGATCTTCGAAGTCAACTATTTAAAGGGCATTACACAGCACAGTATTGTAACTGATTCCTTAATACATAAAGCCACCAATAACACTTTCCAGTTCTCCATCAAATTGCAATTGGGAGGTAATAAAAAGTAGAATCCGATTTCTCGGGGTAGAACAGGCTTGGATTCTCAAAAAAATATTCGCTATCTTTATAACAACAAGATATATACGCCGTTAGCTTTATATATCTGCATATCTGTTATAACTGTCTTCCCCTAACTGATTTTCTTTCCGGCAACATTAGTATTAACCATTTAAACAAACGGTTATGAAACTAAAACATAAGATACGCGTTGGCTTCGGCTTAATTTTCATCACGAACCTTTTGGCGGGATCGTTATCCATTTATTATATCGAGCGGTTATCTGAAGGCGCTAAAGTTGTTCTCAAAAACAACTATGAGTCACTCACCTTCGCACGCGATATGAGGACAACTCTGGACGATAACACCATTCCGCTTAGTGGTACCGCAAAAACAGCTTTTGACCAATCGCTGGTGAAGCAGGAGCATAATGTGACCGAAAAAGGGGAAGATGTAGCTACCACTTCTTTAAGGAGAGATTTTAATCAGTTGGAAAGCAGTACCACGAATTCACCACAACTGCAAAATGCGCTGCATGCCATTCGTGTCGATCTGCGCAATATTGAGCAATTAAATATGCAGGCTATTGTTCAGAAGCATAATGCTGCAGAAGACTCCGTAAATAAAGCAACCATTATTTTAGGATTGATAGGCTGTTTGACTTTCCTGGCATTGTTCAGCTTTAGTGTGAATATCAGCGGCTTTATCTCTGATCCGTTAATTGCTCTTTCGGATGGCTTGGATGAAGTTGGACGCAAAAACTTTGATCATCGCCTGCATTTTACCAAAAGTGATGAGTTTGCTGCTGTATCAGATGCATTTAATGATATGGCTATAAGCTTGAAAAAGCAGGACCATGAAAGCATCAGCGAGGTATTAGCCCAAAAGCAACGTGTAGAAGCAATACTCGAACAGATGCATGACGCCGTGATCATTCTTAATGAAAAGCGCGAGATACTGCACATCAATACAGAGGCCCGGGACCTGCTCGATCTGCATGATCATAGAATGGCTGGTAAACCCGCAAAACAATTTGCCGCCAATAATAAGCTCTTTCAAACTATACTGGATACCGAAGACGACTTGAGCTCACTAAAAATAAAACTGGGAGGCAAGGAATCGGTATTTCAGCTGGAGAACGTAAAGCTTTATATACCGAATCTTGCAACCATCCGCCCGGATGAAGTGAATATTGCCCGTGTGCCTGTAGGCCAGATATATGTTTTGCGGAATCTGACAGAAGTGCATGCTATTTAGTGACCCGTTAATCAGTTAACCAGTGATTAGGTAATGCCCAGTCACCGGTTAACCGATCCCTGATTAACTGATCACTAATAACCGACAACAAATCCCTATATTTGATTTTTGCAAATCAAAAGATCATGACTATAACAACGATCGAGGATTTTTACCGGCAGACTTCCAACCTCATTCCCGAAGGGATTAATAAAGAGATCGGTCACTTCAATGTGTTTCGTACCGAAGATATGATTGCCCATACGGCAAAAAAAGGTGTGATGCCTTATAACCGCAGGGCTTATTATAAAATCAGCATGATACGGGGACGCAATAAGGCCGAATATGCGGATAAAGTGATCCATATTGAAAAGAATGCGCTTCTATTTGCCACCCCCAAAATACCATACAATTATGTTCCGCTGGATGAAAATCAATCAGGGCTTTTTTGCATTTTCACGCCTGAATTCCTGGTACAAACTAAAAGTGGCATAGTCCTCGATGATCTGCCCATATACCAACCGGGCGGCTATCCCATTTTCCAGGTTTCGGATGAGCAGGCTGAAGAAATATCTGCTATTTTAGTGAAAATGCATAATGAATTATCCTCAGATTATGCCTACAAATATGATTTGATACGCAATTACGTTGTTGAGCTGATTCACTACGGGCAAAAACTGCAGCCGGCTACCTCATTGTATCCGACACATAATGCCTCAGCCCGTGTTTCGTCCTTATTCATTGAATTGCTGGAACGCCAGTTCCCTATTGAATCGCCCGCTCAACGCCTGAACCTGCGCACTGCAAAAGATTATGCCGACCGCCTGGCCGTGCACGTCAATCACCTGAATAAAGTTTTGAAAGAGAATACAGGAAGAACTACTACTGATATTATCGGCAGTCGTGTTATCCAGGAAGCCAAGATCCTGCTTAAGCAAACCAACTGGAACATTTCGGAGATTGCCTACAGCCTGGGTTTTGAGCAGGTGGCGCATTTCTCCAACTTTTTCAGAAAGCAAACTTCGCTTGCACCACTCACCTTTCGTGCCTGATATTTGATTTTCGCAAACATTGGATTGAAGTTTGCAAACACCCGCCGCGCATTCCAGGCTAATTTTGTTTTGTCAAAACAATAAGAAAAAAATGGCAACAAACAATAAAATAGCACTGGTAACCGGCGGCAGTCGGGGACTGGGCAAAAATATGGCAATTAAATTAGCCGAAAAAGGCATCAACGTAATACTTACGTACAACAGCAAAAAAGACGAAGCCGACGCGGTGGTAGCTGAAATTGAAAAGACCGGACCAAAAGCTGCAGCGCTTCAATTAAATGCTGGCGATGTGAAAAGCTTTGATGCATTTTTCAATCAACTTAAAACAGTGTTACAAGACAAATTCGGAACAGATCATTTCGACTTCCTGGTCAACAACGCAGGCTTCGGAGTCTACAATCCGTTTGCTGAAACCACTGAAGAGCAATTTGATGAGTTAACGAATGTGCACTTCAAGGGTGTATTCTTCCTGACACAAAAAGCATTGCCAGTCCTTAATGATGGCGGACGGATCATTAATATTTCATCAGGTCTCGCACGCTTCGCCTATCCTAACTATTCCGCTTATGCATCTATGAAGGGTGCTGTCGAAGTATTGAGTCGCTATATGGCAAAAGAACTTGGCGCACGCGGCATAGCTGTAAACGTGGTAGCTCCGGGTGCGATAGAAACAGACTTTGGCGGAGGACATGTACGCGATAATGAAAATGTAAACCAAATGATTGCCTCAGCAACCGCGCTCGGCCGAGTTGGCCTGCCTGACGATATCGGTGGCGTGGTAGCATTCTTGTGCACCGAAGATGGCCGTTGGATCAATGCGCAACGCATTGAAGTATCCGGTGGTATGAATTTATAACGAACTATTCCTTCTGTGTCATTTCGATGAACAGCATGAGGTGAATGCGCTGGGGTGAAGAGAAACCTTCTGCGACAAACAAATCGTATAATACAAGTTATATAAGTTTTCTCCTCACGCCACGCTCCTCCCACCTTGCTCGTCGAAATGACATAATTTTTTATTGTAACAATCCATTGTCCATGCTATCATAGTAGTGTATGGGCAACGGAAACACCAAATCAGAACGCTGGCTATGGGGCATCACCATTTTCCTGGTGCTCATAGGCATTGCAATTGTTGTACGCCGGCTTATATTCCTTAGTCATATAAGCTTATCCGGAAACAGCATTCCTGCCAAATCGCGTGTTCCGGATGATGGGTTCGCGGCTCACCCCCAGTTAACACTGATCCATATTACAGCAGGTTTATTTTTTGTGCTTTTAGCGCCACTGCAATTCATCAAGAGGATAAGGAACAACTACCCCAAAACACACCGGACGATAGGCTACATTGTGCTCATTTCAGGTTTGATAATCGGCATTACAGCACTGATCATGGGTGCAATAATGGCTATCGGTGGTATTACAGAAACACTGGCAGTAACCACATTCGGTGTTTTGTTTCTTTTTTCGCTGATGAGGGCATACTTCTATATTCTGAAAAGAGAATTTGACCTGCACCGCGAATGGATGATCCGTGTGCTGGCTATTGGGTTGGCGGTAACCACCACAAGGCCAATTATGGGCATATTCTTCGCAACAAGTAAACTAACCGGCTTAACGGTTCAGCAATTTTTCGGTATAGCTTTCTGGATCGCTTTTACAATTCATATCATCTTTGCCGAATACTGGATCAGGAAAACCAGGAAAAAATACTATACCGGTATGCCGCCGTTGCGGGTGGTTTGACTCAAAACATTTATATTTATTCGGAGAACAAATCCCCATTATCAACTATGGAAAATCAAAAACCGCCTCCTATTGCAGTAGGAGCAAAAGAAGGCCAAAGCATATCTATGGTAGGTGATACCTACCGCATTTTGGTCACAGGTAAACAAACAGGTAATGCCTTTTCCACCATTGATATGCTGATACCACCGGGTGGTGGCCCCGGTCCGCATGCACACCCGGATTTTGAGGAAACTTTTTACGTGGTAGATGGGGAGGTTGAGTTTAAGTCCGAAGCGGGGACTTATATCGCAAAAAGGGGTTCATATGTGGTTGTGCCAAAGGGAGGCGTAGTGCATGCTTTTAAAAACAAGTCTGACCAGGTTGCCCATTTGCTTTGCACCGTTGTACCGTCGGGACTGGAAGAGTTGTTCCTGGAATTGGGCCACCCGGTTGCTGCGGGAGAATTCCTGCCGCCACCGCCCGTGGATCCCGAAGCACTGAAAAAGTTGATCCCTATCCTGGAAAAATATGGTCAGCAAGCTTTCCCTCCTGATTACCTGGATTAGCGAAACATTCATTGCAAATAGTTGTTTCAACATCTAAAAGATACCATGATGAAAGCCATGCAATTCACTGCCTTCGGAGGTTCCGAAGTGATACAATTAAATGAGGTTGACAAGCCTCAGCCCAAAGAAAATGAAATTCTGATTAAAATAGCTGCCACCACGGTCAACCCGATAGACATGAAAGTACGCTCGGGGAACATGCAAAAAATGATGCCGGTAAATTTGCCTTACACGCCGGGATCAGATGTAGCAGGTGAAGTAGCAGCCATTGGAAGCGGCGTTTCACGCTTAAAGACTGGTGACAAAGTATTCGCCAGCACATTTGGCGGAACTTATGCCGAATATGTGGTGCTTAAGGAAGAACAAGCAGCAGTGATCCCTGACAATGTCGGCTTTAATGAGGCCGCATCACTGGCCGTTCCACTGGTTACATCCTATTCATTTTTAGTGGAAGGCGGCGACCTGAAAGCAGGGCAGCGTGTATTGATACAGGGTGCATCCGGAGGTGTGGGAAGTATTATGGTTCAGATGGCTAAAGCGTTAGGCGCATATGTAATCGGAACTGCGTCGGGAGAAGGGCTTGCATTGGCTAAATCTATGGGTGCGGATGAAGTGATTGATTATAAAACACAAGATTTCACTAAACTGGTAAAAGATGCAGACCTGGTGATTGATCTGGTGGGTGGTGAAACACAAGCAAAATCCTTTACGGTTGTTAAAGAAGGTGGTAAATTATTGAGCGCTGTTATGCCACCGTCAGATGAACTTGCCCAACAACATCATATTACCGCTAGGTTCATTTCATCTGCACCATCTCACAAAAAACTTGAATTTGGTGCTAAACTTGTTGAGGAAGGAAAAATTAAAACACAAATAGCCAAAATAATGAAACTGGAAGATGCAGCACAAGCGCAGGATCTCGTTTCAGGAGGTGGATTGAATGGTAAGGTGGTGTTGGTTGTTAATAATAATATGTGATTATCAGTCTATAAATAAAGAGGGCCGCTTTTAGGCGGCCCTCTTTATTTATTTTTTTAGTTCTGTCTGATACAAGACCTTCCCTTCAAGATTTATTGCTCTCACATTTAATCGTGTGGCATCAATGGCAAAATACATAAAACCATGCTCTGAAGCCTGGAAACGGCTGTAGGGTATCCCCTCCGTCACTTTGGTCAATTCTGAACCTGCTCCGGAAATAAATTGATGTGTATAACCTTCGGGCTTTAAATGTTGTAATGAATGCTCGTGACCTGATAAATAAATATCAACTTTATGCTCTTCAAAAGTTTTGGTTAATGCTTTACGCATGGTCAGCGTATCATAGTTTTCAATACGCGGACCAACAGTATAATAAGGATGATGCCCGATAACGATCTTCCATTTCACATCCTCGCTGGCTTTTGATAGGGTCTCATTAAGCCATTGCATTTGCTTTTCTGTATAGTCAGCCATGTGCTCATGTAAAAATGGATCGGTGTCTATCATTACCAGCAAGGCTTTTTCACTACCTTTTTTTACTTTTACGCCCGACTTTTTTGCTTCATCCTCGTCTTCTTTACCCTTTCCTATTCCAACTACTTTTGAATAATAGCGTGCAGGCATATTCCACCGGCGGCTGATCTTACTGTACCTGATCTGCGCATCAACATCCGAATGCCAGTCGTGATTTCCTAAAACCGGGTACCAGTCGCATTGTAATGAATGAGCAGTATAAATATTCTCGAATGAGTAATGCCACAATGGGTCAAACTCGCTCACGACTCCTTTCGGATAAAAATTATCACCGTTAGATATCACAAAATCATTCTGGTGATCGGCTCCCCAAAGGCCCATTTGTTTGGCCACTTCCAACTGGTCATATTCGCCGTTACGACCCCAGTCGCCAATAGCCATAAAATGGAGTGCATAATCATCTTTGGTCTTGGGTAACAGGGTCAGGTCTTCACTTTCAAGTGCAGTAACCCTTGGTGCGGCAAACGCCCCTATCGGGGCAATTAATGATGCCCCGATAGCTGTAAGCGTTGTATTTTTAACAAAATCTCTGCGTTTCATAAAATTAGTTTGGTTTATAAACCAACAGTTTAAAGCTGTCAGGCATCTGTGTTTTGGTACCTGGCTGAAAATCTGCTACCGGGAAATAAAGCTTATGGGTCGACATATCCATCGCCATTGTTTTAGCACGGTTTTGGGTTTTCAATGTCTGGATAAGCGTGTAGTTGTCCGGTGAGTTTTGTTTAAAGATGGATGCAGTACCATCCCCGTTGGATGCAACAACCAACTTATTAGCCGGGTCATAGACTACGGCGTCAACTCCTGCACCGATAGGCAATGTTTGCACTACTTTGCCGGTAGCGATATCGATCACACTCATCCCCTTATTTTCGCGGCACACGGTAAACAGGCGCTGATTGTCTTTATCGATTGCTAAACCTGTTGGTTTGCCACATGGGCTTAACGGGTAACTTTTTATTACCTTCAACATTTTGGCATCAATCACATTCAGGCTGCTTTTGTCTTCCAGGTTGTTATAAATTGTTCCGTTTCCATCTGCCACAGCAAACTCCGGCGCACCGCCCAGCGCTACTGTGCCGGTCTGCTTCAATTCCTGCGGGTCAACAACCATAGCGGCGTTATCATCACCACCAAAAACGAATATCTTTTTTGAAAAAGGATCATAAATAATCCCATCGGCATCTTTTCCGGTTATCGGGATGACTTTAATAGTTTTGAATGTTTTGGTATCAAACGCAACTACAGCGCTGCCTTTCCCATCGCTGATAAAACCGCGGTTTAAATCATTTACCACAGCTATGCCATGAACGCCCTTCATGTTGCCGATAACAGCCACCTGCTTTTCGGTTTGCAGATCAACTACGTTAACTGCAGTACCATGTGAAGCATATAAAACATGGCTGTCCTGGTCGATAAAGGCATAATCATAACCGCCATTACCTGTAAGAGGAATAGTCTTGTCGGCCACGTAGTTCGTTTGGGCCATCCCGCATAAAGGGAGTAAAGCAAAAGGAATTAATTGAAGTACTTTTTTAAATGTTTTCATCGTGTTAAAATTATTGGACTATGCCAAATTGCGTTCAAATACTGAAAACATTTAGTGCTTGTTACCTGTGCCATCAGTTGGATACGCTCCCAAATCAGTATTAGGAATAGCGCCGCCGGCCAGGGATGGATTATATAAAGCAAAAGTTGTATTACCTTTTCCAATAGCTGGCGAACCACTTTGCAAATGATAATCATTAGGATCGGCAGCACCGGTTGCAGTTGCTACTGTACTGGCATCAAAAGTTTTAAATTTCGGGTCATTATTACCTACTGCGGTTGATATCAGATCAGTAGACTGAGCTTTGCCTACACCTTCAGCAGGATAAAATCCGGCACGGATGTCTACAGGTACCGGTGGTGTATCGTAGGTGTTGAAAGTATTTACAGATGCATAGAACAGGTTGTTTCCGTAATGAACATTTGGAACGTCGGCAGCAGGATAGATCAGTAAGCCTTCAGTACAATTTACTATGATGTTATTGTAATAATTCGCTTTAGCGTTCAGGTCAATTGAAACACCACGGCCAGGCTCGCCGGCACCCCTTCTCCATCCGCATGAAACGGCGGTATTGTTGAATATGTCTACGCTGGTTTGCGGATTTGGCGCGGTATCACTGGTTTCCAGCTTAACTGCTGTTCCGGCCTGGCTGAAGATCACATTATAAGCTACTACGCCCGTAACAGCCGCTTTAAGGTTGATACACTCGCCATCGGTGCTACCGTTTGATTCAAAAGTATTTCTTAGGATAGTGATCTTGGCTCCGGCTTTCATCGCAATAATATCATCTTCACCACCAGTGATCCATGAATCTTCGATATCAACGTTAATTGGGACAGCAACACTTATTGTTTTTCTTGGATCGCCGCTTGGGTCCAGGCCACCGGTGTTATCTATATGTGCCCATTTAATGGTTACAGCCTGCGCGGTATCGCATTGGAAACCACCCCATGTACCTGCTTTATTTTGATCGGAGTTAAAATGTACAGGTTGTGCCTGTGACCCTAAGATCTGCAGAACGCCCTCAATGGTAATCTGAGCATTGTTTTTTACAATAATGTTGGCGCCTGGCTGCGCAGCCAGGGTGTCGCCTCTTTTAACCACAATATCAGCAGTTACAGTATAGGTTTGCCCGGTCAGTAAGGTACCTTTTAGAAATCCGCTTATATTACCGGCTGCTATAGGGTGAGACGGCGGGATGACCGGAGTTACAACTTTTGTGCTTTCCTTCTTTGAACAGGAAGAAAAAGTGATTGCTATCACAATGGCAGTAGCAATTTGTAGTAATTGTTTTGTTTTCATATGAGCGTTTAATTTTTAGTGTGAATAGCGTATTCCTATAATCCCGCTGGCTTTGGTCATGTCGTTACCGGTGGTCAGATTGTAGGTTTTAATAATGGTAGCAGTATTTAACAGGTTATTGAATTTTCCGAAAATGGTAAAGTGCCGGCCTATACCCTTGTCGGCAGAAAGTGAAAGAAATGATTGCGGCTGCTGGTAATAATCATACCCCAGGTCGGGGTTTACCCTATACAGTGTTTTGCCGTTATATTGGTAAGCTATCTGTATAAAGAATTTTGCTTTCGCATTTTTATATTCAAGGGCAACGTTAGCTTCATGGGTTGGTTGTCCCTGTAACGGCCTGTGCTGGTAAGTAGTATCCCCTGTTTTCGGGTCAAGTTTGCGGCCGTTTACATCAGAATGGGTGTAGGCATAATTTGCATTGATGCCAAAATTCCCAAAATACTTATTATAAATAATTTCTCCGCCATAAATAGTAGCATCCTGAGAATTGATCGGCTCGTAAGTGGTTGTGCTTATAAATGAATTTTCTATTGGGTCTTGCAATTTCTTATAGAACCCGCCCACAAAAATTTGTTGGTCTTTTTGCGGGAAAAACTCATAGCGAACGTCAAAATTATCCGCAGTAGTGTGGAGCAGATCAGGATTGCCTTTCCCAACATTGCCACTCGCGTTTTCAGGCTGCGAAATTGGCAATATTTCATAATAGCCAGGACGTGCCAGTGATTTAAAGTACGAGGCCCGGATATTGGTCTTATCATTAAGCTTATATTTTATTGCCAGGCTTGGCAGGATGTCTGTGTAAGTTTTTGAAACATGATCAGGCGCATCCAGTTCAAACTGCAAAAAATGATAGCCCTGATCGGTATTCTCCGCGCGTACACCTCCCACAATGTCGAGGCTTTCGGAAGCTATTTTAAACTGAACATAACCTGCGGTGATATTTTCAAAAGCATGGTAATTATTCAGGTCATAGCCAGCCGTTCCGTTAGGGTTTAAAATAGAATCGCGCGCTGAATAGATATCGAAAAATTGCTGCCTGCTGCCTATAGCGTTGTCAGCGCCCGGAGAAAACATGATATATTCATTCTGATAGTTGTTTCTCTCCTTATGCCTGTACAGGCCACCACCCTTTAGCTCAAGCAGGCTGCTGCCAATTTTTGATTTATAGGATAAGTTTACTATCCCGTCATAATCCTTATCCTCATTATGCTGCCATATTCTGCTTCCTCCATCGTAATAGTAAGGACTGCTGTTAAATGTATGCGCTACCGAATCATATTTTATTAATTTATTGATGGTGTAGCTTGCCCTGTCGGGTGCTTCCTGTGTGGCGTCTGAGAATACACCCGTCCAGTCCAATAAAAAATGATTGGATAAAATATGTTTGCCGTTCAGCTTAAAGTTCTCTAAGATCTGGTGGTTAGTGGTCGACTCGAAATCTTCGTGTACAGAGCCGGTACCCGGAATAGGTTTCCCGCCAACAATTGTCCTGCCCGCATCTCCTCCTGTAAGCGTAGTATCAATAGTCGATATTGTCTGCGCAAAGTAGGTATATAGCAGTACGTTGTCTGCCGATAGCTGGTTACGGTCATTTATTTTATAGTCGGCATGGACTACCAGGCCATTATTTAATTGCTGATTTGAGAAAGTCCTGTTTTCTATATCAGTAGTGCTTGGCAGGTAATTATTTTTAGGGTCGCCTACGGTTGGCTCCAGCTGTGAATTGTTACCAAAGTATTGGTTCTGAAAATTATCCGCGATCAGGATACCTAATTTATTATGAAGGAACCTGTTGCCATATGCTATATTGAACAGATAGGTTGGCGGAGCGGTAACCGGTTTAAAGTCCAGGTTTGATCTTGAAAAATCTGATGTAGTTGCAACATAATCAGGCCCTTTTGTATCATATACACTTTTTGCCTGAATATCTTTTTTTGAGAAAGTAGTGAATTTCCTGTCAAAAAAGATAGCGCTGTAACCAATTGAAGCGCTCGCATTAAACAGCAATGAGTCTGGCGCATCTTTAAAAACCATATTAACGGTACCACCAATGGCATCGCCTTCCATATCAGGGGTAAGTGATTTACTTACCTCGATGCGCTGCAGCAATTCGGACGGCACTACACTTAATGAAACGAACCTGGATTTATCATCGGGGCTGGCAATTTTAACTCCATTGATCAGCGTGTTGTTATATCTTGGTTCAATACCCCTGATAACCGCATAAGCATCATCACCGCCGCTATTTCGCTGAATGGTAACTCCCGATACCCGCTGCAATACATTTGCTGCATTAAGGTCGGGTGATTTTAGGATTGCCTGCGCGCCAATTACATTGACTATATTATTTGCATTCTTTTCTGTCGACCTGGAAGCGACATCCGTCTCTTTATTAATGGTGCCATATACATTCACCATCTCCAGCTGACGTTCTTCCCGACCTAACTGGATATTTAAAACCATTTCCTGGCCGGCGCTGAGTTTAATTTTCTTCTCAAACTCGGTATAGCCGATCAGTTTTACTTTAACCTTGTATTCGCCGGGGGTAATATTGATGATGGAATAAACTCCATTTACATCAGCAGAAACGGCATTATTATAGTCGTCGAAATGGATGGTGGCTCCGGGCAGGGGCTCATTCGTTTTGTCGTCAGTAACAACCCCTTTTAGCGTAGCGGTTTGGGCAAATACGGTAATTGAGGACAATAAAAACGCGATAAAAAAGTAGAACTTTTTAGCCATATAAACCCTTGTTTATGACCAAAACACCACCTCAATTCTGGATAATTTCTGAATTTTTTGCCCACTGCATGAGGTTTAACCCAACGATAATAAATGCTTAATAATCAGACACTAACGGGTCAACTATTTTAATGCTAACGTAACACCGCTTCATGATTTTTTAATGTAAGGCCGTAAAATTAGAAGACCCGGTTTTGAACCGGGTCTTCTAATTTCAATAATTAATTATTCATCGTCGTAATGATGATCGTGACGGCGATGATGATAAAAATTATCATCATCAAAATGCCGGTGACGATAAAATTCGTCCCTTTCATAATCGTCTTTTTCCGGAGGTTCCAGTATCCTGCGGATCGCTACTTCGATGTGACGGGAAACGCGTCCTTTTTCGTATGAAGGCAGCGCATCCAGTTGTTCGGCGGTAACCGTATGCAGATATACTACTTTTTCATCCAGCGTCGGATCATATGAATTATAGGCAGGATCGCGTGGTTCACGTTCACGACGGTCGGAACGTGTATATAATTCGGCCATACCGATCGGAATCAGCACTTGCCGGTCATCGTCGATACCTAGTTCGTTGTCATCCAGGTCGGCAATAAGGTACCGTACCTTGCGCGAATAGGTATCAAAAAGCAGGTCCTTTACTTTTCCTACTCTTTTGCCGCTGCGAGCCCGTATTTTCCAGCCGGCAATATCTGGTTCCCCGTCAACGATCTCAAAATTACTATCATGGAGTTCCTCCATGCGGTGATCTATTTTTTCTACAGTTGCCATAGTTCTCAGTTTGAATTTAGTTTTCCGTTAAACAATACTTTTAATCATTGCTGTCGCAATCGACTTATAAGGATGATTTTCTACCATTGGCTTACTCCCGCCCTTATAAACATAAAAGTAGTAGTAGGCTGCGGCTATGATAATAATGAGGATAATGAGCCATATCCACCATGTGCTACGGCTCCGGGGTTTTACTTCTAAATGTGCCATAATTTTTCATAAATAGGTGTATTTAATAAAACAAGTGTTTTACAATAAGTTTTTATATTTTCTTAAAAAGAAAGGCATCATTCTTGTATTGCTCAGCCTATGATTAAAACTGCCGATTTAATTATGGGAAAGAATGTATTAGTTATAGAAGATGAGCCAATAATTGCTGAAATGATCAGCATTATTTTGGAAATACAAGGTTTAAATGTGATCAGCTTATCAGATACAGGTCGCGCCCGTGAAAAGCTGCTGAATAAGGAAGTAAACCTGGTGCTGCTCGACCTGAATTTGACGGGCGAAGGCGGCCAGGAATTCTGTGAATACATAAAAGGGCAGGATGACCTAAAAGATATACCCGTTATTTTGGTATCGGCCAACATCGACATTGAACAAATAAAAGAACAATGCGGCGCCAACGATATTATTCGCAAACCGTTTAATATTGATCACTTTATGGAAAAGGTGAGCTATTATGTGGAGACGATTGTTTGACAAAATCTAGGCTCAGCGGACTTACTTCTATCTTACCGCAGCTCCATCCTTAGGGAAAATAACCACAGATGCTTTAGGATATCGTTTATCTATGCCTTCATACCATACGTCAGTAGAGAAGGCATTCCCTTCTAGCAATATCCATTTACCGGCCTTCTTTTGGAATAAGGCTTCTGCATGACAGCAATCGTAGCTATCCTCGGGAAAAGTCATCTCCTTGCCGTCTTTTCTTACCGCTGTACCTTCAAACCAGGCATAATCACCACTCCTTTTAAAATAGCTGACAACAAACTCAAATTTCAGCTTCCATTCCTTATACAAATTGGCCCTGAATGCGTCCAGCATTTCGGTGCGTTCTTTGGCATTATCCGCCGTTTTTATTTTGTAATCCAGAACTTTAGGGGTTTGCGAAAAACCATTCAAACAAAAGAGGAACAAGATAACGGTAAGGAGTTTTGATTTCATGAACAGGTTTACAAAAGCTATACCTCAAATTTAAAAGAATAAATGAGCATTTATTACATTTATGTAATTACTCCGACCTCAAATTCTTTACCGGGTTCAACATTGCCGCTTTAAGCGCCTGGAAGCCGACGGTAATAAGCGCTATCAATAATGTTGCAATGCCTGTCAATATAAACACCCAATAACCGATGTCGATGTGTAAAGGAAAATTCTGAAGCCATTTACTCATCAGCCACCAGGCAATTGGGGAAGCTATTAAAAACGACAGGCCGACAAGCAGTATAAAATCCTTTGACAGCAGGGTAATAAGCCCCGTTACCGATGCGCCCAATATCTTGCGGATGCCTATTTCCTTTATCCTGTTTTCGGCCATAAAAGCAGCCAATGCAAATAGGCCCATAAGAGAGATGAAGATAGTCATGCCAGTAAAGGCCATGGCAATGGTGCCGATATTTTCATCACCTTTAAAACGGCTGGCAAAGTTCTCGTTTGCAAACAGGCAGATAAACGGGTAATCTGGGTTATATTTTCTGAATATCCTGCCGATCTTCGAGAGATTCTCTGACGATGGCCTTGCACCATTCAGCCTTAAGTTGATGGCACTGAATTGTTTAGCTGAACCGCGAATAATGATCGGGTTGTTTGCACTGTATACCCAACCGGCTACGTAATCTTTTATTATACCTACCACGTGTAATGGAGTTTTACCCAGGTGGATCAACTGTCCAACCGGGTTCTTAAGCCCCATTTTATGTAATGCCGACTGGGTAAGCAACACCGCAGCAGTGTCTGTTGGATAGCGTGATACATCAATATCGCGCCCTTCAATCAGATTAATGCCGGTGGTCTTAGTAAAATCCTTATCCGTAAAATTTTCGAGGAAGTTGATGCTTTCAGTAGGATTTTTGCCTGTCCAGCTATAGCCATCGTTGCCTGTCCATATATCATTCACGGGTGAATTGGTGCGGGTGAGATTAACAATAGCGCCGCTTTCCTCCAGTTCATGTTTAATTACGGTATAGTTTTTCGCAATATCACCTTTTATATACATGTAGGCCAAATTATTGGAGTCGTAACCTTTGCTACGATGCAGGGCAAAATCTATCTGCTGGTAAATGATCAGCGTGCAAATGATAAAAGCGATAGCCAGGGTAAATTGTACCACCACCATCACCTTACGCGGCGCGATCAACGCTCCGGCAGATGTTAAAATACCCTTCAGCACTTTAACAGGCTTATACGCCGACAGGTAGAATGCGGGGTAAATGCCTGCTGTAATTCCTGTGAAAAGCACAAAACCTCCGATAGCCAGCCAGAAAACCAGGCTATCGTAAGCCATAGTCAGCTGGTTATCTACCAGGCTATTAAACGCGGGCAGGCATAATTGCGCCAAGCCAATTGCCAGCACGCCAGCCACAACTGTAGTCAATACTGATTCGCCCAAAAACTGTTTTATCAGTAAACCACGTCCTGCTCCGGCTACTTTACGTATGCCTACTTCCTTTGCCCGCTTAGCACTTCTTGCTGTGCTCAGGTTCATATAATTGATACAGGCAATCAGCATCACCAGGAAGGCTATGAGGGCAAACCACCTCACCATGACCAACCTGCCCGGCACAAATTTGCCATTGTCATAATTGTACAACCACCAATCAGCCATAGGCTGAACAATACCATGAGCTCCCGGCTTCACATGCTGGTCGCGAAAGACATTCCAGAAAAGATTGTTTGCGGTTTGCCGGGTTACACCTGGCTTCATCATGGCAAATATTACTACCGTACTATTGCTCCAGTCGTTTCGCTCCCAATGCACTTCGCGCATGTAGCTCAATGGCACCAAATATTCAGCAAAATTAAATTGGGTGTTTCCCGGCAAAGGCTTCATTACGCCCGTTACGGTAAAGTTGGCATTACTATCGATCTTTACGATCTTTCCCATCGGGTCCGCATCGCCAAAAAGCTTTTTTGCCATTTGCTGACTTAACACTATAGTG
>NZ_DATCRU010000098.1:0-32090 GCF_036568825.1 Mucilaginibacter sp. | reverse complement strand
CAAAACCACAGCACGCACAACTGCTGGCTAGCGATATCGATAAAGACATGCTGGTTAAATACCTTGACCGCTTCCTGATGTTTTACATCAAAACCGCCGACCCGTTGACACGTACCGCAACCTGGCTAAACAAAATGGAAGGCGGATTAAGCTATCTGAAGAATGTGGTAATAAATGATAGTCTGGGAATCGGAGTATCACTGGAAGAAGAAATGCAGTCGCTGATCAACAGCTATCACTGCGAGTGGAAGGAAGTGGTAAACAGCCCTGAGTTAAGAAAACGCTTCGCACACTTCATCAACGCACCGGAAGAAAAAGATCCGACGGTACAATTTGAGCCGATGCGGGAGCAACTGAAGGCAAAATGGTAGAGTTGGTTCATTGGTTCATTGGTTCAATAGTTCATTGGTTGAATAGCTCAATAGCATTTAGAGTTTAGAATTTAGGTTTTAGCATTTAAAAAAAATCAGATTATGGAAACATTAGTAGATATCAAATGGGTGATGGCTTGCTATAGCGATGACATCCCGGAAAATGGCGGCGCTTGTGTTAAGCATGGCGATGAGCAAATTGCAATCTATAATTTTTCGCGCAGGGGCGAGTGGTTTGCTACGCAGAATCTTTGTCCGCACAAACAACAAATGGTTTTATCGCGCGGCATGATCGGTAGCACCGGCGAAGCATGTGAGCCGAAGGTAGCCTGCCCGTTCCACAAGAAAACATTTTCATTACTGACCGGTGAATGCCTGAGCGGGGAAGAATTCCAGATCAAAACTTATCCAGTGAAGGTTCAGGACGGAAGAGTATATATCGGCGTAGCAGCCTAATCAGCGGCTAGTTTGGCAAGTCCATCAAGGTCAGCAATTGCTATACTTTTTCCGGATAGCTTGATCAGCTTTTCTTTTACAAGCTCATTGATCATCCGGAAAACTGTTTCATAAGTTGCCCCTGCGAATGATGCCAGATCCTGGCGACTAAGGTCAATATTGATAAAACCTTTATCATCTTCGCCAAACATATCTTTTAAATGGAGAAGCGCTTCTGCTACTCTGCCTTTTACAGGCATGTGGGCCAGGTTGCGCATCTTCTTTTCTGACTCGTATAGTTCCTGCACTAAAAAGTGTATTAACTGCGCTGTAAACTCACTATTAGTTTTGAGTGTCGCTTCAAATAATTTAGTATCAATAAAGCAAACAACACTGGGTTCGAGCGCAGCTGCTGATATTGGATAAACCAAATTACTACCCAACCCCCGATGGCCAAGCATAGCGCCACCTTTTGCAAAACGTATGATCAGTTCTTTATCCTCATCCCATTTTTTATATACTTTCACACTTCCTGAGTATACAAAATACACCCCTGTCACAGGTTCTCCTTCTTTAAAAAGCACCTCACCTTTCTTCAATTTCAGATTTTTTTTACCTAAAGCTATCGCGGGCTGCCATTCTTTTAAACAATTTCGGCACATAAAACAACTATTGACGTCACAAATCGAAGTATTTTTCTTCATTTTCAATTAATTACAGTGTTAATTATACACTCTTACAACTAAAATCATTTCTTAATAGCCGTTTTTATACCTATGCCTAGATTTTAATGACAATTTTAGTTCTACTTTTTACAAAATGAATCAAAATTTTGACATTTTAAGAATAAATTCATCATTTATAATATTTATTTTACTCTAAGTAGCTAAATAATGTCAAAAATTACCTTACATAAATTTTATAAAATGTCATTTTGACTAATATACAAAGGAATTAATTTGAATTTTTTATAAAAAATCGACTTTTATATAATTTAAATCATAAAAATTTATCAAAACGATTGTTTTTATTGGAAAAACATATTAATCAGGGTATATTTATATCAAATTAACGACGTCGACAATTAAAATAGATTAAATTTTAACGCCTATGGTTAAAATCTAAATAAAAGACAAAAAAAATCCCCGTCCGGAGGTCGCAGTCCAGACAGGGTTAACAGTTTTTCTTGCTTTAACAAATAAAAAACTAAATCAAATGTACAAAAATGTATTAAATCAAGGCATTGTTGTGCTGATTATCTTGTTTGGATCATGTTTTTCCGCATTTTCTCAAACGGTCGCCGCAAACACTTCAACAACAAGTGCCTCAGCCGATAATAAATCGGATCATCCACCCGCGGCAAACGCAGCAACCACTGAATCACAAGAAACAGATACTACCTGGAAACCCGTACGCCGTTTATGGGGTTATGCCTTCGGCGATTTTTATTATAACGCCCACGCCGATGCCGCCAACAGAGGAGCGGAAACCAACTACAATGGCGTACCCACTTACCGTAATGCTTTCCAGTTCCGCCGCCTCTATCTCGGATACGATTATGACATCACAAAGAAATTTGCAGTCGAGGTACTCTTAGCCTCTGAACCAAATGCAAATACGGGTTCAGCTACCGGGACAACCATTTCTAACAGCGATAACCTGGTTGATAATAAAATGGCATTCTATATTAAAAACTTTGCCCTTAGGGTGCGGAGCATCTGGAATGGAACCGACCTGGTATTGGGTGAGACCTTAACACCTTCCTTCCCGTTGCTAACAGAAAAAATATGGGGATACCGCTCTATTGAAAGAACTATTTCCGATTTTCATCGCACAAATGCTTACGATGTTGGCGCGGAACTGCAAGGTGTTTTCGATCCGGCAACTAAAAATTTTGGCTACAATATCCTTATCGGAAATAATGCAGCAGGAAGCAGCGCCGCCCTGGGATCAGCGACCAATCCCGCTACAGGCTTTTACAAGGCATTCTATGGCGATGTGTACGGCAAGTTCCTCAATCAAACCCTGATCATCGACCTGTATGCCGATTACATGCGCACTGCACCAGCTACGGCATTAGTAGGTGGACAGTCGCGTAATATGTTTAAGGGATTTGTAGCCTATACCACGCCAAAGATCACCTTTGGACTGGAAGCCTATACCCAGGAAATAGCTAACGGTGTAACAAACACGACCACCCTGAAATCAGAAAACGCACGCGTGAATGCTATTTCGGTTTACGCACACGGCGCTATTTGTAAAGATAAGCTGGGGTTCTTCGCACGATATGATGGTTATAATCCAGACAATGATTATAACGCTGCCGATACTTATACAGTGAATACCAATCTGCCGGCATACAGCCCATCAACCAAAGAGCATTTTTATACAGCAGGATTGGACTTCACGCCTGCTAAGAGTGTTCATTTTGAACCTAATCTCTGGCTGATTCAATATACAGATCAACGCGATAAAACTGCGCCCAATTACATACCGGAAAGCCATGTGCTGGTTTACCGGCTGACCTTCTTTTACATTTTCGGCAAATAATTAAGGAGAAATTACAATGAAGAATCAACTCACTAAGCTCAACATATTTTCGCTGAAAGGCATACAGATGCGCACCTTCCACATTACCTGGCTGATGTTCTTTGTGTGCTTTTTTGGCTGGTTCGGTCTGGCGCCATTGATGCCAACTATCCGCGCCGAACTGCATTTAACTAAAGCAATGGTTGGCAATACCATTATTGCTTCCGTGGCATCAACTATTATTGCCCGTCTCATCATCGGTAAACTGTGCGATACCTGGGGGCCGAGGAAAACCGCTGTAAGATTATTGCTTGTAGGTTCACTACCCGTTTTCCTGGTTGGACTGGCACATGATTATACCACCTTTTTATTATTCCGCTTAGCGATAGGCGTTATCGGCGCTTCGTTCGTCATCACGCAGTTCCATACTTCGATGATGTTTGCGCCTAATATTAAAGGTACCGCCAATGCGGTAACCGGCGGCTGGGGCAACCTGGGTGGAGGCGTAACCAATATGGTGATGCCGCTGATATTTGCCGCTATCGTTGGTTTTGGTTATACCAAAGCTGAGGCCTGGCGCTATGCCATGATCGTGCCCGGAGTAATGATGCTGATCATCGCCTTCTTTTATTACAAATTCACTAAAGATACTCCTGAGGGAAACTATGATGAAATCGGTTATACCAAATCTAAATCAGGCAAAACTGATTGGACTGTACTGGCCGACTGGCGTATTTGGGCACTAATGATGGCCTATGCCATGTGCTTTGGTATGGAGATCACTTTTGATAATGTAGCCTCACTGCACTTTGTGGATTCGTTTCATCTTTCGCAAAGCAGCGCCGGTTTTTGGGCCGGGATATTCGGCTTCATGAACATTTTTGCGCGCGCTTTAGGCGGAATTGTATCAGACAAAGTTGGTGGGAAATTCGGTATGCGCGGCAAAGGACTGCTGCTTGCCTGTGTATTGTTATTAGAAGGCTGCGGATTGTTATTGTTCGCTCAGGCAGGCTCGCTGGTGGCAGCTATCGGCTTTATGCTGATGTTCGCGCTGTTCCTCAAAATGTCAAATGGCGCTACTTATGGTATCGTTCCCTTTATCAATGCAAAAAATGTGGGCCTGGTAAGTGGCATTGTTGGTGCTGGTGGTAACCTGGGCGGGATGCTGTTTGGCTTCCTGTTCAAATCAACTTCCATTACTTACATACAGGCGTTCACCTATATTGGTTATACGGTGATCATTGTTTCGCTGATCATACTGATCACTCGGTTCAGGAGAGATACTGTAATAGAAGAAAGTACGCAACGAGTAGTTGCAGGAGTAGCATAAAACAAAATAGATAACCATGTCCGCAAATAAAAACAATAACAAACTTACGTCAACCTGCTGTTACTGCGGGGTTGGCTGCGGCGTGGTTATCAACAAGGAGAAGAACGGCACTGTTTCGCTCGAGGGTAACAAAGATTACCCGGTTAATAAAGGAATGCTTTGCAGCAAGGGCATGAACCTGCATTATACCGTTAATGACCGAAGCGACAGGCTTCTGTACCCCCAAATGCGATACAACCGGAGCATGCCGATGCAAAGGGTGAGCTGGGATGAGGCGCTCGACCGGGCGGCGGCTGTCTTCAAAACTTTTATCAATAAATATGGCCCCGATTCGGTGGCCTTTTATGCTTCGGGGCAATGCCTCACCGAGGAGTATTATGTAATCAATAAGCTGATGAAGGGATTCATTGGTAGCAATAATATTGATACCAATTCGCGCTTGTGTATGAGCAGCGCAGTGGCTGCTTATAAAATGGCTTTGGGTGAAGATTCTGTTCCAGTTTGTTATGATGATATCGAACTGGCTGATTGTTTTTATGTGATTGGCGCCAATCCTGCCTGGTGTCACCCAATTTTATGGCGAAGGGTTGAAGCACATAAAGCGGCTAATCCTGACGCGAAAATCATCATTGTCGATCCACGCATTACCGATAGCTGTTCGGTGGCTGATTTGCATTTACAGATCAATCCGGGAACGGATATTACTTTAAATCACGCAATTGGTCGCTTGTTGATCGAAAACGGCGATATCGATATTGATTTTATACGGAACCATTCAGAAGGTTTTGAAGCTTATAGTTCGTTGGTATTTAAGCGGACGGTAGGCGAAGCAGCAGAAATCTGCGGATTGAATGAACATGATATCCGTTTAGCTGCCAAATATATTGGCGAGGCAAAAGGCTTTATCTCAATGTGGACGATGGGGCTGAACCAAAGCGCAATAGGCGTAAATAAAAATCTAAGTCTGATCAACCTGAATTTAATAACCGGCCATATCGGAAAACCAGGTTCGGGACCATTATCGCTTACCGGGCAGCCGAATGCTATGGGCGGTCGCGAAGTTGGCGGATTGGCTAACCTTTTGCCTGCACACCGTGATCTTAAAAATCCACAGCACCGCGAAGAAGTTCAAAAGTTTTGGGGCGGAGTTACCATCAACCCTAACCCTGGTTTGACGGCAACAGAAATGTTCAAAGCTTTGGAAGATGGCAGTTTAAAGGCGATATGGATATTATGTACCAACCCAATCACCAGTTTGCCAAATGTGCGCCAGGTAGAGCAGGCTCTAAAAAAAGCCAAGTTTGTAGTGGTTCAGGAGATTAGCGATAAACCTGAAACGCTGGCCTTTGCTGATGTGATACTTCCTGCTGCTGCCTGGGCCGAGAAGGAAGGTACGATGACTAATTCAGAGCGACGAATCAGCTATCTGAATAAAATTGTGGAACCTCCGGGCGAAGCTTTGCTTGATTCGGAGATCATTTGCCGTTTCGCCCAAAAAATGGGTTATAAAGGCTTCGATTTTGAAAACGCTGCAGCCATTTACGCCGAACATGCAAAACTGACTTCAAAAACCAATATTGATATCAATGGGCTTAGTCACGATATCATCAAGGAACAAGGCTCGGTGCAATGGCCATATAAAAAGAAAGGCAAGGTTGTCGGCACGCCGCGACTGTTTACAGAAAAATCATTCTACACCTACTCAAAAAAGGCAATCATTCATGCTGTTCCAGACTACCATGTAAGCGAGAGAACAGATAATGATTATCCTTTCATCCTGACTACCGGCCGTATCCGCGATCAGTGGCATACCATGAGTAAAACGGGAAAGGTGAATAAGCTCAACCAGCATCTCAATGAAGCGTTTGTCGAGATCAATCCTGCGGATGCAAAAGCATTGAAACTGAATGACGGTGATGTTGCGGTTATCACATCCCGCAGAGGTGACGTAAGGGTTAAAGCGAAAATAACTCCAGGAATTAAGAAAGGCGTCATCTTCCTTCCCATGCATTGGGGCAAAATACTGGGCAGCGATCTTAATCGTGCTAATAACATAACCAATGATATTGTCGATCCGATATCGAAAGAGCCTGACTTTAAATACTGCGCTGTTAATGTTCAGAAATATAAAAAGCCTCATCAGCGCATTATCGTAGTTGGTGCTGGTGCCGGGGCATTTGGCTTTGTGAAATCCTACCGTGAATTGAACGCGGATGACGAGATCACTATTTTCAGCAAGGAGAATTTCCCTTTCTATAATCGCGTGCAATTGCCAGACTACATCAGTGGCGAACTGCAATGGGAACAGCTTGTGAAAATGAAGGATTCGGAAGAGCCTGCTTACAATATTCGCATGTTGAGAGGTGTAAGTATTGAGAGGATTGATCGCAACAACAAGCAGGTTATCGACTCACGCGGGCTCAAACATTTTTACGATATCTTAATACTCGCCACCGGCAGCAGTCCGGCGCGGCCAAAGAATGTGCCTGCATTGCCGGGCATATTCACCATGCGCAGCCGTAACGATGCTGATAACTTTAAAAAGCACATGCCTACCAATGGGCATGTGGTGATAGTTGGCGGCGGATTACTGGGTTTGGAAATGGCAGCCGCGCTTCGTGAAATGGGGACAAAAGTTACTATTATCCACCGTACCTCCAGATTTCTGAATAAACAATTGGACGCTTTGGGGAGCCAACTACTAAGCGAAGAAATGGCCGACCAGGGCTGCGATATTTATTACAACGATGAAGTGCAGCTTTATTATGGCAGGTCTAAACTATCAGGCATCGGCTTACGAAGCGGGCGAAAGATTGATTGCGATGCGATGATCATCGCAATCGGCACATCACCCAATATAGAGCTCGCAAAAAACAGCGGGATCGATTGCAAGCGCGGCGTAATCGTTAACGAACGCATGCAAACCAGTGATCCGGACATTTATGCAGTTGGTGAAATTGCAGAACACGAAGGAGACCTGTACGGGTTCACAGCCGCAGCTGAACAGCAGGCCGAAGTCGTTGCCAAATACCTGAACGGTGATATTGCCAGTTATTATAAAGGCACCACGCTAATGAACATCATTAAAATCCATGGATTCGATCTATGCAGCATTGGTATGTCTGAATGCCCGACGGATGGCAATTACGAGGAGATCATTTTTATCGACAAAGCCAAGCGTTATTATAAAAAGTGTATCATCCATGAGGATAAACTGGTTGGCGCTACACTTATTGGCGACAAAAGCGAGTTCCTTGAATTCAAAGAGCTAATATCCAACAAAATTGAACTCAGTGAGAAACGTCTTCAGCTATTGCGCAGTGGCAATAAAGCCGACCCGGTACTAGGGAAACCGGTGTGCAGCTGCAATAATGTGGGCAGCGAAAACATCAATAAAAAAATAGCCGAAGGCTGCGACAATATGAAGGACTTATGTGCCTCAACCGGGGCAGGAACAGGTTGTGGTTCATGCCGTCCGGAAGTAAAGAGATTACTGGACGAAGCATTGAAAAAACTGGTTCCGCAGAGTTAACAGAGATTATGGAGCACATCATCAAAATAAATTTACCGGGAGGCTATGTTTCAGCAGGTGACTTGTATGAAATATTGCTGATCGCAGAAAATGTTGGTGCAAAACATATCCGTTTTGGCAATCGCCAGCAGCTCTATTTCAGTATAAAAAATAGTGATCTGGAAACCCTGGAGATGGAAATGCTGCGTATGGGCGTAGCTTATGAAGTGGATATCGACGAATACGCCAATATCATCAGCTCCTATGTTTGCGACACCATTTTCAGTAATGAAAGCTGGCTGAAAGAAGGTGTTTACCGGGACATTTTTGATCTGTTCAATCATCAACCACGGCTTAAGATCAACCTGGCCGATCAACAGCAAACTTTTGTGCCATTCTTTAGCGGCAACTTAAATTTTATTTCGTCCGAAGTAAGCAACTACTGGCATTTTTATATACGGTTCCCAAAAACGAACCAGTTTTATCATTGGCCGTCGTTAGTTTATTCGGATGATATAGCCTTGCTGGCTAAGATCACTGAAGACGTGATTTTTAATCAGAAAGAGCATTTTTTTGATCAGCAAAAGGTTAATGAGTTGTTTTTCTATAAAACGGTTAGTTCAAAAATACCGACCTCGCTTAATCATCGCAGTGAACCACTTAAATTACCCGACTTTTACCTCCCCTACTATGAAGGTTTTAACAAATACGGCAATAACAAATACTGGCTCGGAGTTTACCGCCGAAATGAACTCTTTCCGCTGGAATTTCTGAAAGATGTTTGCAATCTGTGTATTAAAACCAGGAACGGTCAGATCTATACCACGCCCTGGAAGTCGATCATCATCAAAGGCATCGAGCAAGCTGATCGTATTGCCTGGGGAGCTATTCTCGACAGGTACAGGCTCAATGTTCGCCATGCAGCTAACGAGCTTAACTGGCAGATAGAAGACCTGTGCGAAGAAGGCCTCAACCTGAAACAACAATTAGTTCGGGAATTTGAAGAAGCCGACCTGCGCACTTACCGGCTCAGCTTTGCCATAAAAACACAGCCTAAAACGGGGCTTTTGGGCTCGATAGTGATTAAAAAACAATCGGATGGTATATTTGCAATACAGCATACCCGTGATTTCAACCCGAATAATAAAAATCTTATTTCCTACAAAGACGGAGTGAATATGTCCGACCTCGCGCTCAATCTTGTAGAACTTTGCGAGCATTATTATTCGACCTCAGTTAAGGACACCGGACAGGTTAATCCCAATGAAAGTAAAAAGGACAACAAGGAAACCATCAATCATCGCAGGGTGCATCAATGCAAAAACTGTCTCAGCATTTATGATGAGCGATATGGTGATGAACTGAACGGAATTCCCGCCGGTACGCGCTTCGAAAGCATCGAAAATTATAGTTGCCCGGTTTGTGAAACGGCGAAAGAAGAATTTGAAATTATTGAGGCTGTTATATAAATAGCCGGCTAGCAGCCTGTTCCCTATTCAGCCGCCTAACATTCCATCATCCTTTATGTTATTACAAAATTGGATTAGCATAAATGGAATCACGTTTTTTCATATATGTATCATTGGTGGTCGACTCACTTATCGCCGTATTTAAATTTATTGCGGCATACTTTACAGCGAGTTCTTCCATGCTGTCGGAAGGAATACATTCCGTTATCGACCTCACTAGTCAGCTTTTGCTGATCTGGGGAATAAGAACCAGTCGCAGATCGCCGAGCTCTGAACGCCCGTTTGGTTACGGCCGTGAATTTTATTTCTGGTCATTCATCGTCTCGCTTATGATTTTTAGTATGGGCGGTTGCATATCAGTTTATGAAGGGTTTACACGTATGAGCAAGCCACAGATGGAAGGAAACGTTACCTGGAATTATGCCGTTTTGGCCTTTGCTTTTGTGTTTAATATGATCTCCATGTTTGCGGCCTTAAAGGTATTCAACAAGCGGCGTAGTGAGATGCCATTCTGGGAAGCAGTGATCAAAACAAAAGACCCGTCAACCATCATTGTTTTATTGGGCGATTTTGGCGATCTGTTAGGCCTTATTATTGCCTTCCTGGGCATATTTTTAGGGCGGTTGCTTAACAAACCGTATTATGATGGAATAGCATCAATGATTATCGGTGTTATACTTATCGTAACCTCAGCGATATTGATACGTGAGAGCAAAAGTTTATTAATGGGAGAAACAACCAGCAGAAAAACTTTGCGGGGAATTATCAAACTAACAGAAGCTGATGCAGCAGTTATTAAGGTAAAAAAGCACTTTTCAACTTATCTGTCTCCGGAAGAAGTTCTTTTACAATTAAATACAGTTTTCAAAGACGATCTTACTACTCATGAAATAACTGACGCTGTTCAGCGGATAATCAAAAGTATAAAGAAGGAATTTCCGCGGGTAAAGCAAATATTTATCGAGCCCGTCGCAAAGTGATAAAAACCCTCATTGCTTTAAAATGTTGAATAATTGATGACCAATATTTATTACGAAATATGGGCCGATGCGATCAGGATGACTAAAAAGAAGGATTCTGATCAATGGAAAGTGGCTACGCTTATCCCAATGTCTATTTTGCATGGCGTTAACCTGCTGGCTATTTTATTTTTCCTCAGGGGAATTTTGGGCAGGCACTGGCCGCTTTTTGTCCCGGTAAAAATATTCAGGGATGTTATCCTGAATGATGCCGTTTCAATCATCTTAACTTTCATTTTACCATTTCTTATACTCAACTACCTGCTTATTTTTAGCAATAACAGGTACCAGCAGATCATCCGGTTTTATAAGGGTAAAAATGGCCGGCTGTATAAGTTGTATATTTTGGTAAGCCTGGGCATTATTGTTATCCCTTTCGCTTTCAAGCTGATATTTTGAAGGTAATCAGACAAGCTTTTTAAAACCATAGAATATTGACAAGGTTATTATTTAAAAGGAGAGATGATGACTGCAGCTGATAAAAAAAGTAAGAAAAAGAAATCAGGGAAAGACGCCGTGAAACCGGATATGCTGATGAGTGAAGATATGAAGCATTCGCTTTTGTCTGAACACACAAAAAAGCATGGTAAGCCTGCGAATGAGAGCGAATTTTATCATAAGAAAATAAGCCCTCATCCTGATGAAAAGTAGAATATTGATTGATTTTTGAAAACATTAGTGCGTCTCAGTCATTAATATTTTATATCAATATTCTATTACCATGGTAAGTGAAAACGAAACAGAAGAAGAGAAAAAACCTGCAGAACAACCTGCAAACTCTGACAAACCTAATGCCTACCGGGTTGATGATGATAATAACCTGGAGGAAAAAGATCTGAAAAGAAGTTACCTGTTCGGCGATGCCAAAATGAAAGATGTCAATGCACCCGGTATGGAAGGACAAGGTATGGGCGGACAAAGTTTTGGCGAAAATAACCTGACGCCCGCTGGAAACGACAAAGCAAACCCACCGCAAAATGCCGGTGAGGATAATGCTTATTTCCGTCGGACCCAACCTGCCGAAGAACATCCTGAAGATGAAAATTTTATAGCGCGTAACCAGGAAGGCAGCCCGGGTGATCAAGAGTCAGAACCCAATATTCCCGGACCACAGGAATTGCCCGATCAACAAAAAGTTGGTGAAAACACAGATCAGCAGGATAATCATAAACCCAACCCACAAGAGGAGTACCGGGAAGGTACTGTAGATAATGACGGTCAGACCAACCCAGATTAGAAGTTCTGAAATTAAATGCGATTGAAACTATGAATACAAATTTACAGGTAGGCCAAAAAGTGCTGACACCTGATGGTGAAGGTACAATTGAACAAATTAACGGTGAAATGATCACCGTAAAACTGGATAACGGGCAAAAAATTAAGGTCTATTACGCAAACCAGGTTGAAGATAATTCTAACGCCGGATGAATAATGTTTTGGAAACATAAGCCTATTGGCAATGTTTTTTTATAAACAGATCACCGTGGAAGAACATGATATCACCTCTGCTGAAGAGGAAAATGAAACCAGGAAAGGCAGTACGCGCCGTGAATTCCTTACACAACTGGGCGTCGCGGGAGCAGGTTTAACCTTAACACCCCTATTTGGTCACACTGCGGAAACAGAGCAGGAAATCGAAAACCCATCAGCTATCGAAGTCACTTCCTATACGTTGGACATCAATGATAGAAGATATCCGATGAATATCGATTCGCGGGTAACCTTACTGGATGCATTGCGCGAACGACTGGGATTGACCGGGACCAAAAAAGGGTGCGACCATGGACAGTGCGGCGCATGTACGGTTCTGATCGATGGGCGAAGAATAAACTCCTGTCTTACTCTGGCGGCAATGTGCGAAGGCTCAAAAATTACAACAATTGAAGGTTTGGCAAAGGGTGATGATCTTCATCCGATGCAGGCTGCATTTTTAAAGCATGATGGCTTTCAATGCGGATATTGTACACCCGGGCAGATCTGTTCAGCAGTGGGTTTGATCAACGAAGGTCATGCGCATAGTGATGCTGAGATCAGGGAACAAATGAGTGGTAATATCTGCCGCTGCGGCGCTTATCAATATATATTGGCAGCTATTAAAGAAGTTCAACATGCTTAATCATTTCGCCTTATGGAACCATTCAAATTTTTAAGGGCCGAAAGCGATGCTTCAGCTTTAACAGCAGCACATAGCAGGGATACAAAATATATAGCAGGCGGCACCAATCTGCTCGACCTGATGAAGCTGGATATCGAAACACCTTCCCAACTGGTGGATATCAACAGATTGCCATTGAACCAGGTTGAAGAATTACCAAATGGCGGCGTACGCATTGGTGCATTGGTAAAAAACAGCGACCTGGCATATCATCCGGCAATAAAACAAAAATACCCGGTCTTATCCGAAGCTTTACTTGCGGGCGCTTCGCCTCAATTGCGGAATATGGCATCGGTAGGTGGCAATCTGATGCAGCGTACACGTTGTCCGTATTTCTACAATACTGATTTTGCCTGCAACAAGCGTATGCCTGGTTCGGGCTGTGCTGCAATTGATGGTTATAACCGGAGCAATGCCGTATTAGGCACGAGTGACAAATGTATTGCCACGCATCCTTCGGACATGTGCGTGGCGCTTTCCGCATTAGGAGCGACCATACATGTTCAGGGTGAAGGCGGAACGCGTATTATTCCTTTCAATGAGTTTCATTTGCTTCCGGGACAAACGCCACATCTGGAGCATTCGCTTAAGCCAGGTGAGTTGATCACTCATGTTAATATACCGGCTATTCCATATGCGTCGAGATCACATTATCTAAAAGTACGTGATAGGCAGTCGTATGAATTCGCACTGGCTTCAGCTGCAGTGATTCTGAATATTAAGAATGGAAGAATAGAAAATGCGCATATAGCCATGGGTGGCGTTGGAACCAAACCCTGGCGATCAGCAGCAGCTGAAAAAGCATTGATCGCAAACACAGCTAATGAACAGAATTATCGTAAAGCAGCTGAAGCAGCCTTAGGCGAGGCCAAAGGCCATAAGGATAATGCATTTAAAATTGAGCTGGCAAAACGTACGCTGGTACGCGCATTAAAAATTACAGGAGGTATGTCATGAATCCAACTATTGGGCTGCCTATCGACCGGGTTGATGGTAAATTAAAAGTGACAGGGGCAGCAACCTATGCCGCCGAATTTCCGGTAAAGAACCTGGCACATGGTGTTTGTATCAGCAGCACAATAACCAAAGGGCGAATTAAAAGCATTGATACCCGCAAGGCCGAAAAAATGCCGGGTGTCATTGGTGTGATGACTTATCAGAATGCCATGCAACTGCATTTTCCTTCAGGTTCTGATGGCAAATTTGCAGAAAAAGACTTGCTTCCATTACAAAGCGACCGTGTATTTTATGGCGGTCAGCACATTGCAGTTGTGGTTGCCGAGAGTTTTGAACAGGCTGAGCATGCCGCTGCGCTTGTAAAAATCGAATATGAAATTCAGCCTGCAGCTATCGGTCTTGAAAAAAATATACATACTGCTTATAAACCGGCCGCTGGCTTGGGCGGACAAGAAACACAAGTAAAAAGAGGAGAATTTGAAACCGGGTTCAACAGTGCTGCGGTGAAGACTGATGAAACCTATACTACGCCCGTCTACCATCACAACGCAATGGAGCCGCATGCTACTATTGCAGCGTGGGACGGTGATAAACTGACGGTTTATGATGCCACGCAATCCGTTATGGGAGTAAAATCATTGCTTACCTCTATTTTGGGGATACCTGCCGAAAAAGTGCAGGTTTATGCATTGTACATTGGCGGAGGTTTTGGTTCAAAAGGATTTACCTGGCCAAATACGCTGTTGGCACCGATGGCCGCAAAACAATTTAACCGGCCGGTAAAGATCGTTCTTGCACGGCAGCAAATGTTTTCTACCGCAGGCAGACGTACACAAACCGTTCAAAGAATTTCATTGGGTGCCGATCAAAGCGGAAAGCTGACAGCAGTAAAACATGCAACCACCGCGGAAACATCATTTGTTGATGAATTTGTTGAACCTGCCGGAATAGCAACGACTATGATCTATAGTTGTCCTAACCTGGAGGTAAGCCACGAGATCGTCCGGCTCAATCGCGGAACACCTTGCCCTACCCGCGCTCCAGGCGAGGCACCGGGCACTTATGCTTTGGAGGTGGCAATGGATGAGCTCGCCAATAAATTAAAAATGGATCCCATCCAATTTCGAATGGTGAACTATGCTGAAACAGACGAACACAAAAAGAAACCATTCTCAGAAAAAAGCCTAAAAGAGTGTTATCAAAAAGGTGCGGATGCTATAGGCTGGAATAATCGTAAAGCTGAGCCCGGTACTTTAAAAGAAAATGGCTACCTGGTTGGCTACGGCATGGCTACTGCTACTTATCCTGCCAACAGAAGTGCATCCTCAGCAAAAGCAACAATATTCGCCGATGGGCATGCTGAAATTTTATGCGGGACACAGGATATAGGCACAGGTACTTATACCGTAATGACACAAGTGGCTGCTGATGCTTTTGCATTGCCTGTTGATAAGGTAAAAGTGAAACTGGGCAATAGTTCTTACCCAAAAGGCGCACAATCAGGTGGCTCACAGGTGTCTGCAAGTGTTGGCCCGCCGATACGGGCAGCGGCGTTAGGTGCAGTTGCTAAATTGATCGATCTCGCTATTGCTGATCAATCATCACCTTTACATGGCCACAAGGCAGAGGATATTGTGGCAGAAAATGGCAGTATTCACTTGAAAGATAATGCGAATAAGGGGGAAAGCTATTCAGCGATATTAAATCGTAAAGGCCTGGACAAGCTGGAGGCAGAAGCAAAAACCAATGTTTCCACCCGTCAGCAGGGTCCGCCAACACCAGCAGTACCGGGTAGTCCAGAGGCAAAAATTGAGGAAGAAAGTAAAACTAATGCAGCTGTGCAAGAGGATGAGAAAACCGATCGTAAAGGTCACTCTTTTCATTCGTTCGGAGCACAGTTTGCAAAAGTATTGGTCGACCCGGATTTAGGGACTGTTAAAATTGATAAACTGGTTGCGATAATGGACATAGGCAAAGTGATGAACCTTAAAACTGCCACCAACCAGATCATGGGCGGAATGATCTTTGGCATCGGGATGGCCCTAATGGAAAATACGCAATATGATTCCAATAATGGTAGGGTGGTAACACGCGATCTGGCTCAATACCTTGTTCCGGTACACGCGGATATTCCTGAGATCGAAGTGCAATTTATCGATAAACCCGACCCGTATATTTCACCCATCGGTGCAAGGGGAATCGGAGAGATAGGTATCACAGGAATAACAGCTGCGATAGCTAACGCTATTTATAATGCAACCGGCAAGCGGGTTCGTGACCTACCCATTACACCTGACAAATTGATCGCATAAATTACACTACTTTGATCACGATCTTCCCGCGCACATGGCCTTCTTCACTTATTTGTTGCGCCCGGCGCGCATCTTCCAGGTTCAGCACCATGGATACGACGGGTTGTATTAGGCCTTCATCTATCAATCCGGCAGTTTTTTCTAACTGCTCAGGGTAAGATTGTGCGGTATAACCTTCCAGGTAAATATGTTTTTCTTTAGCCTCAGCCTGGAACTCAGGTTTAAGCGTAGTGATCAGTCTGCCTCCATTTTTTAAAACCTGTATTGAGCGCCTTTGCGTGTCGCCACCGATGGTATCAAATACCAGGTCAATGCCGCTTAGCTTATCTTCAAAGTTTTCATTATGGTAATCGATTACTTCATCAGCGCCTAATTGCTTTACAAACGAAATATTAGCAGCGGATGATGTACCGATAACATAAGCGCCTTTCCATTTAGCAAACTGCACAGCGAATGTACCCACGCCACCCGAAGCCGCATGTATCAATACTTTTTGTCCTTTTTCTAAATGCCCACGGTCAAACAATCCCTGCCATGCAGTTAATCCGGCAAGTGGAACAGCAGCCGCATTGATATGATCGATGCTTTTTGGCTTACGTCCAAGCTGATTAGCCTTTACTACAATATACTCAGCATATGCACCATCCTTAGTCGGATCAGGTCGACCGTAAACTTCGTCGCCTTTCTTAAACTGGTGAACGTTCTCACCAACTTTTTCAACCACTCCCGAGACATCCCACCCCGGTATCAAAGGCAGGTCAGCGGGAAATTTTTCTTTTCGTGCACCCTCGCGTATTTTCCAGTCAACAGGATTAACGCTGGTTGCATAAACTTTTACCAAAACTTCATCCCTTGCAGGCTCTGGCATCGGTGCTTCTTCCAACTCCAATACTTCGGGACCGCCGTACTCATGAATTCTTACTGCTTTCATAAATGATTTTTTATTTTTCCCTGTTTTTCAATTCAGCAGCCACGCTGGCTTCATTGCCGGGCAATTCTGCTGCTCGATGTTCAGTTTCGCTTACATTTTTCGATTGCTTCTGTACTTTACCGGTTGCCTTTGTTTTAGGACGAACCGACTGCTCTTCTCTTTTCATAATAGTATAAGCTTGATTATTCCCGAAAGTTTTTCCAAAAAACAATGATTGCTGCTATCATAAAGATGACGCCCGTTGCCAGGGCAACAATAGCAAGTACTTTGTTCTCAATATAAAACGACTGCCTTAGCAGGAACCCTCCTAAAAAGATAAACAGCAGTGCATACCAAAGATTCTTCCTTTTCGGCATTGCTATTAACCATTTACCACCTCGCCACCGTTCACGTGGATCACCTGCCCGGTAATAAACGACGAATCATCAGAAGCCAGGAACACATAAGCCGGCCCCAGTTCCGAGGGCTGTCCTGCACGTTTCATTGCAGTTTCCTGACCAAAGCTGTTGATCTTTTCCTCATCAAATGTCGATACGATCAGTGGCGTCCAAACCGGGCCGGGAGCTACACCGTTCACACGGATTTTCTTTTCTGCAAGATTAGTGGCCAGCGAGCGGGTGAAAGTGGTTATAGCACCTTTAGTAGATGAATAATCGATCAGGCTGGGCGATGAGCGATAAGCCGTAACCGAAGTTG
This sequence comes from Mucilaginibacter sp., assembly GCF_036568825.1. Classification (GTDB taxonomy): domain Bacteria; phylum Bacteroidota; class Bacteroidia; order Sphingobacteriales; family Sphingobacteriaceae; genus Mucilaginibacter. The sequence continues at coordinate 14,375 of NZ_DATCRU010000098.1, read as the reverse complement.
TATTGATAATGCAATCGCCTTCATGCATATGCGCCACCGCTGCTTCGGCAAAGTAGAAGTAGGCAAATATGTTTGTTTGAAAGGTTATTTTTAGCTGCTCATCAGTAATCTCTTTTACATCTTTCTGAGGGAATTGCATACCCGCGTTATTTACCAGGATGTTGATCTTCCCAAATTCATCAACTACCTTTTTTACAGATGATTTACAGAAGTCGCTACTCTTAATATCTCCTTTGATCAATAGGCATTTACGCCCGGCAGCGGTTACAATATCTTTTGTTTTTTCAGCGTCCTCATCTTCATTCAGGTATACAATCGCTATGTCAGCACCCTCCTCGGCAAAGTGAGCACAAACAGCTCGTCCAATGCCACTGTCGCCCCCGGTAATTAGGGCAACCTTACCTTTTAATTTTCCTGATGGCAAATAAGTGTCTTTTATATACTGCGGCGCAGGATGCATTTCGGCCTCGATGCCGGGTTGCTTATCTTGTTTTTGGGTTTTTTCTTCAGTCAGTGTAGTCATGGTAAATGGGATTGAGCGTTAATCCTGGTGTAAAGGTTCGTGGTGCAGGTGACAGGCTTCCGCACAGGCAAGGCAGGCTTCGGCACATTTCTGGCAGTGGTCATGCTCATGTTTGCTGCATTCGTCGGCACACATCCGGCATATTTCTTCGCAAAGCAGTAAGTATTGTTTTGCAATGGTGGAGTCCCGCTTTAATAGTCTTGCTGCCAGGATACATATGTCGGCGCAGTCCCTGTCGAGTGCAATGCAATCGGTCATATTTTTAACATCTTCTTCCTTAAGGCATGATGTTGCACAGAATTCGCATGCCATTGCGCAGTTCAAAATCGTTTGTTCGAGTTGGTTGTTGCTTTGATTTTCCATAGGATTTAATAATTGAATTAGATAATGTATTCATTAAAAAATCAATTCCCGGCAAGAAAGGGAGCGCCGGGAATTGTATAAAAAGGAAGCTCTGCCGAATTAACTTCCTCAATCAGGCGTGCTCGCGGGCCGCCTGGTAGTTCACATGATTTTTGGCTATGTTGGTCAGCTTAGTATCAGTAGCTTTTTCTTCTTCAAGAGTTTGGCGCAGTAACTCGGCAGCATCGTTATAACCTAAAGTTACGGCAAGACTCATCAGTCCTCCGTAGGTGGCTATTTCGTAATGCTCGGCTTTCTGACCGGCAAAGATCAACCCTACGTCACGTTGTGCGGTACCTTCCTCTGTTTTGTGAATTATATCTTCGCCTTCGTCTGCTATACCCGCCATTGCAGCACATTTAGTGGTATCGCGTTTTTCGCCTACCATTTCAAACACCCGTTCAATCCGCTCAACATGCTTCTCTGTTTCTATATGATGAGCGCCGAATGCATCCCTCAGTTGTTGTATCGCAGCCGCTTCGCGGAGCTTTGGAAGCGTTTTAATCAGCTTCTTTTCGGCCCAATAAATGTCTTTCAACTGATCTACAAAAAACTCTTTCAGTTTTGAATCCTTCACCGCTGTCTTTGTATCCATAGTATTTGAGTTTAATGACCGGTATCATAAGTTCTAACAGGATTAGTCTTTGGGGGTTTGCGTGTTAAATACGTGTTTCGTACTGCGCCATATACCTGATTTTGATACCTTATGCCTTTAATTCAGCCGGATTTGTGACTTTTAGCTATGGTTAGACGGACCTAGCTCAATAAAGGAGAAAAACTTATTCAGTTTCAAATAGTTACCTTTACATGGCGTTACGTTAAACGCTTATTTTTGCCGGGTCCCCTAAGATTATTTAACCGGGTTTAGTCATCTTAATTATGCTAGCCGCCGCTCCAGATAAAGACCCAAAACTAAACGGACAGGTTGAAAGCACGATTCGTGAAAACGAGGAGCGCCTGCGACAGGCAACCGTTACTGGTCGCCTCATCAGCTGGGAAAGAGACATCAATACCGGCCAGATAAAAATCTCCGAAGGTGCAGGCGATGTGATTGGCTTTGAGGTACCTCAGGATAATATTAAACACGTGATGCATGTGCATCCCGATGATGCTGAACGTGTTGAAAAAGCCATGCAGCACGCTATTGCTACGAAGGAGCCTCTGATGATAGAACACCGGTTGGCGGGTGCTCGCAAAGATCAGCCCATTTGGGTAAGGGTTATCGCGCGGTTGGTGGACGATCACAGGCTGATCGGCATTACGCGAAATATCGATGCGGAGAAAAAAGCCAGGGCCGCATTAATCGAATCGGAAACGAATCTTGCCAATGAGCTTGCTGATATGCAATTATTGCAGGAGGTTAGTCATAGCCTGATAGAGGAAGAGGATTCGGGCGCACTTTACAAAAAAATACTTGAAGCCGCCAGTACGGTAATGCATTCTGATACGGCAAGTATCCAAATGCTCATTCCAGAACGTAACGAACTTTTTCTTTTAGCGCATAAAGGCTTTGCCCCGGCCTCGGCAAAACAATGGGAATGGGTAAGCGTGGAAGAGAAGACTTCCTGCGGACTTGCTTTGCTGCTCGGTGAGCGTGTTTTAATTCCCGATGTTGAAGAATGGAAAGGTATTACAATTAAGGACCTGGAAGCTTACAGGCTTTCAGGTATCCACACAACCCAGTCTACCAGACTCATTTCTCGTAGCGGAAGTATCGTAGGAATGATCTCGACCCACTGGCGTAAGGTATATTATCCTTCAGAAAAAGAATTTCAGCTATTCGACATATTAGCACGGCAAGTTGCTGACCTGATCGAACGGAAAAATGCTGAAGAGAAATTGCGGGAACGGCAAGCCTGGCTGAATGGCCAGAAACAGGCTTTTCAGGCAGCTATGAGCGGTCAATCGCTGGCGGCATCACTTCACCCACTAATTGATACTATAATCACACAAACAAATGGCGAAGCCAGAGCCGCTTTTTATATGGTTCCTGCCGATAAGGAAGGGTTGCACCTGGTGGCAGGCATGCCTGAAGGATATGCCCGGGATGTCAATGGATTCAAGGTTGGCCCCGAGTCGCTGGTATGCGGCTTGGCCATGGATACAGGTGAGCCGGTTATCACCCCCGATGTGGAACTGGAGCCTCTGTGGACACCATTTCTGTCTATGGCGCGAAAACATAATTATCGTAGTTGCTGGTCTTTCCCTGTGTATACCGAAGGAGGGCCTGTACTGGGAACGTTTGCTATGTATTTTGAACAACCTCGCAATCCAAGTCAGCGGGAAATGGAATTAGCGGGGATTTTGGCCCATGCGGCTGCGGTCATCATATCACGGTATAACGAAACAGTTGAACGCACATGCGCGGAGGAAGCTTTGCGCAAAAGTGAGCAAAGACTGAAGGAATTTAATAATACCCTTGAGCAGCAGGTTAAGGAACGAACCTCTGAACTACAGGAAAATCATAAATTGTTAGAATCTATCTACAATACCACACATGTGGGCATGTCAGTATTCAAACCGATTTACAACAGAAAAAAACAAATAACCGATTTTAAGATTATTATCGTCAATAAACGCATAGAAGATTCGAGCGGCAGGAAGGATCTGCCAGGCAAACTATATTCTAAAGTGTTTCCCGGCATTAAAAAAATGGGCTTGTTTGATGCCATGGTAAATGCCATGGAAACAGGTGAACGCGTCCACATGGAATATTTCTATGAACATGAGGGTATAAATCGCTGGTATGCTACCATGTTTATACGCAACGGAGATATGCTGGTATCCTCTAATATGGATATGACCGAACAAAAGCGAGTTGAGGAAAGGAACCGGGAACTAGACAGGCGTCAAAAGGAATTGGAAGAAATGCAGCAGCAGGAAATTTTCCGCACTGTACTGGATACCCAGGAGATTGAGCGCAAGCGCATAGCTGAAACTCTGCACAACAGCCTCGGACAGATATTATATGCAGCTAAACTCAGTTTAGGCACAGTTGATAAGTCTCAAATAAACGAAAGCAATAAAGAAAGCATAAAAACCGCAGACAAGCTTTTGACTGATGCTATTACCGAAAGCAGGCGCTTGTCGCACGAGCTGATGCCGGTGATATTAGAAGACTTTGGGTTAAAAACCTCTATAGAAGATGTCTGCAGAAGACTGAGCGGAAAAGTTCAATTTAAATGCCGGTTTAAAGGATCTGCAAAGCGGCTGGATAAATATATTGAGGTAGCGATTTATCGCCTTATCCAGGAACTGATGATGAATGTGGTCAGACATTCAGAAGCTTCAAATTCTCTTGTTGCAATAGAAGCCTATCATAATCGTATTTTAGTATTGGTGCAGGATGATGGTAAGGGGTTCAATGCGTTAAAAGAAAAAGCAGGTGGCATAGGATTAAAAACTATCCGCAACAATGTAAACCTGTTGAATGGAAATATTGACATTATATCAAAGGCGGGCAAAGGCACTATTATTAATATTGATATTCCATTTAAAGCAGATAAATAATTTTTTTGTAAACACAGATACCTTAGACTATGAATAAACGTATTAATGATAAAACGGACTTGGTGATGATCAGGATCATCCTTGCTGAAGATCATAATATCGTGCGCGACGGTATCAGGAACCTGCTGGATAAGGAGCCTAACTTTAATGTAGTGGCCGAAGCAACCAACGGTGCGGAGGTGCTGCACATGATACAGGAAGGTGTTGAAGCAGATGTTATCCTGGCAGACATGAATATGCCCGTTATGGGTGGTATGGAACTGGCAGAGAAGCTAAAGGACATCAAAACGAAGGCAAAATTCATTATGCTGACCATGATCGATCATGAAAAATATGTAGTGAAGGCTTTCCACACAGGCGTTGCCGGGTACCTTTTAAAAAATATCAGCGCCGATGAACTGGTCTTTGCCATTAATCATATCCATATAGATGGCAATTATATTTGTTCCGAGCTTGCTATGCGGTTTATGCACCGGCTGGCCGAAATGCCCGCAACATCTTCCACAGAAGATATCCCCGAAGTAGAGTTTACCAAAAGAGAACTGGAAGTACTGGCACTAACCGCCGAGGGTTACACCAATCAGCAGATAGCCGATAAACTCTTCACAAGCAAGCGAACTGTAGAAGGGCACCGTCAAAGCATGATCAACAAAACCGGTACCCGTAATACTATTGCCCTCATTAAATATGCCCTGCAGCATGGCATCATTAATTAATTGTTAAGCTCGCCATCTGATTCTGTAAAAAATCTGCATTTTCTTAAAAATCGCGTATTTAACACATTCATTTTGCAGGTATATCTACTTACCATGTTAAAATCCTCCATCGTACTTTAGGCTTAAGCTTTCACCGTTATTCGAACGCTAATTGAGCCGATTCCCGTAGTTTAATTATTAACATTCCCCTCGCAGACTTGGGGGGGGGGTAATTGAGTCAATTATGAAAAAGGTTTTGATCCTGGACAACGACGAAGGAGTTCTCGATGTAATGAACGAGGCTCTTAATTATGAGGGGTTTGATGTAAAGATCATCGAAGAAACAGACAATATATTTTCGGTAATTGATGATTATGACCCCGACCTGGTAATATTAGATTATATCTTATCAGGAATAAACGGAGGCGAGATATGTCACCAGATAAAAGCAAATCCAAAAACTACGGATTTGCCGGTGATGATCATGTCAGCTTATCCGAAAGTAATAAGGTCATTGGGGTACTATGGTTGTGATGATTTTATAGCCAAACCCTTTGACTTGGATGATATTGTAGAACGGATCAAAAATTTGATCGATAAAGGAATGACCAGGAACTTACATGCCGTTTAACGCCACAGTCAATCGTGTATTTTTATTGGGAAAGATAGCTGATGATCCTGTTTGGACTCAAAAAGGCAATAAGCGCCTGCTCTGCTTTACCCTATCCACTACTGAAGAGATTAGAAAAGGTGATACTTTGCTTGAACATGTGGAGAATCATCGTCTTATTATACCATCTGATATCGTTGGTGATATCCTTGTCCAAAAAGGAAAGTGGGCCTATATCCAGGGTAAAATCCAAACCCGGGTTGTATTTGAGGATGGAGTAAAGCTATACCGTACCGAGATATGGGCCACTAACATTGAGCTTATAAAAATGAGCAGTCCTATGACACATCTTTTGTATAACAAGTTTTAAGATTTGAGCCTTTATAGTTGAAGTCGTCAATTTTTTACTGATTGATCAAACAAAAAAACAATCAGCCTTAATCACCTGTTGCCCAATAAACAGCTATTATGGCAAAGAAAACATTCCCTGGTGAGCAGGAAGAAATGCCGGTAAATCCCAACCGGCCCGAGATTGAAAAACCAGGCGACCCCGGCAGACCGGATATTCCCCAGGAAGATCCCCCGAATCAGCCTGCGGAAATACCGCCCGCACCGCCATCGCCAAATCCTCAGCCATCTACCCCGCCGTCCCCGCAAGGTGTTTTATGATTGGACGTAAGGCAGCTTCTCGTTTTTAAATCCGTATTTCGCCCACCAAAAACCCGTATTTATTGCGGAAACAGCAGTTAGAACCGTCTTGTTATTCCTTTAAATATAATTTATAAACACTTAAAATTTAAAGTTATGCCTACTACAAAGGAAAAAGAAACAGATGAAAGACAAGGTAAAGGCAGTCATACAGGCAGCCAGGGTCATCAGTCTCATACAAGCGGTGATGGACGGTCGCAAAGTCATGGCAATGCCTCACAACGTGGGTTTGCGTCGATGGATGATGATAAGCAGCGCGAAATAGCCAGCAAAGGCGGCAAGGCTGCGCATGAATCGGGGCACGCACATGAATTTGATTCGGAAGAGGCACGCGAAGCCGGCCGAAAGGGCGGGGAAGCAGTGAGCCGCGACAAAGAACATATGTCTGAAATTGGCCGCAAAGGTGGCCAGCACTGATTAGTATAATTAATAATTGCTTACGGCAGGCCTGCCTGAATTATGGTTGCCATATGCAGGTCTGCCCAAACCTTAAATCAATATTATGGGAAAGCATAAAAGCGAACCGCCGAAAGGGAAGCCGTCAGGCAATGGTCGTGAGAGCCATGGCCCGACGGAAGCTTTTGGAGGCACTGATCCGATGAGAGATAACCGGATGGCCGAAAAATATACCGAAAACGAGAATGAAAATCTATCCGAAAATGTACCGGTAAAACATCGCAACCGCCATTTGCATAAAGGCGAAGATGTACCCGAATACCAGGGGCCGCCGGATAATGATTAAGCCGATACTAAAGGTTAAGCATGACGCATATTTGACTCACCCGGTACTTGCTTCGCTCGACCACCCTCTCTACCGCAAGCGGTAAAGAGGGGATTTTTTTATTTCTTCTTTTACCCTCTTTATGGCTTGCCATAGAGAGGGTCGAACAGCGTAGCGCATTCGGGGTGAGTTAACTCGTCGTCATGATTTAAACGATATTAAGTCTTTAGCGTTTATGGTTAAGCAGCTCTTCGGTATTGTTCCCGCGTTTTTAATCGCCGGATTTTGCGCTGGTGAATTACTGTTTTAGGATAGTACAACTTATCAGTCATCCCGCGGCCCAGGTATGTGCGCAGGTTACTTCGAAAACGCGTACGCATATGGATAACCAGGCGTTTGTTTTTTATTTCGCCTTCTTCTTTCACTTTTTTCAATAATCTGAGTGAGAGCAGAGAAAGTGTGCCACCAATAATAAAAAAGTAATTCCAGCCCTGAAGGGTTAACAGATGGACATTAGACATTCCGATGAAACCCAAATGCAGGTTTAATTCCATCCGGTGTGAAACAAAAAAGTCTGCCATTAAACCGCCAACCACAGGCGCCAGTGTAGAAAACAGTGCCACAAACATGTTTTTGGCAGTGATGTAAGCTATAGCTTCATTATTGGGTGCCAGCTTGATGCCAATATTGGAAAGAGCGAGAGTAATACCGGCGGTAGACAGACCGCTGACAACATGGATGACCACCAATAAAGCAAGCATAGCGTGTATATTACCCGGTGTGGCAGCAAAAGCAAATGCCAGAATACAAGCAATGTATAACGGTGCACAAAAGACCACAATGTTTTTATTGCTGAAACGATCGGAGTAACGACCCCATATTTTGATAGAAATGATACTGCTCAGCTGACTGATAATACCCAAACCAATAATATAAGCAACCGGCAATCCCATAGTCTTCATCATAAATACGGCAAAAAACGGTGTAGCCAGGTTTAGCGCGAATGCCCAGAAAGAATTAAAGATTAGCAGATTGCGGAAATTTGTATTCTTCAGCGGCCGGCTGAACAATGAAAGCAGTTTGCCGTCAATTTTACTGGCTTCAGGTTCTGGTGTGCGTAACAACAGAATAACGCTGATCATACCCAACATGCCGCCTGCAAGGAATAACAAATGATAAACCATGATCTCGCTTGAAGGATAATGCTTTTTGATGTAATCCAGTCCTAAAGCTGTAGCCAGGCTTAAAGTCACGTTCAGCGTTTGGGCCATACGACTGCGATGGGAGAAGAAGGAGCCAAGCTTTGAACCGGGTATCATATCCTTCATCCAGGCATTCCAGCTTGCCCCGGCTATATCACCAAAGATGTGCTGGAAGAACAGCATCACGATCAGTATTTCAATACTGGTTCCAGCTGTAAATAAAAACGGTAATACACCTATGGCGATAAGCGGTACACGCGCCATGAAATTACAAAAGGCGGTAATGGCTTTGCGGTTTTTAAATTTTTGAACAAGCCAGATAGAGAACAACTGAAAAATAGTGGTGAATGTTGGCAGTGCCGCCAAAACACCCAACTGAAAATTAGAAGCTCCCATGTGGATGGCCATTGCGGTAAGAAAGGTACCGCTTGTAAATACAACCATCGCTTCTGCCGAAAGTCCGTCGGCAACGACAAGTTTCAAACCAGACTCCAACTGATCCTCACTTAAACTTTTTACAGGTTTTAAATTCATTTGTCCGGCACCAACCAGGCGCCATTTTTTAATGGTGTTTAATCAATAGTTTTTTAAAAAGGGAAGGGCTAAGATATTAGCTCTTTACGCCATTAAACGCAAAATAGTTACCAATAATATCTTCTAAATTAATTATTGATTAAAATATGGCAATTATAGCATCGCTTTATTGCACTTCTGACATTTCGACCAGCGATCACGTAAACACTTCTGCCGTTCTTTCAGAAGCGCCTCTTATAATTGCAGCAAAACACAAAAAAATTAAATCTGTACAACCGGCAAACTGTTGTTTATTAAAAGATAAACAACTATGAAAACATTAAAATTTCTATTACCAATCTCTTTAACGGCAGTTGTAATAACGTCCTGCCAAAACAATAAGGATAAACATTGGGACAGTAAATCGAGTGCGGACACTTTAAATACGATGAAAGACTCTGTGGCCGATTCTGGCAAGTCGATTACCAGCGGCCTTGTAATGAAAACCAACAGAGTTGACGCAAAATTCGCTGTCGACGCGGCAGATGGCGGTATGGCTGAAGTTGAACTAGGAAAGTTGGCGCAACAACAAGCCACCAATTCCCAAATAAAAGAGTTTGGCACCATGATGGTGAGCGATCACTCTGCCGCCAATGACAAAATTAAAAACATCGCAAAGGACAAGGGTATTACCCTGCCAAAAATTTTGGGCGACTATCAGCAGAAATTAGAAAACGAGCTCAGAAGTAAAGCAGGCAAAGATTTTGACAGAGCCTATGTAACAGCTATGGTCAAAGATCATAAAGAAACTATCAAAACTTTTGAGGTTGCACTAAAGGAACTACGCGACACAGATTTAAGGACATTTGCCAACAATACTTTGCCGATATTGAAAAAGCATCTGAACGCTATTCAGAAAATCGACAGTGAAATGAAATAAATAAGAAAAGGGACAATTGGACTGCCCCTTTCCGTTGCGATTGAAAAACTAAAACAAACTTAATACAACGATTAAGACTCTTTAATGATCAGGGTGAACCGGTTCCTGCTGTTTTTTTAGCGTATCGGCAACCGTACTATCCGGCATCATGTTACTTGCAGCAACCTGTACTTTATTTTTAAAGCCTGATATCACTTTATCCTTTCCTGCCATTAATGCCTCATACCCATCCTTAGCTACATCTGTCGGATCGGCCATTGCATCTTTATCCTGCACGGCTTTGCTATCCAGCATTTCGGCTTTGCGGAAGAAATCAGTATCCGTTACGCCCGGCATCAGCGCGGTGACGGTAATATTAGTCTCTGACAATTCTGCCCGCAACGCTTCCGAAAAAGAAAGTATGAACGACTTGGTAGCATGATAAACGGATTGCCTTGGCCCGGGTAGTTTACTGGCTATCGAAGCAAGATTTAATATCTTACCCTCGTTCCTTTCTACCATATCCTGAAGAAAATGTTTGGTTAGTATTACCGTTGCACCAATGTTCAGATCGATAATTGCCAGCTCGCGTTCCAGGTCGGTATCTTTAAATTCACCGTACAGGCCTTGCCCGGCATCATTCACCAGGATATCGATATGGATACCTTTACCGCGGACTTCTTCGCAAAGCTCAAGCACCTGGTCACGGACTGACAAATCTTTGGCAATCGAGATTACCTCAATACCATAATTTATAAATTCTGCTTCACAGGTTTGCAGCTCTTCAGCGCTTCTCGCCACATTAACCAGGTTATACTTATCCCGTGCGAACAACTTTGCCAATTCATAACCGATACCGCTCGTAGCGCCGGTTATCAGCACATATTTTTGATTGTTTTCCATACTGTTTATTTTTAATTTACTCCCATGGGTTAAGGACTACCTTTACACAATCCTGTTCTTTATTTTTAAAAATGTCGTATGCATGCGATACCATGCTTAGTGGCAACCGGTGTGAGATAATATCATCCAGCACTACTTTTCCTGATTGTACCAACTCTATCAGGTGATCAATATAATTGGTTACCGGGGCCTGGCCTTGTTTGATGGTGATACCCTTATCGAAAATGCGATGGAGGGGGAAATTATCGAACGGCGTTCCATACACACCCACAATACTAACTGTACCATTCCTTCTCACCGCTTTAAAGCAGGCTTCAAGCACTTTAATTGTTCCTTTTTCAAAGTTGATGGTCGCTTTTATTTTGTCGAAGATGGAGCGCTCAGCCTCAAAGCCTACTGCATCTACGCAAACATCCGCACCGCGACCGCCGGTAGCCTGGCGTATATATTCTATAGCGTCTACCTCGTGCGGATTGACGGTTTCAACTTTGTTCACTGTCTTTGCGCGTTCCAGCCGGTAATTCAAAGGGTCGACTGCTATTACACGGCTTGCACCATTAAGCCAGGCGGCTTTTTGCGCCATTAATCCGACAGGCCCGGAACCGAAAATGGCAACCACTTCTCCGCCCTTCATTTGCGCCCAGTCAATAGCCGCCCACCCTGTTGGAAAAATATCAGTGAGAAATAGCACCTGCTCATCCGTCATACCTTCCGGCACCACACGGGGGTTTACATCAGCATACGGCACACGCACGTATTGCGCCTGTCCGCCTGAATAGCCGCCATATAAATCGGTGTATCCAAATAAAGCCCCGCCTTTCTGATCCAACAAATCGCCATCAGGCCCGTAATGTTTATAATTGGAGTTTTCGCAATTTACAGGGCTGTCATGTGTACAAAAGAAACAATGTCCGCATGCAATCGGGAATGGTACTACCACGCGGTCGCCAACCTTTAATTTTCTAACAGCCGGACCGGTTTCTTCAACAATGCCCATAAACTCATGCCCGACGATCATATCGCTGGCCTGCGGAATGCCGCCGTCAAGAATATGCAGATCGGATCCGCATATGGCTGTCGAGGTAACTTTTAATATAACGTCGTCTGCTTTTTCTATACGGGGATCGTCAACTGTATCATAGCTGATATCTCCAGGTTTATGGAATACTGCTGCTTTCATAGATTTATAGATGTGGTTTATAAAAGCAACAGGCTTAGCTACAGGCGGTTTGGGTGGAAAATACCCGTTATAGCCAGGATTTATACCCGTTTATCCTATTTCATCGATCAGCAGTTGGGCAACCCGGTCAACCGTTTGCAGCACGACTTCTTCCGGCGAACCTTTAAATACTTCTCTCACAGGAACAGGCTTTTGATTAATGATGGCATGAATAAATATAGTGCCAACAGGTTTTTCTGAGCTCTCACTTCCTCCCCGCATGGTTAGTCCGGTAATAGCAATGTAAATATCAGCCTTAATAATAGTTCCCAGCCTGCGTGCCATCTCTTCGGTAACTTCAGCCGATTCAGGGGTATATTTTTTTACCAGGCTTTCAGGCACGCCTAATATATCTTGCTTAATGCATGCATCGTAACAAACTATTCCACCTTTTAATATTTCACCGCAGTCGGGTATCAAAGCAAACTCGGCGGAGAGCCGTCCTGCTGTTGCACTTTCGGCAAAGGTTATGGTCAGTTTCTTTTCCTTGAGCAGATGGCTGCATCGTATTAATAATTCTGAAGGCATATGCTTTAAACATCCTATCAAAAAATAAGTTTTCTATACTCACCCATGTTTGAAAACAAGTATTTACCTCATTTAAAACAGGTATTAATCGCTTAAACTCTCGGACGAAATATGATGTTCCTTCTATATGTCTCAAAATTTGATGTTTAACAATTTTACCTGGTTTAGATGTATATATTAGGAATAAATGCAGTATTTCACGATTCGGCCGCCTGTATCTTAAAGGATGGCAAACTGCTTGCTGCCGCAGAAGAAGAACGTTTTACCCATATCAAGCATGGCAAACGCCCGGTGCCTTTTTCAACCTGGGAACTTCCGTTTCATGCCATTGATTATTGCCTGCGCGTAGCGGATATTCACATTAATGATGTGGATCATATCGCTTACTCGTTTGATCCATACTTATTAATAGGAGGCGATTACCGCAAAAGGCCGACTATTGAAATTCCTTTCGACAACGAAGAGAAATTTACAAATGGGGATTGGTTAAATCCATGGGATCCACTGTTTCTTTCATCCATTATTAATGCGCGTCAGCAATTGAACGACGGATACCCGCATCATTTACAAAAGCGTTTTTTTGGCGCCAATATTCAATCTGAACAATGGCACTTTGTGGAGCATCATACTGCACATGCTGCCAGCGCTTTTCATTGCTCGCCTTTTGAGAATGCAGCTGTGCTTACTGCTGACGGTCGCGGAGAATATGCTACAACAACCTATAATATAGGTTCCGGCAATGAGCTTAACCGTATCGGTCAGGTAAATATGCCTCATTCTTTAGGGCTGCTGTATGAGCAGGTTACCACACACCTTGGCTTTTTGCATTCTTCGGATGAGTACAAAGTGATGGCACTGGCATCATATGGTAAACCTACTTTTTTATACGATTTCAGAGACATCATCCAGGTGGGTAAGAATGGCCAGTATACGATAAAAGATCAGCGGTTTACCGAGCGCTTCGGTCCGCAGCGATTAAGGCATGAAGAATTTACCATGCATCATTTTGACATCGCCCATTCTATGCAGATGGTCCTTGAAGAAACTATGCTGGAATTAACTGACTGGCTTTACTCAGAAACCCAACAAGAGAATTTATGCATGGCCGGTGGCGTAGCTTTGAACTGTGTAGCCAATGCCCGGATACGTGATCGTGGACCGTTCAAAAACATTTGGGTGCAACCTGCATCGGGCGATGATGGCACGGCTTTAGGTGCAGCACTTTGGATAGATACGCAGCAACGGCCTGCAGCAAGCAAAGATTTTATAATGACGCATGCTTACTGGGGACCAGAATATAATGACAGCGAGATAGAGCAGTTTATGAAGTGGTGCAAGATGCCTTATCGTAAACTGGAGAATGTGGCAGAAGAAACCGTTGAGCTGCTTGCACAGGATAAGATCATAGGCTGGTACCAGGGACGAATGGAATTTGGCCCGCGCGCTCTTGGGGGGCGTTCTATTCTGGCGTCACCGATTAATGCTGATATGCAGGCAAGATTAAATGAAGTAAAAGATCGTGAGGATTTTCGACCAGTTGCACCTGTTGTGCTGGAAGAAGAGGCATCAAACTGGTTTAAAGCTGCATCTTATTCGCCTTTTATGCTTTTTGTATATGATGTTCTGGAAGACAAAGCTGATAAAATACCGGCAGTTAAACATACTGACGGTACCGCCCGCATCCAAACCATTAACGAGCAGCAAAACAAACCCTATTACGATCTGCTTAAGGCCTTTTATCAAAAAACAGGCGTTCCGGTGCTTATTAATACGTCATTCAATACGCTGGGCAAACCCATTGTTTATACACCACGCGATGCTATTGAATGTTTCTGGAGCTCGCCGTTTGATGCATTGATCATTGGTTCATTTATTATCGAAAAAGAATATGGAGATTTCAGTTATTATCCCCACCTATCGTC
>NZ_DATCRU010000097.1:0-52642 GCF_036568825.1 Mucilaginibacter sp. | reverse complement strand
GACTTCCGACTTCCGACTTCCGACTTCCGACTTCCGACTTCCGACTTCCGACTTCCTTAAATCCACTTTCCCACAAACTGGCTGAATGCTTCTTTGTATTGATCGCCTACCGCAATCAGCATTTTGCCGATTTGCACAGAGTTTTTGGTCATTGAGGTAACCTTATCCAATGATACGATGAATGATCTATGCACACGCATAAATCTTTTAGACGGTAACTTTTCTTCCAAAGCTTTTAAACTGGTAAGGGATAATATCGCCTTGTCTGCTCCTTTTAAATGAACTTTCACATAGTCCTTCAATCCTTCTATGTATAAGATATCATCTAAAGCAATGCGCACAAGTTGGTATTCTACTTTTAAGAACAAATAATCGTCATCAGCCTGCTCTTCTGAGATAGTTGGAATAGGCGCAGCTGTAGTTGGTCGATTTACTAATTCATGATAATTGAGCGCTTTTTGCGCAGCACGCAGGAACTCTTCATAATTGAAAGGCTTTAGCAGGTAGTCCAACGCGTCAACTTTGTAACCTTCGAGTGCAAACTGATTATATGCTGTTGTAAAAACAACCCGCGGTACATCGGCGCCTTTGCCTAATACGCGCGCCAGTTCGATGCCGTTCAGGTCTGGCATTTGAATATCCAGGAATATCAGGTCAAGCTTTTGCTGGTGGATGGCCTTTAATGCATCAACCGCGCCTGAGTAACGTCCAACCAGATTTAAAAATGGTGTCTGCTCGATAAACTTACAAACCAGGCCGAGCGCTAATGGCTCATCGTCAACTGCTATACAATTCAGGGTCATGACAAGTCGAGGATTAAGTGAACGGTATACTCATTATTGGCATTCAATTCGTCAATCTCCAGTTTGTATTTATCGGGATATAAAAGATCCAGCCTGCGGCGGGTATTAACCAAGCCGATACCACTATTTGTATCCAGGCTTACGCTATTATCATTGATGATCGAATTTTTTACGGTCAGGTCAAGAACACTGTCTTTTTGCAAAATCACAATATCAATATGGCTGGGCTGGGTTGCGCTCACACCATGCTTAAAGGCATTTTCTACAAAAGGCAAAAATATCATGGGCGCTACCGGCTTATCATTCAGCTTTGTCGGCTCATCAAAATTTATTTTGACTACATCCGTCAGGCGCAATTTCATCAGGCTGATATAATCCTTCACAAACGCCAGCTCCTGGCTCAGCATAGTGTTCGCTTGTTGTGTATCGTATAATAAATAACGCATCATCCGCGATAATTGATGGATAGCCTTCCCGGCCACTTCCGCATCTACCTGGGTGAGTGCATAAATGTTATTCAGCGTATTAAAAAAGAAGTGCGGGTTAATTTGCGCCTTCAGGAAAGATAATTCAGATGTTACCTTATCTTTCTCCAGTTCCTCGCGCGCCTGTTTATCTTTTTGCCATTTCTGGATGGTGGTAATGCTCGTGCTTATGCCCAATACCAATGCCGTTATAGTCATGGTGAGGGTATCAAAGCCGTGGCCACCTCCGCCTTTTTCAGGTTTTTGTGGCCGATGGTGCGTTAGCTCCCAGCCCTGTTTTTGCCAGCGTTTATGAAATGCAGCATCAAACAATTGATGCAGGTTTAATGCCCTATCTACCCAGCCACTCAGGAATACTATTGCCAACACAATCACAACCACGAACGTCAGGTAATACCCCGTGCGGTTCTTCAATAGAAATCGCGGTACAAGCACCAGCGAATTAAGATAAAAAGCAGCCACAATTGTGCTGAGCACGATCACCTGCTTTACCCAAAACTGGTAGGGTATATCTATGTCCGAAAAAAATGGCTGATAGAAGAAAAGTAAAACGCCGAATACCGCCCATATCAATATCTGGATCAATATTCCTATCAACCGGCTTTGGGATCTTGGAGCAAACATTATCGAGTTAAATTACAATCATTTATTTACAAATACATTATCTGAGGCTACAATATTACCCATCAGGACATTGCCGGACAATCTAAACCGCTCTGCAGCCATTTTTTACCGACGAAGGGTAAAATGCACTCTTTGAACAGCCATTTCAGTGATTCACCGGTTAAGAATCGATTTTATATGGAAAAAGTCAGCGCCCGTCTATATATAAGCGGCAACCGTCTATTCTATTTTTTTGTATCCGGATTATGAGATTGTTTTGAGGATACATTAACCAAAACTTACACAAAAGACCTTCCATCCTTGAGAAAGATGGTAGCAAAGGATCAATAAACATGAGGTTGATCTGATTTAGTGATGGCGTTCCGGGTGAGATCCGGAACGTTTTTTATTTCAGGCCACAGAAAATATTGCCCATTGATTTATAAATTATATTTTTAATTAAATACAAATCAACGAGATAACAATCAAATATTGGGGAATCCATCCGCCCAACAAAGCTGCTTTTCAATTAAATCATGAGCTGATTTTCGTTATTAGAAATTGTAAAATACTTGTTACAATAATAAAAACGCAGAATTCGCAGAGCTTAAAATGTTAATAACCAACCTCAAATGTTGAAAAGTTCCCTCCAAAAGCATCCAACTTCCGAACAATAGCATCGTATAAAGCGTTACTTAGTAGTTAAAGATAATTGTTCGCATGAGGAAATTTTTATTAATGTCTATGGCAGGCGTTATATTTCTTGGTGCATGTCAAAAGAAAGCTGAGAACAACCCGTCCCCCGTTGCACCCAGCACCCCAGTTATACCGCCTGCCACACAGACTGTAGCCGCGCAAACCGACACCATCCCTGATGGTAGTATGTTTAAGATCAAACTTCAGTTGGATTCAACTGCCATTGATGAAACTTTATTAATGTTCAGGCATTCTGCTTCCTGTAATTATTCAAGCTCGCAGGATGCACCCTATTTTCCAGGTTTTGGGAGAGGGAGTTTATCCAGTGTCACCCGCGATGGCATAGGTTGCACCATACAAACCTTACCATTTTCTCCGGGCTGTACTGTTCGGCTGAGGGTAACAGCTAAAAATGATGGTGTGTATCTATTAAAAACGAGTCTTACCAAAAACATTCCTGCCAATATGGGTATATGGCTGAAAGATGCCTACCGGAAAGACTCCCTGAATATCAGGATCTGGAATTACCGTTTTGATGTTATTAAGTCGGATACCAATACTTATAGTGCGGGCAGGTTTAGTGTGGTGATGCGTTGATATCTTGAACTATAATTTTACTGATTTTTTGACGGACTATGATTATATTAATATATTTCCTTTTAAGGTCATAGTTTTCATTTAATCAAATAAATCATAGTTCAGATGGCTTACACATGAAAACGTTCAGATACCTGATCGATGGTGTATTCTACATACTTTTTTGCGCGGTCAAAATAATCCGGAGCGTCTTCCAGCAATTCTTCCAGTATCGATTTGCCGTTTTCCTTTTCTTTCGTCAGATAGTAAATGCCATACCCTACAGCGGCGCCTATCGCCATAAATTTCAAAATACGCATAACAGTGCAGCTAAACTTTAAATAAAGTTACAAAAATGGAATAACAGAGTTGTTCCGCAAATTATTTTATAGAAAGATAAATTTTAATTGATCTCTTCGTGTTCCAGTTGGTGGATCATCGGGCTATCGAAGCTAAAACGAAGGTCGCTTTCTATTTTTTCGCGTGTAGGGCGAATGAAAATAAAGTAAGCAGACATTAACCCGGTAAGAAACAGAAAAAATATATTGCCACTGAGGATATAAGCTACTATTGCAAATACAGCAGGCCCTTGTATCAGTATGAAACGGGTGATCAAAATAGATTGGTACCCTGTGAGTTTTTCCTGAATGTTTTCCTTTTCACGCAGTACATATTTTTGTTTCTTAAATATCAGGTAACCACCAAAGAAACCGCCCAGTGCAAGTACTGGGGCAATAAATACAAACTGGTCGTCCATATTCATAACGCCAAAATACATCCTGGTGGTTTGGGCAAAGGCCGCAATTGCAAAAAGCATCTGGAATGCCAGCAGCGCCATGTGTGTAAACACAAGCGTTTTAAGTGTGCTGTCGGGAGTGATCGATTTGAAGGTTCTGTTGTAGTCCATGGGTGTGTTTTTTATAACAACAACCCACTTTTACGCAAATAAAGCAGTAAGGTTACTATTTCTCATCCAGTTGCACTGTGCCCGATCTTTTATCAAGGCTTACGTTGATGACCGTCGTAAAAAGCGAATTATCAAAACGGTAAATATTTTGATAAGCATCCTTCCCCTCGAAGATCAGCGTCATGGTTGAACGTTTGGCCTGGGTATATAGTGAATTAAGATCCTGGAAACGCAACGTGTGATAGATCACCTGCCGGGTGGTATTGCCGCTCATCATCTGGTTACTTTCACCAAGTGACAGGGTTTCCGCTGTTGCTGGATCAATGCGGTTGCTTTTAAAATGCTCGAAACTTTTCCCGTTGATCGTAATTTTTCCAAGAGGTTTAAAACCTTTGTTTATGATCAGGAAGTTATGCACCTGGTCGGTAGTCATAGCAGTAAGGCCCTGCAACTCTTCTAACGACAAACTCTGGGCGCGGCATGCCACACCTACGAAAAGTAATATTCCTGCAAACAGATATCTTTTTATCATATCAGTCATAAAAAAAGAAAACATCATCCCTATAGCTTATTCGCCTGGATGATAGCTTTTTACGGCATGTTTAAGCACATCGTTACGGTAAAACCAGATGTCTTTAAAATGCCCGTTAATAAAACCTTCGGCTTGGTCTGTAAAATGCTCAGACGACGGATCAAACGATTCGCCACCGGTGATAATACTTTTAGCCTTCAGCCGCGGACCAAATTCAACAGCCGCAATAAAACTATTGCCGCTATAGCCATACCGTTTTTGTGTATTCACAGTTTTGCTCTGGAACGATGGCAGCTGTCCAAACTGCGACCCTACCAGTGCAACGGGTATGCTTGGTAATTTATCGTCAAATGTTATGCCATCGGCAGGCCGTTGATATCGATTTATCGCGCCCCATTCTGTTTTCCATGTTCCATAATGTTTTTCGAGGCTTTTTATCGATTCGCTGAAAATTTCGAGTTGCCTTTGCGGACTCAGTTTTTTGAGCATTTGCGCAAAACGAATTATCTGATAGGAAGATTCTTCCACAGTTTTCGCATGCGGCATTTCTTCCATCAATCTGGTGCCCCATTCTACCGCGATAGTTGTTGCCACTGAATTTGCAGCCGAGCGACGATCCCATTTTTTCATGATATCAACAGGTTCTGCAAGTGCTTTTTTGATTGAATCATTGGCTGATTCGTAAGCACTAAATAGTGGTGGTAATGCGTCATCAAACATCGCAAGATAATGATCATAACCTTTGGCTATCAGTTCATCAAGCGTCACATTTTTGGCATTGCTAAATAACCGCAGCGCATTGATGCCCCGGTAATTTTGACCGTCGGTTGCCATATAAGCCGGATACTTGTTCTTATCAGGACTGCTTGTACCAGAGCAGGTATAAGGTGTCGAGTTGCAATTTTCTATCCAACCGGTGGCGGGGTCATAAACATGTACGATCTCGTTCAGCAAATGCGTTCCCTTCCATTCTGTTGCTGAAATAGTGCCATCCACAGGCAAGGTCCAATCTAATTTTGGATCGCGTCTCGGCATAAAGTTACCGTTCCAGAAAGCGATGTGGCCCTTATCATCAGCATAAACGGTGTTATTGCTGCCGTTGGAAACCAGTTGCATAGCCTTTTTATATTCCTCAAAATTATGAGCCTTGGTTATCAGCCATGATTCGAGCAAAGCATTGTAGGAACGGTTGTTTGATCGTAAAGCCAACCATTTGCCGTTGCGGGCTCCTAATACAGGCCCGTGATCGGTATAATACCCGGTTATGGTTCGACGTTCGGTTTGTTCACCATTTTTAATATTCATAACCAATTGCCGGGTGATCACTGGTTTCAGTTTACCATCGTATTCATAGTACCATTTGCCATCTTTTTTGGTCACTTTTTCGGCATACAGGTCAGACACATCGGCATTACTAGTGGTGTGCATCCATCCGCAATGCGGATTAAACCCCTGGTAAACAAAAAAATTACCCCAGGTAGCAGCGCCGTATGCATTCAGGCCTTCGTCACTTACAACATGCACCTCATCCCTGAAATAAAAAGGCACATGCGGATTGATATATAACATGGCATGTCCGGATGCCGTTCGTGAAGGCGCCAGGGCAAATCCGTTTGAGCCGGTTTCCCTTTCGATGATTATGTTCTCTACTGTGTGAGGAGATGATACAGCTCCCAGGCTTTCCGGTCCATTGCTATAAAAACTCTGCGTTTCCTTAATATTGATACCCCCGGTTTGGGTTGCCGAAACGCTACCATCGGTAAACATCAGCGCATACCAGGGCTCAAAATGGTGAAAAACAGCAGGTTTTACTTCGGAATGTTTATACAGATAGTAGTTAATACCATCAGCAAAGGCATCCATCAGTTTTTTAAACCACGGCGGACTTGCCTTATAATCTTTTATTGCATCGGCACTATCTGCAATCAGCTGCAGTTGTATATCGGTATATAATTTACTTTCTCCATCCGCCTCAGATTGACGGCCGAGCTGGTATAAATAGTTCCGTTCTATTCCCTTAAAATTTTCTTCGCATTCTGCATACATCAATCCAAAAACTGCATTTGCATCAGTTTTTCCGTAGATGTGCGGGATGCCCCAATTATCACGAATAATAGTTACCGACTTCGCCTCATTTTTGAACCGCGTGATCTCAGTTTTTGTAAAACTCTGAGCGGCACAGTAAAACGGTGTAAAAAGTAAAATTGCAGAAATTATTTTTTTCATTTTTTTTAAGGCTTATCGTAACAATAGGTATAAATATGCATCAAATGCCTGTTATTTTAACATAATTGGTTATAATTGTAGCAATAACATTTAATTTTTATTGCCGAATAAAATTTAAGTTTGCTCCGATACAATTTTTAGCCGAAACATCTGTTCATTAATATTGAAAAATATATTGATCTTTTGAAAACAAAAGCCTCAATCGATTGATATACAATGTATAAATATTTAGGCCTGTCCCAAACAAAAACAGGTTCCATTTGATAACACAAGATCGAAACCGATCATAAAGAGCTTGGATCAATATTCAAATATTATCTGAGATTTAGTTGATTCAACATTATTGAGAGTGATGTTGAAGTGCGTTCCGGGGTGAGATACGGAACGCATTTTTTATTTTACCGGTATCACCGCCCTCATCGGATAATATTCATAACGATTGATACTTGTTGCCGGGTCATTTTTGATCAGCTCTTTCAATTGTTCTTCAGTCTCCGTTTCAATTACGCCTATCCCATATACTTCTTTAGGATCCATCACCGGGCCAAATACTACAACCAATCCTTTGTTCATCAGTTCGGTCCAATAAGCGACATGCTGAAGCATAATGGCTCTTTCTTCTGCGGTCATGTCTTGTGCAAAAGTTGGCCGGTTTGGATTTAGTTTTAAAAAGTAATGAGGCATAATTCTTACAATCGGTTATGATCAAAGATAATGTTCCGTTCTCAATGATAGAAAAGTTAAAATATGTTAATCTCTTCTTTCCTTAAAATAATGAGGTTATTTTTGAGCTTTCATAACAGTTCTCCTGCCCAGGGAATGAAGCCGGGGTTGTTTGAGGCAGCACCGGTTTTCATTTTTTTATAGCCATTAATATTATAAAAGAAACCTGCCGGGTTAAAACAATATCTTTAATATCTACTTAATAGATAGATTTTGTATATTTAAAATATTTATTTTAGCTTTGATGAATAAACTTAAATCGTAAAGCCATGCGCTATAACTACAAACCCATTCACATTCTGGCATTTGCAATATCAACATATCTATTACCACAAAAGGCCAAAGCTGATGTGGTAACAGACTGGAATCTGATCACTGTTAAAGCAACCAAGGTTGCCAAATACAACAGTAACTTGAGCAGCCGTATTGAAGCGATTGAAGCAATTGCTGTTTACGATGCTGTGAATTCCATAAAAAAAATAGGTACTCCGTACCATTTTTACGTGCCGCCTACCCAGCCTGCCTCAGCACAGGCGGCAGTAGCACAGGCAGCACATGATGTCCTGGTAAACTATTTCCCTGCACAAAAAGCTCACATCGATTCGGCTTTGACACTCAGTTTAAACAAGGTAAATGATGGTCCGGTTGATGCAGGTAAGGCTGTCGGTGCAGCGTCTGCGGCTGATATTATCGCTTTGCGTGCAAATGATGGGGCTGACCCTAATGTCAGCTATCCCGGACCAGCGAAACCAGGCGTTGGCGAATATCGCCCCACTCCGGCAGGGTTTACTCCCGGTATTAACCAGCAATGGGGAAAAGTAAAACCATTTCTTTTGAAATCGGATTCGCAATTCCGTCCGGTGGCTCCGCCTGCTGTTAGTTCAGACGATTTCAAAAAGGCTTTGGCATTGGTTGAGGAGTTAGGCTCATCTACCAGCACAAAACGCACCGAAGATCAAACACATATAGCACAATTTTATAAACAGGATGCGGAACTGACAGTGAATGAAGCTGCACGTGCATTAGCATTACAACATAAAACATCGCTTGAAGTGAATGCGCTTGCATTTGTCCTGGCCGATATTGCTGAAGCCGACGCACGGATTGCTATTTGGGACGGCAAATATAATTACTTGTTATGGCGGCCGGTTACAGCGCTTAACGCGGATGCTGATGGCGGTGTAACCAATAACTACACAAAGTGGAAGCCATTATTAGAAACTCCTCCGCACCCATCCTACCCTTGCGGACATTGCGGTACAGTTACGGCTGGATTTGAAGTATTAAAAAAGTTTTTTGGCGACACGAATACCATCGAACTTCATACAACTACTCCGGGTGAACCTGCAAGAACTATTACGTCGTTGACAAAAGGTGAAGAAGAAAATGGCTGGAGCCGTGTTTATGGCGGCATCCATTATTCGTTTGAAAAAGATGCATCTCAAACCCTTGGTGAAAGCATAGCCCGGTACGTTTTAGAGAACGGTCCTAAAAAGAAATAAAATTACTTACGGATTAAATTTATAAAAAACCGATATTTGATTGATTACAACCAATTTATCAATTTTTTCGTAAGCATGTCAAATATAAACGTAAACCTAAAATACTTATATGTGTTAAATGCATATTAGAAATAACGGTTATAAAAAACAAAACATGCCGAACCCAACTTTATCAGATAAATTGACCAGGGAGAACCTTACTAAAACAGAGGAAATTCAATTGTTTGATGATTTTAATGATACCTTCTTTGATTACCCCAGGGACAAGAGCCTTGTGGCTCTTTTTTATGAGCAGGCAGAAAAGACCCCGGATAACATTGCTCTTATCTTTGAACATAAAGAATTTACCTATTCTGAGCTGAATGCAATAAGCAATCAATTTGCAGATTACCTCGTGCAGACTTACAACATCCAGCCTGATGAATTAGTGGGTATGATGCTGAACCGCAGCGATTGGATGATCATTGCGATACTAGGAATCATAAAAGCAGGCGGTGCTTACGTGCCGATCGACCCGGATTACCCGGAAGATCGTATCAATTATATCAAAGAGGACAGCGCATGCAAGGTTCTTGTTGACGACCATGAACTGGACCGTTTTAAATTATCGTTAGCCGAATACAGCACTGAGAATATAAAAAATGATTTAAAGTCATCAAACCTGATATATTGTATTTACACATCAGGTTCAACAGGAAAACCTAAAGGTGTATTGGTTGAACACCGGAATGTTGTCAACCTGCTTTGGTGGCAGAAAGAAAAGGTTTATAAAATGACCCCGGATGAACGGGTACTGCAATTTTCGACCATCACCTTTGATCCCTCAGCCGAACAAATATTCATTGCGTTTTTAACGGGCGCAGGATTGGTAGTCATCAATAAATTTACCCTGCTGGATGTAAAGGCCCTTGAAAAATATATTATAGCAAAAAAGGTAACACACGTTCACGCGGTACCTACCTACCTGGCCGAATTATCCATCGAAGATATGAGCGGCGTGAAACGTGTTATAACAGGAGGAGAAAGCTGTCTGCCTGCGCTTGCCGCAAAATGGAATAGCCACTGTACTTTTATCAATGAATATGGCCCAACCGAGACCACCATTACATCAGTTGAATATGTATTTGAAAGAAGCGGCAATCCGTATCCATTTATTCCGATAGGACGTCCTACAGCAAATACCCAGATACATATTTTTGATGAGAATAAGCAGCCGGTGCCTTTTGGTGAGGTCGGTGAGATCTATATAGGTGGCGACGGTGTTACCAGGGGATACCTGAACCGCCCTGAACTTACCAGTGAAAGATTTATAGAAAACCCGCATAAGCCGGGAGACAGAATATACCGGACAGGCGATATGGGCCGCTGGCTGGCTGACGGCAATATTGAATATCTTGGCCGCATTGACGACCAGGTAAAAATACGGGGATACCGAATTGAACTGGATGAGATATCAGCCATTTTAGAACAACATCCGGACGTAACAGCAGCAGTAGTTGTAGCCCGTGTAATCAGCGGTGACGATAAAGAACTGGTCGCATATACAACCGGTCCTGCCGCGCCTGCAGAATTGAATGCACATTTAAAATCGCAGGTGCCGTCATATATGGTGCCCGGATATTATGTCAACATGGAAACATTGCCATTAACCAGCAATGGAAAAGTTGACAAAAAAAATCTTCCGATACCTGCGGAGCGCTATCACGAAAAACGGACAGATTTTGCAGAAGCAACTACCGAATTAGAAAAAACACTGGTTGCCATATGGCAAAAGCTACTTTATATCGAACAAATAGGTATTGATGATAATTTCTTCGACCTTGGGGGGACTTCATTGGCGGCTGTCAGAACGATAGGGCAAATTAATTCGGAAGCAGGTACTAACTTAAATCTGACCATATTATATCAGCTTCCTACCATAAGGCAGCTGTCCCAAAAAATTGAAACGAATAATATACTCGATGTTAATCCAATCATCCTGTTAAAAGAAGGTACCGGTTCTCCACTGTTTATATTCCCGCCGTGGAGCAGTTACCCTACCATATTCAATGAATTTGTAAGTAGCTATAAGGCGGATAATCCTTTATATGGCATAATTTATACGGAAGACCATGAGGATTTTCCATATAAAAGCGTGCAGGAATATGTGAAATTTATTATTGAGCATATCAAAAAACTGCATCCGCACGGCCCTTATAATTTGGTAGGATACAGCCTCGGTGCCCGGACGATATTTGAAGTAGCTGTACAATTGCAACAGGGCGGCGATAAAGTGGATATGCTGGCCGCCATAAGTCACTTCCCGGCATATCCTTCAAAACGATTGTTCCTGAGCAGAAGGATACTGGATGAGATCAGGGTGTTCCAGGAAATAAACACCCGATTAAAATTCAAATACCTGCACCTGAGATTGCCTTATTTTATAAAACTGCTTTTAAAGGGCAAACAGAACGCGCCTGAGATAGTGCTTGAAGTAGAAACGCAAAACCACATCTATGAGATACATGACTCATACGAGACAAATCAAAAATACTGTGGTGAGCTGCTGTTGATCTACGAGCCCAGCCCTGATGGTGATGAATCTGAATTTCAGAAAGTACAGGTATACCGCAACTCGATATTCAGAAAGTTGTGGAGTAAGTATATTGATGGGAACATCGTCGAAAAGATCGTTGAAACCAAGCATATCGATTTCTTCAAGCAGCCGGTAGTTAAAGAAGTGACCGGTATCCTGGAATCCTATCTGAACGATAAGAAATAAGTCTGTCTATCCTGACAATTAAAATATATCCGTCTATCCAAAGATGGATATATTTGCTGCATGGAACTTCATCTTTTTGATAAACAGGTTTACACCGACCGCCGACAAGTTTTAAAGCAGAATATAGGAAACGATGGCCTCATCCTTTTATTAGGAAACGAGGACAGCAGCATGAATTATAAGGACAATTGCTACCCCTTCAGACAGGACAGCAGCTTTCTTTATTATTTTGGTTTGGATGTACCTTCTTTAGCAGGAATCATAGATACAGAGACGGGAGATGAAGTGATCTTCGGCAACGAGTTGACTATTGATGATATTGTATGGACCGGCACCTTACCTACCGTTAGCGAAATGGCGGGCATGGTTGGCGTTTCTCAAACCAAACCCTACGATCAGATTATTCATTATGTGCACAAGGCGCTGATCGCAGGCAGAAAAGTACATATTCTTCGACCTTATCGCCCAGAAAATAAAATAAAGTTGGCCGAATGGTTCAATAGCAGTTTGGATGATGTAAGGGATTATATTTCTGTAAAACTAACCAAAGCAGTTATATCACAACGCGTAATAAAAACCCCTCTGGAAATTGCCGAGATGGAAAAAGCCGTTTCCATCAGTGTAGATATGATGCTGAGTGTGATCAAACATACCCGCCCAGGGATGAAAGAATACGAACTGGTAGCTAAAGCGCATGAAACGGCTATTGCCAATAACTCGCGTTTAGGCTATCCGGCTATTATTACTACCCACGGGCAGACCCTGCATACACATTACTATGGCAATACTTTGCAGGAAGGGCGCATGGTATTAAGCGATATCGGCGCCGAAAACGAAATGCATTATGGCGGCGATCTTACCCGTACTTTCCCGGTAGGTAAAAGCTTCACCAATCGACAAAAAGAATTGTATGAAATCGTATTGAATTCGATGGATCATGCGATTAGCATGCTTAAACCCGGAGTAAGATATAAAGACATCCATTTGGCTGCCTGCCAGAAATTAGCAGAAGGCCTGAAACAAGTAAACCTGATGAAAGGCGATCCGGCAGAGGCTGTGGAAGCAGGCGCACATGCCATGTTCTTCCAATGCGGATTGGGCCATATGCTGGGCATGGATACGCATGATATGGAGGATTTGGGCGAACCCTTGGTAGGCTATACCGACACGCTGAAAAAAGAAACGCAGTTATTCGGATTAAAATCTTTGCGACTTGGGCGTGAGCTGGAAGCAGGCTTTGTGTTGACTGTCGAGCCAGGCATCTACATCATTCCCGAACTTATAGACCGCTGGCAGGCTGAAAAGAAATTTGCCGATTTCATCAATTACGATGTGCTGGATACTTACCGTGATTTTGGTGGTATACGTATTGAGGATAATTTTCTGATCACCGATACCGGGTATCATTTATTAGGAAAATATCTGCCTAAATCGTTAAAAGAAATTGAGGATTTGAAAAATTAAATCCGGAACTTACTCACTCTGTGAACTTTGCGATTTTCTCCGTGTCCTCTGTGGTTAAATTTACCACAGAGGACGCGGAGTTTTGCACTGGGAGCACGAAGATAAGCTGATTAAAATGCCTTTATGCATATTTCTTACACCTTTAAGAAATGTCAACTTAACAGAAAATAATTGCAAATCCGATACACTTTGCTAATAATTAAAAAACACTGCCTTCCGGTCTAAAATATGACGTAACAGTTACACTAAGGCGCTTCTTAAAAAAATTATTTAACTTTTTTTTACCAAAAATGTGAACTTTTATTACACTATATCGTATAACTATTCGTTAAATTTGTATTCTTAACACACACTACCTAATTCATAAAACAAGAAAGGGGCGTATTATGATACAGAGAGCAGCATTTTACCCTGAGCGTCAGTTCCATTTATTAATTAATTTTAAAGATGATGAGCGCAGTTTGGCAGTGTTACCGGATGAAACCGGCAAATTCTTAGTAGTTGATCAGGGTAAAGTACTCGGTCAGCTCGGATTTGACAAACAACTGAACTGTGTATCGTGCGACTGTGAGCTTGACGACATGATCCTTAGCCAATTGCACAAAGGGATCAAAAATCACTATTCGTAACCGGCGGCGGTAGCTAAAAAAGACATTTTAGGGCATCAGCATTATCAACAAATAATGCTGATGCTTTTTTTATGCGGTGTTGGATGAGGCTCGTTTTAAATAAACGCATTATCCGCTGCGGCATTCTGTTACTTTGTTGTGTGTAGATGCAGGTTAATTTGGTCCAGGTTTGACAATGTTTTGCTGTAACCAGAAGGCCAGACAGCGGAGTAATGCGTTAGATGGCTGGGTAATTAAAAACTATCAACTCTCAATATTTGTCATTACGTAAGCCGATTACCATTCGCTACAGTAGTAGTAAAAAAATTATTACACCTTTTGATAGCTATGTTTTAATATTAATTTTATGCATCGCCCATTATAAAACCTGCATGCATGAAAACAACCTTACCGGCTATTTTAGCTTTACTTCTGTTTACTTCAATTAATCTATTTGCCCAAACGGGCAAAGTTTATGATAACCTCAGCCTTCCAAGTAAGATACTGAAAGGTGAGCGCAAATACGCAGTTTACCTGCCACCTGATTATGAAACTTCTGAAAGAAGCTATCCTGTACTTTATCTGTTACATGGCTCCGGTGATGACCAGACCGGCTGGGTTCAATTTGGAGAAGTATTGCATATTGCTGATAAAGCGATTAACGAGGGCAAGGCTACGCCAATGATCATCATTATGCCGGATGCAAATACCGGGCGTCGTGGGTACTTTAATGATCCGCGTGGTGACTGGAATTATGAGGATTTCTTCTTTAAGGAATTAGTGCCGTTTGTAGAAAAGAAATTCCGCATCAAAAGTGATAAACATTACCGTGCCATAGCAGGCTTGTCTATGGGTGGTGGCGGAAGTTTTGTTTATGCTTTGCATCATCCTGAACTATTTTCATCAGCTTGTCCGTTGAGTGCATCAACCGGTCCGCTTACGGTAGATGATGCTAAGAAGCAATTGGTAAAGCTCGATCCCAATATTGCCGACTCAACTGTTACCAATTATTACAACCGTCACAGCGTATTGGCGCTGGTTAACAATGTTCCCGACGATCAGAAAAAAGCAATTCGCTGGTATATTGATGATGGCGACGATGATTTCCTGTATGAAGGTAATTGCCTGGTGCATATTGCTATGCGTAAGAAGGAAATACCGCATGAATTCCGTGTTCGTGACGGCGGGCATACCTGGACCTATTGGAGGGAATCGTTACCGGAAGTGCTGGCGTTTGTGTCGCAAGGGTTTCATCAGTATTAACGAGTCAGATTTACGAAGTTTCAAAAACTTCGTAAATCTCATATCACCTCACGATCACCAGCTCGCTATAAGTAAGCTCTTTACTACGTGTATTTTTATTCAAAAAAGCAGGCTTAAGGCGCGATATCCAATAACGTTCAAAAGTTTTTATATGCTGCATTTGCCAGCCTTTGGCTTTTAAGCCATTAATGATATCGGTTTGAGCAAATAGCAAATAGGGCTTTTGCGGCTGTGCACCAGTTCCATCGGGATTAATGCTGGTTAATGGCTGATTAAGATAGAACTCCATTGCAAAAGGCACATCGCCGCTTTGCACCACCGGTAATTTACCGGGGTTATTTTGATTAACATAAAAAGCCGCCTGGGTAAGTGCCTGGTAATGCAGCAATGACGGGTAAAATGCCAGGTTCAAATAAAAGTTCACAAAAAACGAGACCAGTAAAGTTTGGCAGCCTAACCGCCAGAATGCTTTAGAGCTGATCTTCGCCGGTAGTGTGAACCAGGCAATAAGTACTAATAAAAGTATAATTCCAATTAATACATTAAATGCTTCGGGTTTGAAAAAATAGTTCAATGCCACAACCAGAACAAATAACAAGCCTGCAACAACAAGTTGAGTTATCCGTACTGCGCGAATACTCTTCTCTGCACTTAAACGATACAGATATTGCGCTGTAATAATGGCAAAAAACGGAAATACAATATTCAGATAATGCGGCAATTGAAATTTAGATGCCGAAAACACCAGGAAAGTAAGTAATGAGCCACAGATGCAATACCACTCTTCATTTTGTACATTTTTAATTCCTTTCCTGATAAACTGAAATACCGCGGCAAACAATAAAAGCGACCACGGCAAAAATGCCCATAAGGTGGTATGAATAAAAAATGAGGGGTCGCCACTACCCTTAATTGGTCCCGTATTAAAAAAGCGCCCGAACTGGCTATCCCAGTAAAAGAAACGGATACCTGAAACTCCGGTATGTCCGAATACGATCTTTTCGGGGTGCAGGTCGAATTGCTCATACAGGCAATATAATTCTGGCAGCGTAAACAACATGGTCAGCACAATCGCCACCAGTGAGCGCCAATGAAAAAGTTGTTTCCATTGTTTGGTAATGATTAGATGTCCGGCAATGGCCCCTCCTATCGGGATTAGGGCGAACATCCCTTTAGTCATTATAGAGCATGCGGCAAAAACACATCCGGCCAATAGATGCCAGAAATTATTTTGATTGTAAGCTTTATAAAAATGATAAACCGAGGCAATTACCAACCCGGTTAGGTAAGGCTCTGCACGGACGTCGTAATTTGAAATAACAATATGTTGGGCAGTCAGCAATATCAATGCGGACCATAAAGCTACTTCTTTATTGTACAGGCTTTTGGCAAACAGGTAGGTATACCATACACCCATCATCATAAAAAGTATCCCCGGTAGTTTATAGGCCCAGGTGGTAAAGCCAAACAAGTTGAATGAAAGGGCAGTCACCCAAAAAGGGAAATGGGGCTTATCCAGCCAGTCGGTGCCTTGTGCGTATAGGTTAATGTAATCGTGCCTGAGCACCATCGTCTTGGCTATGGTTGCATACAACGTACCATCGGGACCGATGATGGTAACAAACAATCCGCTGAAATTCACAAAAACGGCTATAGCGAT
Source organism: Mucilaginibacter sp. (assembly GCF_036568825.1). GTDB lineage: Bacteria > Bacteroidota > Bacteroidia > Sphingobacteriales > Sphingobacteriaceae > Mucilaginibacter. The sequence continues at coordinate 35,833 of NZ_DATCRU010000097.1, read as the reverse complement.
CAGGATGTATAGCCATTTATAGTTTGTTACGGTTTGTTCGTTCATTTTAAAGTCTGAAGAAAGCGCTAAAGATAAACAGATTTTGCATGTGGTGTATTATTTTGGCGTAGAGACGCAATGCATTGCGTCTCTCTATACACTAGGCAATCTTTCTGAATTTTTACAGGTAATCTGGTATTGAGTATCTAAATTTCCTTAACTTCAAATCAAAATCGTCAACCATGCAACGTCGTAGTTTTTTATTAAATACTGCCGTAGCGGCAGGTGCATTTACCCTGTTCGGTAAAAGAAGTTTTGCTTCATCAATTTTTGATGATCCTGTGCAATTTAAACTGCTACGGGGCAATGTGGGCATGTATGCTGAAAAGGGCGGCACTATTGCCTGGCTAAGTAACAAGGAGGGTATTGCAGTAGTTGATGCCGAATTCCCCGAGCAAGCCACTCACCTGATAGCCAAACTGAAAGAGCAATCGGACAAGCCTTTTCAATGGCTCATCAATACACACCATCACGGCGACCATACAAGCGGTAATATTTCATTCAAAGGCATTGTAAAAAATGTGGCGGCACATGCTAATTCACTCACTAATCAGAAAAATTCTGCTGTGGTCCAAAAAACTGAAGACAAACAATTATACCCTGATATCACTTACACCGATTCGTGGAAGATTAAAGTGGGCGACGAAAGCATCCGGGCTTATTACTTCGGTCCGGGCCACACCAATGGCGATAGCATGATCCACTTTGAACATGCCAACGTAGTGCACATGGGAGACCTGATGTTTAACCGCCGTTATCCTTTTATTGATCGCAGTGCAGGGGCTTCCGTTAAAAACTGGCCCGTAACGCTTGAACAGGCGCAAAAAACATTCAGTAAGGACACCATTTTCGTCTTTGGCCATGCTTATGACCCACTGAAAGTGACCGGCACTATGGAAGACTTAAAAGCCATGCAAAACTTTATGGAGAAACTGGCTGATTTTGTCCAAACCAGCATCAAAGCCGGAAAAAGTAAGGATGAAATATTGCAGGCTAAATCTATCCTCGGTGTAACCGACTGGCAAGGCGATGGCATAGAGCGTGGATTAACGGCAGCTTACGAGGAGTTTAGTGCATAACACTAAAAACCCTGTCATTCCGATTGGATAAAAGCATTTTTGATCCTGAGAGGATTGGGAAATAGTTACAAAACGGGTGTCACACTGAGCATAGTCGAAGTGTGGTGCGTAGAGGCCTTTACCCACCATACTTCGAGTGCCTCAGCATGACACCCGGTTATAAATTTGGTTCATTAAATAAATAATATGCTCAAAAAACTCACACTTATTATTTGCCTGCTGCCCTTACTGGCATCGGCACAAACCAAGCAATTTGTAATCCCCCTTTGGGAAAAAGGCGCTCCTGGTTTTGAAAAGTTGAAGGATATACCTGAACAGGCAAAGGATTATTGGGTGAAAACCATCAACAACCCTACCCTTACGGTTTTCCTGCCGCCGAAGGATAAAGCAACGGGTTCGGCAATAGTGGTCTGTCCCGGAGGAGGGCACAGGTTGTTGGTTTTTACTGCCGAAGGTATTGAGCCTGCCAAATTCCTGAGTGATATAGGTGTGGCCGTATTTGTTCTGAAGTATCGCCTGGGCCGTGACACCACCACACCATCTTATAAAATTGATGTTCAGGGTAAAGAAGACGGCTGCCGCGCTATGCGACTGGTACGAAGCCGTGCCGCCGAATTTGGGATCGACCCCAATAAAATCGGTTTGATGGGCTTCTCGGCAGGTGGTGAAATAGTAGATATGGTAACTTTTGAGCCGGATGCCCCTCATCGTGACGCGATTGATAATGCAAGTGCAAAACCAAACTTTATAGTTCAAATCTATCCCGGCCCGCTATCTATACCAGACGATATCCCGCAAGATTCTCCTCCTGCATTTTTGCTGGCTGCAAATGATGATGCTTGCTGTTCACCATCAGTTGTAAGATTGCTTAACGCTTACCGCAAAGCTAAAGTTCCGGTTGAAGTGCATTTGTACACAAAAGGTGACCATGGCTTTAATATGGGCAATCGATCGAGATTGAAAACAATCAATACCTGGCCTCAGCGATTAGCGGATTGGTTATCTGATAATGGATATCTAAAGTCAACGGATCGCCCTATGGAGGTCAAATAACTTCATTGGAGAGTTGTAAGGTTGAAAAGTTGTAAAGTTGATTGCTATATTGACGATTAAATGGCTAAAATAAAACAGTTTGAAGAACTTGAAATTTGGAAAATAGCGGTAGAGATTGCAGTTGAGGTTTATTTACTTTGTGACACCGAGCCTTTGAAATCAGATTGGGGGATGAAAGATCAGATCCGGCGTGCAGCGTGTTCAATGTCAGACAATATCGCAGAAGGTTTTGAATATAATAACAATGCAGATTTTGTGAGATTTTTGAATTATGCAAAAGGCTCGTCAGGTGAATTTAGAAATAAGCTCACAATACTCAACAAGGCATGCAAAATTGACAATGAAATATTTCAAAATCTTTACCAGAGAAGTATAGACTTTTCTGGCAAAACCAAGAGCCTGATCGATTATTTAAAAAAATTCGAGGCGGACAAAAAGAAAAAATAACTTTTCAACTTTCCAACCTTACAACTTTTCAACTGTTATAAAAAAATGGCAAATTTCCAGGAAATAATAAATGCCGAGACACCGGTACTGATCGATTTTTCGGCTGAATGGTGCGGACCATGTAAAATGATGCCGCCTATATTGAAAGAAGTAAAAGAGACTTTAGGTGATAAGCTCACTATCATCAAAATAGATATCGACAAAAATCCCGCTGCTGCGCAAGCCTATCGCATAAGCAGTGTGCCTACACTGATGATCTTTAAAAAAGGCGAAACCAAATGGCGTCAAAGCGGTGTGGTGCAGGCCGCGCAGTTAAAGCAGATAGCAGAACAGTTTATATAATTCCTCATCCGACTATCATGTCATTTCGACGAATGAGGCAGGATTAAGCGTTGGCGTGAGGAGAAATCTTATACAAGCGACTGGCAGACTTTGCAAGAAGTATAAGATTTCTCTTCGCCCTACTCCACTACCTCCACCGCTCACCGAAATGACATGATTTTTTAAGAATTCTTGTTTACAAATAACTCAGCCACCACTGATCATGCGTTTTCTTGTATTTGCTGAACCACCTGCATGGGAAATAGAGGATTGTGATTATAATGATCCATATCAGGTATACGCCTAACAAAGTTGTGCCAAATCCTTTTGGCTGAAAGAAAGGACCCTGTGTATTAATAATATCTTTAGTGCCATACCCCGATGCAAAGAAAACGATGACCGTAGAAAGCCTGACCAGATACCAGTGGCACACATAGTAGAAGAACGGCACATTCCCAAATACGATCATGAAGTTGGTGACCTTGCTTTTTATATTTTCTGTCACGGATAACACAACCAATGCCGTGCCTAATGTCATGCAGAGATAGAGTAAGGAACAGGGGTATTTTGTCACGTTGAAGAAAGAGATGATACTGAGCGATACTGTTTTTTGCGGTGCCCATGGGTTCGGATCTCCATAAATATTAAAATACCGGAACACCAGGAAAAACAAGAGCGCTCCCAGACCCCAGTATAACAATATTTTTCTCCTCTTAACCCCATCAAAAGTCTTTTTATACAACTGCCCAAAGCCATAACCGATAAACATGACGCCAGCCCAGGGTAAAAGCGCATAAGCTACCAGCATTCCCCTGTTCGGCCCGAATGGAACGAAGGCACCAAATCCTGCACCGGAGATCAACATTTTCCCGGCTACTGAATTATTAACAAAATCTACTTTATCGATGTCAAATATGTTATGCCCCAGGAATATGATTGCACCAATAGCTACAATAATTTTGGTAGGCACTTTGAGCAATACCATTAAGCCCAGCAATATCATACTGCCACCGATAGCCCATATCACCTGTAATATAAATACATTATACAATGGATTAAGCGTAATGGCAAGCGTTATGATCGCTACCTCAACAAACAGCAGCCAAAAACCGCGTTTGATCAGGAATAGACCTAATTGATTCTCTGTTCTGCGCATACCGGCCAGGTAAGCCGAAACGCCACTCAGGAATACAAATGTGGGTGCACAAAAGTGTGTGATCCACCTGGTGAAGAATAAAATTGGCGTTGTTACTGACAAATCGGTTGGTTCAGGAGAGCCGTGATAAAAATCCCGGATGTGATCGATAGCCATAATGAGCATTACTGCACCCCTTAATATGTCGATGGATTCGATACGGTGTTTGGGCGAGGCTGTGATGGCGGCTGTCATTGTGCTGATTATTAAGGCTTAACAGAATACCCGAAGATAAAAATATTTACGATGATTTATTCGGGCTGTTAGCTTTTTTGATGATTTCCGCATATTGGCCCTGAGTTTTAAACTTATTTCAAAAAAATTAGTCATAAATGAACTATTGTGTTATTTTTACACATAGACCAATTAAACTAAATAAAACCATGATTAACAGGCGTTCATTCCTGAAAACCTCTGCCCTATTTTCGGCTGGAGTTTTAGTTGCCCCAAAATTGTTTGCGTATGATAAGAAATATATCGGGCTGCAATTATATACCGTTCGCGATGCGATGGGCAAAGACGTACCGGGCACTTTGGCTAAAGTGGCTGAGTTGGGTTATACCTCGGTTGAGGCCAGCTACAGCGATGGCAAATACTACGGTATTGAGCCAAAAGCCTTTGCTGAACTTTTGAAGAAGAATAACCTGATCATGCCGAGCAGTCATTATTTACTTGGTGAGGCTATGAAAGGCAAAGGAACCATTTTAGATGGATGGGATAAAGCAGCTGAAGACGCAGCGTCTGTTGGCCAGAAATACATGGTTTGCGCATGGCTGGCACCGTCTGAGCGCGGCAGTCTGGACCATTACAAAAAACTGGCAGAAGACTTTAACAAAGCCGGCGAAACCTGTAAAAAGAATGGCATCCAATTCTGCTACCACAACCACGATTTTGAATTTATACAGGAGAACGGAAAATATCCGTACGAGATCCTGTTAGATAATACTGATAAGAACCTGGTAAAAATGGAGATCGACCTTTACTGGCTGACCAAAGCTAACCAGGACCCTATCGCATTGATCGATAAACACCCGGGCCGCTTCCCTTTATGGCATGTGAAGGATATGGATAAAACCGCTAAAAAAATGTTCACGGAAGTAGGTAATGGTGTGATCGATTTTAAAAAGATATTTACTAAGGCTGATAAAGCCGGATTGAAATACTTCTTCGTGGAGCAGGACATTTGCCCGGGCAATCCTTTCGACAGCATTTCACAAAGCATTAGCTATATTAAAAAGAACCTCGTATAAATCTAAATTGACTAAACTGATGTGAAGCCGGGCCCTCGGGGAGCCCGGCTTGTTTGTTTATGGCCAAATGCTTTTGAGTGGCGAATAAGTCAAATCACTTATTTCAAAGCCATCTTTCGAGTTTACATCGATATTGGTATAAGGCTTTTTCGGGAAGAATATTGCTGTCATTACTGTTGAACCTTTGTCGGCAAATAACTCTACCGAAGCCACATCAACGACCAGCGTTACATCGGTGCCTGGCTCATTCGCAATACGTTTGGAAACGATGCGCTTGGCAAAGTTTTTATTGAAATCAGATATGCCCGCTTTTGTGCGATCGATATACCAATTATTTTCAGCAGCATCAAGACCAATTACCAGTTGCTCACCACCTTTATTAGAAAGAATGAGCGAGAAACTTTTTAGCTGCTTTGATGAAAACTTCAATTCGTATTGATTATCTGATCTTTTTATGAGTTTGGTTAGACTTTTATCTCCTTTTACATCGAGACTTTTCAAATCAATCGATGTCGTTTTTAAAGTATTCAATTCCTTTACAGGTTCCGAAGTAACATAATAGTTGTGATCCAGGTTAACCAGCTTTAACTCGCGCGGAACGGTGTTGGCGCTTCGCCAAACCCCGGTAGGAACAGAGGTTGCATATTCCCAGTTGCTCATCCATCCTAAAAAGATATTACGGCTACCGGTGTTATGAAAAGTTACTCCTGCGTATTCATCGGTACCAATATCGATCCATCGGGTATCGTTATTGAGCTGCTTAAACTTGCTGCCGTCAAAGTTCCCAACAAAGTATTGCGTAGCAGAACCTCCGTTCGGTCCGCCCGGATTAATGTTCACAATAAGCACCCACAATTTTTTCCCGTCACTGGCTGTAATAGGGAATAAAGCCGGACATTCCCAAACACCGCCATGTGCACCTAAATGTTCGCCGAATTCACTTTCTTTTTTCCATTCTTTCAGGTTGGGTGATGAATAGAAGGTAATCCTGTCTTTGGTCGCCAATGACATTACCCATTTCTTTTCAGGAGCATACCAAATCACATTGGGATCCCGAAAATCAGATATACCGGGATTTTTTAGTACAGGGTTATGATCGTATTTATGCCAGGTTTTGCCATCGTCGTTGCTGTATGCAATACTTTCGTTTTCGGTATCATTCTTCCCGTCCTTTTCTTTAGCCTGATCATGATGCGTAAAAATAGCAACCAACGGTGGCTGACCGTTTTTGCCTAAGCCGCTGGTGTTGTTATAATCAACTACAGCACTTCCTGAAAATATATAGCCCAAACTATCCGGATATAAAGCTACAGGCTGATTTTTCCAGTGGATCATATCTGCGCTGGTAGCATGGCCCCAATGCATCGGTCCCCAAACAGAAGCTTTGGGATAATACTGGTAAAATAAATGGTAAGTGCCTTTGTAAAACAGCAAACCGTTAGGATCATTCATCCAATGCGCAGGCGGCGAAAAGTGTATCTGCGGACGGTATTGCTCTTTGTAGGCCGGCTTCTGCGCCATTGCAGCCGTTGAAATCAGCAATCCAATCACCAAATATTTAGCCTTGTTCATATTAATGCATAGTTAGTGTACGCTCTATTTGTTCCAGTGATTTACCTTTAGTCTCAGGCATCATTCGCCAAACAAATATTAGCTGGAACACCATCATCACGGTAAAGAACATGAAAGTATGACCGCCACCCAATTTATCGGTGATATATGGGAACGAGAACGCAATGATGGTTGCCATCACCCAATGCGTAAAGCTGCCAAGGGTTTGTCCTTTTGCGCGAACCTGGTTCGGGAATATTTCCGAGATAAATACCCATATCACAGCGCCCTGAGAGAAAGCAAAGAAGGCGATATAGAACATCAGTAAATAAGTCACATAGTTACCGTTTATATTACCTGCGTAAAAGGAATAAGCTACCAATCCCAATGTGACAATCAGCCCTAATGATCCTACAAACATCAGTTTTTTACGGCCCAGGCTATCAATGAACCAAATGGCCAGCATGGTAAATGCAAGGTTGACCGCACCTACACCAGTAGTAGACAGTAATGCCGCACTTTTGCCCAAACCCGCCATTGTGAAAATGCGCGGTGCATAATAAATGATCGCATTGATACCCGACACCTGGTTAAAAAATGCAAAAAGGATAGCCAATGTTGCCGGGAACCGATAGCGTTTATTGAACAGGCTTTCAGCGTTTACATCTTTCTCCTCTTCATTCTTCGCGGCGATGATGTTTGCCATATCCTGTTCATAGCCCTCTGGGTTGATGAGTTTCAGGGTTCTCTTTGCGTCATCATATTGAGATTTATGAAGAATTAACCAACGCGGGCTTTCAGGAACAAATCGTAACAATATCAGGAAGATCAAAGAAGGAATAGCCATGATACCCAGCATATAACGCCATGGATCGGTGAACATTAGACCGATGAGATAATTAGACAAATAAGATATCAGAATACCTAAAACTATATTGAATTGGAAGAGTATAACCAATCTGCCCCTTGCCGATGCGGGTGCAATTTCAGAAATATAAATTGGCGCGATAACCGATGATGCGCCAACACCCAAACCACCGATGAAACGCAGCAGCACAAACAGATACCAGTTAGTGGCAACTGCTGTTCCAAGCGAGCCGATGAGGAAGATAAAAGCAATGATTATTAATGACTGCTTTCGGCCTATGCTATCAGCCGGGATACGCCCAAAGAATGCGCCGGTCACTGTTCCGATCAGGGCTATGGAAATGGTAAAACCATGCTGCAAATCGCTTAAGTGCCAGTAACTTTGAATAGACTGTTCGGCACCTGAAATAACTGCTGTATCAAAGCCAAACAGGAAACCGCCCAGGGCCATAATGATTGCCCAGCCAATAACTTTTCGTTGAATCATAATAAAAGGTTTATAATTGAAGCGTATCAAATATAACCTTTAAAGCCTTATATGGCGTATTTCCGGAAAATAAAAAGCCATCCCGAGTTATTTAACACCAAGAATATTCAGCTTTTCTATGATTGGTGGTTTGGCCAGCAGTTTGTCGGCATTGGCCATTAGGGCAGCAGCAATTTGCCCGTTAAGGTGAGCCTCACGGCCTTCTTCGGTTTCAAACGTATCGAAAATGCCAAATGTAGAATCGTCGATCTGCCATGCGTACCATCTCATTGTATCTGGTTCGGCGGTAGCCAAAGGTTGGGCGCTCTTTAAAAGCTCCGCCAATTCATCTTCTTTGCCGGGTTTGGCTTGCAGCCAGGCCAGTAATGCTAACTTTTCCATGGTTGAATGATTATTGTCTGTTTACAACAAAGTTTGACATGAGTAGTTGGCAAAGTGATCAAAAAAACTGTCATTTTTTACCATTCTAAGCAGATTTGTAAAACAAACCGCTTCAAATACTTATTGTATTAAAAACTTAAATTATCAAGCCATGAAATACGCATTTATTATGGGTTCCAATTCGTTTATTGTGCCCGGTAATACGCTGGTTTACACAGATCACAACATCGATTTCCTAAGGATCAATTCTATATTTCAGGACAGGCCAGCGGGACAAAATTCAACCGTACTGGATGTTGATCTTGATATAAAAGATGCCGATGGTACAGTAATTAAAATCAACAAAAATGAACCTGCTCAAGTCGGCAAAAATGATGTAGCGGTGCACAAAGATAGACTGCATATCACCAGACCAGACGGTAATACAATCATTGATATCCATCAATTAGACGAGGATTCGGCCATGGCCCTGGAACACAACATCATCGCTGAGTTGGAAGCTCTTTCGCCTAACGTGGTTATCCGCATACGCGGCAATTTTATGGTCGACGATCTGCATCTCGAGATTGACAATGAAAAGCTGTTTGTGAATGGAAACTCTTATGCCAATTCGACTCAAACGGGCAAGTTAAATCTGCAGTTCCATCATGATAGCGTGATGATTTAGCTTATAGTTGATGGTCATGGTTCATAGATAGGCCATCATTTATGAACCATGGGCTTCCGCTTATACCATCCCATCACTAACCTTACCATCTGGTTGTAGGTGTTCAATCCCTGCGGCTGATTATTGGCCTTCAGGAAATCATCATAAAAAATGCTGCTTAATACACCGAGCTTACTTTCGTAGGATAACCAGAACTGGCGCTCAGTTTTAAAGTCATTCAATACTTCGGAAGATATATTTTTACGCAATTCCTTACGGGCAAGGCTATCCTGCCGTCGCAAAGCAAACATGAGCTCCTGCACGCCTACATAATAGGCAGAGTAGCGTAATAAACGATCCTTAGACTGCGTACCGGCAATAAATCCACCAAAATTGGCCTCGTCCTCCGGGCCAAAACCCATCTGGTGCGACATCTCATGACAGGCCACAAATGGTTTGATAAAAACCGGCAAATCGTAATCCATTTGTGCCTCTGTAGTAAACGGATTGTAATATCCTGAAGTGCCCATATAGTTCATCAATGGTGTCAGTAATGACGGTTTGATGTGCGGTTTGAAAGTGTGAAAATTATCTGATGTGGATGAAAGTGAAAGGACAGCATTAACTGCTGTGTTGTATATTGTCTTATTATCTTGCTGCAGATCGGCCGATGTAACCTCTGTACGGCAATGATTAGCGCTATCGATCAACATAGCAGTAACTGACTTTAGATCGGCTGTAGTATAACCGCTGTCAGGAAGATTGAATCTTTCGGATGCTGAGGGCCGATAATAGTTCATCCCCCAAAGAAGGTAAAAGCACAATAAAAATGCCTGGATGCCGATGACCAATCCAAGAGTAAATACACCGGCTGCGTGCCATTGCTTTTTTATCAATAGCCGGATTAGCTTTATAGCTGCATAAACCAGGTAACCGATGATCAGGATATAAATGATATCCCCTACGCTAAATGGCAGTAGGTTTAATATTGGATGGAAAACAAAACAAACTGCCCGGTAAAAGCCATCAGAATAATATCGCTCTACAAAATCGGGGTAACCGGCAATAAACATCAACAGAAAAATGGCTAATGCTAATATTACAATAGTAATCAGTCTCGATCTTACAGGTTGTTTGTTAAGCCGTTTAGCCATTAAGCAAATATAGCAGATAATAAAAATTAGATCTCCGTATCAACTCACCCCGAATGCGCTACGCTGTTCGACCCTCTCTCCGCTGCGCGCAAAGAGGATAAAAAACAAAAACCCTCTTTACGAAGTAGAGAGGGTGGTCGAGCGAAGCAATGACCGGGTGAGTTTAATGATCGCTTTGCTTGAATATGTAAAAAAGCCCCTTGCGGAGCTTTCTTACATATTCCAAATTTCTAGTTATTTGATCTCAACAGGCACAGCCAGGTTTTCCCAAAGCAATACCATGCCTTTGCTGTTAATTTCAATTTTGAATCTTTCATTCATTGAGGTCGATTTCATTGGTTTAGCTGTAGTTACCAGCACATCTTTTGAAGGATCATCAGTAGTAGAGCCGTCCATGTTAATACCCCATTGACCGGTTTTTGAATTGAAGATCACCTGCCATTCTTTTTCACCTGGTTTGGTGTACAGGCTATATTTACCTGCTTTTAAAGTTTTGCCGCCAATTTTGATGTCTTTGCTGGTTTCAAATATGGTAGCTTCATTAGCACCTGTGCGCCAAACTTTGTCGTATGGTACCAAACCGCCCCAGATTTTTCTTCCTTTAACAGCAGGGCTGCTATAGTTTACTTTAATTTCTGAACCGGCAACAGTTCCCGTCGCGGTTTCAGCAGGACTTGGTTTTTGGGCAAAAACCATAGTAGATGCGAAAAAGGCTATCGCAAACAGCGAGAGCGTCTTTAATTGGAATAGTTTTCTCATAGAGTTTTCTTAATTGATTTGCTATAAAGTTATATTGAAATTTCGATTGGTGATATATGCCAAAATCACTATTACATTAAATCCCCGGCAAACAGCACTTAAATGACTTTGCAGTAACAAAACTAAATTCCGGTCAAATTGTTTATAAATTAAGTCACATTGCAATTAGGAATTGACCTTTGAAACATAAGGTTAAACAATTGTTGTGAGTTGGGCCCTTGCTAAAATAGTAAGGGCTTTGTTTTGCTATCTGCTTAAGTCTGTCTGAAAATACGCTTTATACCACAACCCACCTCTAAAACATGTCGTATTAATTAATAATTTCCCTATTAGATAATTAATTAATTTTTGCTAAATTCAGTATAAGCACTCATACCTGGTCACTTTGGATATCGATACCTTTAAATTACTTAAGTCACAAGCAATTGAGGTGTTTGGCTTTTTGCTTGTTGTTCGCGACTTTGCTTCTGCGAAAGGCTTGAGCAATGATGCAAACCGGCTGAAAGATTGCATAGAAGAAAACAAACAGATCATTTTAATAGCCAATGAACAACTATCAGAATTGGCTCAAACAAAAGACATTTACCGCTTAGGTTTATTTGACACGATTAATTCGCTGTAACACAATCAGGTGTTGTTTTAATAACAGGTTTGTTACAATTGAACCCATATAATACTACCCAAATGGCATAATCTTGGCAACTATATCCACAACAATACAGCTATGATGGGCGGCTTGGGACGGTAAATAAGGTATTTTAGCCTGTATTGGCGTTCTTTTAAGGGTTTTATTTGATAAACGGGACCTGTTTAAAATGATTGGGATATAATATTACCTGATTCTAATCCCGATTCTAAATAAAAAACAACAGTCATCAATACAGGGTAAAATGTTCCCCGATATGTGATGAATGTTGCCCTAACACGAAAAATCACTTATTTATACGAACCTTTAAACTATTTGTTGCACCCAATCTAACCTGTTATGTCAAAACTTGTAATTATCGACGACGATCCGATCCATCACAAGATCGTTCAATTTATGCTAACCAAAAACGAGTTGGCTAAAGAGACTACCTATACTTTTGATGGTAAGCTTGTGCTTGATTACCTGGAAGAAAACAGGAATAAGATTAGTGCATTACCTGATTTTATTTTCCTGGATCTGTATATGCCGGGTAACAGCGGCTGGGATTTCCTGAACGGTCTCCAAAAAATTTATACGACACTTAAGAAAGAAATCCAGGTTTATGTTGTTTCGTCTTCAATTTTCCAGATGGATATTAACCGCTCAAAAGGGTACCCTTTTGTAACAAATTATATTACCAAGCCAATGATGAAAAACGTTTTTGACGGCATCCGCGGCAGAAATTTAAGGATCACCGGTCCTCAACTCAATTAACCCAAACCAAATATCAACAATTCAAAGTTTTGAATGCCTTCCTCACCGGGAAGGCATTTTTTGTATTGGTTAGGTTACAGTTGATGTGCAATTATTATCTTAGGCATAAACAATGTACTTTTGGAAGCTGGTCAATCTATCTAACGCCAGCTGCTATCTGAATGGAAGACAGTTACAAACCTTATTTTATATTACTGTTTGTGCTGGCGCTTGTGGTTAATTTCGCAGGCATCGATCAAAGGTTTTTTACCGACGACCCGGGTTTATACGCGTCTATTTCTAAGAATCTGCTCTACCATAAAAGTTTCTTTGATCTTTTTACTTATGACCAGAACTGGCTTGATAAACCACATTTCCCATTCTGGATGGCATTACTCAGTTTTAAGCTGTTCGGAGTGTCTGAATGGGCATACCGTTTGCCTGCCCTGGTCTTCTTCCTGATCAGTTTGCGATATACCTTTTTGTTCAGCAAAAAATATCATAATGAGCAAATTGCCTGGCTTGCTATTATCATATTAGCCACCTCACAACATGTAATTATGCTGAATACTGATGTTCGGGCTGAGCCTTACCTGATGGCGTTGGTTATAGGCAGTATTTACCATATAAGCCGATTAGAAGAAGAATACAGTCGAACCGACCTAATACTAGGCGCATTGCTGACAGCTTGCGCCATTATGACCAAGGGCATATTTGTTATCGTGGCTATTTATGGTGCACTGTTGGGGCAATTGTGTTTTAACAAGGAGATCAAATCGATATTCCAGCGAAAATGGTTGTTCTTAGGTCTGCTGACTTTATTATTTACATTGCCGGAGTTCTACGCTCTTTATACACAGTTCGATCTGCATCCCGAAATAACCGTATTCAACAGGCACGGAGTATCAGGTATCCGGTGGTTTTTATGGGATAGCCAGTTTGGGCGCTTTGTCAATAACGGGCCGATCAGCCAGAAGAAATCCGGCGATATTATTTTTTACCTGCACACCCTGTTATGGGCCTTTGCCCCCTGGTGCCTTATTTTTTATTATGCAGTATTCAGAAATATCAGGAAAATAATATTTAAACGGCAGCTTGTTGAATACTATACCATCAGCGGGGGCTTATTGCTGTTGCTGTTGTTCTCATTATCACGGTTTCAACTACCCTTTTATACCAATACCATCTTCCCGCTTTTTGCCATTATTACTGCACCTTATTGCTTTAAACCTTTGAAGAAATTCGGGGAAGTGCTAAGACAGGTAAGCCTGTACCTTTATGGAATCGCATTTATCGTCCTTACTTTGGCCATTAACTATTTTGCAAAGCCCGATGGAATATTGCTCTTCATGGTCGATTGCGGTATACTTGCGATTGGTTTGTTCATTATTCTGCCCAGGATCAGAAAGCCACATTTACGGGCATTTTTCATGGCGTGCATTGCTGTGCTTTTTGCCAATTTCTACTTAAATACCATCTTCTACAATATCATGGCCGATTATAACGGGCAAATCAAAGCCGCAAGGTATATAAATAGCGATTCGTTCAACGGTTATCATCTCTATTCGCTCCGGTTTGAGAATAATATTTTCCAGTTCTATTCAAAGAGGCCTATTGATTATATTCCCTTAGACAGTTTTAAAAACTTTAATTCTCCACCTCACTCTATATTTTATGCCCGGAAGTTGTCTATCGATATTTTAAATCAGCAGCATGTGCCTTTTAAAATATTGAGCTCATTTCCCAACTATCCGCAGGAAAATATTCTGCCAAAATTTGTGAATGCTGCTACCCGTGAAACCGTGCTTGACAGCGTATACCTGATCACCAAATAACTATTCTCCGCCGTTTCCCCCGTTAATCATATCCGATACAATTCCTTTGCTATCTTTTCTTTCGGCTAAAAACACACCTGTAAGATGTACGATTATAAATGCAAGGATCAGGTACATGCAAAAGCTATGGATTTCGCGTAATGCATGAATTTTTAAAGCAGGCACATCATCTTCAAAAGCCATGCATAAACCTGTTACTGCCATTATGCCCAAAAGTGTATAAAAAGTAATGTATAAAGACTTCACCACGACATCGTGTTTTGCTTGCTTGCTGTGTTCTCCTTTAAGATGAGTGTAAGCTAACTTTAATTTCCTGATCAGTTTTTGATCGGCGCGATGGGTAAATTCTAATGTCAAACGAAAGATAAATAGTGCAATAAGTATATATCCGAAATAAGTATGTAATTCCCAAACCTTATCGCTGATCTCGTGTGCAGCACTCCGTGCTTGATCTTGTGAAACCGGCAAGTTCTTCTCAGCAAAAGATTTTTGGATCACCCCGGCATTTGTATGTCCATTGGTAATAGTGCTATTTGCCAGTACGGTCAGCAATGATCCCGAAATAACTATAGCGCTAAGCCAATGCCATAAGCGTAAACCGGGTGAATATTTTTTTCCCTGAAATGTTTTGGAAGGCTGCGGTTTTACAGGTTCAATAAGTGTCATATTAAGTTTAATTTTTGCAGGTAAAATAAAGATGGAATCTGTTGTAAAACTGTTTAAACCGGCTTATGCATGCAATTATTCAGAATTACTTCAATTTTCGGTAATAGCTTTATTACCCAAAAACAGGTGACAAGCTTCTATTAATTTTTTACGTTTGATTCTATAAAATTATACAATGCGTCTATCGATTTTACTCAGCCTTATATTATTATTACTTACAATTGTTGATGTCAAAGCGCAGGACAATTATGAGATACAGGTTTATGGCTCAGAAACAGTAGAAAAAGGCCATACTATGGTCGAGCTGCACAGCAATTATACTATTGATGGCAGTAAAACCGTTGAGGATGGCCAGTTGCCTACCAATCATGCTGTTCACGAAACGATTGAAATTACACATGGGTGGACAACCTGGTTTGAAACCGGCTTTTACATTTTCAACTCGATAGGCAGCGATGGCCGCACAGCTTATGTAGGTTCACATATCCGCCCACGCGTGGCAGCGCCAGAAAGCTGGAAATGGCCGGTAGGAGTTAGTTTATCTACAGAATTCGGGTTTCAAAAGTCAGCTTTTGATGCCAATACCTGCACCCTCGAGATACGCCCAATTATCGATAAAAAATGGGGCGGATGGTATTTTTCATTCAACCCAACTGTCGATCAAAGTTTTGCCGGGCCTGATGCACACCGGGGATTGATCTTTTCCCCCAATTTTAAGCAGAGCTATGATATTACCAAAGTGGTAGCATTGGGTATTGAGTACTATGGTTCTACAGGGCCATTCTTTCACTATGATCCGATAAAAGAGCAGGATCATCAATTATTCCTGGCAACCGATCTGAACTTTGATCCAAACTGGGAATTCAATGCCGGTTTGGGATGGGGTTTAACAAGCAACGCTGATAAAGCTATCTTTAAGGTGATATTAGGCAGACGGTTTTAATTATTCCACTTTATACCTGTATACCTGGCGGCCGATATTGCCTTTATCATCAACCCCTTCTATCACTACACGATAAGTACCCTGTCCATCGGAATTGTAATAGTCGAATGAAGCAGTACCGTCTTTGTTCGTTGTTAACTCGGGTAGCCAAAAAATGGTGCTGCGCAGGTCGGGTTTACTGCTGACTGATTTGACATCATATTTAGGTGAATAAAACTCGCGCGGGACATAAAAGCCATTTATACGGAATGTAAGGTTACCTAACGTGGTTGTATTTTTGTTGGTTCCTGTTACTTCTGAAAGCTTTCGCGAAGTAATAACCAGGACACCTGCACCGCCTTCAACACCATATATCGAAGCATTTGCGCCCTTTAATACTTCTATGGTGGAAATTGTGACAGGGTTAATATTATCAACCCCTCCCCTGCCAAAAGGCAATACCGCACCGTCGACTACGACATACATCGGGTCGGCGGCGGCTCCTGTACCCCTTAACGTATAATTGCTATTCAAATAAGGTTCACCGTCTACAAAATAAATACCGCGAAGCAAACCAGTCAGGCCAACTGATAAGGATGGTGCATTTTTAATTTGTTCACCTTTAACCACCTGGTCAGCATGTCCAGCGCCGGAAAGGTTTGATGATTCATAGCCGGCATCGGCTACCACAGCAGGCTGCGCCTTCACGTCGCTTTTTGATTTATAAGTATAGGATGTATTTTTTGCCACATTTGCATTCATTATCTGTTTGTTAACGCTGGCATAAGACGCTATTGCTTTGGCATCACCTCCTTGCAAAACAGGTTCTTGTTTTTCAGATACCGCCGGACCGGGTTTATCAGCATCAACAACAAATAGAGTTGTATTTTTTGATTTGGTTGAACCGGTAGCCTGCAACATCAGTACCGTGCTATCCGTCATCGGCGGCAGGTTTGCAAATTTGAACCGCCCGTTATTATCTGTCTTTTCACCGAGCATGCTTTTCTGATCCGCTGTTAATAACATTACGTCCATGTCTTTAACCGGAGCTCCGGCAGCTGTTTTGGCTATACCATTTACTTCAAGTTTTTTCTCAGGAGCATAAGCGAACGATGAATCCCTTTGTGCATTCAGGTTCTTCCAGTTAAAGCGACGATATCCCTGGGTAAGCATTAAAGCGTCGAGATCTGCGGAAGTTTGATCATTATTTTTGAGGAAATAATAGTTCGGCTGTTCTATATAGCCACGCAATTGCGAAGTGAGCAACAAGTAAGTTAATATAGTCGTTTCATTATTTTCATCAACGGGCACTTTGCTTTCATCTATCACCGCCACAGAAAAATGCCCGCCCGCAGCAACTCCTTTATCATTTGAAGTCACAGTAAAAGACACTTTCTCGCGCTTTCCGTAAGTATTTT
Organism: Mucilaginibacter sp.; assembly: GCF_036568825.1. Taxonomy (GTDB): domain Bacteria; phylum Bacteroidota; class Bacteroidia; order Sphingobacteriales; family Sphingobacteriaceae; genus Mucilaginibacter. The sequence continues at coordinate 18,382 of NZ_DATCRU010000097.1, read as the reverse complement.
TATTGCTGTTTAAAGTAAGGTCAACTAAGTCCGGATTCTTCAGGAATACAAGGCGTTCGCTCAACGGGTCACCGGTCTCAGAAAACAAGGTTACCTGTACTACCCCAGACGGGAACTGGCTATTAGGAATATCCATGCCTAACCTGCGATTGTCCAATTTGGTATTTACCGTATTGACAAATCCGCTGCCATAAATCACAATACTGATATTTTTATTCGCATTTTCCTGGAAATAGGGCCGGTTGCTGTGAATCTCGATAGAAAGTTTACCCAGCGTGTCCTTTGCCGCCAGGGCAATACCCTTACTTTGTACCGGAGGCAGGTTAAATACACTCTGAGTACCATCGGCAAAAGTTACTTTCGCTTTATATTTTTTCCCTTCTTCGGGCAAAATATAAAAAGTGCCCATCCCTAAATGCGACGAAGAAAAAGAAGCCACCTGGTTATTGGTATTATCAAGCACTACTCCTTTTACGTTTATTCCCAGTCCGTTGGTACCGATTGCTTTAAAAGCCACTTTTGATACCATGGCACTGGTTAATTCTCCTCCTTCGGGGAAAAACTGCACATCAGCCTGAGACTTGGTATCTGCGGATGGTTTATTGGCCACATCTGCATTCATTGCAGAACCAATTGTTATTGTTTTATCAAAAAAATACTCCGGTGCGTTTTGCATATAATTGGTATATGCTCTAACACGATAATTGCCCGCACTCAATGCAAAGGGTAATGGGAAATCTCCCCATCCTATGCCGTTCACTATCTGAAGCTTTATTGACCTTAATATTGTGTTACCAGGTTTTATCAGTTCAACATGCAATATGCCGCTCAGTCCCGAAAGATCAAAATGTTCCCCTAAAGTTATATAAGCCTTAAAACGCATTGTATCGCCCGCCGCATAATAAGGTTTGTCGAAATGCAGGTATACCTTTTCGATAACCCGGTTGCCTGATAAACTTTTTAACCCGGCAACTGCATTGTTGGTTACTGAATTATCATTCTGACCATAAGCCGGCAGGTTAAAAAAAACTGCGAGAAATGCACAGGCGTACAATATCTTTTCCATGGCAAAAGGGATTGATTCTTATTTAATCATTCGTCCGCTCCGGATCAAACCAATCTCAAAAATGACCCGGGCGGATGAATATGTAATTGGCTATCTAAATCTATAACTAAATTTTTAATTTTCAAAACAATTAAAAATTTAGTTGATGGAGTATACCGTTAGATTTCAGGGATATAAACTATTCTGTCAAAATTACTTTAGCAACAAAAAAGCCGCTTAAAGCGGCTTTTTAATATTTGGTATCTGAGATTAAATTATCAATTTCTAAATAACAGCGCGGTTTTTTCCAGTTCCTTTTCGGTGATCTGTTCCGGATCGTGGAATTGTTGTTCAACCAATTCTTTGGGGAACTCGATGCTCCCTCCTGAGGTTTTTACCATTACCCCTTCATCAAACTCTGTATGATTTTTATAACCTCCAATGGCTGGATTGTGCTTTTCTAAACGGATCAATAACTCTACTATAGCGTACGTGGGCAAATTACTTTTGGGCATCGCGCAAAATTACATTAACAATTTAAGAATTAATTATTAATTTTATGTTAACAATTAACTCCAAATTAATGCAATCCTAAACAACCAACAACATTAATTATTTGGTGCCGCCCCTTGTACCAGCACTGCCGCCACCATTATTGTTGTTGCCATTGCCGCCACCGTTGTTACCGCCATTATTCCCGCCATTATCATTGCCCGGCATATCGTTGTTATTGTTGTTATTATCGTCCCTGTTCCTGTCCTTCTTGAACTCCATTTTACCAAACCTGTAGCTCAGGATGATGCCGAAAGAGCGGAATGGTATCTCACGGATATTGGTCTGCGCAAAATCAGTTCCGCTGGTAGTTGATTTCTGGTTAAGATAATTTGCAAACGGATCGGTAGTGGTTAAACCGATGCTTGCCTTCTTGTTCCAGAATTGTTTACGCACTGCCAGGTTGTAGAAAGCAAACACCGGCCTGTTACCCTGGATAGTCCTTTGAGAAGAGTTATAATTAACAAAAGCTTCACCAATCAGGTCATGACCAAAATCATAGCTTGCATTCAGGTTGATGCGATACATAAAACCACTAACCTGCGGGTTACCCGGATTAGTAGTGATCCTGTCGGAGAACATCATGTTAGTACGCAGGTTAAATTGCTTGGTAACCGGTAATGAACCGAATAAACTGATCCCCTCGGTAGTTTCGGTGCCGATATTGTAACGCTGGTTCAGGTACACGTTACTATAAGTTGTACCGTTAAGCGTTAGACTGTCATAATGCGTAGTGTACGATTGCAGGTCGTTGGTATTATACCGATAAAATGCCCCAATGTAAATATTAGCACCCTGCTGGAATGACTTGCTATACCCGAATTCATAATTATGACCTATCTCGGGTTTCAAATTCGGGTTACCTGTGCTGATGTTATGCGGATCGCTGATGTTATAGAAAGGATTTAAGCTTCCATAGTCGGGGCGTTGAATACGGTAGCTGTAACTCAATTTAAACGATTGCGTTTCATCAATTTTATGTGATAACACGATTGATGGCGCCACGGTATTATAAGATGGTATTTGCTGCGCACCGGGGAAGGTAGCTGTTGTGGTTGTATACTCATCCCTCACCCCTGCCTTACCATTGATAAAGTCATTAAAAACTGAAAAAGTGGTAGAAAGATAACCGGCGTATACCTTTCTGTCATAGCTGAACCCATAGGTTTGATTTTGATCGTTCACAAATCCGTTATTAGTGAGCGTGTCTGTAGCCACAGTATTGTTGATATTTTCAAGTACCAATTTTGTACCTGCCTCAATAGTAAATTTTTTGGTTACCGGTTGGGTATAATCGATTGAAATATCTGTTTCATGATCTGTTCCGGGGTTGTTGCTTCTGATCCCGGAATAATTTCCGGTAGCCAAAGAATCAGTTTGCTGAAGGTAATTGGACTTGTTATTCCCGTAACTTGAGTTAAATAAGATATCCAATTCCTGGCCTTCTTTATTAAATGTCTTTTTATAATCCAGGCTGTACTCGAAATATCTGCCCCTGAAACGACTGTCTGAATTTCTCTGACTCAGGATGTCTGATAACACCGTATTAGTGGGTATGTCAATTGTGCTTGATGACTGATTGGTTGGACCATAACCATGATTGGCAAAATAATTATATCCAAACGAAGCCGTTAACGCATCCTTTTTGGTAATATCCCAGTTGAAACTGATACCCGAATGAAAGCCGCCACGGGTAAAAGAACTGCTACCATTCTGATATAAGTCGGTAAGGGTATTACCGTTGTATGATTTGTTATCAGAAGTATTAATAGTAGTACTATTGATCTGTTCGCCACCACCAAAAAATGCATTCACGCCGAAATTGCCTTTGCGTGCGTTCAGGTTGAAGTTGCCGTTCTCGCGGCGTGTACCGGCTGAAAGGTTAAAATTGCCGTTCACACCTTCTACCTTGCTATCTTTTAAAACGATATTGATGATACCGCCGGTACCATTTGCATCGTATTTGGCACCGGGGCTGGTGATCACCTCGATGGCTTTAATTTGCGTCGCAGGGATAGACTGTAATGCATCGGCCAAACTTGCACCAAATATGCTCGATGGTTTGCCATTGATCAGGAAGCGAATGTTGGAATTGCCCTGCAACTGCACGTTACCATCAACATCCACAGTAACTTGTGGCACTTTCTGCAGCACATCTGATGCTGTACCGCTCTGCGAGGTAAGGTCATTTGCCACATTAAAAACCATTTTATCGATCTTATTTTGTACAACCGGCGCCTTTGCCACAATATCGACAGATTTTAGCTGGGTTTGAATTGGCTCAAGGGCTATTGTACCAAGAGAGATATTAGGAGTAGCATTATTGATGCTCAGATGATCAATAATTTTCTTCTTATACCCCATGAAATCAACCGATACGACATAATCGCCGGGATTAACATTCACGAGAGTGAAGTTACCTTTGGGATCAGTTGATACACCATCGAATGGGCTTGTTGCCCCGGCTTTTGAAATACTTACTGTAGCGTAGTCAACTGGTTGTTTAGTAACAGCATCGATCACTTTACCGCTTATGCGGCCTTTCGGATTGTTGTATGGCTGCGCGTTTACAATTGTTGAAGAACAAACAAAAAATAATAATACTATAATAATATATCGCATAATCTGGTTATCACTGATCTTTAAAATCGGGCGAAAATGGTCAGAAATTTTGGATTAAATCTGATTGTTAATTAATTGTAGTGTGATTTTTACACAAATTACAGAGGGATATGACAATCGTATAAATACAAAACAATAATCAACTCTATACCAAACGGTTAATAATAAAGAAATGATTTATCTTATTTGTAACAATGATAATGGAAAGCTAACGGTTAGTTATTTTAAAATGAGTACAAGGGTTCCGGAAATAATGAGCAAGGCACCGACAGCTGACCATAATGTGATTGATTCCTTGAGAAAAATGGCTGATAATATGATAGCCAGGGCAACGCTCAGCTTATCAACGGGTGCAACCTGCGATACATTACCCACCTGCAATGCTTTGAAGTAAAAAATCCACGATAAGCCTGTGGCGCAACCTGACAGCACCAGAAAAGCCCAGTTTGTTTTGCTGAGCGCACCCATGTTTTCAGCGCTTCCCTTATATAAGGCTATCGACCAGGCAATGATCAGTATAATAACGGTACGTATGGCAGTTGCCAGGTCGCTATCGACACCCTTGATACCAATTTTTGCAAATATTGCAGTTAATGCCGCAAAAGCCGCTGAAAGTAAAGCATATATCCACCACATGGGTTGTTTTAATTAGTGAATTAGTGAGTTAGTGAATGGTTGATTGAGTTAGATTAAGTTGATTAAGTTTAAAGAGCCGAACTACTTCAACCATTACAACCTCTACAACCTCTACAACCAATACAACCAATACAACCACCCCCAAATCTACCAATACATCCTGTACAAAATCTATCGCTACCAAATGTATTCAGAATTGAGTTTGTATTTTTATCGAAAATTGACCGGATGAAGATACTGATCATTGAGGATGAAAAAGGGCTGCGCGAAAGTATTGAGGAATACTTTACTGAGGCCGGTAATATTTGCGAAACCGCATCCAACTACCCGGAAGCGATGGCCAAGGTAAATATATACAGCTATGACTGCATTTTACTGGATATCACCCTGCCGGGAGGCAGCGGTATAGAAATTTTAAAATATCTTAAGAAGAATAATAATAGCGATGGCGTACTGATCATTTCAGCAAAGAACTCCCTGGATGACCGCCTGGAAGGCCTTGATCTGGGCGCCGATGATTACCTGGTAAAGCCATTTCACCTGTCGGAATTGCGGGCCCGGGTGACTGCCATCATCCGCCGCAAAACTTTTAACGGCAGTAACCAGCTTATATTTAACGAGATCAATATCGATCTGCTGGCAAAAACAGCAAAAGTGAACGATCAGTCTGTTAAACTTACACGGAAGGAATATGCGTTGCTTTTGTATTTCATTGCTAATAAAGGAAAAGTGGTTTCAAAAAATGCGATAGCCGAGCACCTTTGGGGCGATGGCATGGATTTGGCTAATAATTTTGACTTTATTTACTCTCATATTAAAAACCTCAGAAAAAAATTAATTGAGGCAGGAAGTAATGATTATATTCAGGCGGCTTATGGCATGGGCTATAAGTTTACCAGCTAATGAAACTCATTACCCGATACAATCGCGTTAATTTGCTTACCACTGTTGTGGTGATGCTGATAACAGGTATTATTTATTACCAGGCCATCAGCTTAATACTGATCAGTCAACTGGAGAAAGATCTGGTGGTTGAAGAAAACGAGATATTTGACTATGTAAGCCTAAACCACCAACTACCACAAGTCTTTAAGTCAAACGATCAGCAAATCACTTTCACCGAAGCTGAGCCCGGCTCTGTAAAACGGGAATTTATTAATACCGTTTACCGCAATAACGACAACGTTAAATATGCAAAAAGACATCATCACCATCATGACGATGACGATGAATTTGAAACAGGCCGCGGATTGATCACATCGGTTACCGTTGGTAACAAGTATTATAAGGTATTGGTAGTGGTATCGACGGTGGAAGCCGAAGATCTTATAAAGATTATTTTTGGCATAACCGCCGGTGTTATATTGCTACTCTTTGTCACGTTATATGTGACCAACAGGTTACTCCTGAACCGGCTATGGCAGCCTTTCTATGATCTGCTGAAAGAGCTCCGGCTTTTTAATATTACCGATAACAAGGATATCCCGCTTGAGAAAACCAATATTGATGAGTTTGAAGAACTGAATCAGGCGATCATAGGGATGTCGACCAGGGTTAAGAGTGATTACAAAGAGCTAAAGACTTTTACAGAGAATGCCTCGCACGAGTTGCTCACTCCTATCGCAGTTATCAATTCCAAAATGGATACATTGATACAGACTGACACCTTTACCCAGAAGCAAAGCAAATTATTGAACGATCTGTACAGCGCGGTATCCAAACTCACCCGGTTAAATCAATCGTTGCTTTTATTGGTGAAAATCGAGAACAGGTTACTGGAAAGCAATGAACATATTAATCTGAAACAACATATTGAAGAGTTGCTCATTCAATTTGAAGAGATATTCCTGGACAAGGGATTAAAGGTGACCACTGATCTTTTAGAAAAAGAAGTAGTTGCCAGCACCTATCTTATAGATATATTATTAAATAACTTGCTGGGAAATGCCATAAGGCATAACCGTGTAGGCGGAGAGATCAGGATAAAGCTGACTGACGAATTATTGACTATCCGGAATACCGGGGCAACCGGAGCCCTGGAGCGTAACGAAATATTTACACGCTTTCACAAATCGAGCGAATCTGAAGGAAGCGGGCTTGGGCTCACTATTTCAAGGCAAATCTGTGAGAATTTAAACTTCACGTTAAATTACAGTTATCAAGCGCCATATCACACTTTTACGGTCAATTTTTGAAGCTTGCGTCCTAAATTTATACAGAATTAAATTTTTACTTTAGCAAAACTAACGCAATCACATTGATAGGTAGATGAAGTGGCTCACCTGTATAACCATATGTATATTCTCTTTTTCTGTTTCGCAGGCGCAAGTCAATTCATTAGACCATTACCTTGAAATAGCGAAGAACAATAGCCCCCTTTTGAAAGACCTGCACAACCAGGTTGCCTTAAACCAACAGGACAGCCTACGGTTGATGGCAGGGTTTAAACCACAGGTAAATTTAACCAGCGCAGGGCTGTATGCCCCAACCATTAATGGCTATGGCTATGCCTCTCCCATTACCAACGAGCATACTTTAAACGGTTTGGTTGGGGTAAACCAGGCTATTGTGAGTAAGAATAATATCAAATCGCAGGTTGAAGCGATCAATTTGCAATCGCAATCGCTTAATAATTCAGCAAAAATATCTGAACAGGATTTAAAGAAAGTCATAACCGGGCAATACATCACTGCCTATGGCGACCAGCAGCAGGTGAAATTCAACCAGGAAATTATTAGCCTCCTGACCAATGAGGAAGAAGTCCTGAAAAAGCTGACACGGGCGAACGTGTATCGTCAGAGCGATTATCTTACCTTCCTGGTTACCTTAAAACAGCAGCAATTGCAGCTTGCACAGGCTCGGTTATTATTCAAAAATGACTACGCTACTTTAAATTACCTTACGGGAATTGCGGATACTACCACTGTAGAATTAGCAGAGCCCAACCTGGAAAGAGGTTTACCACCAGATATCAATTCAAGCGTTTTTTTCAGGCAATACAAGCTGGATAGCTTAAAACTAGTGAACAGCAAACAGCAGATCGATTTCAGTTATAAACCAAAAGCAAACGCATTCGCCGATGCAGGTTATAACAGCGATTTTATGGGCCAGGCCTGGAAGAATTTTGGCACCAGTATAGGTTTCAGTTTGTCGGTACCGATCTATGACGGCGGTCAGCGTAAAATGCAGTATAAAAAATTGTCGTTGCAGGAAGAAACGCGCCAGACTTACAAAGCGTTTTTTAATACACAATATAAACAGCAGATAGCGCAGCTGAATCAACAGATCAGCGAAAATGAGAAACTGATGCCGCAGATACTGGATCAGATCAAATATTCGGAGGGCCTGATAAAGGTTGATACCCAGCTTCTGCAGACCGGCGATGTTAAAATAGCCGATCTGATACTGGCCATTAACAATTATTTGGCTGTACGAAACCTAAAGACACAAACCATTATCAACAAACTGCAACTGATCAATCAGTTAAATTACTGGAACAGGTAACATGAAAATATTAACCAGATACCCGGCTATTAAATGCCTGTTCGCAGCAGCAGGTATTTCGCTGTGCCTTGGCTCGTGCAAAAGCAATACCAAGGCCGAGGGTGATGACGATGCCAACGTAAAAGCGCAGACACCTGTAACGGTTACCACCGTCGACCAGAGTTCGCTTACCGATTATATCGACCTGAATGCCACTTCGGTTTTTCAGCAGAAGAACTATATCAAATCAAACGCCAATGGTTATATACAACAGGCCAGTGCATTGCCGGGTCATTTTGTAAATAAGGGGGATGTGCTCTTTACTGTAAAAACCAAAGAAGCGCAGGCCATTGGTAATAGTATCAATGTGCTGGATACAACGCTGAAATTTTCTGGCGTCAACAAAATCAAATCGCCAGGGCCGGGTTATGTGAGCCAGTTAAACCACCAAACCGGCGACTATGTGCAGGACGGCGAGGCGTTAGCCACCATCAGCGACCGCTCAAGCTTTGTGTTCGTGATGCAAATGCCTTACGAGCTGCGCCAGTTTGTTAAACAGGGTCAAAACATCCAGCTTACCTTACCGGGCGGGCAAACCGTGAGCAGCCATGTAGCCTCTTTTATGCCATCGGTTGATACCGTGGCGCAAACCCAGGGTGTGGTTTTGAAACTAAACTCGGACGATCAGATACCGGAAAATTTGGTTGCTAAAGCACGCATTGTAAAATCAGAAAAAAAGAACACGACATCCTTGCCAAAGGAAGCACTGCTTGCCAACGAAACTCAAACCGAGTTTTGGGTAATGAAACTCATCAATCCTACCACGGCTGTGAAAGTGCCGGTAACTAAGGGAATCGAGATGGGCGACCGGGTGGAGATATTATCGCCAAAATTTTCTACTGAGGATAAAATTGTTGTGACCGGGAATTATGGTTTGCCTGATACCGCTAAAGTTAAGATCGTAAAACAATGACCAAGAGGCCGCTACAGGATTTCTTTATATCGCACAAAAAGCCCCTTAGTTTGGTGCTGGCCATTGTAATTATGGGCGGTTTGTATGCTTATTCTAAATTACAAACATCATTATTTCCGGAGATCACATTTCCAAAGATCAAGATCATAGCTGATGAAGGCTTGCAGCCGGTAAACAAAATGATGGTAACGGTTACCAAACCGTTGGAGAATGCCATTAAGCAGGTTCCCGATCTGAAGACTGTGCGCAGTACCACCAGTCGCGGCAGTTGCGAAATATCCGCCTTTATGAGTTGGGATGCGGATATTGATCTTTCGCTGCAAAGGATACAAACCAGTATCGACCAGATAAAAAACGATTTGCCTGCCGATGTCAACATATCGGTGGCTAAAATGAACCCTTCAATATTACCGGTGAGCGGTTATACACTGGAGAGCCATACCAAAACGCCTATAGAACTTCGGCAACTAGCAACCTATACGGTTAAACCTTTCCTGTCACAAGTGGATGGTATTTCAGAGATCAGGGTAATTGGCGGTAAGGCAAAAGAATACTGGCTATCGCTGAACAAGCAGAAAATGAGCTCGCTTGGCCTTACGCCGGATATCATCAACACTACACTAACCAATACCAACTTTGTAAAATCAGAAGGCTATCTTTCCGATTATAGCCGGTTCTACCTTACCGTTACCGACGCTACCATTAATGCGAAAGATCAGTTAGCCGACCTGGTGATCAGCAATAACCGTAAGCGTGTGGTACGGCTGAAAGACTTTGCAGATATCTCCGTTCAGGAAGGGATCGAGTATACCAAGATCAATGCCAACGGGCGCGATGGGGTGCTTATCGCGGTGATTAAACAGCCTAATACCAACCTGGTATCCCTGTCGGCAGATATGGATGCTAAGGTAGAGGATCTGAAAAAAATTCTGCCTCACGATGTTACCATCAAACCCTATTATATCCAGGCTGATTTTGTAAACGACTCAATCAGGAGCGTAACCGATAGCCTTTGGATAGGTTTATTGCTGGCCATCATTGTCGCCATTATTTTCCTGCGTTCGTTAAAGGCAAGCGCCACTATTTTAATCACCATACCTATTACCATCTGCCTAAGCCTCATCGTGCTTTATGCCATTGGCTACACCTTTAATATTATGACGCTGGGTGCTATAGCTGCGGCAATAGGTTTGATCATAGACGACGCCATAGTTGTGGTTGAGCAGATACACCGGACCCATGAGGAGCATCCCGAAGAGCATACCTTAAAGTTGCTGCAAAAGGCAATCGATTATCTTTTCCCTGCAATGGTGGGTTCGTCTATCAGTACTATCGTGATATTTATTCCTTTTGTGCTGATGAGCGGTGTGGCGGGAGCTTATTTTAAGGTGCTCACCAATACCATGATCATCACCCTGGTGTGTTCATTCTTTGTTACCTGGATTGGCTTGCCGGTGATCTATCTTTTACTCACCAGGAAGAAGCGCCGTGATCCGAAAGAAGCCAGGGAAGAAAAACATCATGTCAAAAAACAGAAATGGGTTTCGTGGTTTATCCTTCGTCCATGGTTGAGCCTGGCTATTGTAGGTGGACTGGTCGCCGTGCTGATAATCGTACCAAAATTGCTTGAAAGTGGTTTTCTGCCCGAAATGGATGAAGGCAGTATTGTGCTCGATTATACTTCACCACCGGGTACTTCGCTGGAGGAAACCGACCGCATGCTGCACCAGGTAGAAAAGATCATAACCGCTCAGCCCGAAGTTGAGGCTTATTCAAGACGTACCGGCACCCAAATGGGCTTTTTTATCACCGAACCGAATACCGGCGATTACCTGATACAACTGAAGAAAGAAAGGGATAAAACTACCGAAGAAGTAATAAGTGATCTACGTCAGAAAATTGCATCAACTCAACCCGCGTTACGAATTGATTTCGGCCAGGTAATAACAGATATGCTGGGCGACCTGATGACGTCAACCCAACCTATCGAAATAAAGGTATTTGGTGACGATCAGCAAAAATTACATGATCTGTCTAAACAAATTGCTGATGCCACCGGATCTGTAAAAGGTACCGCCGACGTATTCGATGGCATTGTAATAGCAGGGCCATCTGTTAGTATCGATCCGCATTACAGCAAGCTGGCCCAGTATAACATTACCCCTACCAGTCTGCAATTTCAATTACAAAATGCTTTGCAAGGAAATATTATAGGTAATTTGCTTGAACGCGAGCAGTTATCCCCTATCCGGATGGTTTATCCTGGCAATAAAAACCTGCGTGTAGATGATATTAAGAGTCAAACCATTTTTACGCCGTCTGGTAAGCTAATACCGATAACCGAGTTAGCATCTGTAGAACTAAAGCCCGGTGAAGCAGAAGTAAACCGCGAGAACCTGCAATCAATGGGCGTAATTTCAGCACGCCTGGAAAATGCCACCATAGGTACCGTGATACCTGCGATACAAAAAAGCATTGCTGAGAAAGTAAGTTTACCGGAAGGCTATCATATCGAATATGGCGGCGATTATGCACAGCAACAGCAATCGTTTAAAGAGCTATTGATGATCCTGATCACAGCCAGTCTGCTCGTGTTTGGCGTTATTCTGTTCCTGTTCAAACAATTCAGGATTGCATTCCTCATCCTTGTAATTGCCGTATTAGGTACTGCAGGCAGTTTATTGGCACTTTATGTTACCAGGACACCGCTAAACGTGGGCAGCTACACCGGACTGATCATGATCGTGGGTATTATTGGGGAGAATGCAATTTTCACCTTCCTGCAGTTTAAACAACGGGCGCTGGAGAATTTGTGCGAAGTGAATACACCGACAGGCGACTGTGTGAATGAGGCGATTATATTTTCTATTTCTACCCGTTTACGGCCAAAGTTAATGACAGCGCTCGGAGCCATTATTGCATTGATGCCGCTGGCATTAGGCATAGGGGCCGGAGCGCAATTGCATCAACCGCTGGCTATTGCGGTTATTGGCGGCTTTCTTGTGGCATTGCCTTTATTGCTCATCGTATTACCCAGTGCACTCAGGATATTATACAAAAAAGGACAGTTCCATACACCGCACCACAACTATTTGTAATAAAAATGTAAATAAAACAGTTTTGTTACAGAATTAACTTCTATATTTAGAAACTGTAGGTTTAGTTTTTCCTTCTGAAAAATTTCAATTGGATATAACTTAAGCAACAATTCAACGTTAAAATACGAAATAAATTTAACTAAATTTTAATAAAAGCGAAGGCAAACGAAGCTCATGGCAAGAAAAACTGATTTTATCCATTCTACCGAATCTGAACCGCATCGCATCCGCACCAAAAAAATTCTCAAGCAATTTCCTGACCTGAGAAACCTGATAGGTAAAAACCCTTCGACTATATTCGCTATCATCGGACTGGTTCTTTTCCAGGTAGTTGGAGCATACCTATTGCGCGATCAATCCTGGTGGCTGGTATTTGGTGCTGCGTATTTATTAGGTGCTTTTGCCGACCATGCGTTGTTTGTAATGATACACGAGTGCACGCACCAGTTATTATTTAAAAACCGGAATGCCAATCGTTGGGCGGCTTTACTTTCTAATTTACCGCAGATATTGCCAAGCGCTATTTCGTTCGAGAAATATCATATCAAACATCACTCTTTCCAGGGAGTACACGAATTGGACGCCGACTTGCCAAACAAATGGGAAGCAAAACTGATCAATAACTACTTTATTGGTAAGATGCTTTGGTTATTCTTCTTCCCGGTATTCCAGATATTTCGTTTGTCGAGGTTAAAGGAAATTCACCCTATTGATGGATGGATCGTTACTAATTTTCTTACACAGGCTATTTTTACCGCCGCAATTTGGTATTTCTTCGGATTTCATGCGATAGGATTTCTGTTCCTGAGCTTTTGGTTTTCAATTGGTCTGCATCCACTAGGTGCAAGATGGATACAGGAACATTATCTTACTTTTAAAACTGAGCAGGAAACCTTTAGCTATTATGGCTCATGGAATACCGTTGCATTTAACGTAGGTTTCCATAATGAGCATCACGACTTTCCTTCTATTCCATGGAACAAGTTGCCTGAGATCAGAAAAACTGCACCTGAATATTATGATACGCTGAAATACCATACTTCGTGGACAAAGCTGTTTTTCCAGTTCCTTTTTGATAAAGAAGTTTCCCTGTTTAACAGGATCATCAGAAAAGAACGTGGTAAAGTGAAACTTACTGATACAGCGAAACCCGATGTTGAGCTGCCGCAAATGGAATTGCAGGAATTGTAAATAAAATATATTTTAGCCGCCACTTATTTTTGCCCCTATTAATTGACTATGCATAGTCTACGCACTTTGTTTTCGACGCATGAGGATGCTGCACAAATTATCCTTTATGCAACTGTTATTACCTCATTATGGCTTGCCGAATTGCTTGTTTCAACCAACGGGGCAATATCCAAGCTTAAACATTCATCGGTTAACCTGACTTTCATTTTCACGGCTTTGCCGGTGCAGCTTTCGCTCACTACTTTTATCATCATTATTTGCAATTGGGCTAATTTGCACCATTGGGGATTGCTTAACCTGGTGCATTGGCATACCAGGAATTGGCTATATTATATTGTCGCCTTTGTATTGCTTGATCTGTGCGAGTATACCTACCACGTGATCATGCATAAGGTGGATACGCTATGGAAATTCCACCTGGTGCACCATAGTGATCTGAAAGTTGATGTTTCGACTACTACAAGGGAACATCCGGGAGAAACCTTCGTCCGCACCTGCTTCCTGATGCTTTGGGTAACTATACTGGGCCCGGTGATCGGCGTACTGATCATCAGGCAGATATTCCAGACATTTTCAAATATCATTGCCCATACCGAGTTCAGGCTATCAGACAAAGCCAATAAAATCGTTGGACTGATATTCATCACTCCAAACCTGCACCATGTGCATCACCATTACCGGCTGCCTTATACCGATTGCAATTACGGCGATGTGTTAAGCATTTGGGACAGACTATTCGGCACATTTGAAGAACTGGACAGAGAAGATACCTGCTTTGGTATCGATACCCATATGGACGAAAAGATCAACGGAAGATTTTTGAATATTGTGAAGATCCCTTTCCAAAAGCTGGAACGCAAAAAATACCACGACGACGTTTTATAAACTAACCATAAATTATGCTGGTTAACAGGAGATTTATTCTGCTGATCGCTATTGTTATTGCTGCTGTAACGAAGGTACATGCCCAGGTTGAAGATATTTCCTCAAGATTTTACTTCCCGGGTTCACTTGGGATAGGTTTTCCCTTGACCAACGGGCACACTCATCTTAATGATGGCCTGACAATAAACACGGCTATTGAATACCGCCCTACTTATAGTAACGACGTGTTTTTCAGGATAGATTATGATGCATTGAATAATAACTATACCAGTTATTCACAAAATATCCCGACCAATATTGTACAGGGAAAGCTGCCTACTGATTTTCTGATCGTTGGAGCAGGTTACCGCAGTAACTTTGGCAGATGGGCATTATACGGCATTTTGCAGCCGGGGCTTGGCATGCACTCATTTAACCTGGCTGTGAACACGCCAAATGGGGTGATGCTGCGTACCATTTCCAATACTCGTGTGGCGTTAAAAGCCGATGCGGGGATTGAATATTATATCACCCATCACTTCGCTGCAGTTTTTGATCCTTCATTTTATAAGATATTCTCGCACAGTGGTTTTAACATATCGCACTCGCAATTTGGGGCCTTCAATATCGGTATAACGACCACTATTTTTTGATAAAAATTTTAGTATTTTACTTGCAATTCTGGTATAAGTTTATTTATATTTGCTAATATATTTAGTATTATGAATAGGATAACAACAGCAGAGCAGCTACTAATTTTTAGCCGCTATTTAGGCCAGCAGGTAGTAATTAAGAGCCTATTGAACGAGGATAATGAAGTGATAGGCACGCTGAAAGGCATAAGGCAAAATGCTTTGCTGGTTGACATTGACGAAGTAAATCGCTGGATACCTTTAAATGATAATTTTAATATCTGCGAGGTAAGATTGTTGTTAAAGCCATTAAAGAAATTAACCACTTCTATCATTAATACTGCAAATAGCTTACCCGTACAGGCATTCATCACTCCCTATTACCAGCAATTGGGGTTTGATATGCCGGTGTTTATTTCTCCCGGTCACCCATGCAATTGCAAATATGTGCAGGAACTTGATCTTGCTGATTATCGTACTGCTGCTGAGATATTGAGCAGTCATCGTCCTATGGTAATGGTCCGCTAAGTGTAAATAAATTTCTGATTGTAAAACATATACCCTACCTCTACCGTTCTAAACCGGATCAGGCAAAGTTTCAGTTTAATGTTCTTTTGTCTGATCTTTGTGTTTAGAATTACATGAGCCGCCGGAAAAAAATAAAGATCATACTCCCCCTGGTATTCATCCTGTTTTTGGGTGCTTATGCCGAGCACAAGCATGTGCAACAAAAACTAAATGTAACCGGTCATTTGCAGGATAAGCAAATGGACGAGATCTCTGGCATAGCGGCGTCGGCTATTCATCAGGGCATTTTTTATGTACATAACGATAGCGGCGATACCAGTCGCTTTTTTGCTATTACTCCGCAGGGAAATATAAAATCGGTGATCTATTATAAAGGCGACCCAAAAGAAAAGCAGGGTGTACGTGATGTTGAGGATATAGCCGTAGGCCCGGGACCACTAAAAGGCAAAAGTTATGTGTACATGGGCGATATTGGCGACAACGATGCCTGGCGAAGATACATTACTGTTTACCGTATCGAGGAACAAAAATCATGGATCGGAAAGGATAGCATTATACAGGCGAACGCTGTTCCGATACATTTCAGGTATCCTGATAGCCCCCGTGACGCGGAAACGCTGATGGTCGATCCAATTGAAAAGTTGCTTTATATTGTTTCCAAGCGTTCTGACTCAGTTACCGTATATACTTCTCCACTTAATTTTAAACCAAATGATACTGTAACACTAACCAAACGCTGCAAACTATACTTCAGCGGATTCCGCCCATTCAAATGGATCACTGCCGGGGATATTTCGAGAGATGGTCAACAAGTACTACTAAAAGACTATGTAAAAGTTTACTATTGGAAACGTAACGGCAACGAGCCTATTTGGAAAACGATGCAGAGAAAACCAGAAGCCCTACCTTATCAGCAAGAAAAGCAAGGCGAGGCAATCGGATTTACATTGGATGGCAAAGGTTATTATGTTACCAGCGAGGGTGTCTTCGCTCCTATCTATTACTATAATACGCCGGAGAAATAATTCTCAAAGCAAGCAACATCTTATTATTCACTTCATCTTATGAATATTAACGGACACTTGCTGTTCGCTAACGATACATTTGCATTGATCAAAATCGATGCAACAGATTCGTAATCAAATCAATATAAAATCGGCATAAATTTTTATAGTAACTCTTTATAACCATTCACACATATGAAAAGATTTATCTGCGGTCTTGCTTTCATGATGCTTACCTGTATATCAGCATTTGGCCAGGAAGAAAAATTAACCAGCCTACTAAAAGATTACGGTATCCCCGGAATGCAGTTAGTTTGCATCAAAGGCAATAAAACTCAAAACTTTAATTTGGGCGTTATCAGCAAAGGATCGGATAAGAAAGTCACCTCCAATACGGTTTTCGAGGCCGCATCGTTGAGTAAATGTGTGTTTTCTTACATCGTGATGCGTTTGTATGACCGCGGCGTTATCGATCTGGATAAATCGCTGATGGATTATATGGGAAGCTATGATCGCTTTGATCCCAACGATCCGCGCTATGCCAAAATAACGGCAAGAATGGTATTGCGACACACCACCGGTTTGCCTAACTGGGGTGATGATAAATCTGCCAAACTTATTTTTACACCAGATAGCACCTTTTCGTATTCAGGGGAAGGATTCCAATACCTGCAACATGTGGTTGAAAAGCTGACCAATAAATCGTTAAATGAGCTGGCGCAGGAAGAAGTGTTTACGCCGCTTGGTATGACTAACTCCAGCTATGCCTGGACTGATAAGTTTAATACGGAAGCGGCATTTGGCAATAGTCCTGATGCAATTAATCGGCACAAAAATCAGATGGCAGCTGCCAGCCTGCTCACCTGCGCCAGCGACTATGCACGTTTTTTGCAGGCACTGATAAACGGTGTTGGATTAAAGCCCGAAACACAAAAAATGATGTTCACCACAGCATCAAACGCGGATTGGTTTAAGCATAATATTGATGCCGAAACTAAAAAGCATATCATGTGGGGTCTTGGTGTTGGCTTACAGGAAAATGAAACCGGCAAATGGATATGGCATTGGGGCGACAATGGTGATTTTAAAGCTTTTTATATTGCCAATCCGGAGAAGAAAGAGATACTGGTTTATTTTACCTACTCCACCTGGGGGCTGCATATTACTACAGATGTTCTGAACGAATTCTTCCCTAACCAAACCTGGTGGCCATGTCTGTGGACAGGCTACCAATTTCATGAGTTGAAAAGAATGGAAGCATTTATGAAGAATCTGAGAAAAGAGGGTTATGATCATGCTACTGAAATAGCCGATAGGATGAAAGAAAAGGATAGCGGTTTTAACTTACCCGAAGATGATGTTAACGACCTCGGTTTTATCCTGATGCGTGACGATAAGAAAAATGAGGCTGTTGAGATATTCAAATTTAACCTGGCTAAGTTTCCTAATAGTGCCAACGCCTACGATAGTTTAGCCGAAGGCTATGAAGCTGCAGGGGAAAAGGAGTTAGCTGTTAAAAACTTTAAAAAAGCCGTCGAGTTGAATCCGAAGAATACTTATGCTGCGGATCGGATTAAGGAGTTGGAGAAGGCAGGGAAGTAATTAAGAAAAGCTTGTCATCCTATGTTTGTGGATAGGATAAAAACAATGTGAGTTAAGAGTAGATTTAGTGCAGAAGAAAAGGGTAAAGAAAAAGATTACGATTTGTCATTGGCTGTAGGAAGCCGTTCGGAATGCTAATCACTTTACCCCTT
>NZ_DATCRU010000096.1:0-9864 GCF_036568825.1 Mucilaginibacter sp. | reverse complement strand
AAAACCGCCGGTACTTTTGATGTTTTTTATAAAGTGCGTAATCGTTACGAAAGTTATATCGATAAGAATACACTATTGCCCTATTATTATGCCGAGAACAGGCGCGAATCGAGCTGGAAGCATACCGATAAGGTAACTTTTGATCATGAAAAGAAAACGATAACTGCCGGCAAAGGAACATTCCCTTACAAAGGCGACCAGGTGTTCGACTTTGTATCAGCGTATTATTTTGCGCGGTGCCTGGATGTTTCTAAAATTAAGGTTGGGCAAAAATTCGATTTGCAATACTTCCTTGATGACGGCATCCATGCCATGAATATTACCTACGTAGGTAAGGAACGGATAAAGTGTGCGATGGGTACTTTCAATTGCCTGAAGTTTAGTCCGACGATTATTCCCGGCCGTATTTTCAGAAAGGATAGTAAGCTGTATCTTTGGATCACGGATGACAACAACCGTATCCCGGTAAAAGCACATGTAGAAGTGATAGTAGGCAGTTTAACAATGGAGCTGACATCAGCCAGTGGATTAAAATATCCGCTGAACCCGGTGAGTAAGGAAACCGATTAGTTGATTAGGTTGATTGAGTTGAATGGTGAGTGGTTCGCATAATCATTTAGAATTTAGGGTTTAGAGCTTAATATTCAGAATTTAGAGTTTAGGATTTAGAGTTTAGTATTTAGAATTTATGATCGAGGTCGGCAATGTTTTGGTGCACGAGGATGTGATAAAGGAGAACTTTGTCTGCAACCTGAAGAAATGTAAGGGCGCGTGTTGTTTGGAAGGTGATTCAGGTGCGCCTTTGAACCACGACGAACTACATATTCTGGATGAGATTTATCCAAAGGTAAAGCCTTTTATGACCGCTAAAGGGATAGCTACTATTGAAGAAACCGGAACTTATGTAACCGATTTTGAAGGAGACTATACCACGCCCTGTGTCGATACCAATAAAGAATGTGCCTATGTTACCTGGGAAAATGGTATCACCAAATGTGCCATTGAGAAGGCTTACGAGTACGGCGCTATCAACTGGAGAAAACCGATTTCTTGTCATTTATACCCTATCCGTATTACCAAATACCCCGAGTTTGATGTACTGAATTACGACCGCTGGAGCATCTGCAGCCCGGCATGCTCATTTGGCAATGAATTAAAAGTACATGTGCATGAGTTTCTGAAAGAACCGCTTATCCGTAAGTATGGTGAAGAGTGGTATAAGGAATTGGAGGAAGCGGTGGAGGCTTATAATTCGCTTCAACCTTGATTCAATAGTTTCACCAATTCCGTTATCCTAGCTAAATGATGATCATCATGTTCGGCCACAAATAGAAACAGATCCATCGTACACATAGGCGCTTTCAATCTTGGATGTAATGCTGACTTAAATATGGTTTCTTCGTCCAGGTTATCGATTAGATTTACAGTGTGTTCTCTTATCGCCCTGAAATCACTTAATAGCTTTTCTATTGGCTGCGAATTATGATTGGCTTCATCCGTTTTACGATTGGCCAGATCAGTTGGCCGCATCTCAATCTCTCCATTTTTGATGTCCTCTAATCTTCCCTGCCAAAGTGGTTCGAGGTCAATTAAGTGCCCGACATTTTCTTTGATCGACCAGGTATTGTCAACCTTCATCTCCAATATTTCAGCAGGTATGGATTTGAATTTTTCTTCCAGCCGCGCAGGTGTTCCCCTGAGGCGTTCAATAATGGATGGGAAGATATTCTGATCCTTGCTGAAATCGAAGCTTCGTTCAAACCATTTTACTTTTGCCATGGTCTATTGGATAAGTGTAGAACTAAGGTAGGCATGGATTTTTGATTGATAAACAAGCAGCGTAATTTTTGACCTTGGGGTGTAAATCTATGGTGTTCACGAATGTTCACGAGCGTTCACGGACTGTGAACGTGAACACTTGTAATCCCCGATGACAACATTTACAATTAAATTGGATAATATTGTAAGATAATCGTTACGAGAGCAGATGAAGACAGCATTAATTACCGGCATTACAGGACAGGACGGTGCTTATTTAGCCGAGTTCCTCCTGAAAAAGGGTTATATGGTGCATGGGGTGAAAAGGAGGTCGTCGTTATTTAATACGGACCGTATCGACCACCTTTATCATGATCCCCATGAGCCGAACGTAAAGTTCAAGCTTCATTACGGCGATTTGACTGATTCTACTAATCTAATTCGTTTGGTACAGGAAGTTCAGCCAGACGAAATCTACAATCTTGCCGCTCAAAGCCATGTGAAGGTGAGTTTTGATACACCTGAATACACAGCCAATGCTGATGGTGTTGGTACCCTGAGAATATTGGAAGCCGTGCGATTATTAGGCCTGACTCAAAAGACCCGCATTTACCAGGCATCAACCTCTGAGTTATATGGTTTAGTGCAAGCTGTTCCGCAAAGCGAGACCACGCCTTTTTACCCGCGTTCACCTTATGCTGTGGCTAAGTTATACGGTTACTGGATCATTGTTAACTATCGCGAAGCCTATAATATGTATGCCTGCAATGGTATTTTATTCAATCATGAAAGTCCAATACGTGGTGAGACATTTGTGACCCGGAAAATTACCCGCGCGGCCGCCAAGATTGTATTGGGTTTACAGAATTGCCTGTATATGGGTAACCTGTCGGCCAAACGCGATTGGGGGCATGCCAAAGATTATATCGAGGCCATGTGGCTGATGTTGCAGCAGGCTAAAGCCGAGGATTTTGTAATCGCCACAGGTGTTACTACCACTGTGCGCGACTTTATCCGTATGGCTTTTGCTGAATTGGGTGTTGAGATAGAATTTAGTGGTAAGGATGAGCATGAAAAAGGTGTAGTGATTGACATTGATGAGCAGCGAATGGAAGAATTAGGTTTAAACCGTGGTGCTTTGAAATTCGGTCAAACGGTAGTAAAGATCGACTCTAAATATTTCAGGCCGACTGAGGTGGATTTGCTGATCGGCGATGCTACCAAAGCGAAGGAAAAGCTAGGTTGGGTACCAAAATATGACCTGAAGGCATTGGTGGAGGACATGGTACAATCAGACTTGCACCTGGTTAAAAAAGATGATTACCTGAAAAAGGGTGGTTTTAAAACCCTGAACTATTTTGAATAATATAGCTGTTGCTAATTCCCCTATATGAAGAAACTTTTTACTTGTATTGTGCTGTTGTTGTTGGTCTGCTCTGCAAAGGCGCAGCTGATGTATCAGCCTTACTCTTATCAATTTTATCAAAAGCTGAATAACTCGGTTTATTCACCTTCCAATAATCTGCACACTTCGCTTAAGCCATATTTGATTGGAGATTCGAGCGCCATACGACCATTGTATGATTCGTTATTGATGCTCAAGGCTGATAACTCGGGCAAAAGCTGGTTATATCGCAAATTGTTCCGTCAGCATTTGATTGAAGTAAACGACAGGGAATACACTTTTTTCCTTGATTACCTACCCGACTTACAAATAGGCCGGGAGTTCAATGAACCTAAAACAGTGTGGCTGAACACCCGTGGATACCAGTTAGGCGGTACAATCGGTTCGAGGTTTTTCTTTTATACAAGCGGTTATGAGAACCAGGGAAAGTTTGCCAATTATGAAACAGACTATATCAATTCTGTTGGAATGATTCCGGGACAGGCCTTTGATAAAAGCTATGGTGCATCAACAAAAGACTGGTCGAATGTGACCGCTTTAATAGGTTATACGCCAACTAAATCCATATCAGTTGAACTAGGCGAAGACAAAACTTTTATCGGAGATGGTTACCGTTCAGTTTTATTATCTGATTATGCATCCGCGTATCCTTTGTTACGATTTAAAGCAGATCTAGGCAAGCGGATACAATACATGGCGATGTGGGCTTACATGGAAGACCAGTATGCCACGCAGTTTAATTCCTTCTCGAACAACCGCCGCAAATGGGGCGCATTCCATTATATCGACTGGAACATTACTAACCGGGCTTCGATCGGCTTCTTTAATGCGCTGATTGCCGAAGAAGCTAATGATGCGGGGCAGTATCATGGCTTTGACCCCAATTATGTTAATCCAATATTCTTTGTATCGTCGCTTGGGCATTCAAACCCCGCTCCTGACCATACCTTGTTCGGTTTTAACGGCAAATACAAGGTGCTGAATAAAACAACCATTTACGGACAGTTTTTGTATGACCAGGATTCGTCAGTAGGAGGAAGCAGCAAATACGCCTGGCAAGTAGGTTTCAGGGGATCTGACTTATTTAAGGTTAATAAGCTGAACTATTTGTTTGAGTATAATACTTCCAAGCCCAATACTTATGCAAGTCAGTATCCTATCGTGAATTATACCCAATTAAGCGAATCATTGGCTGATCCGCTGGGCTCTGATTATAAAGAATTGGTGGGTATTCTTAATTACTCCATAGGCAAATTTGATTTGCAGGGGCAGCTTAATTATGCAAAGTATGCAACTGTCACCGCGCAATTAACAGGTGGTACGGGAACGAATTTATCGCCGTTTATAACCTCGACCGGGCAGGCTACTACTATGAACACCCTCAAATATGCCGAAGGAACAGTGGCCTATGTTTTAAATCCGAAATATAATCTGCGGCTGGAGATAGGCGGTTTGGTAAGGCAGTCGACCAGCAGCATTGCGGATACAAAAACGGTGATGCTTATTTTCGGACTGCGGAGCACTTTCAGAGACTTATATCATGATTTTTAATTTATCAACCCCGGCATCATGAAACCTATTTACCACATATATAAAATTGTCTTTGTTGCAGTGTTGAGCCTGTTTGTGGCCGATTCGGCATTCGCACAATCGCAATATCAGCCTTATTCCTACGACTTTTACCAGAAGCTGAACTCGGACCTATACTCAACAAAAACCCGTGAGCATACTTCAATCAAGCCATTGATCATAGATTCTGCATTAAGATCACACTACGATTCTTTAATGAACTACGGCAATGATGGTAAGCAGCATAGCTGGTTGTATAATAAGATATTCAATGAACATCTAATCGATTATAAAGGCTCCAATTCTACATTTTATGGCGATGTGTTACCAGATGTTGGTGTAGGTCGGGATTTGTCGGGCAAGCTGAATACTTATACCAGTGCTGTTGGCTTGCAATTGGGTGGCTCGATTAGTGATAAGTTTCAATACAACGTAGCAGGGTATTTGAATAATGCCGTTGTGCCAGAATATTTGTCGACCTATATACAACAGGTAGGCATAGTTCCGGGACAGGCTTATGCGAAAACTTACAATGCCAACGGCTATTCATGGTCATATATCACAGCCGTAGTTTCCTACACACCGATAAAGTACTTAAATATTTCAGCAGGACGCGACAAGACTTTCATTGGTGATGGCTACCGGTCGATGCTCTTATCTGACTATGCTTCGCCTTATCCATTCCTGAAGCTGACAGGCACTTTAGGCAATGTGCGTTATATGGTGATGTGGACCGATATGAACGATCCGGCGTTTACTTCGCAATACGGCGCCGACAGGCATAAATTTGGTGTATTTCATTACCTGGACTGGAACGTGAATAACAGGTTTTCAGTTGGTTTCTTTGAGAATGTGATGGGTTTTTTTACGGATGATAATGGTGCAAAACGCCCTTTTGACTTCAATTACATCAACCCGATCATCTTCCTGAAACCGGTTAATAACTCTGCCGACGACCCTGATAAATCGCTGCTTGGCCTGACAGCAAAATATAAACTGACAGATGGTATCACCGCGTACGGCCAGTTTGCTTTAAATGAGTTTGTATCGAAGGACTTTTTCTCAAGTGATGGCGCTTCGGTCAATAAATACGGCTGGCAATTAGGTATACGCGGAGCAAACTTGTTTGGCGTTAAAAATCTAAATTACCTGCTCGAAAGCAATAATGCGAAGCCTTATACTTATTCAGCCAGGTCATCCATAGAAAATTATTCTGAAAACAGCGAGCCACTGGCGCATCCATGGGGAGCAAACTTTAGGGAGATTGTCGGTTTGCTTAATTACTCCTATAAACGCTTCGATTTTTCAGGTGAGTTTGATTACGGTCATTACGGATTAGATAGTGCAGGGATGAATTTTGGTAAGGATATCTTTCAGGTATATACTTCTCCTGCCAGGTTCTTTGGAAACTACACCGGTCAGGGCTTAACCACCAATATGTATTACCTGCAAGGCAAAGTGGCTTATCTGCTGAACCCGAAATATAACCTGAGAGTTGAATTAGGCGGAATATTCCGTCAGGAGCAAAACAGCGCGTTTAAGGACAAAACCACGATGATTACTATCGGGCTAAGAAGCTCATTCAGACAGATCTATAATGATCTGGCGAGCTATCGAAGCCATTAGAATGTGCAGATGTGCGAATGAGTAGATGTGCAGATTAGAAAATGTGCAGATGTGCAAATTAATTCAATCAATCAAAACCATCTGCACATTCTCGCATCTGCACATTCGCACATTAAGAAGCTATCGTGTGGGCACTGCGTTTGATGCCCATTTTTTTTACCTGTTCGGCTATTGCATTGGCATCATAACCACATTCGGCCCAAAGCTCTGGTTGTTCTCCGTGCTCGATAAATTCGTCAGGGATGCCTAAACGAACCACCTCAGCTGAGTAATTATTATCAGCCATAAATTCCAATATGGCGCTTCCCATGCCACCTTCAATGCATCCGTCCTCAACAGTAATTACCTTACTGAATTTCTGGAATACTTCATGCAGCAGGTTTTCATCCAACGGTTTCACAAAACGGATATCGTAATGTGCGGGGTAAAATCCTTCGCTATTTAATTCAGATGAAGCTTTAACTACTTCGTTGCCGATAGCGCCAATCGATAAGATAGCAACATCTTCGCCATCGCTTATTTTACGGCCTTTACCTACCGGGATGGCTTTTAATGGACGCTGCCAGTCGGGCATAACACCTGTGCCACGGGGATAACGGATCACAAATGGTCCCATATCATCCTGTTGTGCGGTATACATCAGGTTGCGCAGTTCTTCCTCGTTCATCGGTGATGATACGATCATGTTGGGTATACAGCGCATGTAAGCCAAATCATAAGCGCCATGGTGTGTTGGTCCGTCAGCACCAACCAATCCTGCTCTGTCAAGACAGAATACCACATTTAGTTTCTGTATTGCCACATCATGAATTACCTGATCGTATGCCCTTTGCATAAAGCTGGAGTAGATGTTACAGAAAGGAATCAATCCTTGTGTTGCCAAACCTGCTGAGAAGGTAACCGCATGTTGTTCGGCAATGCCCACATCAAAAGCACGGTCGGGCATAGCCTTCATCATCAGGTTTAATGAACATCCTGAAGGCATTGCAGGCGTAATACCCATAATTTTAGGGTTCTGCTCAGCAAGCTCTATAATGGTATGGCCGAATACATCCTGGTATTTTGGAGGCTGTGGTTTTTCGGATTTCGATTTTTTGATCTCACCGGTTATTTTATCGAACAAGCCGGGAGCATGCCACTTGGTCTGGTCTTTTTCGGCTAAAGCATAGCCTTTACCTTTTACCGTAACACAATGCAGCAGTTTTGGCCCAGGTATATCACGCAGGTCGCGCAATACTTTTACCAGGTGCTTCACATCATGCCCATCAATCGGCCCGAAATAGCGGAATTGTAAAGCCTCAAAGAAATTACTTCTCTTCAATAAAGTTCCTTTGATGCTCTTTTCGATCTTTTTAGCGATCTTGAAAGCATCAGGCCCCATTGATGAGATTTTCGTTAAAACAGTCGCTATATCATCCCTGAAACGGTTGTATGGTTTCGAGGTAGTAATGTCAGTCAAATATTGTTTCAATCCACCCACATTCGGGTCGATCGACATGTTATTGTCGTTCAATATCACCAGGATATTGGAGTTTTCGATACCCGCATGGTTCAAGGCTTCAAAAGCCAAACCGGCTGTCATTGCGCCGTCGCCTATTACAGCCACATGCTGACGATCGGTCTCACCTTTATATCTTGAGGCTACTGCCATTCCAAGCGCCGCTGAAACAGAAGTAGAAGAGTGGCCTACGCCAAAAGTGTCGTATTCGCTTTCGGCACGTTTTGGGAAACCGCTGATGCCTTTGTAAACACGGTTGGTGTGAAAATTATCACGTCGACCTGTCAAAATCTTGTGCCCGTAAGCCTGGTGGCCCACATCCCACACCAGTTGGTCATATGGCGTATTTAAAATGTAATGCAAAGCGACCGTCAATTCTACCACACCCAAACTTGCCGCAAAGTGACCGCCATTTACTGATACTACATCAATAATATATTGACGCAGTTCCTGGCAAACCTGTTCAAGTTGATCTTCAGTAAGTTGTTTTAAATCAGATGGATAGTTGATCTTTTGTAGTAAATCACCGGGCGTAACCTGCATTGACATCCTTATAGAAAATTTAACTTACAAAGTAAGGCATTAATTTTTAAAATACGTGAAAACATAATAATTCGATTCCCACAATGTTAGCAAAGTAGAATAAGTTGATAATTAATGGACAATTAGGTCTTCAGTTTTTATAACCTTTGCAGCATAGAATAGTTTAGGTTAATAGTGTTTTTATGACCGATAATAGTTTTGAAATAAAGTTGGCGCAATTTGAAGGTCCGTTTGACCTGCTCCTCTTTTTCATTGAAAGGGATGAGCTGGATATTCACGACATTCCGATTGCGAAGATCACCGACGATTTCCTGAACTATATCCACCAGATGAACAGCCTGAACATGGAGCTGGCCAGCGAATTTATCTTCGTAGCCGCCACCCTGATGCGCATCAAAGCCAAAATGCTGCTGCCGCGTTATACTGCGGAAGAAGATGGCGAGCTTGACCCGAAAGCAGAGCTGGTACGCAAGCTGATCGAATACAAAAAGTTCAAGCTGATTTGTGAAGAGTTGCGACCGATGGAAGAAGAACGCCTGAAACAGGAAAAACGCGGCAATATCATCTTCGATCTGCAACAGGTGGAGAAAACCGCAGTTCCAGGAGAAGAACTATCAGAACTGACTTTGTACAAACTGATGATGGTATACGATAA
This sequence comes from Mucilaginibacter sp., assembly GCF_036568825.1. Classification (GTDB taxonomy): domain Bacteria; phylum Bacteroidota; class Bacteroidia; order Sphingobacteriales; family Sphingobacteriaceae; genus Mucilaginibacter. The sequence goes on along the minus strand of NZ_DATCRU010000096.1, from coordinate 810 downwards.
AGTAACCAGGCGTTTTGCCAGTCGTACCGAGGAGGTAAAGCACACCGTAGTTCAGTACCCATATACTATCGAGAAACAGAAGAAGGCCATCAATGAGTTGTTACTGATCAACAGTAAGATGGACTTTAAGGCCCTTGCCGGACACTCAGAAAACAAGGTGCACTTTGTATATAATTTCCTTGCAGTGCTCGAAATGCTGCAGCAGGAACTGATCAACATCCAGATCGGTTTAGGATACAATAATTTTTGGATATCTGTGAGATGAGGTGAAAGCCGAAGGTTAAAGGAGAAAGCTCTTTTTGGCCCCTTTAATCTTAACTGATCTCTGGTCACCGGTTAACTGATTACTAATTGAAATCTCACATCTCAAATCTCACATCTAAATGCTAATTTAGCGCCGTTTTTAAGCTGAACATGAAAAGAGACAAATTGATATTTAAGCTGTTGGATGAAGAACAGCAACGCCAGGAAGAAGGAATTGAACTGATCGCGTCGGAAAACTTTGTAAGCCGTCAGGTGATGGAAGCTGCAGGTTCTGTCGCAACCAACAAATATGCCGAAGGCTTGCCCGGTAAACGCTATTACGGCGGTTGCCAGGTAGTTGACGAGATAGAGACCATCGCTATTGAAAGAGCTAAAAAGCTGTTCAATGCCGAATGGGTAAACGTTCAGCCGCATTCAGGCGCTCAGGCTAATGCTGCCGTTTTACTGGCTTGCCTGCAGCCCGGCGATAAAATATTAGGTTTTGATCTTTCTCATGGCGGTCACTTAACACATGGTTCGCCTGTAAATTTCTCAGGTAAATTGTAC